>JAFUCD010000002.1 GCA_017459865.1 Oscillospiraceae bacterium
TACTGCCCCGGCGGCAATGAAGCAATGAATCAGCAGCAGTACGCTGACGGAAAGTCGGCGTACTGATGTTGAGACTGCCAAAAAACTATGCTTCTGACTTGCGAAACAGAGCAGCGGGGGAGCTGCGTCGGACTGACTTGCGCAAGTCACCATAAGAGGCAGAACCTCTTATGGATGACGGCGAAAGTCATTCCTCCTTCACCAACATGCACAAGCGTGTGCATGTTGGAAAGGAAGACCGGGGAAGCGGATATGGAGCCGGTGCGCATACGCGCAGCTGCGGAATGGAGCGCGCCCGGTCTGACGTTAAGACCGCCTCGAGTCAAATCCAACGTCGCCGCAAATCGACTGAAAACCCTTGGTTTTCAGTCGATTTGCTGTTTGCACAGCAAACATATCGGCGACTGCGCAGCTTGTCAAAAAGTCCGTCAAGGACTTTTTGACAAGCTGACGCTGACGAAAAGTCAGCGTACTGTTGTTTTTTAGCCGCGGGTTATTCCATTTTTTAATAGAAGCATAAGAATTTGTTAATGTTGCTGAATCGAACACCGTTAATTACATCGCAATCTAGCGTTTTGCACAAAACTTGAAAAATATTTTCTTTCGAATTCACTAATTGCATTCTGCCCGCAAGGGTAGTAAACTGAACATGGATCCAAGGGGATTCATTCCCGGCTCCGGTGTTTTGAGAGAAAACAAAATTTTTGAGGAAAGAGGTAATTCCAATGATTGAAAATGCTTATCTGCAGCGCGTGCTGGCCGACGTGAAGAAGAACCATCCCGGCGAGCCCGAGTTCCTGCAGGCGGTCGAAGAAGTGTTCGAGTCTCTGCAGCTCGTCGTCGACAAGCACCCCGAGTGGGAGGCTGCCGGCCTGATCGAGCGCTTTGTGGAGCCCGAGCGTATCGTGATGTTCCGCGTCCCCTGGGTGGACGACAACGGCAAGGTGCAGGTCAACCGCGGCTACCGTGTCCAGTTCAACTCCGCCATCGGCCCCTACAAGGGCGGCCTTCGCTTCCACCCCTCGGTCAACCTCTCCATCATCAAGTTCCTCGGCTTCGAGCAGATCCTGAAGAACTCCCTCACCACGCTCCCCATGGGCGGCGGCAAGGGCGGCTCCGACTTCGACCCCAAGGGCAAGTCCGACGCCGAGGTCATGCGTTTCTGCCAGAGCTTCATGACCGAGCTCTATCGTCACATCGGTCAGTTCACGGATACGCCCGCCGGTGACATCGGCGTCGGCGCCCGCGAGATCGGCTACATGTTCGGCCAGTACAAGAAGATCGTCGACCGCTTCGACGGCGGCGTCCTCACCGGCAAGGGCCTGACCTATGGCGGCTCCCTCGCCCGTACCCAGGCCACCGGCTACGGCGTCTGCTACTACAGCGTCGAGGCTCTGAAGCACCTGAAGAACGAGAGCTACGAAGGCAAGACCGTCGTCGTCTCCGGCTCCGGCAACGTCGCGCAGTACTGCGCCGAGAAGGTCACCCAGTTCGGCGGCAAGGTCGTTGCCATGTCCGACTCCAAGGGCTATATCTATGATCCCAACGGCATCAACCTGCCGGTCCTGTTCGACATCAAGCAGAAGCGCCGCGCCCGCATCAGCGTCTATGCTGACGAGGTCCCCGGCTCCGAGTATGTCGAGGGCTGCAAGAACATCTGGAATGTCAAGTGCGACATCGCGCACCCCTGCGCCAGCCAGAACGAGATGGACGCCGCCGGCGCCCAGGCGCTGGTCGACAACGGCTGCATGGCCGTGTTCGAGGGCGCGAACATGCCTCTGACCCCCGAGGCGATCGAGATCGTTATGAAGAACGGTCTGCTCTACAGCCCCGGCAAGGCCTCCAACGCGGGCGGCGTCGCCACCTCCGGTCTGGAGATGACCCAGAACTCCATGCGTCTGAGCTGGAGCTTCGAGGAAGTGGACGAGCGTCTGCACGGCATCATGAAGGAGATCTTCAAGGCCTGCTACGACGCCTCCGTCGAGTGCGGCCAGCCCGGCAACCTGATGCTCGGCGCGAACGTCGCCGGCTTCCTGAAGGTCGCCGAGGCCATGATGGCACAAGGTGTGGTGTGATCCTGCGTCCGTGTGACATCGTAAACAAATAAAAAGATTCCCTCTGCGGACCTCCAACCGCAGAGGGAATTTTTGCGCAATTTTTATTCCGTAAACAGCGTGTCATAGATCGCCTGCGCGATCGCCCTGTTCCCGTCTGCATCCGGGTGGACCCCGTCGGGGAACCACTCGGGATGGTCGCGGGTGGCGGCGTAGAGATCCACGACCGTAACGCCCTTTTCGGCGCAGACCTCGGAGAGGATCGCCCGGACCTCGGCGAGCGTGTTGTCCGACATGCCGAACGAGGCGATGTCGCCGCTCACCGGATAGATGCACGGCGGCAGGAGGAAGACGACCTGATCCGCGCCGAGCGCCGCAGCGTGCGCGTCGATCAGCGCTTCCGCGCTCGCGCGAAAGGCGTCCGCGTGAAACAGGGAGGGGGAGGCGTCGTTCGTGCCGAACTGCAGCAGCACCATGTCCGCCCCGGCGTTCAGCGCGGGGGAGGCATAGACCGATGCCTCGTGCAGCGTCTCGCCCGGCGTTCCGTATGCGATCACGCGCGCGCGTTCGCCGAGCAGCTCCTGCAGATACGCGCTGAACATCTCATCATTTGTATAGACGCCGTAGCCCGCGGTGATGCTGTCTCCCATGCAGACGATCAATGGGCGATCGGCGGCTGCCGACGGCTCCGGCGCGGTCGGCGCAGCGGAGGCGGCCGGCGTGCCGGTCGGGTCGGGGGAGGGCTCCGGCTGCGCCGCGCAGCCGGAGAGCAGGAGCAGCGCCGCGGCACAGCTCAGAAACGCGCCGCGCGCTGTCATGACAGAAACTCCACGGCGCCGGTGTCCACATGGTACAGCGCGGCGCGGACCTGCAGACCCGCCTCCTCCTGATGGCGGATCTCGAGACTCTCCTCGATGCGCCGGACGCTGTGCAGGGCGTTTAAGCGGCAGGCCGTCTCCTCGTCCTGCTCATCCGCGACGGCGAGCGCGATCTCGTCCGTGATGAACCGGATGAAGCCCTCCGGGTCATGGTGCATGGCGGCGTCCACCGCGCCGCAGCGCGTGTGCCCCAGCACGACGAGCAGCTTCGCGCCGAGATGGGACGCTGCATACTCGATGCTGCCGAGCTGGTGGTTGTCGATGACGTTGCCCGCCACGCGGATCACGAAGAGCTCGCCGATGCCCGCGTCAAAGATCGCCTCCGGGATCACGCGCGAGTCTGAGCACGCGATCACGATGGCGTAGGGCTGCTGCCCGTGCTCCGCGGTGTGCAGGCGGATCTCCGCGCCCGTGTCGCCGATGGTGTGTTCTCCGGCGCAGTACGCCGCGTTTCCGGCGCGCAGCCGCGCCAGAGCCTCTTTTGCTGTCATGGTTTCGCCTCACTTTCTCATTGTGCCGCGGCGCGCACGTCGCCGTAGTCCGTGTACATGCCGTAGGCGCCCGCGGACGCCCATTTGGTCTGCTCTGCCGGTTCGTTCGGCGTATAGACATATACCGGGATCCCCGTGGAGACCAGATAGTCGAACACGTCCCGGACGGAATCCTGCGCCGCGATGGTCACGGCGAGGATCCGGCTGCTGCCGATGAAGTCCGCCAGACGCTCGAGATCCCGGTACTCCGCCCAGGGGATGCGGTACATGGTCAGAATGATGTTCTCATAGCCCAGCGCGCAGATTGGCTCATATTCGTCGATGCTGTAGATCTGCACGATCATCCGGTCGCGCAGGTCGGGATAGTGCTCGGCGAGCCATTGCATCGCGCGCACATTGTCCTCCTTGACGTCGGTCACGATCATGGCGTCCGGATGCGCCTCCAGCCATGGCTTCAGCAGCTTGGGCGTGAAGGATTGGAAGGCGGGGTTTTCGGCGTTCACGCGCTCAAACTCCGTGCTCGACAGCGGGATCTCCATCGACAGCCCCAGCTGGTGCCGCACCAGATTCCCCCAGTCGTGGAGGCAGGCGAGCGCGCCGTCGCTCGTCCAGTTGAAGTCGAGCTCCAGCCAGCGATAGCCCGCGTCATAGGAATGGTTTGCCGCCTCGATGCTGTTGGTGTGCAGCTGCCCGTCGGCTGTTATGCCGCCCATGTGGAGAATGAAGTGCGGCAGATCGTGCCGCTCCGGACGCAGCTTTCCCGTGGCGCGCAGCGAGAGGGCGCCGTCGGCGCTCCGCGCGCTGCTCAGACACAGCGGTCCGCTGCAGAGCTCCACCGTCAGCGGGAGATAGGTCACGCCCCGGTATTCCAGAAACGGATAGGGCGCCTCGGCGTTGTCGTATGGCACGCCGACCACGGTGATCGGGCAGTCGAGCACCGCGGCGCTGCTGCGCTTGGGGTTGGGCAGCGCCCGGGTCTCGGGGGCGTCCGGCTGCGCTTCTCCGGTCACGGAGACGGAGAGCCCCGCCTCCGCCGTACGCTCCATTTTCAGCCCGAGACTGCCCACGGCGGTCTCCGGCAGATAGGTCACGCCGCGATAGGACAGCAGCGGATAGGCCGCCCTGCGGTTGTCCCATTCCTGTCCGCCCAGCGTGACCGGCTGCGTCGGGAGCGTGACGGTCACGGCGGTGTCCGCCCGGTGCCGAAGCAGCGCCAGCGCGACGGCGGCGGCGATCAGAACGAGGATCAGCACCCGCGCAAGACGCCGCCCGGAGCGCGGCAGCCGCGGCTTCGGCAGGACAAGGGTTCGGTTTTTGATCTTCAATGCAACGCTTCCCCCTCTGCGTGCTTTCGTTCCGGTGAGATCCCGGTTACAGTCTCTGCAGATCCAGCAGATCGGCGAAGGCGATGCGCGTCACGCCGATGGTGAGCGTGTGCGTCACGCCGTCGATCGCCGCAACATAGCCGGTGATCACGCGCTGCGCGCCCCGGCGATAGTACCGCGCGGTCACGCGGTCGTCCGGCTGCAGGGCGCAGAGTGCATCATTTAAGTCCGCGCAGCGCTCCTCCGGCAGGATGGGGCGCTCGGTGCGCTCACGCTCTCGCCGCTTGCGCTCCAGCGCCGCGCCAAGTCCGCTCAGCGCGTCAAAGGGCGCGAACTGCTTGGCGCGCTGGGATGGGGGCATCTTTGCCCGGATCGCTTCAGCCACTTTTGTGTCCTCCGATCTGTCCGTTGCGCTCGATGGCGGTGGCGCAGTCTGTGAGATCCACGCCCTTGAGCACGGCGTTCTTGCCATAGCGCTGCTTGAGCGCCAGCACCGTCTGCTGCAGCTTGCGGTCGCGCTGCAGCGTCTCGCGCGTGTCGCCGTCGAGCAGGGAATATTGATATGCGTCCGTCTCGGGCGCGAGCTGGTTGCAGCTGATGTTCACGCGCCGGATCGCCCGCTGCGGCGAAACGACGCGGTCATAGACCTCCAGCGCCGCGCGCACCAGCGCCCGGGCGCTGTTCGTCTCGGTCTCGAGGGAAGCGGTGCCGCTCGCGCTGTCGTGCCGCTCGCGCCCGGAGTAGCCGATCCAGATCGTCACGGAGCGCGTCGCCACGCCCTCGGCCATCATGTCGAGCGCGAGCTGCTCCATCATCTCGCGCAGGATGACCTTGCCCTCCTCAAAGGCATAGTCGCGCATGAGCACCTGACCGCTCGAGAGCGAGCGGGAGGCGGTGTGATAGTGGTGGATGTCCTCCATCGTCGTGCTCTCGCGGCCCCAGGCGTGGTCGATCAGCAGTTCCGCGTCGATGCCGAAGCTCTTGTAGAGCGCGTCCACGTCCGCGTGGGCGACGTCGCGCATCGTGTACAGCCCCAGACGCTCCAGCCGCCGGACCGTGCCGGGACCGATGCGCCAGAAATCCGTGAGCGGGCGGTGCGTCCAGAGCGTCTCGCAATAGGTCTTCTCGTCCAGCTCCGCGATGAAATCCGGCGCGTGCTTGGCGTGGATGTCCAGCGCGATCTTCGCCAGATAGAGATTCGTGCCGACGCCGCAGGTGGCGCGGATGCCGAGCCGGTCGCGCACCTCGTTCATCAGGAAGGCCGCCATCTGCCGGGGCGTGAACCCGTAGAGCGGCAGATACCGCGTCACATCCAGAAACACCTCGTCGATGGAGTAGACGTGCATGTCCTCCGGCGCGATGTGCTCCAGATAGATGCCGTAGATCTCGGCGGCGTAGTCGATATACAGCTGCATGCGCGGCACGGCCATGATATAGTCCAGATCCTTCGGGATCTCATAGACACGGCAGCGGTTGCGCACGCCGAGCCGCTTGAGCTCCGGCGACACCGCGAGACAGATCGTGCCCGTGGACCGCTCCGGATCCGCGACCACGAGCCGCGCCTTCATGGGGTCGAGCCCGCGCTCCACACACTCTACCGAGGCATAAAACGACTTTAAGTCGATGCAGAGATAGGTGTGCTGCTTCATGGCCTTACACCCGGCTGCCGAAGCGGTGCATCACGCCCACGGCCACGCCCTGCACCTGCAGCGCGTCGACCGGGATATCCGGGTACTGCGCGCGGTCGGCGTTGCACGAGCGCAGCACGAGCCGGTCTTCCTCGCGGGCGAGCAGCTTCAGGTTGCTCAGCCCCTCGTTATACAGCGCCACGACGATGTCGCCCTCGTGGGCGGTGTTCTGCTTGCGGATCACGACGTAGTCGCCCGGGCTGATACCCGCATCCAGCATCGACTCGCCCTTCGCCACGAGCACGAAGAAATCGCCCTCGCCGTAAAAGCTCTCGGGCAGGCGGATGTACTCCAGCACGTCCTCTTCCTCCCATTGTCCGGGACCGCAGCTGACCGAGCCGAGCACCGGCGCGCTCATCATGCGGACCTCCTTGTGGATGCGGGGCGTGTTGATGCTCCGGCGACCCTCGTAGCGCAGCTCGCCGGACTGCTTCATGTCCACCAGATAGCGGTGCACGGTCGCCACGGGCAGCCCTGTGCCCTCGGCGATCTCGCGCACGGAGGGAGGTGCGGCGCTCTCGTCATAAAAGGAATTGATATACGCCAGGATCGTGGCGCGTCTGCCTTCGTCAAGCTTTCGCATGGGATCTGCCTCCTCAGGTTTGTGAAGTATACAAAACGAAACATATCGTTTTCTATATCATAACACACCCGGAAGCGCGTTGTCAAGAGAAAATGAAAAGTTTCGTTTCGTGTGAGAGCAAAAATCTTCCCCGCTCAGAAGCGAGCGGGGAAGGGAATGCTTCAGCGTACGATCGCCTGTACCCATTCGATGCAGCTGCGGATTGGCTGCTGCACGTTTTCGGACTGGAAGAATGCGACCATGTTGTCAAAGCCAAACATCTCGTTGGCAGTGTTCCAGACGGTCTGCGGGCTGCCCTGCATGAGCAGACCCACGCCCAGCACAACCTCGCCGAGGATCAGTACGACGAGCGCGATGATCAATACGACCTTCCATGCTTTTTTCATACGATCTCGACCTCCTTCCGGCTGAGACGCTTACCGCCGCGGGTCATGAGACGGACCCAGCCGCAGGTCACGCGCAGGAAGAACCAGATCGTGAACCACAGCAGCACCAGACCGACCGCGAGCGCGGCGGCGGCTCCGCCGAAGCAGAGCAGCTTGTCCGGCAGTCCGAGCGGCGTCAGTCCCGTGAGCACCAGCAGCACAGCCGCGGCGAGCACGGCGGCGGCGACGGCCAGGAACGCAAGATTCAAAACCAGAAGCACCAGGAACACCGGCAGACCGATGACCAGACCCGGGATGATGAAATACAGGATGGCGAGGAAGGTGTTGACCTTCGTGACCGTGAGCGGCTCGTCCTCTTCTTCGGCGTCCAGCTCGGGCATCTGATCGGAGAACAGCTCCTCGTCCTCGATGGCGTCGAGCGCTTCCGCCTCGGCCTCGGCGTCGATCTCCGGCAGCGCTTCGTCCTCCGCCTCCGCCGTCTCGGGCACTTCGGGCGCGAGCGGCTCGTCTTCGATGAAATTGTCGGTCTCCTCGACCGTCGGCGCTTCCGCGTCGAGCGCTTCCCGCGCGGGGGCGTCCAGATCGGCAGCCTCGGAGAAGAAGCCGCTGCCGTCGATCGGCTCTGCCGCTTCCGGCGCGGACTCGGCCGGGACCTCGGGCGTTTCGGGTTCGTCCTCCGGGAGCGCGTCCTCGGGCGCGCCGGTCTTCTTGCCGGTGAATACCTCGAACAGATCCAGCGGCGCATCCGTCTCGGCGTCCTCGGCGGCCGCCTCGGGGCCCTCCGGCGCCTCGTCGGGGACGGGCTCGTCCTCCGGCACCGGCTCGGACGCTTCGACCTCCGGCGCCTCGTCGGGGGCGTCGGCAGTCTCGTCGTCGACTGCTTCGGGCTCGGGTTCGGTCTCAGTCTCAGCCTCGGGCGCTTCGGTCTCCGATTCGGGGATCAGAAGCTCCGGCTGCGCGTCGAGGGAGCTGAGTGTGTCAAAATCGTCTTCCTGCTCCGGTTCGTCATCGGTCACGGAGTCGATCACGGCTGCCGCTTCCGGCGTGACGACACCGTTGTCCGCGTAACGGATCAGAGCGACGGCGACCTTCGTGGGGCTGCCGATATCATGGATGAGCTTCTGCTCATCCTCCGCCGCGTCGAACATGCGCTCCATCTTCTTGATGAGCACTTCGCGGGTATCCTCGTCGGTGATCAGGCCGAGCAGGCTGCTGATCTCCGCCATATAGCTCTGTCTGTTGATAGGTGTCACCTCCAGCTGGCGCGTCGGGGGCGCTGCCCATTCGACGCTGTACCATTGAAATATTATATGGGACGATGGGCGCATCGTCAAGAGTGAAAATCGAATTTTCTGCCGGAAAGCGTCAAATCACAGGGTTTTGCTTGACAAGACGCACAGAATTTCATACAATAATTTAGTTATATTGTACCCTGACGATTTTTCATACAAGGAGATTCAACAGCTATGGCAAAAGAGAAAAAAGTGGAGCAGATCACCGATATGGAGGTCGATTTTGCCCAGTGGTTCACCGATGTGTGCACCAAGGCGGAGCTCGTGGACTATTCCGCGGTGAAGGGACTGTTCATCCTGCGCCCCTACGGCTATGCCATCTGGGAGAACATCATGAACACGCTCGATGCGAAATTCAAGGCGACGGGGCATGAAAACGTGTCCATGCCGCTGCTGATCCCGGAGAGCCTTCTGCAGGCGGAGAAGGATCACGTCGAGGGCTTCGCGCCGGAGTGCGCGTGGGTCACGGTCGGCGGCAGCGAGGAGCTGCCGGAGCGCCTGTGCATCCGTCCCACGTCCGAGACGCTGTTCTGCCAGCACTGGAGCCACGTCGTGCACAGCTGGCGCGACCTGCCCTGCCTGTATAACCAGTGGTGCAGCGTGCTGCGCTGGGAGAAGACGACCCGCCCGTTCCTGCGCGGCCGCGAGTTCCTCTGGCAGGAGGGACACACGATCCACGCGACCGAGGCCGAGGCGCGCGCCGAGACCCTGCAGATGCTCGAGATCTACGCCGACACGCTGGAGCACGACATGGCGATGCCCGTCATCCGCGGCGACAAGACCGAAAAGGAGAAGTTCGCCGGCGCGGAGAACACCTACACCGTCGAGTGCATGATGCACGACCACAAGGCGCTCCAGTCCGGCACGAGCCACTATTTCGGCGACGGCTTTGCCAAGGCGTTCGACATCACGTTTACGAATAAGGAAAACAAGCTCACGCACCCCTTCCAGACCTCGTGGGGCATGTCCACGCGCGTGATCGGCGGTCTCATCATGACGCACGGCGACAACAGCGGCCTCGTTCTGCCGCCCAAGATCGCGCCGATCCAGGTCATCGTGCTGCCCATCGCGGCGCACAAGCCCGGCGTGACCGAGAAGGCCGAGGAGCTGGTGAGCCGCCTGAAGGCCGCGGGTCTGCGCTGCAAGGGCGACTTCAGCGACAACAGCCCCGGCTGGAAGTTTGCCAACTGGGAGATGAAGGGCGTGCCGCTGCGCGTCGAGATCGGTCCCAAGGACATGGAAAAAGGCCAGTGCGTCGCCGTCCGCCGCGACAACGGCGAAAAGATCACCGTCGCACTTGAGGAACTCGAGGCGCGCATCCCCGAGCTGCTCGGCGACGTGCAGCAGGGCCTGTTCGACAAGGCGAAGGCCAACCTCGACAGCCACATCTTCGAGGCGCACTCCATCGAGGAGGCCAAGGAGCTGCAGGAGACCAAGGGCGGCTTCATCAAGACCATGTGGTGCGGCGATCTGCAGTGCGAGCTCGACATGAAGGAGAAGGCCGGCATGTCCAGCCGCTGCATTCCCTTCGAGCAGGAGGATCTCGGCGAGACCTGCGCCTGCTGCGGCAAGCCCGCCAAGAAGATGATCTACTGGGGCGTCGCATACTAAGCTTCACCGAAAATGTGCTGCGCGCATTCCCGGTGAGGGGATCGCACTCCGCAGGGCGCTCTTGGACGAAAGTGCGACTTTCGCGAAAAGAGCGCCCTGCTCCGTGAGCGGTATTTTTGCCGCCCGGCAAAAGCCGCGCGGCAAAAACGATCGAACCCTATTCGCCGCTGCGGCGGCGAACTCTGCGAGGCAAAATAGCTCCCGCTGCATCGTGCGTGCAGCGGGAGCTTTTTGCGCTTATTTTTCTTTTGCGCCGCCGAGGGCGCGCAGTAGGATGGCGAGGACCCAGGTCGCGAGCGCGAGGGCGAGCGCGATGGCGATGCCGGTCGGCCAGCCCCACATCAGAAAGCCGTAAAAGTCGTGCCGGTCGGGCCAGTCGCCGATGCCCTGCACGAGGATGTTGCCGAGATAGCCCACGGCGTAGATCCCCACGGGTACCATGGCCCAGAGCGTCGCGCGAAACGGCAGCCGCTGTCCGCGCTCGAGCAGGATGAAGCTCAGCATCGAGAGCACCGGCAGCAGGAAGTGCAGAAAGAAGTTCGCGCCGTTGAACATATATTGATACCCGAACACGGGACCGAGAAAGCCCATCACCGTCGTGAACGTGAGTCCCGCGGCGGCGGTGCCGACGAGCTTCCAGGTCTTCAGCCGCCGCGTGATCCAGCCGCTGCCCAGCAGCCGCGCGGCGTAGACCAGACAGATCGCGCCGTTGAAAAGATTGGACAGGTTGGTGAAAAATTTCAGACTGCGCAGCCCGCCGTCCGCGAGCGGCCCGCCGTGGCTGATCGCGAACACCATCCAAAGCCACGCGGCATAGCTCATCACGCCGATGAAGAGATTCAGAAAAATGGAAAGCCTGCGTTTCATGTGGTTCCTCCTTCCGGAAGCTTGTCCCGCTTCATGTGCTTCAGCTCGCTCATCGCGAGCGGCACCGCCATCAGGAACGTGAGCACGTCCGCCCACGCCTGCGTCATCTCCACGCCGAGCAGCCCGAAGCAGCGCGGCAGGATGAGGATCAGCGGGATGAAAAAGATGCCGTTGCGGGCGGAGGACGCGATCGAGGCCTTCAGCCCGCGCCCCATCGACTGGAGCATCATGTTCGTGAGGATCGAAAACGTCAGCAGCGGCAGCACGGACGCCTGCCAACGCAGCGCCGTGGTGCCGACGGCGATGACCGCCGGGTCATCGCGGAACCAGCCCACGACCGTCGGCGCAAAGAGCTCACAGAGCACCCCCGCGATCGTCATCATCAGCGTGCCCCAGCGCAGGCAGTAGAAAAAGCCCGCCCGCACGCGCGTATAGCGCCCCGCGCCGTAGTTATAGGAGCACACGGGCTGATACGCCTGACCGAAGCCGATCAGCAGCGAGACGTTCAGCATCAATATGCGCGTCACGATGCTCATGCCCGCGATGGCGGCGTCGCCGCCGCAGACGCGCGCGTAGCGGTTTAAGAGCAGCGTCGAGACCGCCGCGAGCCCCTGCCGCGCGAGCGAGGGCATGCCGCCGTTCACGATCTGCCCGAGGTTGGGCGGCGTGAGGCGGACGTTCTTTGCCCGCAGACGGAGGTTTTCGCCCCGGCGCGAGCCGATGAAGAGCGCGAAGAAGCTCGTGATCTGTCCCATGACGGTCGCGATCGCGGCCCCGCGCACGCCGAGCCCGCACACGAACATCAGCAACGGATCGAGCCCGATGTTCATCACCGCGCCGAGCATGAGCCCCACCATCGCGTACATGGCGCTGCCCTGAAAGCGGAGCTGGTTGTTGATCACGAACTGCCCCATCGTGAACGGCGCACCGAGCAGGATGATGCGCATATAGGCCAGCGTGTCGGCGCGGGAGGTGTCCGTCGCGCCGAGAAAGTCCGCGACCGCCGGGGCAAAGAGATTGCCGACCGCCGCGACGACCGCTCCGAGCAGGAGCGCGAGCGCAAAGCCCGTCGCCGCCATCTCCTCGGCGTCCCGCCGCCGCCCCGCGCCGAGCATGCGCGACAGGCTGTTGCCCGAGCCGTGCCCGCAGAAGAAGCCCAGCGCCTGGATGATCGCCATCACGGAGAACACCAGCCCCACCGCCGCGGTCGCCTGCGTGGAGATGCGCCCGACGAAATAGGTGTCGGCGGTGTTGTAGATGCCGGTCACGAGCATGCTGATGATCGTCGGCACGGCGAGCCGCCAGATCAGACGCGGGATCGGCGTCTCGGTGAGCTGGGTGTGTCGGTCTGGTCGCTTTTCGTGCATAGCATTCGCCTCTTGAAAATTCTTATTCGATAGTATACCATGGAATCGATCGTTTGCACAGAAAATTATCAGATCGGAGTGGATCGATGTGGAGAGCAGACAGACCGGTGTGCGCATCCGCCCGGCGGTATGCGCGGATGCGGAGCGGCTGGCGGAGATCTTCGCGTATTATGTTTTGCACACCGCCGTCGCCTTTGACTATGAGCCGCCGTCGGCGGAGACGTTTCGCGCGCGCATCGCGCAGGTGACCGAAGCGCACCCCTGGCTCGTCGCGGAGGCGGACGGGCGCGTGCTCGGCTACGCCTATGCCGGACCGTTCGTGGGGCGGGCGGGCTATCGCTTTTCCAGAGAGCTCACGATCTATCTCGACCCCGCCGCGCGCGGGCGCGGGATCGGCAGAGCGCTCTATGCCGCGCTGGAGACGCGCCTGCGGGCGCTGGGCGTCCGCAATCTCTATGCCTGCATCGGCGACCCCGCCGCGGACGACGATCCATACCTGACGCGCGCCAGCGAGCGCTTCCACGCCCGCATGGGCTTTGTCAGAGTCGGCGTCTTCACCAAATGCGGCTATAAATTCGAGCGCTGGTACAACATGATCTGGATGGAAAAGCGGCTCGAGGGCTGAAAAAGCATGCAACATTTTGCCCCTTTGCCTCGTTATAAAAGCAGAATGCATTCGGGAGTTCTTTCATGGAAACGGATTTTGAAGCTGTTGTGGAGCGGTATACCGCGCCGCTCTACCGGCTGGCGTACAGCTATTGCGGCAGCCGGGAGGACGCGGAAGACGTGCTGCAGGAGACCTTTCTGCGCTATCTGAGCAAGCGGCCGCGCTTTTCGGCAGAGGAGCAGCGCCGCGCGTGGCTCATGACCGTGGCGGCAAACTGCTGCCGCGATCTGCTGCGCCGCCGGGCGCGCCGCGCCGTGGTCCCGCTGGACGAGACGCTCGCCGCGCCGGAGACGGAGCGCCATCCGGAGGTCGCCGCGGCGCTCGCCGCGCTGCCGCCGAAGGACCGTGCCATGGTGTATCTGTTCTATTATGAATCGCTTCCCACGCGCCAGATCGCCCGCATGCTCGGCATGACGGACAGCGCCGTGCGTACCCACCTGACGCGCGCGCGGGGAAAGCTGCGCACCATCCTGGGAGGAAATGCCGATGCCGAAGGATAAACTGCATGCCTATTATGAAGATCTCGCGCCGTCGCCGGAGCTGCCCGAGCGACTCAAGGCGCTGCGGACCGCGCCGCGAAAGCCCAGGCGCAGTCCCGCGCGCGTCGTGCTGCCCATTGCGGCGGTGCTGGCGCTGGCGCTTCTGGGCGCGCTGCTGCGCCCGCGTCCCTCGGACGTGATCGCGCCCGGCGGCGGTGCCGCGCCTGTATCAGATACCGCCGTGCCCGCGTCGGATCCCGTGCCGCCTGCCGCGGACACTCCCGCGCCCGCGGGCGACGCAGCCGCGGCTTTGCCGACGGCGACGCCGTCTCTGGAGCCGCCGCCGACCGCGGAGGTGCCGCAGACCACGGCACCGATGCCGCCGGACGATGCCCCGACCGTGCCGGGCGAAACGAAATGGGAGAATTCCACATCGGGCAGCGGCAGTCCGGCGCCCAATGGTCCCGGCGTGCTCCCGGATGCGGCCACTCCGGAGCTGCCGGAGGGGGCGTGCCCCGTGACCGGCGCCTATGCGCGCGTCGACGGGCGCGATCTGATCGCGCTCTGGTCGGTGATGACGCCCGAGGATGCCGAGCTGCTCGACGTGACCGATCAGCTGCGGGACGGGCGCTATGCCGCCGAGCTGGAGCACGGCGGCGTGACCGTCGCCGTACAGCTTACGCTCAACCCCGACGGGAGCTATACGCTCACCGTCGATTGAAAGGAGAAGGCTATGAGACACAGAAGATTTCTGGCGCTGCTGCTCACGCTGGCGCTGCTGGTGGGCCTGACGCCCGTCCTCGCCGCGGGCCGCTTCGCGGATGTGAAGCAGGGCAGCTGGTATTATGACGCTGTGGAGCGATGCGCCGAGAGCGGGCTCGTCAACGGCGTGAGCGCGACGCGCTTTGATCCCAAGGGTACGATGACCCGCGCCATGGTCGTCACGATCCTTTACCGCATGGGCGGCGGTGTGACGGCGGCGCAGCCCGCGGACTTTGCCGATGTGCCGGACGGCGTGTGGTATGCCGACGCGGTCGCGTGGGCGCGGGAAAACGGCGTCGCGGAGGGCGTCGGCGGCGGGCGCTTCGCGCCGAAGGAGCCCGTCACGCGCGAGCAGCTCGTCACGCTGCTCTGGCGATACGCGGACATGCGCTATGAAAATGATTTCGACCGCTTCTATGCCGAGCAGGCGTTTTCCGACGCCGACCCCGTCAGCGCCTGGGCGCAGGACGCGATGCGTCTTTCGATCGGCGCGGGGATCGTGCGCGGGCGCGGCGACGGCTGGCACGCCAAAGCGCTGTGCACCCGCGCCGAGGCCGTGACGATGCTCGACCGCTTTGCGCAGCTCGAGCTGACCGACAAGGAGCCAGGCGTGCTGATCGATCTCACGCCCGCGCAGCTCGATACGCTCGCGGACCGGTCGCTGCAGCTCTTCAACGCGATGGACAAGCCGGGCAATAACCCCATCGCCTCGCCGCTCTCGGCGCTCTATGCGCTCGCGATGCTGTATAACGGTGCCTCGGGGGAGACGGCGGAGCAGCTCGCGGCCTTCTTCGACATGACGCCGGAGGAGACGAACACCGCCCTTGCCGCGCTCAGCGCCGCCCTGCCGGACGGATTCAGCACCGTGCGGCTGGCAAACGCGCTCTGGCTCCGGCAGGGAGAGCCGGTGGAGCCGGACTTCATCGCCGCGAACCGCGATCAGCTCTCGGCGGAGGTGTTCCGCCGCGACTTCGGCGGCGACGCGGTGAAGGAGATCAACGACTGGGTCTCGAAGCAGACCGACGGCATGATCCCCTCGATCATCAGCAGTCTTCCGTCGGACGCCCTGCTCGTGCTGCTCAACGCGATCCTGTTCAAGGCGCAGTGGGGCCGGATCTATGAGATCACGCAGGAGCGCGATTTTCACGCGGAGAGCGGGGAGACCGAGCGCGCGCAGATGCTCATGAGCGTGGAATACACCTATCTGCACGACGCGCACGCCGAGGGCTTCTTAAAGCCGTTTTTGGGCAGCCGCTATGCCTTTGCCGTGCTGGTGCCGGAGATGGGCATGAGCCCGGAGGCGTATCTGGCGGGGCTCACGGGCACGTCGCTGCGCGCGCTGCTCACCGGGGAGCGGTATGACGCCGTGCACACCGGGATGCCGGTGCTTACGGCGGAGCTTCAGACAGACCTGACGAAGGCCTTCTCCAAGGTCGGACTCACGAATCTGAATGATCTGACAGGGATCAGCGAGGACGCGTATGTCTCCGGCGCGGTGCACCGGGCGAAGATCGAGATCAATGAGAACGGCGTGAGCGCCGCGGCGGCAACGGCGATCACCCTCGCCGGCTCCGCAGCGCCGAAGCCGGACCCGAAGGAGGCCACCGTCATTGCCGACCGTCCGTATGTGTACATGATCGTGGACACCCAGACGAACCTGCCGCTCTTTATCGGTACGGTCGACACGGTGGCATGAGGCTGCTGCGGGCCGGAAGTTCTGAAGAATTCTTAAAAGTTTCAAATTCGTGACAAAATAATTAAATTTTATTAACATAACGCTTGAAAAAGCGGTTGACATCTGCTATGATATTGCCTACGAGGTGAAGGATCATGTCTCAAATCAAGCGAAATACCGCTGCGCGCGTGCTGGCAATGCTGCTGGTCGTCGTCATGGCGTTCGGTCTGTTTGCGACCAGCGCAGGCGCCGCGGATGTCTCGAATGTAAAGCATTATAACTACTATGTCTGCATCGGCGACAGCATTGCCGCCGGTTACGGACCCTATGCCAACTGGATCCGCGGCTTTGAGAAGGTGCCCCAGGCGTATCACAGCCTGGTCGCCAACGCCGTGGGCGCGGACTTCAAGCAGCTGGCCCACGTCGGCATGCGCACCGTGGAGGCGCGCTGGCTGCTGGACGATGATTACTCCGCCAGTCTCGAAGCACAGAGTCTGAACGCCATGTATTTCAATGGCATGAGCGGCTATCTCTATTGGATGGCGGGCCGCAGCAGCGCGGAGGATCCGGGCGATTATGAGCGCTGGGGCGTCACCGAGGCGCAGCGCGCCGAGCTTCAGGACTATTACGGGGACTACGGGCTGAAATATCTGTACCGCGACAACATCGCCAAGGCGGATCTGATCACGGTCGCGCTGGGACTGAACGATGTCTTCCTCTATGCCATGAAGATGACGGCGGCGCGGCTGGACGATCCGGGCATGAATCTGGTCACCGAGGTCGCGACGTTCCTTGCGTACATGAACGCGGGCTATCAGGGCTTCATGAACAACTGGGTCCCGCTCATCAACGCCATCAAGAGCATCAACCCCAATATCACGATCGTGGTCGTGGGGCTGTATAACCCCTTCAGCAAGGTCAAGCTGACGGACGCCTCCTGGCAGAACGTCGGCCGAGTCGCCGACGGTATGGTCATGGGCATGAACAGCTATATGCAGCAGCAGGCGGACGCGCTCGGCTACAAGTATGCCGACGTCATGGACACCGAGATCTGCGATACCGTGCCGTTCACGGACCCGACCTTCTTTGATGAGATCGTCAAGGACTGCCACCCCACCGAGGCGGGTCATGTCTACATGATGGAACAGATCCTCTCCGTGCTGCCCGAGCGCGGCGATGACTTCCCGTTCAAGGACGTCTATCCCTCCAAGTGGTATTACAACGACGTGCGCTACTGCTGGGAAAACGGCTTGATGAACGGCGTGTCGGCGGACACGTTCCAGCCGGACGGCACCACCACGCGAGCGCAGTTCGTCACCACGCTGTACCGGCTGGAAAACGAGCCGGATGTCAGCGGCATGAGCTGTCCGTTCACGGATCTGAAGCCCGGCTCGTGGTACAACAACGCTGTGATCTGGGCGTATAACAACAACGTCGTCAACGGCACCAGCGCCACGACGTTCTCGCCCGACGCCAGCATCACGCGCGAGCAGCTGACCGCGATGCTCTTCCGCTATTCCGGCGCCGCGGAGCCGACCGGCTCGCTCGATCAGTTCACCGACGCCGCCCGCGTGAGCGCTTATGCGGTGCCCGCCGTGATCTGGGGCGTGCAGAGCGGCATCATCAGCGGCATGGGCGACGGCACCTTCAACCCGAAGGGACAGGCCACCCGCGCCCAGCTGGCGAAGATCCTGCACGCATACAGCACGATGTAAGCATATAAAAAATGACTCTGCCGAGGGAAGCACCCCCGGCAGAGTTTTTTGTGCGCGCAAAAATCACCGGGAATGCGCGTCGCGCATTCCCGGTGAAGGCGTCAACTGTATTTGTCTTCCAATTCCTGCAGCGTGGGACTTTTCATTTCCTGCTCGCGGGCGGTCTCGTATGTGTCCACCCGGTTGAAGGGTCCGTAGCTCGGCTTGTCTTCCTTTGCCTTTTCGGCCGCGGACGACGCGGCGGCTGTGCTCGCCGTGCCCGTCGACGCGGATGGATAGCTGTCGTACTTGCCCTCCAGATCGCTGAGCGTCGGGTCGTTTGCCAGATCGTTGATGTCCGCGTTCAGGATCGCCTCGGCGTGTGCCGCCTCCTTGTTCTTCTGCTCCTTGACCTTCTGCCACCAGCGGAACAGGACCATGAGGATCACGAGCACCACGACGGCGATCACGAAGTACATCGTGTAGTTCGGCGTCACCTGCATGATGCGGTCGGCGGTATCGGAGAACACGTTGGAGTAGAATTCATCCAGACCGATCTGGTCATAGACCAGCTCGTCGGCATAGTGATCGATATAGGTCTCGAAGATCTCCTGCGCCTCGGAGTCGAACACCGTCTCGGCGTTGTGACCGACATAGTACCAGTAGCCGACATAGTCGTAGGACACGACAAGAAGGTGGCCCTCGTCCTCGAACAGCTCGTCATACAGCTGCGCGCAGAATGCGTCCATCTCGGAGCTGGAGGGGTTCGTGTCGCCGTTGACATCCTCTGTCACATAGAGATACGGCTGCACGCCGGTCTTGTCATAAAAGGCTCTGAGTCCGGTCTCCAGCTTGGAGGAGCTGCCGATCCAGCCCGCGGTGTCGTCGAAAAACGCGGTCCGCGTGACATACTTGGAGGCCAACTTCGTGCGATCCACGGTGGAGCGGGGGACGTCGCTGATCATGCGCGGCAGAAACGACATCAGCAGGAAGAAGATCAGCACGATCGCCAGCGCCACCAGACAGCCGCTGCTGCCGGATCTGCGCGCGGCGGTCTGCTGCTGCGGCTGCTGCTGCGGCTGCTGATACTGCGGCTGGTATTGCGGCTGATATTGCGCCTGGTACTGCTGGGTTTGCTGGGTGTAAGGGCTCTGCTGCGTGTGGTAGCCGGTCTGATGCGGCGTGCCCTGATAGCTGCCGGGGCGGTTCTGGTTCGACATCATGCTGCCGAACAGCATCCCCTGCCAGAAGCTGCCTCCGCTTGAGCCGGAATGATAGCTGCCGCCGGAATATCCGCCCGAGGGGCGAAATCCGCCGGAGGGACGGCTGCTGCCGGAGGGGCGGCTGCTTCCACGTCCGCCGCCGCCGATCCGACCGCCGCCGGAGCTATGTCCGCCGCCGCCGGCTTTTCCGCCGGGCATGCGTTAAAGCCCCAGCTCCGCCTTCAGCGCAGACAGCTCGTCGTCCACGGAGGAGACGGAGCCCGCGCCGTATTTCTCCTCGAGAGAGGTGGTGGCGGAGTCCACAGCGCCGTTCAGCTCGGCCTCGGCGTTGGCCTTGTCGAGCATCTCCTGTGCCTTTTCCTCCATGCGGTCGAACGCGGCGAGCGAGCCCTTCGCGCTGTTGGCGGAGGCGGTGGCCTGGTTGATGCGCTCCTGTGTCTTGGCGACGGCGACGGTCGCCTTGATGTTGGCGCGGCGCTGCTGCAGGTTCTGCACGTCGTTGGAGAGCTTCTCGTACATCTGGCGCATCTTGTCCGCGTTCGATGTGGCGACGTCAAAGGTCTTCTGCGCGACGGAGAGATTCTGCTCGAGCTCCTGCTTGCGGGCGATGAACACGCGGGCGTCGCCCTCGTTGCCGGCGACGAGCGCCTTCTTCGCCAGATCCTCATATTTCTGCACACCGGCGGCGGCCTCGTCCAGAACGCGCTTGGCGCGGGCTTCCTCCGCCATGACGGCGGCGGTCTCCTGCTTGACCTGCGCGAGATCCTCCTTGGCCTTGATGAGATACTGATCGATCATTTTGGCGGGGTCCTCTGCTTTATCCAGCAGCGCGTTGATGTCGGCTGCAATGATGTCTCTGAAACGGGAAAGAATGCTCATGTTCGGTTCCTCCTGTAAAAAATAATGTACATATTTGTGTGGGTTGCCTGTTTACCCACATATAGTATAGCACTTTAGCAATCAAAAGGCAATGTCAGAAATGGGTGTCTGAAATTGTGCAATTCTAACAGGCGTCGTGCGTTTCTGAAAAAACGGATAAGGGCTTGTAACCCGGCTGCGGCAGGTGTAAAATGGAAATAACGAAACGAAGGGAGCTTCTGCTATGAAATTTAGAAAAAATCTGCTCGCGCTCGCGCTCGTGCTGGTGCTGCTCTCGCTCTCGCTCGCGGCGTGCGCGCCACGGTCGGAGGAGGAGCAGACGCCCGCGGCGGCGGAGGACGTCGTGTTCGAAAACGGCGGCATGCAGCTCACGATCCCCGCGGCGTACGCCGACCTGGTGGTCGTGGACGCGCAGCCGGAGGAGGAGAGCGTATTTTTCTCCGTCAGCGAAAAGGCGTCCGTCGAGGCGGGCGAGGCGGTCCATCCCGGCGAGGACTGGGGCGACGGCTGGCTGTTTTCGATCGGCAGGGTGGATCCGGCGCAGCTTAAGGAGCTGCGCACGAACGACATGTCCGGTGCGGACGTGTTCGCAAAGGACGCGGAGCACTACTATATTTGGTATCACCCGACCGATGTGCGCATCATGCGCGAGGGGGATATCACGGAAGCGGACACCGCCGGGTGGACGGAGATCAACGAGTGGGCAAACAGCGTTCGGGAGACCTTCGTTGCCGAGAACACGGGGCTGGAGCCCGTCGAGATGACGAATACGGAGCTTGACATCCACCTCTGCCGCGTCGCCTATCTGGATGATGTGCCCTTCACGATCAGCACCCCGGCGTCCGGTCCGCTGGAGCCGGGCGGCGTGGATAAGACGCCTTTCGTCGAGCAGCTGCTCAACGGCGTGACCTTCGAATGGACGGACGACGCCGAGGTTCCTGACGGCGAATCTGTCACCCTTGCGCTGCAGGACGGGGATATGGATGTGCGCATCGACTTCTTCGCTGCCGACGGCAACGTGATCCGCGTGACGCGCACGTTCCCGGACGGTGAGGAGACGTTCGCCGACGAGGCGCTCTACATTGCGCACTATGCCGACGGCGCCACGGTCGCGCACGACGTCATGCAAGGCTGGTACGACGCCCTTGCCGCAGCGAACGCGTGATCCGGTTTTTTTGATTCTATTCTTTATAGACCTCGCGCCCCGCGGAAATGTTCCGCGGGGCGCGTGCGTTTTTTGAGTTTACTGCTTCACGTATTGCTTGTCGTAATTGTTCTGGATGCAGGAGATGATCTCCGCGATGGCGGTGTTGTAGGGCGTCGGGATGCCGAGCCGCTCGCCGTAGCGGGCGATCGCGCCGTTGAGGACGCTGATCTCGGTCTGGCGCTGGTGCAGCACGGCGTCCTGCGCCATGGAGGGATAGTAGTTGCCGAGCCCGGCGAGGATCTTCGGCTCCTCCGCGACCATCAGCGGCCGCAGGTCGCCGATACCCATGGCCTCGGCGACGGCGCACCCCTCCTCCCAGACGTGGCGGACGATCTTCATGCCGAAGGGATCGCCGAACACGTCCTTGACGCGCATGCGCATCACGGCCGAGACGCCGTTGTAGCCGGAGTTCGCGATGACCTTTTTCCACACATAAGGGCGCACGTCCTCATCGAAGCTCGCGAGACAGCCGCCCGCGGTGAAGCATTCCTCGAGCGCTTTGCCCGCGGCGTCGGTCTTGGGGTTGTTCTTCACGGCGCCGAAGTGCATCATGATGCCCTCCTCGGGCTTCGAGACGCACACGCCGGGACCGGCGAGCTCCGTGCCGATCAGACCGCTGCCGTAGAGGATCCGATCCTCAGACACGAACTGCGCGAGTACCTCGTCGTTGCCGAGGCCGTTCTGCAGGCTGCAGATCACGGTGTCCGGGCCGATGGCGGGCATGGTGGCCTCCATGACGTCGACGGTCTGCGTGGCCTTCACCATCAGGATCACCATGTCCATCACGCCGATGCCGCTTGCGTCGGGCGCGGTGTGAAAGCCCGTGAGCACCTCCTCGCCGTCGGGCGTGCGGAACACGAGCCCGTCCGCGGCGATCTTGTCCATGTGCGCTTTGTATTTGTCGATGAGCCAGAGCTCCGCGCCGCCCTTTCTCAGATAGGCGGCGAACACGCTGCCGGCAGCGCCGGAGCCGACCATTGCGATTTTCATAGAGCGTTTCTCCTTACTGAAAACCCCGCCGACCGGGATCGGCGGGGTTTGGGATCTGGTATTTTTACTTGTTGTAGAAGAGGTAGTCGCCCAGGTACTGCTTGTCATAGTTGCCCTGGATGCAGCGGACGATCTGGCTCAGAACGGTGCAGCAGGGAGTGGGGATGCCCAGCTCCTGGCCGTACTCGGCGATCTTGCCGTTGAGCACGTCGATCTCGGTCTGGCGCTTGTTGAACAGCGCGTCCTGGCACATGGAGGGATAGTAGTCGGCGATGTTCGTGACGATATCCTGATGATCGTGGGCGATGAACTCGTCGGCGTCCATCGGCACGCCCTTCGCGGTGGCGACGGCGCAGGTCTCACGGATGACGCCGTGGAACAGCCACTGACCGAACGGATCCGCCTCGACCTCGCCGATCTTCAGACGCAGGACGGCGCAGACGGTGTTGACGGTCGCGTTGACGCAGACCTTCTTCCAGATGAACTTATAGATGTTGTTGTCCTCGCCGGGCAGACCGTCGCGCCAGTAGGCGTCGCAGCCGCCGTCGCGGTAGCACTTGAGCATCTCAGCGCAGACAGCGTCGTTCAGCTCGCTGCGGACAGCGCCGCCGAAGTTCATCTGCACGCCGCCGGCGGGGGTGGAGATGCAGTGGCCGGGCTCGGGCAGTCTGGTGCCGAGAACGCCGGAGCCGATCACGCAGCGCTCTTTCGGGAAGACCTTGAAGAGGTTGTCGTCGTTGCCCAGACCGTTGATCAGGCTGCAGGCGACGGTGGTGTCGCCGACCACGGGCAGGGAGTCCTGGATGGCCTGCGGCAGCTGGGTGGCCTTGGTCATGTAGATGATGCAGTCGACCTTGCCCTCGGCCTCGGCGGCAGCCTCAGCGGAGGTGTAGGTGCGGAAGCCGGTGAGGACCTTCTCATAGTCGTGATAGACGCCGTCTTCTTCCTGATGGATCGTGAAGAGCATGCCCTCCTCGGCGACCTTCTTCATGTGAGCCTCATAGCGGTCGATGAGGATGATGTCCGCGCCGCCGTTGCGCAGGTAGGACGCGAAGACGCTGCCGGCCGCGCCGGAGCCATACATTGCAAATTTCATGGTTTGTTCTCTCCTTTTCAAATTAAAAATACATACTGTGTGTTTTGTTACGCCTATGTACTTTAAAATAACTTACAGAATCAGAAGCGTTTCTTCTGTAACTTAAATCACAAAAGAAGTGTTTTTCCACAGAAAAGCTGTGAATTTACCGCACTGTGTTCGTCAGATCGCCGATGCCCTCGATGCGGCAGGTGACCGTGTCGCCGGGCTTGAGCCATTTCGGCGGGTCAAAGCCCATGCCGACGCCCGAGGGCGTGCCGGTGGAGATGATCGTCCCGGCGCGCAGCGTCATGCCCCGGCTCAGCTCGGAGATGCAGTAGGCGGTGTCGAAGATGAGCATGTCGATCGTGCTGTCCTGTCGCAGCTCGCCGTTGACAAAACACTGGATCTTCTTCGGCTGCGTGACGTCGAAGGCGTCCTTCGTCACGATGCAGGGGCCCAGCGGCGTGAAGCCGTCGAGACTCTTGCCGCGGTACCACTGCTGGTGCACGCGCTGGATCGTGCGGGCGCTGACGTCGTTGAGGATCGTATAGCCGAACACGGCGTCGAGCGCCTCGGCCTGCGAGACGCCGCAGACGTCCTTTCCGATGATCACGGCGAGCTCCGCCTCATAGTCGAGGTCGGCGACGATGTCGCTGTGGCTCGGGATGTCGCCGCCGGGCGCGACGCATTCGTTCACGCGCTTGGCGAAATAGATGGGATCGCTCGGCACGTTGTCCTGCTTGCCGGTCACGGTGCCGGACTCGGCGGCATGGTCATAGTAATTGATGCCCAGGCAGATCACGTCCTGCGCGGGGTGCGGGATCGGCGCGCGCAGCTCCACGTCCGCGAGCGGGATCGGCGCGCCTGCCGTGAGCGCCGCTGCGTCGAGCGTGTCCCACGCCGCGATCAGCGCTGTCATATCCGAAAAGCCCGGCACGGGATGCACCGCGTCCTCCGCCGCGCTGAGCACGCCGACGGCGGTCTTGTTTTGATAGGAAAAGGTAACCAACTTCATGTTTCTTCATCCTTTCCGGCCCGTCTGCCCGACAGGCTGCGTCAATCGGACGGGTCCGGCGTGCAGCGCGCGCCCCGAGGTACCCGATTCGGCATTATCTTAGCATGAAAGATTTTGCGTGACAATACCTTTTCCACGATTCACCGCGATAAAACTTTGCCGAATGATTCACAATGCCACGCTTTAGCAAGGAAAAGAATTCCAATTATTTTCGGCGAAATCTACAAATTTTTCGATTTTGCACAATTTTCCTATAGGAGATATTGACTTTTACGAGGCAAAGCATTATAAAATGTTCGTCAGCCTTGTTAACAGATCATTCACATTGATCGTGCTTTAACACAGGATATCCGGCCCGGATCCCGCAAAACAGGAGAGAGCAATGCGGCGCGAACGGACGGAAATAATTCAAAGAGAGGAACATGTTAATGAGTAGCAACAACAAAAAAGCGTTGACCAGCTCGTGGGCGATCGCCTTTACAGTCGCGTCTGTGTGGTTTGGTACGCATGTCGGCGGCGGCTTTGCCACCGGCAACCAGGTCATTGGCTATTTTGCGCAGTATGGTCAGATCACCTCGCTGATCTTCCCGCTTCTGGCGATGGGTCTTCTGGCGATCGTCATGCACATCTGGCTGAAGTTTGCCCGCCTGAACGGATTCGACAATTATAAGGATACGGTCTCGGCACTTTATCCGAGTCCGAAATTTGAGTTCCTGTTCGAGATCTTCTATATCGTTATCATCCTGGCCGCCGTTGCCGCCGCTGTCGCCGGCGCCGGCGAGGTGCTCGCGAACTTCCTGGGCGTGCCCTATGTGGGAGCAACCAAGGTTCTGTTCAACCTGATCGTTGTCGCGCTGCTCGTGGTGCTGAGCATTTTCGGCGTCAAGCTTGTGGCTGCGGCCTCCACGGTCCTGTCCGTTGCGATCATGATCATCTCCGGTCTCATGATCCTGTTCGGTCTGCTGAAGGCGAACATGATCAACGACCTGTTCCAGCAGTTCGCGGTCGATCCTGCCTCGTATACGACCGGCAGCGCCGTGCTCGCGAACGCCTTTGCGGAAGACGGCGCGAAGGTCGCCACCGTTTACAGCAGCTGGCCGCTGAACTCCATGTGGCGCGGCATCCTGGTGTATGCGGCGTTCCAGTGCGTCTCCATCCCGCCGATGATCGCCGCTGCCAAGGACATGACGCACAAGGGCACCACCCGCGCCTGCATCCTCGGCTGGCTCATGAACGGTCTTGCGCTGGGTCTGTCCGGCTTCACCCTCGCAAAGTGGTATCCGCTGCTGATGGGTCTGCAGAAGGCTGAGGTCGACGGCTTCCTGAACGCCACCGGCATCCCGAACCAGACCATGCTCACCCTGATGGGCATCAAGTGGCTGCTGTACATCTTCAGCATCCTGCTGTTCTGCGCGTTCGTCTCCACCTGCGTCACGCTCGTGTTCACGATGGTGCAGCGCTTCTCCCCGAAGCTGGTCAAGGTCGATGACGCAGGCAACCACGTTCGCGGCATCAAAAATGAGACCGTTCGCCGCGTGATCGTTGCGATCGTTGCGATCGCTGTCTGCTTTGCGATCTCGCTGCTTGGTCTGACCAACATCACCAAGATCCTCTACGGCTATGACGGCTACTATGCGCTGATCGTTGTCGTCCTCCCGGCGTTCATCTGGGGCATCCCCAAGATCAAAAAGCTCGAGGCGGAGAGCAAAACGGCGTAAGCGTCCATGCCCCGGATCGGTGCAGCTCTCCGGCATCGTGATCTGAAAAACGATCTCCCGCACCCAAACGGTGCGGGAGATTTTTTAAAAAAAGCTGGTCATATCGTTCAGATTCTGTTATAACAAATATATTCTGTGTGGGAAGGCGGTGCGCGTCATGCCGACGTCGGTCATACCCGCTTTTGTTCTCTATTGCTTCATCACGTCCATCACGCCCGGGCCGGCGAACCTCTGCTCGCTCTCCGCCTCGATGCACTATGGCACGGCGGCGGCGCTGCGGCAGTGGCGCGGGCTCATCACCGGCTTTTTCATCGACGCCATGGCGGCGGTGCTCCTCAACCGGCTGCTCGGGAGCGTGCTGGGGGAGTACGTGCGCTATCTGACGTGGATCGGCGCGGCGTATATCCTCTGGATGGCGTGGCACATGCTCCGGTCTGCCGGAGGCGATCCGGCGGAGGAGACGCGTCAGCCCAGCTTCCGCACGGGGCTGCTGATCAACCTGACCAACGGCAAGGTGATCCTGTTCTGCGTGACCACGCTCAGCGCCTACGTCCTGCCGTATACGGATTCGTGGGCGTGGCTCATCGGGACGGCGCTGTTTCTGGTGCTCATCGGGCCGAGCTGCTGTCTCGTCTGGATCTTCGCGGGCGCGAAGCTCAAGGCGCTGTTCGCCCGCCATCAGAAGACCGCCGATATCGTCATGGCGGTCGCCCTCGCCCTGTGCGCGGTGAATCTCGTCGTGCCGCTGTGGTGAGGACGGGCGTCTGCGGGCGGATGATATCCGCCCCTACGGTTCTGAGTGAGTGCGTGCGTAGGGGCGGATACCATCCGCCCGTTTCCGCAATCAAAAAGAGCGTCATTGCCACGGGCACCCGCCCTCGCAATGACGCTCATGTTTTTAGTTCTGCAATGCCTGCAATACCGCCTCCGCGCAGCGCATGCCATCCACGGCGGCGCTGGTGATGCCGCCGGCGTAGCCCGCGCCCTCGCCGCAGGGGTACAGGCCCGCGGCGCCGACGGAGCAGCAGTCCTCGCCGCGCGGGATGCGCACCGGGGAGGACGAGCGCGTCTCCGGCGCTGTGAGCACGGCGTCGGGATCATCAAAGCCCCGCAGCTTTCGCCCCAGCGCGGGCAGCGCCTCGGCGAGCACGGTCGTGATCTGTTCTGGCAGCACGACGGAGAGGTCGCCCCATTTCACGCCCGGACGGTACGTCGGCTGCACGCTGCCGGGCCCCGTGCTCGGCACGTTTGCGAGAAAGTCGCCCACGCGCTGCGCCGGGGCGTGATAGTTCTCCCCGCCGTACCGGAAGGCCGCCTGCTCGATCTCGCGCTGCCACTCCATCCCGGCGAAGACGCCGTTTCCCGGGAAATCTGCGGGCGTGAGCGTCACGAGCAGGGCGGCGTTGGCGTTCTCGCCGTCGCGCTTTGAGCGGCTCATGCCGTTCGTGACCACGCCGCCGGGCTCCGACGCCGCGGCAAACACCTCGCCGCCGGGGCACATACAGAAGGTGTAGGCGCTGCCGTGCGCCGTGCGGCAGTTGAGCGAATAGTCCGCCGGGGGCAGCGCGTCGCCGCGCGGCTGCGCGTATTGCGCCCGGTCGATCGCGTCCTGCTTATGCTCGATGCGCACGCCCATCGAAAAGGGCTTCGGCTCCATCGGGATCCCGGCGGCGTGCAGGGCGCGGAAGGTGTCGCGCGCGCTGTGCCCGATCGCGAGGATGGCGTGCCGCGTCTCGATGCGCCGCGTGCCCGCCGGGGTCTCGACGGTCAGCGCCGTGAGCGCGCCGTCTTCCGATTCGATGCCCGTGACGCGGTGCTGAAAGCGCACCTCGCCGCCGCGGGAAATCACGTCCTCGCGGATCCGCCGCACCACATCCACGAGCACGTCTGTGCCGATGTGGGGCTTGGCGTCATAGAGGATATGCGCCGGCGCGCCGTGCGCCGCGAACTGCTCCAGCACCCAGCGGATGCGCTTGTCGTGCGTGTTCGTGTTCAGCTTGCCGTCAGAGAAAGTGCCCGCGCCGCCCTCGCCGAACTGCACGTTGCTCTCCGGGTCGAAGGGGCCGCCCGCGCGGAAGGTCTCCACGGCGCGGCAGCGCGCGTCCACGTCCTGCCCGCGCTCGAGCACGATCGGGCGCGCCCCCGCCATGGCGAGCAGGAGCGCGGCGAACATGCCCGCCGGACCGAAGCCGATCACGACCGGGCGATCCGACCCCGGCTGCACCTGCGGGACGGGGTAGGGGACATCCTGCACCACCGACGCGGTCTTGCACCGCTTGGCGAGCGTGCCCTCGTCCCCCGCGACGGTCACGCCGACGGTATAGACCCACCAGAGCGCGGGCTTGCGCCGCGCATCCAGCGACTTTTTGCGGATCGTCAGCGTCTCGATGCCCCCGGGATCGATCCCGAGCGCGCGCGCCGCCTTTTTCCGCAGCAGCGTCTCCGGCTCCCCGGGACGTAATTTTAAGTTCGATATTGCGATCATGGCAGCGTCCTCCCGGCCAGTCTGCCGCTGGACCATGCCCATTGCAGATTATAGCCGCCGCAGTCGCCGTCGATATCCAGCACCTCGCCGCAGGCGTACAGCCCCGGCACGAGGCGGCTCTGCAGCGTCTCGGGATCGAACTCCGCGCAGCGGATGCCGCCCGCCGTGACCTGCGCCCCGGCAAAGCCCTCCGTGCCGCGCACGGGGAGCGAGAAGCCCTTGCACGCGCGCACCACCTGCCGCAGCGCGTCGCGGCTGAGCGCGGACAGCGGCGTGTCGGCTTTCAGGTTTACATAACGTATAACCGTCTTGCCCAGACGGTTGTGCAGCGCGCCGGTCAGCAGGTCCTCTGCCGCGAGATGCGGCGCCGCCTTGCACCGGGCCTCCAGCAGCGCGAGCACGTCCTGCGGCGTATAGTCGCGCAGCAGGTCGAGTACGAGCGTGAGCCCCTCGCCGCCCGTGGCCACGGCGCGCGCCAGATCGAACGCCGCGGGGCCGGAGACGCCCTTTTCCGTGAACTGCACCTCGCCCTCGCGCTGCGCGAGCACGGCGCGCTTTGTGCGCAGCGTCAGCCGCGCGTCGGCGCGCACGCCCTTCAGCGCGCGGGGATATGTCGGGTCGGTCGTGAGCTGCACGAGCGCGGGGTGGAGCGCCGTGCGCGTGTGTCCGAGCGCGTCGAGCAGCGCATAGCCGTCCTGCACGCCGCCGAGCTTGCCGCCCGCCATGCCGCCGCAGGCGACGATCACCTTGTCGGCGCGGAGCGTTCCGCCGTCGGTGTCGGCCTCGAAGCCGCCGCCCGTGCGCCGCAGCGCCGTCACGGTCACGCCCGTGAGCAGGTCGATGTTAGAGCGCTCCGCGATCGCGAAGCGCAGCACGTCGAGCACGCTGTTGGCGCTGTTCGAGAGGGGATACACCCGCCCCGAGGGCTCCGTCACGGTGAGCAGCCCGTGCGCGCGGAACCACGCCAGCGTGTCCGCGATGCCGAATGCGCGCAGCGCGTGCGCGGCAAAATCCGGCGTCTCGCCGTGGTAGTGCGGCAGCTCCGCGTGCACGTTCGTGAGATTGCAGCGCCCGTTGCCCGTGGCGAGCAGCTTGCGTCCCACGCGCGCCTGCCGCTCGAGCAGGAGCACGCGGTTTTCCGCGTCCTCCGCCGCGGTGAGCGCCGCCAGCATGCCGCTCGCGCCCGCGCCGATGATCAAAATGGTTGACATAATACACAACCCTTCACAAACTTCGATTTTCCTTATTTAATCATATTTTCCCCGGATTGACAAGGGCTGACCGCGCGTGGTACGATGGCGTCATTCCAACGGAAACCGGGGCGATACCCATGGAACAACGAAACGACCCCAGAGCGCTCGGCAGGGTGCTGTTGTCGATGGCGATCTTCGGCACGATCGGGCTGTTCCGGCGGCTGATCGATCTGCCGTCGAGCTTCATCGCGTTTGCGCGCGGCGTCATCGGCGCGGCGTTCATCCTTCTGCTGCTCGCCGTGCGCCGCCGGCGCTTTCAATGGGAGACGATGCGCGGATATTGGCCGCGCGTGCTGCTCTCGGGCGCGCTGCTGGGCTTCAACTGGATCATGATGTTTGAGGCGTACCGCTTCACGACGGTGTCCGTCGCGACGCTTTGCTATTATATGGCGCCGGTGCTTGTGGTGCTGCTCTCGCCCGCGCTGCTGCGCGAGCGGATGAGCCCGCGGCGCATGCTGTTCATGGCGCTCGCGGTGCTGGGCATGCTGCTTGTATCGGGCGTGCTCGGCAGTCGGATCCAGGGCGCGCGCGGCGTGGCGCTGAGTCTTGCCGCCGCGGGGCTCTATGCCGCCATCGTGCTCATGAACAAGACCGTGCGCGGCGTGCCGGGGCTGGACAAGACGCTGGTGCAGATGCTCGCCTGCGCAGTCGTGCTGCTGCCGTACGTGCTGCTCACGGAGCCGGTCGCGTCGCTTGCGTTCACGCCGCAGGCGGTCGCGCTGCTGCTTGTGGTCGGCGTGGTGCACACGGGCGTCACCTACGCGCTCTATTTCAGCTCCATGGACGGGCTGCGCGCGCAGACCGTCGCCCTCGCGAGCTATATCGACCCCGTGGTCGCGGTGGCGGTGTCGGCGCTGTTCCTGCACGAGCAGATGACGGCGCTGCAATGGGTCGGCGCGGCGCTCGTGCTGCTCGCCACGATGGCGGGAGAAGTCTTACCGGAAAGGGGAACGAAAGCATGATCCTGTACTATACCGGCACGGGCAACAGCGCCCATGTCGCCAAAAGACTCGGCGCGCTGCTGCACGACGAGGTCGAGGACCTGTTCTCGCGCCTGCGCGACGGGGATCACACGAGCCTGTATTCCGACGACGCGTGGGTCATCGTCACGCCGACATACGGCTGGCGCATACCGGGCATCGTAACGGACTGGCTGCGGAAGACGGAGCTTGTCGGAAGCCGGAGCGTGTATTTCGTGATGACCTGCGGCGACGGGATCGGCGCGGCGGGGAAGTACGCCGAAAAGCTCTGCCGCGACCGCGGGCTGCAGTATCGCGGCTGCGCGCCGGTCATCATGCCGGAAAACTACATCGCCATGTTCGACGCGCCTGGGGAAGCCGAGGCGCGGCGCATCGTCGCGGCGGCGGAGCCTGTCATCGCGGAGCTCGCGCAGAGGATCGCGGGCGGCGAGACGCTCTCCGTGCCTGTCGGGCGGACGGACGCCCTTCTGAGCGGCCCGGTGAACCGCGGCTTTTTCGCCTTTTGGGTAAAGGACCGGGCCTTCCGGGTCTCCGACGCGTGCGTCGGCTGCGGCGTGTGCCGTGACGTCTGCCCGATGCGGAACATCACGCTCGTGTCCGACCGCCCGCGGTGGAACGGGACGTGCACCCACTGCATGGCGTGCATCACCCGCTGTCCGAAGCAGGCGATCGAATACGGACGCATCAGCCGCGGCAAACCGCGCTACCAATGCCCGAAATAAGAGAACATGAAAACGCCGGAAGCGCTGTTTCGCTTCCGGCGTTAGAGACTGTCAAAAAACTATGCTTTTGACTCGCGAAACAGAGCAGCGGGGGAGCTCGAGGGGGCAAGGCCCGCCTCGAATCAAATACATTGTCGCCGCAAATCGACTGAAAACCAAGGGGTTTCAGTCGATTTGCTGTTTGCACAGCAAACATGTTGGCGACTGCGCAGCTTGTCAATAATGCCCGTCAAGGGCTTTTTTGACAAGCTGAAACGCCGGAAGCGCTGTTTCGCTTCCGGCGTTATTGTGTATCAACAGGTCAATCCTCCGCCGCGGAGATGCCGACGTCCTCCATGAAGTCGTACAGGGGGGTAAATTCGAGCTCGGCCTCGGTGTAGCGCTCCTCGATCGCGGCGGCCTCGGTGAGACTGATCTCCTCGAAGGTGCTGTCGTCGCTGAAGCTCACGGAGCTCCGGTAGCGCTCTCCGTCGCCGGAGATCACGGCGTCGAGCAGCCGCAGGCTGCTGTTATAGTAGCTGAACACGGCGAACACGTTCTGCCCTTCCTCGTTTCGGGTGTTGAGCAGGATCTCGTTTCCGGTCGAGAGCGTGTGGCGGTTTCCGTCGGTGCCGGAGAGCACGTTCACGATCCTGCCGTTGTAGACGGTGTAGAGATCATAGATCACGGGTCGGGCATACTGTCCGCTGCTGCCGATGAGCAGCTCCATGGTGCCGTTGTCGTCCAGATCGATGAACGCATAGCCGATGTCGTGCTTGTTCGGCTCGGTGTCATACAGCGGGGAGAACAGCATCTCGTTGAGCACGACGGGCGCGTCGCCCTCCATCGCGATCAGGGCGGCGCCCAGCGTGGAGAGAACGAGATCATAGCCGTGATAGTCGGAGTCCTCTGTCACGGCGAAGGAATAGTTGTCCTGCGCGGTCTCGGATCCGGCGGCGTCGGAGAGCGTGGAGTAGAACAGCGCGATGTAGGTGCCGTCGTTGGCGGTCACCTTGGTGAGATAGCCGTGGCGCTCCTCATAGTTTTCCCGGTCGCCATAGAGCACCATGCCCCAGAGCGGCTCCTGCGCGGTGCCGGACACGAGCAGCGCCGTTCCGTCGTCACACGGGGCGAGCAGCACGGCCTTGTAGGTGTCCTCCGTCTCGTCGAGCTTCACGCCCGCGGGGAGCACCGGCGCGCCGCCGAGCTTGTTTTCGTATTTCTCGCCCTCGCGGATGCCGCTGGAGATCTTCACGGGCATGCCGGTCAGATCATAATCGATCTGGTACTGGTCGACCAGCGCGCCTTTCTTGGAATAGATGTTCACGCGGGTGAGATATTTCGCTTCCTGGCTTCCGGTGTTGTCCTGCGGGGACGAGCGGGCACAGCCGCTGAACGCCAGCGTCAGCAGCAGGAGAAGACATACGAGTTTTCGACGCATTGGATATCATCCTTCCTCGGGGGAGATGGGGATCAGTGCTTGGCGTTCATGCTGAGATACGCGTTGATGAAGCCGTCGAGATCGCCGTCCATCACGGCCTGCACATTGCCGTTTTCAAAGCCGGTGCGCGTGTCCTTCACGAGCGTGTAGGGCATGAAGACATAGTTGCGGATCTGGCTGCCCCACTCGATCTTCATCTGCACGCCCTTGATATCGGAGATCTTCTCCAGATGCTCGCGCTCCTTGATCTCGGCCAGACGGGCGCGGAGCATGTTTTTGCAGTTTTCGAGATTCTGGAAGTGGCTGCGCTCGACCTGACTCGCCACGACGATGCCCGTGGGGATGTGCGTCAGACGCACGGCGGAGGAGGTCTTGTTGACCTTCTGGCCGCCCGCGCCGGAGGAGCGGTAGACGTCCATCTTGATGTCCTCGTCTCTGAGCTCGATCTCGTTGTCCTCGGTGATCTCGGGCATGACCTCCACGGCGGCGAAGCTCGTCTGGCGGCGGGCGTTGGCGTCAAAGGGGCTCACGCGCACGAGACGGTGCACGCCGTTTTCGCTCTTGAGAAAGCCGTAGGCGTTGTCGCCGTTGATCTGCAGCGTCGCGCTCTTGATGCCGGCCTCCTCGCCGTCGAGATAGTCCAGCACCTTGCAGGTGTAGCCGTGGCGCTCTGCCCACATGCTGTACATGCGGTAGAGCATCTGCGTCCAGTCCTGCGCCTCGGTGCCGCCCGCGCCGGCGTGGAAGGTGAGGATGGCGTTGTTCGCGTCATACTCTCCGGTGAGCAGCGTCTGCAGACGCATGGTCTCCAGCTTTTCCTCAAAGGACTTGTATTCGCTCTCCAGCTCTTCGAGCATGGAGTCGTCGTCCTCCTCGAGCGCCATCTCGCAGATCGTGAGCATGTCGTCATACTGCGTGTTCAGGCGGTCGTATTTCTCGATCTTGTTTTTCAGCGCGCTGATGCGCTTTTGCACCCGCTGGCTGTTTTCCGTGTCGTTCCAGAAGCCCTCCTGCGCACTCTCCTCCTCCAGCTTTTCGACCTCGTTGCGGGCCTGATCGAGCTTGAGCGCCGCGCCCAGCTCCTCGAGCGGCTGGCGCATGCCGGCGAGTTTGTTCTTGTACTCTTCAAATTGGATCAGCAAGGTTTCGTCACTACTTTCCGTTAGATTGGATTTGCACAAAATAATACAGTATAGATTATAATGGATTCGAACCGCAATGTCAATGAGAAAGGAACAGAACGATCGGATCTGCATTGTCATTTTGTACAACTCAGAACGCCCGGATTCGTCAAAATGACAAAAGCGATTCGGAAATCGAGAAAAAATTTGGAATCGAATCGCGCGGTTTCTCTTTCCATTCGGTGTAAATGCTGTTATAATAAATCTGTATCATTGGATACCTTGAAAATCACATAGAGAATACAGTGAGGTAAACGAACATGATTTCACACGGCAAAGAGATCAAGGTTTTCACCGGCAATTCCAATCCCGCGCTCGCGGATCTGATCTGCAAGAATCTCGGCACTGCGATCGGCTGCTGCTCAGTCAAGCAGTTTGCCGACGGCGAATGTGCCATCAGCATCGAGGAACCCGTGCGCGGCGCGGACGTGTTCATCGTGCAGCCGACCTGCAAGCCCGTGAACGACAGTCTCATGGAGCTGCTCGTGATGATCGACGCGATGAAGCGCGCCTCCGCCGGGCGCATCACCGCCGTGATCCCGTATTTCGGCTACGCCCGTCAGGACCGCAAGGCCAAGGCCCGTGATCCGATCTCTGCCAAACTCGTTGCAAACCTCATCACCAAGGCGGGCGCGGACCGCGTGCTCGCGATGGATCTGCATGCCGCGCAGATCCAGGGCTTCTTCGACATCCCCGTGGACAATCTCTTCGGCGCGCCTATCTTTGCCGCGCACTATCTGCGCCGCTTCGGCTACGGCAACGAGGACATGATCGTCGTCTCGCCCGACGTCGGCAGCGTGGCGCGCGCGCGTCAGTTCGCCATGAAGATGGGACTCGGTCTCGCCATCGTGGACAAGCGCCGCGAAAAGGCCAACCAGTCCGAGGTCATGAACCTCATCGGTGACGTCAAGGGCAAGACCTGCATCCTGCTCGATGACATGATCGACACCGCGGGCTCCCTCTGCGGCGCGGCAAAGGCCTGCGTCGAGGTCGGCGGCGCGAAGAGCGTCATCGCCTGCGCCAGCCACGGCGTCCTGTCCGGTCCTGCGATCGAGCGCATCTCCCAGAGCGTCATCGATGAGGTGCTCCTGCTCGATACGATCCCCTATCCGAAGGACAAGCCCGCCTGCGACAAGGTCAAGTATCTCACGGTCGCGAACGTCTTTGCCGAGGCGATCCAGCGCATCTATGAGGAGGTCAGCATCTCCTCGCTGTTCGAGTAAGCAATGCTGTTTCAGAGAAGCGGCGGCGTGGAGTGGCTGCTGGTGTTTCTCGGCAATCCCGGTCTGAAGTACCACGGCACGCGGCATAACGCCGGCTACATGGTCGGCGACGCCGTGAGCAAAAAGCTCGGCGTGCGCATCGAGCGGCTGCGCTTTCGTGCGCTCACGGCGCGCTGCGACGTCGAGGGCCGCGGCGTCCTGCTCATGAAGCCGCAAACCTATATGAACCTTTCCGGCGAGGCGGTCAGCGCGGCGGCGAAGTTCTATAAGATCCCGCCGGAGCGCATCCTCGTCGTCTCGGACGAGGTGCATCTGCCGCCGGGCAGGATCCGCGTGCGCACGAAGGGCTCCGCCGGGGGTCAGAACGGGCTGAAGAACATCATCGCGCAGCTCGGCACAGACGCCTTCCCGCGCGTGCGGCTGGGTGTGGGCGCGCCGCCCCATCCGGACTATGACATGGCGGACTGGGTGCTCGGCACGTTCCGGAACGAGGACGCCGCCCTCATGGCCGAGGCGGCGGACCGCGCCGCGGACGCCTGCCTGTGCTATATCGCCGAGGGCGCCGACGCCGCCATGACGCGCTATAATCAGAAATAACGTTCAGACCGCCGTCGGACCGGTTACCGCGCCGCGTCTGGACATTAATTGTACGAGATAGAGAAAAAGAAACAAAACGATCATGGCTTGAGCCGTGGTCGGGAAGGAGTGGTCATTCTGAAGAAAACCTGTATTGCCATGCTGCTGGCCGGCGGACAGGGCTCGCGTCTGTATGCGCTCACGGCAAAGGTCGCAAAGCCCGGCATGCCCTTCGGCGGCAAGTACCGCATCATCGACTTCCCGCTGTCGAACTGCGCCAACTCCGGCATCGATACCGTCGGCGTGCTGACGCAGTATCAGCCCCTGCAGCTCAACCGCTATGTGGGCTCCGGCCAGCCCTGGGATCTCGACACGACGGACGGCGGCGTGTACATCCTGCCGCCCTATCAGAGCGCCGGGGAGCGCGGCTCCTGGTTCTCCGGCACGGCGAACGCCATCTACCAGAACATCGATTTCATCGAGATGTATGATCCGGACCACGTGCTCATCCTCTCGGGCGACCATGTCTATAAGATGGACTATGCCGACATGCTCCGCAAGCACCGTGAGGCGGAGGCCGCCTGCACGATCGCGGTCATCCAGGTCTCCATGGAGGAGGCCACCCGCTTCGGCATCATGAACGTCGGCGAGGACGGCTTCATCAACGAGTTTGAGGAGAAGCCCGCTCATCCGAAGAGCGATCTTGCCTCCATGGGCATCTACATCTTCGACTGGAAGAAGCTGCGTCAGGCGCTCATCGAGGACGAGGCCGACCCGAACTCCAGCAAGGACTTCGGCAAGAATATCATCCCCAAGATGCTCGCCGCCGGCGAAAAGCTGCTGCCCTATCGCTTCGAGGGCTACTGGCGCGACGTCGGCACCATCACCAGTCTCTGGGACGCGAACATGGATATGCTCTCCACCACGAGCCTGAACCTCTTCGATCCCCAGTGGCCGATCCGGGCGCGCAGCCCGATCCGCCCGCCGCACTATGTCGGCGAGGACGGCCGCATCGTCCACTCCATCGTCACCGAGGGCTGCGACGTGGACGGCAAGGTCGAAAACTCCGTCCTGTCCCACTCGGTCAGGGTCGGCGCGGGCGCGAAGGTGTCATACAGCGTCATCATGCCGGGCGCGGTCATCGAGCCGGGCGCGGTCGTGGAGTACGCTATCGTGGGCGAGAACGCCCACATCGGCGCGGGCGCGCATGTCGGCGCCGAGCCCGACGGCAGTGAAAGCTGGGGCGTGGCCACGGTCGGCCCCGAGGTGCAGGTCGGCGCGGGCGTTTCCGTGCCGCCGAGCGCCATGATCTATGATAGTTCGGAGGTGCAGTCATGATGGATGTCCATGGTATCGTCTATGCCTATCACAGCTCCCCGAAGCTGGGCGAGCTGACCCGCACCCGCACGAACGCGTCGCTGCCGTTTGCCGGGCGCTACCGCCTGATCGACTTTGCACTCTCGAGCCTGTCCAACGCGGGCGTGCGCGACGTCGGCGTGATCATGCAGCGCGATTTCCAGTCCCTGCTCGACCATGTGGCCGGCGGCAAGGCGTGGGACATCTCCCGCCGCCGCGGCGGCATGCGTCTGCTGCCCCCGTTCGGCGATAACCGCGGCGGCGACTATGCCGGCACCGCCGAGGCGCTCAACGCCGTCGTCGGCTATCTGCGCGATATCCCGCAGGAGCACGTCGTGCTCTATCCCGCGGATGTGCTGTGCAACCTCGATCTCGTCGATGTGATCCGGCAGCACCTGCGCTCCGGCTGCGGCATCACCGCCGTGACCACGAGCTGCGATCCCGCTGTGGAGCACTATCGCTTCGTCGTCGGTGAGGACGGTCTGGCGCAGCAGCTGCTGTTCCGTCAGGTCGGTCCCGGCAAGGGCGCCGCCGCGGCTGAGATCTATGTCGCGCGCAAGGACGTCCTGCTCGAGCTCCTCGACCGCTGCGAGGCGGCCAACCGCTTCCACTTCCATGCCGACTGCCTGGCGGCTTATCTGGAAGAGGGCGGCAAGATCGATCTCTATGCGCACAAGGGCTTCCTGAAGCGCATCGACTCCGTTGAGGACTACTACAGCGCCAGCATGGCGATGCTCAAGCCCGGCCCGCGCGCGGAGCTGTTCCCGACCGACCGCCCGGTCCGCACGAAGGAGCGCTCCGACGTGAGCACCTACTACGGCGAGCAGGCGCGTGTGGAAAACAGTCTCATCGCCGACGGCTGCTACATCGAGGGCACCGTCAGAAACTCCATCCTGTTCCGCGGCGTGCGTGTCGCGCCCGGCGCGGTGGTTGAAAACTGCATCCTCATGCAGGACACCGCTGTCGGCGCGGACGCGACGATGAAGTTCATCATTGCCGACAAGGATGTGTCCGTCTCCGACCGCGAGCTGCTCGCGGGCAGCGAAAAGCTTCCTCTCGTGATCCCGAAGAGAAGCAAGATCTGAGTCATCCCTTTTTTACAAGCGGTGTCATCCCACGCGTGACAGCGTGGGATGACATTTGCCGCCCTGAATTTGTTTGCTGCAGCGCTTTGCGCTGTTCATATATACTGTTCAACGTTTGGAACTGTGTTTGGAAAGGACGAAGAAATCTATGAGTATGACCAACGAAATCTCCCGTGACGAGCTCCGCAGCGCGATCGAAGACAAGCTCTGCGCCCACTTCGGCGTCGCCGCGGAAAATGCCACCGACGCGCAGGTGTTTCAGGCGAGCGCCATCGTGATCCGCGAGATCATGTCCCGCGTGCTCTCCTTCGACAGCGCCACGCCCCCTGAGCGCGAGGTGCACTATCTGTCCATGGAGTTTCTGATGGGGCGTTCGCTGATGAAGAACGCCTTCAACCTCGGCGTTGCCGACGCGCTCACCGGCGCGCTGGAGGATATGGGCCGCAGCGCCGCCGATATCTTTGAGACCGAGCCCGACGCCGGTCTGGGCAACGGCGGTCTGGGCCGTCTCGCCGCGTGCTATCTCGACGCCATGACCACGCAGGACATCCCCGCCTCCGGCTACAGCCTGTGCTATGAGCTGGGCATGTTCCGCCAGAAGATCGAGGACGGCAAGCAGGTCGAGGTCGCGGACAACTGGCGCAGCGCGGCGGAAAGCTGGCTCGTGCCCCGCATCGATGAGATCGTCGAGGTCCGCTTCGGCGGCCGCGTCGAGCCGCATTGGGATGAATTCGGGCACTTCCACGGCGAGCTGAAGGGCTATGAGACCGTGCTCGCCCTGCCGCGCGACATGCTCGTCGCCGGCTACGGCAATTCCCGCATCAACAAGCTCCGCCTCTGGGAGGCGCACACCACGAACGACCTGGACATGTATCTCTTCGCCAGCGGCAACTATGTCAAGAGCATGGAGAACCGCACCATGGCCGAGGTCATCACGAAGGTGCTCTATCCCGCCGACGATCACATCGAGGGCAAGACGCTGCGCATCCGCCAGCAGTATTTCTTCGTGTCCGCGACGGCGCAGAGCATCGTGCGCGAGCACCGCGCCCGCTACGGCACCGTGAAAAACTTTGCCGAGCACCACGCCATCCAGATCAACGACACGCACCCGACGCTCATGATCCCCGAGCTCATGCGCATCTTCATGGACGAGGACCGTCTGGAGTGGGACGAGGCGTGGGAGATCGTGAAAAACTGCTTCAACTACACGAACCACACCGTCATGTCCGAGGCGCTGGAGACCTGGCCGCAGGGTCTCGTGCAGAGCCAGATGCCGCGCATCTGGGAGATCATCTGCGAGATCAACCGCCGCTGGTGCGACTATCTGCGCGAGAAATTCGGCGATGACTACCGCGTGGGCGGCAGCCTCATCATCACGGGCGGCAAGGTGCACATGGCGAACCTCTGCCTCGCGGCCTGCCAGATCGTCAACGGCGTTTCCAAGCTGCACGGCGACATCCTGAAGAACGATCTCTTCCGTGACGTCTGCAGTCTGGACCCGAGCCGCTTCACCTATGTCACGAACGGCATCGACCACCGCCGCTGGCTCGCGCAGGTGAACCCCGGTCTGCACAGTCTCGTGTGCGATCTGCTCGGCAGCGACAGCTATCTCCTGCACCCCGAGGAGATGGACCGCCTGAAGGACTTCACGACCGACCCCGTCGTGCAGGCGCGCGTCGAGGCGATCAAGCTGGAGAACAAGCAGCGTCTGGCGAAGTACCTCGCCAAGACGTCCGATTTCACGCTCAACACCGACGCGATCCTCGATGTGCAGGTCAAGCGTCTGCACGAGTATAAGCGTCAGCTGCTGTGCGCCATGCTCATCATCCACCTGCGCCAGCGTCTGCACGATGATCCGAACCAGGAGTTCGTGCCGCGCACGTTCCTCTTCGGCGCGAAGGCCGCCGCGGGCTATGTCACCGCCAAGCGCATCATCCAGATGCTCTGCTCGCTCGCCAACGACGTGAACAACGACCCCGTCTGCAAGGGCAGACTGCAGGTCCACTTCGTGGAGAACTATCGCGTCTCCGTCGCCGAGGTGCTGATGCCCGCCGTGCAGGTCTCTGAGCAGATCTCCACCGCCGGCAAGGAGGCCTCCGGCACCGGCAACATGAAGATGATGATGAACGGCGCCGTCACGATCGGCACGCTCGACGGCGCGAACGTCGAGATGTACGAGCGTCTGGCAGACCGCAATATGTTCCTGTTCGGGCTGCGCACCGAGGAGGTCAACCACCTGAAGGCGACCGGCTATCAGCCGATGCATTACGTGCAGTCGAGCTTCCGCCTGCACCGCGTGCTGGATCAGCTGAACACCGGCTTCTCCGACGGCGAGAGCTATTCCGATCTCACCGGCGGGCTGATGTACGGCGGCGACCCCTATATGCTGCTGGCGGACTTTGAAAGTTATGTAAACTGCCATGACCGCATGTATTCCATCATCTCCGATCCCAATGAGCGCGCGCGCATCTCGCTCGTGAACACGGCCGAGAGCGGCTTCTTCGCCGCCGACCGCGCGATCCTGGAGTACGCAAAGAACATCTGGCATGTGAACTAAAATACGCTTTCCCTGCGGCGGAACGCCGCAGGGAAATTTTTCGGGAGGACGTATGAAACAGGAACCGTTTGTCGCCGTCATCGGGGCGGTGAACATGGATATCTGCGGCAGACCGCGCAGGAAGCTGATCTTCCGGGACTCCAACCCCGGCACGGTGCGGCTCACGCCGGGCGGCGTAGGGCGCAACATCGCCCACGATCTTTGCCTGCTGGGCACGCCGGTGCGTTTCGTCACCGTTTTCGGGGACGATGCCAACGGCGCTGCGCTGCGCCAAAGCTGCGAGCGGCTCGGCATGGATCTCTCCTGCGCGCAGACGCTTCCGGGCGTGCACACCTCGTCGTATCTCTATATCACAGACGAGCGCGGGGAGATGCAGCTCGGTCTGAGCGACACGGACAGCTCCGCGTGCATTACGCCCCAATACCTTTCGGCGCATCTGGACGCGCTGAACAGCGCGGCGGTCGTCGTCGCGGAGGGCAATCTCCCTGCCGAGACGCTGCATTGGATCGGGGGACATGTGACGCGGCCGCTGTTTGTCGATCCCGTTTCCGTGACCAAGGCGGAGCGCCTGCGCGGGATGCTCGGGCGCATCCACACCTTCAAGCCGAACATCACCGAGGGCTCCGAGCTCACGGGGGAGACCGAGCCTGAGGCGATCGTCACGGCGCTGCTGCGGCAGGGGGTGCACCGCGTGTTTCTCAGCATGGGGAGTCTCGGCATCCTCGCCGGGGAGGGCGAGCTGCGCGCGCAGCTGCCGTGTCTGCCGACGCAGCTCGTGAACACCACCGGCGGGGGAGACGCCGTGATGGCGGCGCTCGTCTGGGCGCACCTGCACGGTCGCGGCCTGCGCGAGAGCACGCTCTGCGCCCTCCGCGCCGGAAAATGCGCCGTGGAATACGACGGGACGAACAATCCCGCGCTCTGCGCAGAGCTGTTGGAGACAACATAAATAATATTATGTAAATGATATTATGTAAACTTAAAGGACGATCAAAAGGGCGCGTTTCGCAACGCGCCCTTTTGCTGTCCTTATACCCAGTCTTCGATGGCTGCCACGGGGACAAGACCGCCGTAGCTGTTGTTCAGATAATCCTCCTTGAGGTTGACGCCGTAGAGGCAGGGCTTGTTGTCATACCACAGCCCGTCAAACTTTACCAGCTCCATGCCGAGCAGATAGTCCGTGCCGTCGACCTTCAGCTCGATGTAGCAGAACGCCGCGTCCTCTGCGCCGAGCGCGTCGGCGAGATTCTGCATGTTTTCCTCGTACGCGGCGACGCCCTCCTCGGAGAGCTTGTCCGTCACGAGAAACGCCTTGCCGATCTCCAGGCTGGAGAAGGGCGCCGCTTTCAGCAGCTGGGCAAGATAGTCCTGCATGTCTTCATCATTCTCCAGCTCGACCAGATACAGCGCGTTGTCCTCGTCGTAGGTGAAGTGGGAGTTGGCGCTCAGCAGGGGATAGGAGAACTGGTTCATGATGAGATCGATCAGTGCGCTGCGGGTCTTCTCCGCGGCGACGGCTTTGGCAAGCGCCGAGTCGGACGCCTGCAGCTCCCCGAGACTCACGCCCCAGATCCTGTATGTCTCGCCGCCGTCGAAGTTCGTTTCGTAGAAGGCCTCGGTCGGCAGCTTCGAGAGATAGACGGGCGCGGCATAAGACGCGAGCATGCGGCTCAGATCGCCGTCCTTGAGCGCCGCGGCGTAGTCCTCCAGCACGCCCTCGGGCGTCTTGGAGTCCTGCTCGGAGACGACCTCCTTCGCGTCCGTGCCGCCGACGGCGGCGCCCCGCTGGAGCACGCCGGTCAGCAGCAGCGCCGCCACCGCGACGACCGCGCACAGCAGCCCGAGCAGGAAGCCCAGCCAACCGCCGCCGCCCTTCTTCCGCGTCTTCTTCGGACGCGCCGGAGACTGATAGACCTCTGGCTCCGGAGCCGCCTCTGCTTCCGGTGCGGGCGCGGGCGCGGGTGTGGGGGCCGGTGCGGGCTCCGGCTCCGCGACGGGCTGCGGCTGCGCGGGCGCTTCGGCCTCCGCCGCTGCCGGCTCGTCAACGGACTTCATGCATTCCGGGCAAAAGTCCAGCCAATCGGGGAACTCTGCGCCGCAATGTTTGCATTTCATTGTGATCATCCTTTCATCCATCCGGCGGATGGACAGATATTAAGTGTAGTATCGGGGAGGCGAACCGGCGCGGGTTCGCCTCCCCGATACTATAGTACAAGCGGGGAAGAACGTCAAGCTTCAGCGCCCCGAAAAAGGCGGGCAGGCACGTCGGGCGTCCTTTTTGTAAACTTTTTTTCAACAATGCGCACATCACCCGAATTGCCCCAAAAACAGTGCTCCGCGACTGCCGCGCGCGGTTGACACGCCGGATATTATTTTGTATAATGTACCCTGTATCTTTAGGTGTATGCGGAGCTGCTGATCGGGCCGCTTGCGCGCATACAGATCGGGGAAACTATGCTGGAACTGCTTTCTCCCGCCGGAAGTCCCGACGCCGTCATCGCGGCGGTGCAGAACGGGGCGGACGCGGTTTATCTGGGCTTCGGGTCCTACAACGCCCGTCGGGGCGCGAATAATTTCACGGATGAGGAATTTGCCAAGGCCGTGCGCTATTGCCGCATCCGGGGCTGCAAGGTGTACGTAACGATGAACACCCTTGTGGGCGACCGGGAGATGGCGCAGGCGGTGGACCTTGCCCGGCGCGCCTCCGAGTTGGGGGCGGACGCCGTGCTGGTGCAGGATCTGGGACTGCTGCGTGTGCTGCACGAGGCGCTGCCGGACCTGCCGCTGCACGCGAGCACGCAGATGAGCGTGCACGATCTCGCCGGAGCGGAGGCGGCGGCGGAGCTGGGCTGCAGCCGCGTGGTGCTCGCGCGCGAGCTGAGTCTGGAGCAGATCCGCTATATCTCGCAGCATTGCTCGGTGGAGACCGAGGTCTTCGTGCACGGGGCGCTGTGCTTCTGCTATTCCGGTCAATGCTATATGAGCGCGCTGATCGGCCGCCGCAGCGGCAACCGCGGCGCCTGCGCGCAGCCCTGCCGCATGCAGTACAGCATGGGCGGGCGCATGGATGAATATCCCCTGAGTCTCAAGGACAACTGTCTTGTGGATTATCTTGCCGAGCTCGAGGACGCGGGCGTCGCCTGCGTGAAGATCGAGGGGCGCATGAAGCGCCCGGAGTATGTCGCGGTCGTGACGGACGTCTATGCCCGGTGCATCCGGGAAAACCGCCGTCCCACGTCCGAGGAGCGCAACCGCCTGTCGCTGGCGTTCTCGCGTCAGGGCTTCACACAGGGTTACTTTCTCGGGGAGAAGGGGCCGGACATGCTCGGCACCCGGACCGAGAACGACCGCCCGGCGGAGAAGCTCTTCAGCGCCGCCCGTAAGCAGTACGGCGACGGCGAGCGTCGCCGCGTGCCGGTGCACTTCTATGTGGTCGCCCAGGCGGATCAGCCGATCCGCGCCGCGGCGCAGGACGCCGACGGTTATCGCGCCGCCGTCTCCGGCAGCGTGCCGGAGCCCGCGCTCAGCAGCGCGCTCACGGACGCCGCGCTGCGCGATCAGTTTTCCAAAACCGGCGGCACGCCGTACTATGCCGAGCGCGTGGAGACGATCGTGGAGGAAAACCTCTTCGTGCCCACCGGCGCGGTGAACGAGCTGCGCCGCCGTCTCATCAACCAGCTCAAGGAGGCGCGCGCCAAGGCGCCCGAGCGCCGCAGTCTGCCGATGCCGCCGCTGCCCGAGGGGCACAACCGCTATACCACGCCCGCGCGCATCTATCAGATCACGCAGGTCGAGCAGCTCACACCCGCGCTCGCGGCGCTCCAGCCGGACCTGATGTATATCCCGGTGGAGATCATCGCCGAGCACCCCGAGGCGATGGAGCCGTTCCGCGAGCTGCGTATCCCGATCGCGGCGGTGCTCCCGCGCGTCATTTCCGACGATGAGAACCGCGAGGTCTCGGATCTGCTGCGCACGGCGTGGAGCTATGGCGTGCGGCAGGTCGTGGTCGGAAATCTCGGGCACATCGCCCTCGCGAGCCGCGCCGGCATGAAGATGCGCGGCGACTTCGGGCTGAACGTCTTCAACTCCTATACGCTCGACCTGCTGCGGCAGGCGGGCTTCCAGTCCGTCACGGCGTCGTTCGAGCTGCGCATGGCGCAGATCCGCGATCTCAGCAAGGCGGTGGATACCGAGGCGATCGTCTATGGCCGTCTCCCGTGCATGATCACGGAGCAGTGCGTTATCCAAAACAGCGCCGGGCGCTGCACCTGCCATGTGCCGAACGCGCTGACGGACCGGCGCGGCTCCTCGTTCCCGGTCGTGCGCGCCTTCGGCTGCCGCAACGTGATTTTCAACGCGCACAAGCTCTATCTCGCGGACAAGCACGAGGACTATGAGACCGCGGGGCTCTGGGGCGCGCGGCTGCTGTTCACGACCGAGACGCCGCATGAGTGCGTCGAGGTCGCCAAGAGCTATCTCGGCCTCACGGACTACCGCCCGAACGGGCTGACCCGCGGGTTATACTACCGCGGCGTCGAATAAATACTGGAGGAAACCGATTTGCACTATGTTCTCGCCTCCGCCTCTCCCCGCAGAAGGGAGCTGGCGGAGCTGATGGGGCTCGACCCCCTGAAGATCCTGCCCGCCGTCGGGGAGGAGCGTGCCGACCCCGGGCTGACCGGCGGCGCGCTTGCCGAGGCGCTCGCGCTGCACAAGGCGCGCGAGGTCGCGCAGCGGTGCGAGCCGGACGATATCGTCATCGGCGCGGACACCATCGTGTGTCTCGATGACGCGGTCTTCGGCAAGCCGCGCGACGCTGCGGACGCCGCGCGCATGCTCCGCGCGCTCTCCGGCAGGGCCCACACGGTCTATACCGGCGTCGCGGTGGTCCGCGGCGGGGAAACGCGCACGCATGCCGAGGCGACGCGGGTGCGTTTCCGCGCCCTCACGGAGTCCGAGATCGCGGGCTATATCGAGACCGGCGAGCCGATGGACAAGGCCGGCGCCTACGGCATCCAGGGCAAGGGCTCGCTGCTGATCTCCGGCATCGACGGCGACTTTTTCAACGTCATGGGATTACCGGTATGTGCCCTGGGCGAAATGCTGAAATTATTCGGGACTGAACTTTTATGAATTGGAAGAAATTTCTAAAATCCAAAGCGCCGCGCCTTTTGGTGCTGGTCATCGTGGCGGCGATCATCGTCGGCGCGGTGGTCGGGGCGCTCGGCGGCAGGGCTGGCTTTCTGACGGATCTGGACGGCATCCTGCGCGAGCCGTTCCAGCAGGCGTCCGTCACGTTCACGGGCTGGCTGGAGAGCTTATATGGCAACATCTACCGCTATGACAGTCTCCTGGCGGAGAACCAGCGTCTGCGCGAGGATCTCGCCGCGGCGCAGGCCGAGGCCCGCGAGGGGCGCGAGGCCGTGCAGGAGAACGAGCGTCTGCGCGATCTGCTGGATCTGAGCCAGCGCCATTCCGACTTCGAGCTGGAGTCGGCGAAGGTGGTCGCGTCCTCGGCCTCGAACTGGTCGAGCATCATCACGATCAGCAAGGGCGAGGAGGCCGGCATCGAGCCGGGCGACTGCGTCATCACCGAGGGCGGCTCGCTCGTCGGACAGGTCATGGAGGTCGGCTCCGGCTGGGCGACCGTGCGCACCGTGATCGACATCGATCTCAGCGCCGGCGGCTATGTTTCCAACAGCGGCGCAACGGGCATGATCACCGGCGACTTCTCTCTCATGCAGGAGGGCAAGACGAAGCTCGGCTATCTCATGGAGGGCGTGAGCCTCTTCCCGGGCGACACCGTGCTCACCTCCGGCAAGGGCGGCGCGTATCCCGCCGGTCTCGTCGTCGGCACCATCGAGGAGGTCCGCACCGCCGCGGGCGGTCAGCAGACGTTCGGCGTCATTGAGCCCGCCTGCGATCTAGGCAACCTCCTGCAGGTGTTCATCATCAAGGACTTTGAAGTGGTGGAGTAAGGCATGTGGCGTGATCTTATCAACAGACGCGCGATCCGCGCGGCGCTCTGGTGCGCGCTGTATCTGATCGTGACGGTGCTGGCGCAGAACACGATCCTTGCCCGCGTGCGCCTCTGGGGCGTGTATACGATGATCGTCCCCGCCGTGGTCATTGCCGTGGCGATGTTCCATGGCCCGGTCTGGGGCGCGGTGTTCGGTCTGTTCGCGGGCTTCCTCTGCGACATGGGCTATCCCGAGACGGCGGTGCTGTTTCTGACGCTCCTGCCGCTGATCGGTTTCGGCGCGGGCATGGCGGCGGAGTATCTCGTCAACCGCACACTCATGGCGTTTCTGTGCCTGTGTCTGCTGGGCTTCGTGCTCACGGGCTTCGTGCAGATGTCGCGGCTGTGGATCTTTCACGGTGCGGCGTTCTGGCCGCTGCTCGGCACGGCGCTGCGGCAGTCGATCGTGAGTCTGCCGTTTGCCGTCCCGTTTTTCTATATCAGCCGCGGCGCTGCGCGCAGACGCGCGCGTGCGGTAAACGTAAAGGAACCTGAACATGGATAAACCCGTAAAATCCGGAAGAACGGCTGTGATGGGCATCCTGCTCATCGCGCTGCTCGTGATTTTCTTCGTCTCGCTGTATAAGCTGCAGATCATCGAGGGCCGCGCCTATTATGAGGAGAGCCAGAACAACGTCGCCACCGCGCAGCGCGTGGTCGCGGCGCGCGGCAACATCCTCGACCGCTACGGGCGCATCCTTGTGTCAAACACGAGCATCAACAACATCGTGCTCAACGCCGAGGTGCTCCTCGCGCAGGACGACCCCAACGCCGCCATCCTGCAGATGGTGCGCACGGTGGAGGCCTGCGGTGACACATACAACGATACGCTCCCGGTCACGAAATCGCCCCCCTTTGAATACACGCGCATGAACGAGCTGCAGCGCACGCTCTTAAACGCCTATCTCGAGAGCGTGGATCTGCCGCAGGACGCGAGCGCCGTGGAATTGATGAGCGTGTTTCGCGATAAATTCGACATCAACAACAATTATTCAGCGGAGGACATGCGCACGATCGCCGGCGTCCGCTATGAGCTGAAGGTGCGCTATGTCACGCCGACGGCGGACTATGTCTTCGTCGAGGACGCGAGCATGGATCTGATCGCCGCGCTCATGGAGCAGAACGCGCACGGCTTTGAGGTCGCGGTCTCCTTCAAGAGGCAGTACAACACCAGTCTTGCTCCGCACATCCTCGGGCAGACGGGTCTCATGACCGCAAGCGAGTACCAGACCTACGGCGCGCTGGGCTATTCCATGGACGCCACGGTCGGCAAATCCGGCGCGGAGTATGCCTTTGAAAGCCAGCTCCACGGAACGGACGGCACCGCCATCGTCACGCGCAACGCCGCCGGGACCATCACGAACACGACCTATACCACCGAGCCGGTGCCCGGCAACAACGTCAGTCTCACGATCGATCTCGATCTGCAGGGCGCTGCCGAGAAGGCGCTCGCCAACGGCATCGAAAATATGCGCCTGAACATGGACGACCCCGAGGGCAAGATCGTCGGCACCGGCGGCGCGGTCGTCGCCGTCGAGGTCAAGACCGGCGAGCCGCTGGCGATCGCGAGCTATCCCACGTTCGACCTCCAGCGTCTGATGAGCGACTCGGACTACGCCTCCGAGCTGAACCACGACGATGAGCACCGCCCGCTCGTCAACCGGGCGGTCGACGGCGCCTACGAGCCGGGCTCCACCTTCAAGCCCTGCACCGCCATGGCGGGTCTGACCGAGGGCGTCATCACCACGAACACCTATTTCAACTGCGAGGGCGTGTTCACCAAATATGAGGACACGGGCTACGCTCCGCATTGCTGGGTCTATCCCGGCGCACACGGCACGGACAACGTCACCGAGGCGCTGCGCGACTCGTGCAACGTGTTCTTCTTCACCGTCGGCGACAATCTGAAGATCGATACGCTCGGCAAATACGCCGCCGCCTTCGGTCTGGGCGAGCACACCGGCATCGAGCTGTCGGAGAGCACCGGACAGATGGCCTCCGAGGAGCTGAAAAAGGCGCGCGAGGGCGCGGCCTGGTATAAGGGCGACTCGCTGCAGGCCGCGATCGGGCAGTCGCTGAGTCTGTTCACGCCGATGCAGCTGGCGGAATACTGCGCCACGATCGCCAACGGCGGCGAGCGGCACTCGGCCTCCATCATGAAGAGCGTGCGCAGCTATGACTATTCCACCGAGATCGCCTCTGCGCAGCACGAGGTGCTGTCCACCGTGGAATCCGCCGACTACAACTGGGACGCCGTGCACCAGGGCATGTTCCTCGTCGCCAACGATCCCGCCGGCTCGGCTTACCAGACCTTCGGCGGCTATACCCCGCTCGTCGCCGCCAAGACCGGTACCGCGCAGGTCGGCGACAACCAGGTCAACAACGCCATCTTCATCTGCTACGCGCCCTATGACGATCCCCAGATCGCCGTCGCCGTCGTGGTGGAGCACGGCACCTCGGGCGCGAGCATCGCGAGCATCGCCCGCGATGTGCTCAACGCCTACTTTACCGAAAAAACGCTCAGCACCGATATCGAATCCGAGCTGACGATGCTGAAGTGATCCGGATGCGTCCGGAACCTTTACATATAGATCCACCTTCTGGAGAGGAGTACCTTATGAACATCGCATTGATCGCACACGACCGGAAAAAAGAGCTGATGGTGCAGTTCTGCATCGCTTACTGCGGTGTGCTGGCAAAGCATAATCTTTGCTCCACGCGCACCACGGGCAAGCTCATCAGCGACGCTACAGGACTGAATGTGGAGACCTATCTGCATTCCTCGCAGGGCTGTCAGCAGATCGACGCCCGCATCTCCTATAACGAGATCGATCTTGTGCTGTTCCTCTGCGACCCCGAGCACGAGAGTGGCTTTGACGACGTCAACCGCATGGCGCGTCTGTGCGACCAGCAGCGCATCCCGTTCGCCTCCAACGTGGCGACGGCGGAGATGCTCGTCCTTGGCCTCAGCCGCGGCGACCTCGACTGGCGCGAAATTATCAAAGCCTGACGGCTTTGATTCGATCAACAAAGGCAGATGCCTTTGCTGATCGAGAGGGATCGCGCTTCGCTCCGGCGTCTCGGCCGCAAAAGCCTGCGCTTTTGCGAGAGAGCCGCCTCCGCTTCGCGAGAAGTATTTTTGCCCCACGGCAAAAGCCGCGCGGCAAAAATGATTGGATTCTATTTGCGGCGTGCGCGCCGCAAACTCTGCGAGGCGCTGACTTACAGTGAAATCCACAAAACCCGCTCATTTGTGAGCGGCGTTTTGTGCTGTCTGAAACGGAAAGGATATACATTTTATGGAAAGAGTCAAGCCCCGGACCCTGTCCGGCTTCATGGAGCTGCTGCCGCCGAAGCAGGCGCAGATGGAGAAGATGCTCTCCGTCCTGCGCGAGACCTACGCGCGCTACGGCTTCACGCCGCTCGATACGCCCGCCATCGAGGCCAGCGAGGTGCTGCTTGCCAAGGGCGGCGGCGAGACGGAAAAGCAGATCTACCGCTTCACCAAGGGCGACCACGATCTGGCGCTGCGGTTCGACCTCACGGTGCCGCTGGCGAAGTACGTCGCGCTCAACTACGGGCAGCTCACGTTCCCGTTCCGCCGCTATCAGATCGGCAAGGTCTGGCGCGGGGAGCGCGCGCAGCGCGGTCGCTTCCGCGAGTTTTATCAGGCGGATATCGACGTCATCGGCGACGGTGCGCTGGATATCTCCAACGAGGCGGAGATCCCCGCTATCATCTATGACACGTTCACGCGCCTGGGGCTCAAGCGCTTTCGCATCCGCGTGAACAACCGCAAGGTGTTAAACGGCTTTTTTGCCCTGCTCGGCCTCACGGAGCGCGCGCAGGACGTCATGCGCACGATCGACAAGCTCGACAAGATCGGTGCGGACAAGGTGCGCGAGCTGCTGCTGGCCGAGTGCGGCGTGGCAGAAACCGCCGCGGACGAGATCCTGCGCTTCATCACGGCTGCGGGCACGAGCGCGGAGAAGCTCGCCTTCCTCGAGACCTATCGCGGGAAGAACGAGATCTTCGACCGCGGACTCGACGAGCTGAAGACCGTCGCCGCCTACCTGCCCGAGTTCGGCGTCCCGGAGGAGAATTTCGAGATCGATCTCACGATCGCGCGCGGGCTCGATTACTACACCGGCACGGTCTATGAGACCGTCATGACCGACCACCCCGAGATCGGCTCGGTGTGTTCCGGCGGGCGGTATGATAACCTCGCCGAGTATTACACGAACAAGGCGCTGCCCGGCGTCGGCATCTCCATCGGTCTGACGCGCCTGTTCTATGTCCTGCAGGAGCAGGGCATGCTGTCCGAGGACCTGCTCACGGCGCCCGCCGACGTACTGATCCTGCCGATGACGGAGGAGCTTTCCGGCGCGATCGCGCTTGCGACAAAGCTGCGCGCCGCGGGTCTGCGCGTGCAGCTCTATGGCGAAAAGAAGAAGTTCAAGGCCAAGATCGCCTACGCCGATAAGCTTGCGATCCCGTATGTCATCTTCCTCGGCGAGGACGAGCTGCGGGAAGGGAAGTGCTCCGTCAAGGACATGACCACCGGCGAGCAGCAGACGCTCACGCCCGCCGAGGCCGAGGCTCTGCTCACTGCCGGGATCGCGAAGAAAAACGCCGGCGCCGTCATCCGCGAGGCGTAAAGCATCCGAACATCCCCGTAGGGGCGGATATCATCCGCCCGCCGCACCGCACCCAGTTTATTTGTAGGGGCGATTCACGAATCGCCCGTTTCGCAACCTATACATCGAAAGAAGGAAATAACCATGTTCCAGAACCGCACCCACAACTGCAACGAGCTGAGAATCGAGAACGTCGGCGAGCGCGTGCGCATCGTCGGCTGGATGGAAAACGTCCGCGAGGTCGGACAGAACCTCGCCTTCGTCGTCGTGCGCGACTTTTACGGCACGACGCAGGTCGTCATCGAGACGGAGGCCATGATGGCGGTCGTCAAGCCTCTCAACAAGGAGAGCACCATCGCCGTCGAGGGCACCGTGCGCGAGCGCGCGAGCAAGAACCCCAAGCAGGCGACCGGCGACATCGAGGTCGTGCCGGACAAGATCGAGGTGCTCGGCAAGTGCCTGTACAACGAGCTGCCGTTTGAGATCAACCGCAGCCGCGAGGCCGACGAGGCGCTGCGCCTGAAGTACCGCTACCTCGACCTGCGCAACCCCGCCGTGAAGCAGAACATCATCCTGCGCTGCAACGTCGTTGCCGCTCTGCGGCAGGCGATGCAGGCGCACGGCTTTTTGGAGATCACGACGCCGATCCTCACGGCGTCCAGCCCCGAGGGCGCGCGCGACTATCTCGTGCCCGCGCGCAAGCACCCCGGCAAGTTTTACGCCCTGCCGCAGGCGCCGCAGCAGTTCAAGCAGCTGCTGATGACCTCGGGCTTTGACCGCTACTTCCAGATCGCTCCGTGCTTCCGCGATGAGGACGCGCGCGGCGACCGCAGCCCCGGCGAGTTCTATCAGCTCGATATGGAGATGGCATTCGCCGATCAGGACGACGTATTTGCCGTTCTGGAGGACGTGCTGCCGCCGATCTTCGCCAAGTACGGCAAGTACGATATTGCCTCCGAGGCGCCCTTCAAGCGCATCGCTTTCAACGACGCGATGGACCGCTACGGCTCGGACAAGCCCGACCTGCGCATCGATCTCGAGGTGCAGGACATCTCCGCGCTCGCCGTGAGCGAGGAGTTCGCGCCCTTCGCCGCCGGCAACACCGTCAAGGCGATCGTCGTCTCCGATTGCGCCCTCGCGCGCAAGGCGGTGGACAAGCTCTGCGCCGCGGTCGAGGTGCAGGCGGGGCAGAAGCCCTATTGGTTCAAGGTGGACGATCAGGGCAATTTCGCCGGCGGCGTCGCCAAGTTCCTATCTCCCAAGCAGGAGGAAATCACACAAGCCCTTGGTTTAAAACCCGGCTGCTTTGTCGGCGTCACGGCGGGCAAAAAGCGCGACGCGCAGAAGACCGCCGGCGTCCTCAGAAAGATGCTCGGCGCGGCGGTGCCCGGTCACATGGACGTCGAGCGCTACGAGTTCTGCTGGATCGTCGACTTCCCGATGTATGAGATCGGCGAGGAGTCCGGCGAGCTGGAGTTCTGCCATAACCCGTTCTCCATGCCGAACGGCGGTCTGGAGATCCTGGAGAAGGCCGAGCGCGGCGAGGTCGACCCGCTGAGCATCTACGCGTATCAGTATGACCTCGTGTGCAACGGCGTGGAGCTTTCCTCCGGCGCCGTGCGAAACCACGATCCCGAGATCATGATCAAGGCTTTTGAAATGGTGCGTCTCGGCGAGGACGACGTCAAGGCGAAGTTCCCCGCCATGTACAATGCCTTCTGCTACGGCGCGCCCCCGCACGCGGGCATCGCCCCGGGCGTGGACCGCATGGTCATGCTCCTCGCGGGCGAGGAGTCCATCCGCGAGATCATCCCGTTCCCGATGAATAAAAACGCGCAGGACGTCATGATGGGCGCGCCGGGCACGGTCGAGCAGCGCCAGCTCGACGAGCTGCACATCGCGCTCGTGCGGGAGGAAGAGGCATGAGCCGCCGCCTTCCCGCGCTGCTGCTCGCGCTTGTTCTGACGCTGACCCTGCTCACCGGCTGCAGCACTCTGCGCGGCATCCGCGAGGACATGCTCGCCGACGAGAGTGAAGAGACGACCGACGCGGTCGAGCTTTCGGAAGACACGCCCGCCGCGCCCGAAACGGAAGCACAGCAGACGCCGACCGTCACCGCTGCCTCTGCCGATCCGACGGAGGCCATGTACAGCGCCTACCGCGAGATCGTGCAGCAGCGCGAGGCGCAGTACGGGCGCGGGGAGTGCGTGCAGCCCTCCTCCGGAGGCACGTATTACTGGATGCGCGGCGTCGCCTACGTCGGGCTCCGGGATCTGGACCGCGACGGCGTGGAGGAGCTGCTGCTCTGGGAAAACACGCTGGTCAATGATTTCCCTGCTGCCGCGAACATCGAGATCTGGACCTGGCGTGGCGGCAGCGCTGTGTCGCTGTATTCCGGCTTCTGCCGTGCCGGAGGCGATCCGAGCGGACAGTGCCTGGAGCTGAGCAGCATCGACGGCGAAACGATGCTGGTGCTCGGGGAATACGGGGCTTACGCGGATCTGGAGTATCACGCCGTCCGCGACGGCAGACTGGTGCTTGTCCATACGCTGGTCGAGGACGATAACACCTACGACGGCTTTTTCTATGACGGCGTGAAGATCTCTGTGGCGGACGGCCAGGCGATCCTGGACCGCTCGGAGTATCTCTGCAACGCCGGCGAGGATGTCAACGACGCGAACGCCATCCTGAACGCGACCGGCGCGACCCGCGCCAGACTCGGACTGTAACCATCCAATCAGGAGATCACTATGCTCTCGAAAATCACATCGCTCGGCTGCCAGGGCGTCGGCGGCTTTCCCGTCACGGTGGAGTGCGCTTCCTCGAACGGACTGCCCCGGTTCGACATCGTCGGTCTGCCCGACGCGGCCGTGAAGGAGGCGCGCGACCGCGTGCGCTCCGCCATCAAAAATAACGGCATGCGCTTTCCCGTGTGCCATCTGACCGTGAATCTCGCGCCCGCCGATCTGCGCAAGGAGGGGTCGGTGTATGACCTGCCCGTGCTGATGAGCATCCTGTGCATCACCGGCGACGTCCGCCAGCCGCCCGCATCGACCGCCTTTCTGGGCGAGGTGAGCCTCTCCGGCGAGCTGCGTTCCGTGCCGGGTGTGCTGCCGATGGCGCTTGCCGCGCGGCGCGCCGGTGTGCGGGAGCTGTTCGTCCCGGCGGAGAACGCCGCCGAGGCTGCCTTTGCCGAGGGACTCACAATCTATCCCGTGCGCCATGTCAAAGCGCTCGTGGAGCACCTGCGCGGGGAGACGGCGCTCACGCCCGCCAAGGCACCGGAGCTCGGACGCGAGACGGCGTTTCCCTTTGATTTTTCCGAGGTCAAGTCCCAGCTCTATGTCAAGCGCGCGCTGGAGGTCGCCGCCGCGGGCGGGCACAATGTCCTGCTCGTCGGTCCGCCGGGCGCGGGCAAGAGCATGCTGGCAAAGCGTCTGCCGGGCATCCTGCCGAAAATGACGCGCGCCGAGATGCTCGAGACGACAGAGGTGCACTCCGTCATGGGGCTCACGACAAGCGCCGCGCCCGTCGTGGAGCAGCGCCCGTTCCGCGCCCCGCACCATACGGTGTCGGCGGTCGCCATGTCCGGCGGCGGCACGGCGCTCAAGCCGGGCGAGATGAGCCTCGCGCATAACGGCGTGCTGTTTCTGGATGAGCTGCCGGAGTTCAGCAAGGACGTGCTCGAGACGATGCGCCAACCGCTGGAGGACGGCACGATCACGATCTCCCGCGCGGTCGGCTCCGTGACGTACCCCAGCCGCTTCATGCTGGTCTGCGCCATGAACCCCTGCAAGTGCGGATGGTACGGGCACCCCTCCGGGCGCTGCACCTGCACGCCGCAGGAGGTGCGCCGCTATCACCGCCGGATCTCCGGACCGCTGCTCGACCGCATGGACATGATCGTCGAGGTCGACGCGCTGGACTTCGACGCCCTGCGCGAAAAGCCGAACGGCGAAAGCTCCGCCTCCATCCGCGAGCGGGTGAACGCGGCGCGCGCCGTGCAGCATGCCCGCTTCGGCAATGACAGCGATATCAACGCCCACATGGGGCAGCGTGCGCTCGCGGAATACTGCGCGCTCGACGCGGCGGGGGAGAAGCTGCTGCATCAGGCGTTCGACGCCCTCGGGCTCACCGCCCGCAGCCACGACCGCATCCTGCGCGTCGCCCGCACGATCGCGGACCTCGCCGGGAGCGAGACCATCCAGCCCGCCCACATCGCCGAGGCGGTGCAGTACCGCACGTATGACATCAACGCGGGATTATAATTGCAGAGTGACGCCGCCGAACAGAGAATCCCTGTTCGGCGGCGTTTTTTCATCTTGCAAAATCCGCTTTGCGGGTCTACAATAAATACCATATTTTTTATCCCAAAGGAGACTTGTCCCGTGGCCTATCAAACCGTCATCGTCCTCGACTTCGGAGGACAGTACAAGGAGCTCATCGCCCGCCGTGTGCGCGAGTGCGGCGTCTATTCCGTGATCCTGCCGGGCGACGTGCCGCTCGAGCGTATCCGGAGCATGGACCCGATCGGCATCATCCTCACGGGCGGCCCTGACAGCGTGTACCGCGAGGGCGCGCCGCGCTGTGACGCGGGGCTGTTCGATCTCGGCGTGCCGGTGCTCGGCATCTGCTATGGGCTGCAGCTCATGACCTATACCCTCGGCGGCACGGTCTCGCCCTGCGCGGTCAGCGAATACGGGCGCACGGAGATGACGGTCGACCCCGCGTGCGTGCTGTTCCGCGGCCTCGCTGCAAAGCAGATCGGCCTCATGAGCCACACCGACCAGGTGAGCGCTCTGCCCGACGGCTTCCGCTGCGCCGCCTCTACGGCGAATTGCCCGAACGCCGCCATCGCGAACGATGACCGCCGTCTTTACGGCCTGCAGCTCCACCCCGAGGTGGAGAACACGCCGAACGGCACGACCATGATCCACAACTTCCTCTACGGCATCTGCGGCGCGGCGGGGGACTATGACATGCGCGATCTGGAGGGCGTGCTGATCCGCCGTATTCAGGAGCAGGTGGGCGACGAGCATGTGATCCTCGGCCTCTCCGGCGGCGTGGACTCGTCCGTGTGCGCGGCGCTGCTCGCCAAGGCGATCCCCGGGCAGCTGCACTGCATCTTCGTTGACCACGGTCTCATGCGCAAGAACGAGGGCGACGAGGTGGAGGCGGCCTTTGCCGGACGCGACCTCGATTTCATCCGCGTGAACGCCGAGGCGCATTTCCTGGAGAAGCTCGCGGGTGTCATCGACCCCGAGACGAAGCGCAAGATCATCGGCGCGGAGTTCGTGCGCATGTTCGAGTCCGAGTCGCGTAAGCTCGGCAATGTGAAGTTCCTCGCCCAGGGCACGATCTATCCCGACGTCATCGAGAGCGGCGCGTGGAACTCCGCCACGATCAAGAGCCACCACAACGTCGGCGGCCTGCCGGAGGACATGAGCTTCACCGGGCTGGTCGAGCCGCTGCGCGGGCTGTTTAAGGATGAGGTGCGCGCGCTGGGTCGGCAGCTCGGTTTGCCCAAGGCGTTCGTCGAGCGCCAGCCGTTCCCCGGCCCCGGCCTTGCCGTGCGCGTGATCGGCGAGATCACAAAGGAGAAGCTCGACATGCTCCGCGAGGCGGACGCCATCTTCCGCGAGGAGATGGACCGCGCCTCCGCCGTTGCCGACCAGTACTTTGCCGTCCTTACGGACACGCGCAGCGTCGGCGTGATCGGCGACTTCCGCACCTACGGCTACACGGTCGCCCTGCGCGCCGTGCGCACGACGGACTTCATGACCTGCGAGTACGCGCCCCTGAGCCACGAGCTCCTGGGAAAAGTCGCCACGCGCATCCCGAACGAGGTCCGCGGCATCAGCCGGGTGGTGTACGATATCACAGGCAAGCCCCCGGCAACTATCGAGTGGGAATAATGAAAAAGTGGGCATTAGAAGCAAAAAAACATTGAAAATCAATGCTTTTTCAGCCCCTTCGGTTCTCTCGTGATAGCAGTATGATAGCAGGGCAATTTTTGATTTATTCTTGATCGCCTTTTGCTGTTATTCTGAACATCAATTCTTTGAGCAAAATGGCTCTGTTGACTTTTGAGGTCAGCAGAGCCATTTTGCTTTTTCTGTTATTCAGGCAGTTTTACATAGCCGGATGCACCGGCGGGATAGTGGTATCTCCAGTCATCATATGCTTCCTTGCTGATTTCTCCATTATGGTACTTCCCGGAGACTTCCATCCAGTCACAAAGGTGTGTGCGCAGCTCACGTGCACTTGGAGACGCCAGCGCATCGATCACGATATGCGGATTTCCGTCTGTTTTTACGATTCGGATTCCATACAGATCTTCCAGAGCGAACAAGGTGTGCATGACACCGACATAGCTGTCAATATCCGGGACGGTGAGCGCAGATGGAGAGACGTCCAGAATGGAAGCAAGCTCTTTGATCAGATCCTCTTTGGGTGTTCTGGTTCCGGATTCGTACTGTGCTAGACGGACATCAGCAGATTTCTCCGGGAAACCGAGCGTCATACCGAGATACTTTTGTGTCATGTTTCTAAGGTTTCGCAGAAAGCGAATGCGTTCGCCAATTGCCATGTGAGACACCTCAAATCATTAGAATCTATCAAAAACTTTATCATATAAGTTTAGAAATGTCAAATACACCAAACAATTTTGTGAAAAATGACGATGGATTTTCTTGAATGTGCTTAGTATAATGGTAGTACACTAAGCTAATTAGCTTTGGTCACAATTAAATGACCGTCTGAGTTCCGATAAACCGCCATGATCTCGAAAGAGGGAGCGCCCCGAAAGGGGACGACACAGCGCCGAACAGGGTTGCCTGTCAGGAACCGGCTCAGGGAAACGGCAAATGCCCACAAAAGGGAGGTGGTAAGAATGGCCGAAAGCGTATTTATGAAGGCAGATGAGGTCGCAGAGGCGCTGGGTGTGTCCAAGACCTATGCGTACAAGCTGATTCGGAAACTGAATGCAGAGCTGAAAGATCAGGGCTGCATTGTTCTCAGCGGACGAATCGATCGAAAGTTCTTTTATGAGCATCTTTATGGCGGACAACAGAAGGAGGAATGATCCGTGGGAGTTTATAAAGATAAAAAAAGAGACACCTGGTATGTCCAGGTGCGATATACCGACTGGAAGGGAGAACGACTCCAGAAGGTAAAGCGCGGCTTTCTGACTAAGAAAGCCGCGCAGAGCTGGGAACGGGAATTCTTGCAGTCACAGCAGGCGGATCCCAGTATGACGCTGGATAGCTTTTACAAGCTCTATGAACGTGATGTAAAAGCAAAGCTGAAAGAAAACACGTGGCTGACCAAGAAATCTGTCTATGAAGACAAAATTCGCCCGTATTTCGGAAAGAAGAAGCTCAACGAGATTTCGGCGAGCGACATCCTTGCGTGGCATACCACGCTGCTTTCCGCAAAAATGCCCAACGGGAAACCGTATTCACAAACGTATCTCAGATCTATTCACGCACAGCTGAGTGCAATTCTGAACCATGCGGTGAAGTTCTATGGACTCCGAGAGAATCCCGCAAAGAAATCAGGCGGGATGGGGAGTAAAGACGGTGACGAGATGCTGTTCTGGACGAAGGAAGAATACCTGAAGTTCAGCGATGTGATGATGGACAATCCGCTTTTATATTATGCGTTTGAGGTTCTGTATTGGTGTGGCGTTCGAGAGGGTGAACTGCTTGCGCTGACACGTGCAGATTTTGACCTTGAAGCGCGGACATTGCGGATCAACAAGTCCTATCAGCGCATTCATGGCAAGGATGTGATCACGACGCCTAAGACAAAAAAGAGCATCCGTACGATCAAGATTCCGGATTTTCTCTGTGATGAAATGCGGGATTTCTTTCAGCAGTTCTATCATTTGGAAGACGACATGCGCCTGTTCCAAATGACGAAATACAAGCTGCTGAATGCTATGGAGACAGGCTCCAAAAAAGCAGGCGTCAAGAAGATTCGGATTCACGATCTTCGTCATAGCCACATCTCACTGCTGATCGACATGGGCTTTTCAGCTGTTGCTATTGCTGAGCGCGTCGGGCATGAGAGCGTGGAAATCACTTATCGGTATGCGCATCTGTTTCCGACCGTACAGACTGAAATGGCAGACAAGCTGAATATGGAAAGGAGAGCAAGCTAATGTCTGGAAAACGAAACGAATACAACCGTACACGGAATGTCGTTGTCGCCTTTCGTGTCAAGCCGCAAGAGGGAAAGCTGATCAATGAAGCAATTCAGCTCTCCGGACAGACAAAACAGGATTATCTCCTGTCACGGGCGCTGAACCGTGAGGTCAATGTGCAGGGTAATCCGCGCGTATATAAAGCGCTGCGGAACAGGCTGGACGCAGTGTATGCCGAGCTTTGCCGGATCGAAGCCGGGACTGGCGTAGATCCGGATCTTCTCGCGATCATTCGCATGATGGCAGAGATCCTGGATGGTTTGAAGGGAGGATCGGAATGACAGAAAAAGAAAAGGTCGTCCAAAGCGCATCTGTTGGCGCAGATGCAGGACGGCCAATTCCATATGAACCTGAATCGAGTATAGCAGAGACCAAGCTTCCTGACAAGCAGAATTTTTCCGAGACGCTCCGAGAGTTTAAAGAGTTCGTGCGAAAAAATGACCCGGATCAGCTCCGGGCAGTGACGCTCAGTGAGCTCATGGAGGAAGAAATCGAAACCAAACCGCCTGTTGTGGACGGACTGATCTATCCGGGCGTGTTCCTGTTTGCCGGTGCGGAGAAAATCGGCAAATCCTTTCTGGTGCTTCAGCTCGGTTATACCGTAGCGAAGGGGCTTCCGCTCTGGGGACTGAAGACCTCCGGCGATGAGGTTTTGTATCTCTCGCTGGAGGATACCAAAGAGCGCCTGCGCCGGCGTGCCTTTCAGATGTTCGACATCGAAACGACGGATCGGATGTATGTTGCGACCAGGAGCAAGAAATTGAGCGAAGGGCTGGTTGAGGAGCTGGAAGCGTATCGCCGCCAGCGTCCCGGAATCAAATTCATTATCATTGATACCCTGCAGAGGATCCGAGAAGTATTTTCGGAATGCAGCTACGCCAAGGATTACGAAATGGTTTCCGAGCTGAAGGACTATGCCGACGCCAATGGGCTTTGCATCCTGTTGGTGCATCACACACGAAAGCAGAGCGCAAAGGACATCTTCGAGACGGTCTCCGGTACACGCGGTCTCAACGGCAGCGTGGATGGAATCATCGTGATGTGCAAGCAGAAACGAACCGATCCATACGCAACGCTCCAGGCAACGGGTCGTGATGTGATCGATCAGAAGCTGTATCTGAAGCGTGATTCCATAACCCTGCGGTGGGAGCTGGAGCGCATGGAGAGCGGCGCTGAGATCGACCCGCCGGATCCGCTGTTTGCGGCAATTACAGAGTTACTCACGGATGACCAGCCCCGATGGGAGGGGACGGCGTCAGAGCTCAAGGAGCTTCTGCAGATCGAGCGCACCGCCAAATCACTCGGCATGTGGCTGAAGGTCCATAAGCAAGAGCTGCTTTCCCGATACGGCATCCGCAGCGATTCGATCAAAACCAGAGATCGACGGACAATCACACTCGTGCGCGAAGCGTGACGACTGTGACAACCGTGACGACCTTTTGACCGCTGCCATTCAGTTGTCACAGTCGTCACGGTTGTCACCGCGGGAGATTGAACACATCCGTTGACCCCGTAGGGCGCAAAGCGCTTTTGATGCGCAGTGTCAAAAGTGCTTTTGCGTTACTCTTGACAAGAGTAACAGAACCCGCCGCTGCGCGGCGAAAGGAAGGAAAGATTATAATGTTATGTAAACTTGATAGGAGAAGATACAAATGCAAAGAACCATCAGCGCTATGGTGGGCAAAGGGTCCGTGAATCATAACAGCCGCAAATTCAAGGCGGCCAATGTGGACGCTGAGCGCTCCCACCTGAATATAGAATACTGCAATGAAAGCATCCGGGATGTATACCACAAGCTGTTTGACGCCGCGCAGGAAGAATACAATGCGCGTCAGACACGAGCGGATCGGCGTATCAAAGACTACTATGAGAAGATCCGCTCCGGGAAACAGGAGAAGCCCTTTCATGAGCTGATCATGCAGATCGGAGACATGAAAACGATGAGCGCCACCGGCGAATACGCAGAGTTGGCACGGGACATTTTGGACGAGTATTTTCAGGGCTTCCAGGAACGGAACCCCAACCTGTATGTGTTCTCTTCACACATACACATGGATGAGGCAACCCCGCATATCCACATCGATTTCGTCCCATTCATCACCGGAAGCAAACGCGGCCTTGAGACCCGTGTTTCACTCAAACAGGCGCTGGCAGCGCAGGGCTTCCATGGAGGCACTCGCGGCAATACCGAGTGGAACCAGTGGGTGCAGTCGGAAAAGGAGGCACTTGCGGAAATCGCGGCTCGCCACGGTGTTGAGTGGGAGCACTTGGGGACGCACGAACAGCATCTCTCGGTACTGGACTACAAAAAGAAGGAGCGTGCCGCCGAGGTCAAAGCGCTGGAAGATCGGTTAGAGGCTGACTACGATGAAGCCGGTGAATTAGAAGCCCGGCTCTCTCAGCTGCGGGAAACGGAAGGGAAGGTTCAGGATCTGCAGAGAGAGCTGAACACCAATCCGGACTATCAGCTTCCGGAGCCGACTCCGCTCATGTCCGCAAAATCGTATATGACGAAATTGGTGCAGCCCCTGATCGACCGGCTGAAACAGATGCTGCTGAAAATGATCGTCAAGTACATGGAACTCAAGGGCGACTATGATATGCTCTCAAATCGCTACAGCCGTGCGATGCAGGAAAGAGCACAGTACGGCTCTCGGATCGATGCGTTGGTTACGGAGAATCACCAACTGAAAAAAGAAAACCGGGATTACCGTCTGCTGCGGAAGGTGTTCGGAGACGAGCAGATCGACGCGCTTATAGACCGAGCGTTGAAAACACAAACGGTTCGACAAGAGCCACGAATGAAATACCGTGCAGAGCGGTAACTGCAGCAAAATCGGCGGCAGGATTCTCCTGTCGCCGGTTGAAAAGTGTCGCGTTCCAGAGTGGTTTTAGGCGTATTTGTCGCTTTTGCTGAACGGAAGAAAAGTTGCCAAGTATTCTTTTGTTGAGAGAAATCGATACAGTATGACCTTTTTTTGAAATCATGTTCAGGGGGAACAGCAAATAAAGTCACACATTGATTTACATAATATATGTTTTTGATGCGAATGACGCCATATGTGATCATTTATACTGTATGATAAAAGCATCACTTTTTGAGGAGGAATCACAATGGACTACGGTTATATCCGCGTATCGACACGAGAGCAGAATGAGGATCGCCAGGTGATTGCACTCACGGAATGGGGTATCGATCCAAGACGGATCTATCTGGACAAGCTGTCCGGCAAGGATTTCAATCGGCCGCAGTATCAAAAGCTCCTGCGCAGATTAAAAGCCGGGGATGCTCTGGTCATCAAGAGCATTGACCGGCTTGGCCGAAACTACGATGAGATTCTGGAGCAGTGGCGCATCATCACAAAAGAAAAGCGCGTGGATATCGTCGTGCTTGACATGCCGCTGCTGGATACGCGTAGCAGCCGCGATCTGACCGGCACGCTGATCGCGGACATTGTCCTTCAGCTTTTGAGCTATGTCGCCCAGACGGAGCGGGAGTTCATCCGGCAACGTCAGGCGGAGGGGATCGCGGCGGCAAAGGCGCGCGGTGTACGGTTCGGGCGAAAGCCGATAGCGATCCCGCCGGGGTTTGAGTCGGTGTGCCAGGCATATGAAAAGGGGGATCTGACGATACAGAGAGCAGCGTATCAACTGGGAATGAGTCAAACGACCTTTTACCGAAGGTATAAACAGCGATTTGCTGAAAAACCGGGGTAAAAAGTCTATTATTTTTTTCTTTTCATATGGTAGAAAATATGAAAAAAGCATAAATAATGTAAATCCTGCAGAAAATAGACATAAAAGCTGGACTTTGTTGCGCATTTCGTCCATAGTTCCACACTCTGCATCTTAACATATATTTTCCATTTTGTCTGATTATTGGAAAACACGGTGTTGATTAACGCGCTTTTGCTGTGGCGCTTGACGATTGGTATTATGCCGTCAGATATGAAATTGGATAGCAGCGGATAACCGCTTTTATCATTTGGATGCGAGCCGACTTTCAGCAACCGGTCGGCAAGCGTTCCATTCGGTGGATTGTCAGCAACCGGTCCGCCGATTTCAGAGGCAGGCAGTCGCAACAAGTCTGCTTCTGACTGCTGCAGCGGTGGGCGCAACACTGCTGCATTTGCACCATGGGTGCGGCGAATGGCGACAGCGGCGCCGCACCCTCCTTATTCCGTGCGCAAATGTTTTTGAGATAGTTATACCCAATGGAAAGGAAGAATGAGTATGAAGAAACGCGCATTATGTTGGCTGCTTGCGCTCGTCATGATCCTCTCGCTCGTGCCGTTCTCGGCGCTGGCGGAGGGCGAGACCCTGCAGGCGACTGACCCCAACGCCGTGGCGGAGGAGAAAACGAATCTCACCCCCGGTGAGATGACCACCGACAGCATGGTCACCAACAAATGGGTAGACGAACATGACGGTCAGTACGATATTACTATGACGTCTTATGCCACCGGTGGCACCATGACCCAGGAACTGGAGTCCGACGTCCCGCTGGATATCGTTCTCGTCATCGACCAGTCCGGCTCGATGAAGTATAATGATATCAGTGCGGGGTATACTCCTCAGAATGGTCCCTGGACTCCTGACCAGGCGATTGGCTGGTATCATAAGGTTGGCGACAACTATTATGAGGTTCGCGCAACGCGCGGTGAGGTTTTTACGCCCACCGTCCGCCCCCGCCTTTCCGATAACCTGATGGGTGTGACCAGCGAGAGCCTGCACATGAGCTGGAACAGCTGGCAAACGCCGTACTACGTGAAGGATCAGAGCGGCAATCTTGTGCCGCTGTATGTCCGCACGATCGGCTATCCGCTCGGCTACGACGCGCAGTTCTATTATTATGAAAACGGCACGGCCACACTGATTTATTTTACCAATGGCTCCGACACCGCATCGTATTCCCGCGGCGGCATTGGAACCGGAAGCATGGACAGCAACTCCTATCGTCTGGATACAACGGTGTATAAGTCCTCAACCGGTTATAAGCAGCTGTATTATGTGGACGCGAATGGGAACAAGCTCGGCGATTTGGGCAACCCTGTCACCGTCACGGGCGACACGGCCTGGGACGGCCAGCTCTACTATAACTCCAACCAGACCCGTCTGCAGGCGCTGCAGCAGGCTGCGCAGAAGTTTCTGACGCTCGTTGGAGAAAAGGCCGATGCAGGAAACGTCGATCACCGCGTTGCGATCGCCGGTTTTGCGAGCAACATTTTTCCGGGCGCTTCTACGACCAAAAATGATATTGTTACCGGGAGCAACCAGTATAACTATGTCAACACAGGCTTGTTTATTCAGCAGACGAATGGAGCCATTACTTTTGATAATTTCCAGGTAATTTACGATAGTGATAGCAATAGATTTTCTCAGGTGACCTCCGGCCCGGTTGTTGATATCACTCCGTATTATTACAGCACCAATGGCAGTAGGTTCTATCCCATGAGAAAAATTGGCAACAACTGGTACTATTACCGCTGGAATAGCAGCAATGAGCTCTATGGTACATCCTTGGATATTACGTCTGCAATTAATAATAGGCGCGTTTATGAGCCCCGTACCTATGGCTTGACGCAGGAGGATTACCAGAACGCGCTTGTGAATGTGTGCAGCGGCGACAATAACGGCAACCATGTCAACGACTTCCTCGATACCGCGATTGACAGTCTCGGCGCCTATGGCGGAACCTATGTGTCCTATGGCATCGCGATGGCGAACAACGTTTTTGCGAACAACGACAACGTGATCCATAACGCGGATGGCACGACCACGGAGCGCAAGCGCGTGATCGTCGTCTTTACGGATGGCGAGCCGGGTGCGAATGGCTTTGACGAAGCTGTTGCCAACGAAGCGCTGAACAATGCCGCGATCTCCAAGGAGACTTACGGTGCGTCGGTATATACGATCGGTCTTTTCGTAGACAATCCCGGCAGTGAGACCGGCGAGACGGCAGTAGATCCCCGCGCCAGAACCTTCATTCACCAGCTGTCTTCCGAATACTATACCTCTCTGGAAAAGGTATACAAAGAAGATCTGGACGTAAACAGCACCTACTATGCCCTCGACGAGAATGGCATGGTGTACGCGGCGTCCACAACCGCGCCGGACAATACATCACTGCTCTGCGGCTGGCATTTGGATTATGATGAGAACAATCAGCTGAAATATGATGGGATTTATCGCTATCCGTTAATCAATCGGGATGACGACAGCTACAGTCGCGCACAATTTTACAGCCGCTCCGGCAACAGCTATAACGAAATTTGGGTGCAGGCGCAGAGTTGGTGGTCTTGGGGTAGTCATTCCACGCCCGCCATGTCTCAGAACACGGTGTATTACTCTTATAGGAACAACCAATATCAGCCGTTCTACTACGCCTACCGCTGGAACAATTATGAGGGAACCATGTATGACCCGATTGCAAGAGGGGCGCAGGATCCCTATGCAACAAAGCTGACACAGTTCTATCGCATCAAGAGCACGACGCCGACCAACAAGGGCACCTATGCCTTTGAAAAGGCGGACGCTGCCGGTCTTGCGAGCGCGTTCCAGACGATCTCCGAGTCCATCCAGACCCCGTACACCACCGTCTCGCTGACGAAGCAGAATTCCTACTTCGCGGACACGATCACGAAGGAATTCACCGTTCCCGCCAGCGCGCAGGCGACCCTTTCGGTGCAGAGAATGGCGTATGACGCCGCCTCGGGCAAGATCACCCCCATCGTTGACGACGATCCTGCGCGGGCAACCGCCATCGTTGCCGGCCTTACGCAGACCTGGACGACAAATGCCGACGGCTCCAATACGCTGAGGGTCGATGGTTTTGATTATTCCGAAAATTACGTCGCGGAAGGTCATCCCGGTTATCAGCTCGTTGTGAAGATCGAAAAACTCACGACCTCCGCGCTCGGCAAGCTGTACACGAACGACAGCAATTCCGGCGTGTTCAAAGAGGGCACCCTCGTCGCCCCGCTGCCGATGCCGTATGTCGTCACGGAAGCAGAGCCTGTCAACTATGTCATGGACTTTAACGCCAAGATGAACATTGCCGACAACGGCAAGTTCCAGCTCGACGTCACCAGCGTGGACGGCTCGAAGGGCAACGGCACGTTCTATAAGGACGCTGCTGCGGATGCCACCGGCACGATCTCCTATCAGCTCAAGAGCGGAGAGACACTGAACGACGGCAGTGCGAACCTCGCCTTCGATGGCGTGGATACCGCCATCATCTACGGCAACTTCTATGTGAAGAACGAGACAACCGGCGCAATGGAAGCCGCGTCGGGCGAAGGCACATGGAAGACCGTCAACGTCATCCCGGCGAATACGGTCTACTTCGATGACAGCTTCACGACCGCAGATTTCACTGTAGGCGAAGGCACTGGGTATAACGCCTCTGTGCAGCAAAATGAGAGCAGCCCCGAAGCCGGTTCGTCCAAGCAGACCCTGACCTTCAACTTCACCGGCACGGGTATTGACGTCTACTGCACCACGGATAAGGCCAACGGCTGGATTCAGGCGACGGTGGACGGCACGAATATGCAGCCCTATACGAACACGAAGTTCGATGACGGCAAGAACTCGACGCTGTACAACATCCCGGTTATCAGCTTCCGCGATCTCAGCGCTGGTACGCACACCCTTGTGATCACAACGCTTACAGGCGCAAACTTCCGGCTGGACGGCATCCGTGTGTATAATCCGATGCAGGAAGCAAACGGTACAACGCCTGAGACGGTCAACTTGGCCTATGAAGCGGCCAATGAGCAGAACGCCGTGTTCCTGAAGGTGCGCGATTATCTGCTCAGCAGTGAGGCCTTTGGCAGCTTTAAGGATGATGATATTTCGTACACCGGCGCAGTCTTTACCGACAAGCAGGGCGTGAGTGCGACGGTCGCAGACTACACCGCTTCCGGCCCGAAGAACGAGGTTTACCTCGCCAAGAATCAGGGCGTTGCGTTCCAAATCGCAGGTTGGGATAAGAACGCCGGGAATAAGGTCATGGTCGGTCTGAGCGTGCCCGCAGGCGGCAGCGCAGAGGTCGCAGCCAGCGGCCGTACCGGAGCAACCGGTAAGATCACCGTCAATGCCAAGACGCACATGTATTACACGATCACGCCGGACGACGACGGCAATGTGTACATCCTCAACACCGGCGACAGCATGGTTTCCGTCACGGATTTGAAGATCACCGGCGCGACGGCATATGAGGTTCCTGCGACGCCGAGCGTCGGGGATCAGGCAAAGGCTGGCGTGAACGGCCTGACCGTGAACCGCGCAAAGCTCATTGCGTATGTTGATGCGTTCGATCCTGAGGCTGTGATCGAGCAGCCTGTGACGCCGGATGAGCCGGAAGTCCCGGATACGCCGAGTGAACCCGATACGCCGGATACGCCGGATGATCCGACGCCGGATAAACCGGGCTGGAATAGCGATGCAATGAATCCGCAGACCATTCTCAAGAGTCTGTTTGAGAGCCTGGCCAAGAGTCTGTTCCGCTTGTTCCATGGTCTCGGCGGTTGGTAAAGGAGTGTGAAAGCAATGAGAAGAGAATACCAAAAACCAATGCTTTATGCAGAGAGCTTCACATTAACTGAGCATATCACCTCTTGTTCACGCTTGCATTCCGCCGTGAATCTCGGTGACCCGGATAATGGCTGCGGCTATAGCTTGAATGGCCCTAATCCTGGAACAAATGATCCGATCTTGTTTGTGATGGATATTACTGGATCATCGTGTACGGATGCCGGGGACCTGTCTCTGGTAGAACGTGGAGGAGCAATCTGCTACAACTTCTTCATGGATGAAGGAACCCTGATGTTTGGCTCCTGACGTAAGTATACTGAACGATCCCCCGACGATATTCGCCGGGGGATTTTGAAAAGATAAAGAATGAGAGGATGCAATATGAAAAAACGGATGTTTGCGCTGCTTTTGGCGCTGTGCATGGTGGCCTCGCTGCTGCCTGCGGCGGCGCTGGCGGCGGGGACGTTCTCGGATGTGTCGCCGGAGGACTGGTTTTATACCGATGTGCTGTATGCGTCTGAGCATGATCTGATGAACGGCGTCGGCGGCGGTAAATTTGCGCCGGACGCCGCCACCACCCGCGCCATGATCGTCACGGTGCTGCACCGTATCGCCGGAGAGCCCGAGGCATCCAAGGCCGCCGCTTTCAAGGACGTTGCGTCCGACGCATGGTATGCCAAGGCGGTCGACTGGGCGGCTGAGCAGGGCGTCGTCAACGGCAAGAGCGCCGACAGCTTTGCCCCCGAGGACGCCATCACCCGCGAGCAGTTCGCGGCCATCCTGTACCGCTATGCAAAAGCCTCCGGGATGGACATTTCCGGAAAGGCCGACCTGTCCGGCTTCGCGGATGCTGCGCTGATCAGCGATTACGCGAAGAACGCGCTCGCATGGGCGAATGCCGCCGGCCTCATCAACGGCGTCTCCGCGACGGCACTCGATCCCGCCGGGAACGCCACCCGCGCACAGGCCGCCGCGATCCTGCACCGCTTTGACACGATGAAAAACGCCTCCAAGCCCGGCGAGATCACCTTCACCGTGGACAAGAAGGACAAGACCGTTACCGAGCCGAGGCAGACCTTCGCCGGTACGTATACTGTCACGAACGACCAGATTGACCGCATCGACTGGGTGCAGCATTCCGATGTCGAGGCCTACGAGGGCGTGTCCGGCACGGTCATGATCGACCAGACCAAAGGTACATGGGAGGCTGCCGATATCCTCCTCGCCCCCGGTGCAAACACGCTCACCTTCACGGCCTATACCAAAAACGGCGCCAAAGCCGAGCAGACGGTCGAGATCACCTACGACTCCGGCGAGATCGCCGATTATACGAGCAGCGATATCACCTATACCGACGACAATGGGAATGGGTATGTGAACAATGTCATCCTTGTGGTTCTGGATGCTTCGCGCTCGTTGGAAGAACGGCAGAAAGCGCTTCAACAAGTGTGCAGTGCAGTTGACGGATCCGTAATCGGCGCGCTTTATGATATTGAAGTTTACCAGATCCGCGTTGCGAAGGGCGATGAAGCTGCGCTGACGGCGCTGTGTGATGCAGCGTGCAAGGCGAGTGATGTGGTCGCTGCTGCAAAGCTGGATTGCCTTCTGCCGGATACCGAAATTTCTGAGAAACCGAGCGGAATCATTGCCCCGAGGAACAGCAGCGCTTCACCCATGGCGGTTCCTTCTCCGGCGTCAGACAAGCTGTTTCTTCAAGACCCGTGGAGCAGCAATCAATCGAGCGCTTTGACAGAGGAGGATTGGGATGAAAACAATCCGGTCGGAGCCAACTGGTGGGCAGAAGCGGTTCGCGCTCCGTCCATGTGGGCGTATCATGACTATTTTTATCCCGTCACAGTTGGAATTATGGACGGAACCCCGTATGCACAGCACGAAGACTTGAGAGACGTGCTTTCATTTGCGCCAAGCGATACCAGAGATTATCGCTACCATGGAACGCATGTTGCCGGACTGATCGGCGCTCAGCCGCACAACGGCAAGGGCATCGCCGGCATGTGCTGGACCGCGAATATGGTTTCCTTCGACGTCAAAAACCAGTATACAAATCAAAATACTACTACAAAATTTGCGTGGGGATTCCAGGATTTGCTGGGACAAGGCTGCAAGGTCATCAATGTCTCCCAGGGCTATGGCGCTGATACTTATGCTGATCTCCGTACGCTTCAAAATCGAGTTTACAATGAACGCAATTTTTGGAATCAAACCATCCAGAATGAAATCAATAACCAGAGAGAATTTTTGATTATCCAGAGTGCGGGTAATGGTTATGACACATCGGACGAAAATAGCGATTCCTATTATGAACCGTTTGATGCGCAATGGTGTGGTTTGTTCGGCGGGGCAGACAGCTCTGCAGCGCGCGCTCGCCTTATGATTGTAGCAGCAACGCAGGAGAAACAGGATAACATCGAGGGAAAAGAGCATGCTGCAGATTATCAGCTTGTGGAGTGGAGCAACACCGGCAGCGCTGTTGATGTTACAGCTCCGGGAACGAAAATCTACAGTACCATGTACTATGATCGGGTTTTTCTAAATGAGCATCCGGCCTATGTCAACGCGGGGTATCAGGCAGGCGATTGGGGATATCAGTATCAGCAGGGAACGTCAATGTCCGCGCCGATCGTCTCTGGTTTGGCAGCGGCAGTTTGGGCTGTCAATCCGGACTTTACCTCTGATACCGTGAAAAGCATCGTGAAGGAAACCGCGACCACGGTTTGTTATCGTAATTCTGAAAATACCAAAAGAAGTGAAATCGGCTATGATGCGAGAGAAACGTATCCCATGATCAACGCGCAGGCCGCCGTCGAGGAGGCACTCCGCCGCACCTACGGTGATGGTACGGCGCATTTCACCTTTACCAACGCGCAGGGTGGCAGCCTGCCTGGAGAGGTGACCTTCCGCATTTACCGCGACGCAGCGAAGACGGATCTGGTTGGGGAGTACACCTCCGAGAACGGGGCTTACACACTACTGGAGCTGCCCCGCGCCAACGGCACGGATTATCACCAGACGACCTACTATGTCTCTGCAAGCGGAAACAGGATGATGGATAACCCGTCTGCCGCGAGCTTTCGGGTTGACGTCGGCAAGACGACGGAGGTCTCGATTCCTATGTCGGTGGATAACACTGTCTTCAGCAGCTTCCGCGTCGTCCTCACGTGGAATGCGCAGCCGGAGGATCTGGACGCCCATCTCGTCGCGGGCAATGGCGGGCATGTGTTCTACAAGACCCGCAGCATTCCCGGCGCCCGCATGGATCTGGACGATACGCAGTCCTTCGGCCCCGAGACGATCACGGTGGACGACGTCGCCGCCCTCGGCGGCTTCACCTACGCGGTGCACAATTTCACCGACCGCGCGCAGTTTGACGGCGCCGCCGGGCTCGCAAACTCCGGCGCGACCGTGCGCGTCTATTCCGGCAGCACGCTCCTGAAGACCTACACCGTCCCGGAAAACATGTACGGCACGGTCTGGAACGTCTTCTCCGTGAGCGCTGACGGCACGATCATCGACGGCGGCAAGACAGAGCAATATTTTGCATACTCCGGCAACGGCGCGGCGATCGCTGTGCTGTTCCCGGCGCAGCAGTCCGGCGCGACGCCCGCCGCGCTCCCGTCTGAGACGGTCTGGCGCAAGGTCGATCCAAAGAAGCAGTGACAGCTTTATGAACCGCAATTCGATTGCTCAGCCTGCTGATCCTGATAGCTGGAGCCGTATGTATGCGCTTGCAGAACAGTACTACATTTCGCACGGCGATCTCGATGTGCCGTCGAACTATGTGACGCCGGAAGGGGAGCGCCTCGGCGCGTGGCTGAATCGCCAGCGTCAGCTTCGTGACGGAAAGCGCAGTGGCGGTATCTCCGACGAGCGCGTGCGCATGCTCGACGCCATCGGCATGTCGTGGCTGGATCGCTCTGAGGAGCGCTGGAACCGCAATTTCCGTGCCCTACGCGCATACTATGCGCGCCATGGCGATCTCGATGTGCCGCAGAATTATGTGACGACCGACGGTCTTCAGCTTGGCCAGTTCGTAAAAAATATGCGCCACCACAGAGATACAAAATATCGCAAGTGCCTTACACCCGACAGAGTTGTTATGTTAACCGAAATGGGCATGATCTGGGACGTGAATGAGTATCGCTGGCACCAGGGATTCAAGGCTGCGCAGCAATATTTCCGCATGCACGGAGACTTGCAGGTGCCTCGCAGGTTTGTCACTCGGGACAGCTTCAACCTTGGTTCATGGATTTCCTATCAGCGAAAAAAACATAATCAGGGAGAACTGAGTGAAGAGCATATCAAACAACTGAACTCCATAGGGATGATCTGGAAACAGAGATAATCAAAAGTGCTGGACAAACAATAACATCATAATAGTGGACACAGAAGTGAGTGTCTGCTATAATTGGATTACAGATGATGAACGATCGGCACCGTGATAGCAATTCCTGATCCCAATTTGATCCCAAAAGCCTGTGTACGTCATGCATGCAGGAGAATTGGTGTCACGAGAAACCAACAGAAGCCATATTCTCTAAGCGGATCTGTTTAAGATTGGATTCGACTTGAGGAGTGGGAATAATACATAATTTGACTTCGATTGGTTCAGATTATCTCAAAACACTTGAAACAGCAGGCATTCATCAGAGTGCCTGCTGTTTTTGGCCGCTTCGGTGATAGCAGAATGATAGCAAAATAGATACCAAAACAGAACTGCTCGGGTCCAAGCCAAATGCTTTGGGTGCTGTTGCAAATAAATGTCAGACGGGGATCTCCCCTGCCTCTCCAGCATATTCCCGCAAGGCGTTAATATAGATCGCACCCAACTCAGAAAGACTTTGATCCCGATTCAGAAGGTAACCGATCTCCATATATTCCGATTCGTCCAGCGGCAGCGCGACGATCTCTTCCCCCTGAAGTTGGCGGGGGAAAATGCCGCTGGAGATGGTGTAGCCCTGCAGGCCGATCATCAGATTGACGATCGCGGCCCGATCGCTGACCTTGATGCTCTTTTCCGACGGCACGGTGCTGAACAGCTCCTCGGAGAAAAACGGCGATTCATACGCCCCTTGCAGAAAGCTCAGCCGGGGATATGGCTCCAGGTCCGCAAGTTTGATCTTTGCGAAGGGCACCAGAGGATGCTCCCGGTGCAGAAAAACATGGGGCTTGGTCGTGAAGAGGGGCGTAAAGTGGAGATCCAAATCGGCAAAGCTCTTTTGCAGGACGGCTTTGTTTTCCTGACTGAGATAGAGGACCCCCACATCGCAAAAACGGTTTCTTACATCCTGCAGGATTTGGTTGGTCTGCGTTTCGTTGAAAATAAACTCATAACGCTCCTGGCCGTAGCGCTGGACCATTTTGACAAAGGCGTTGGCGGTGAAGGTATAATGCTGCGTGGAGACGCAGAAGCGCTGGCGCTCCGGCCGACCGGAAATATAGCGGTCTGTCAGCGCCTGCATCGGCTCCACGACCTGCCGCGCATAACCAAGAAACTCCATGCCCTCTGCCGTGATGGAGATGCCCGCCCGGCTGCGGACAAAGAGCTGGATGCCGACCTCCGTTTCCAACTCCCGAATGGCGCTGGACAGGCTGGGCTGGGCGATGAAAAGCCGCCTCGCCGCCTCCGTAATGGAGCCGGTTTCAGCCACGGTGATCACATAGCGAAGCTGTTGAGCTGTCATGGAAGGTCCTCCCCTTTTCTGTATTTCTGTCCCGATTGTAGGGAAAACCTTCCTCCTTGTCAATAGGTAAAAGCTATGGTTTAACATTGAGAATAGATATTAGCAATATCACCCCCTGATCTGGTATGATAACTGGCAGAAAGGGGGCCGCCTGTTATGCCCATCTATGTTCTTGCCAATTTTCTTCTCTACTGTGTGATCAATGCTTTTACACCGGGACCGGGAAATATTCTGGCTCTCAATACCGTTACCAACTATGGCTGGCGGAAAGGGAAACCTTTGTTTTTCGGCATCTTTGCCGGTTATTATGTAGTGCAGGTCATTTGCGCTATCTTCGTCTATGGTATTGGTGCGTTTTTGCCGAAAGCCCTTACGGTCATGAAATATATCGGCGCGGCTTATATTCTGTGGCTTGCGATCCATATCGCCATAAGCAAGCCGGAGAGCACGGACAGCGCAGGATCCGCATCATTTCTAAAGGGTTTTCTGCTCCAATTCGTGAATATCAAAATCTACATGTTCGGGATCACCGCTTTGACCGGTTTCGTGACGCCCTACAGCACGGCTTTTCTTCCGCTTCTGGGATATGAATTGCTGATTGCAACAATCGGGACAATTGCAACCTTAACATGGATCGGGATGGGGCTTGTGATTCAGAAGTTCTATCTGAAATACTATCGTCCGATCAACATTATCCTTGCATTGACGTTGCTGGAGTGCATATGGAGCATGCTGAAATAAAGCGCATCCTGAAGTATTCGGTCGGCTTCTCTACAATGAAAGCATTGAAGTCTATTTGATTCTGTGCTATAGCAACCACATCAAGAAGTTCATACCAAACTTCCAAAGCAATCCCGTTAATCGTCCAAACCACCGCAGACTGTCCCAACAAATCGGACCGGTGATAGCAACGCTGATAGCTTTTTGATAGAAAAAGTCCGTAGACCCCATGGGTTGAGGATAATGGGAGTCAAATGGAGTCACGTCGAGGCAAATCTCCTAAACAAAAACAGTTAAAATGGGGATTCGCTTGGCGAGTGGGAATGATCCAAATCCAAACAGTCCCGAGGCCGCTGCATTGCTCACGGCTTCGGGGCCTTTTCGTTATGCCTGCTTCTTTCGCACCGGGAAGTAGACCTCGGTCTCCCATGCCTCCGGCGAGGGGGTGTCCAGGCGCGATTTTACGTACAGATCGAACGGCGGTCCGGCGATCTCATAGTCGTTTTCCATGATCCAGGATACGACCGCGCCGTAGGCCTCCGAGAGCGTGGCGTAGCCGCCGCGGTGCACGGTCATGGCGCACGGGCAGGGCTCTGTGATGGCGTCGGCCTTTTCCCGCTCCCGGATTTCGAGAAACACCTCGATGTCGGAGCAGTCCCGATCGAATTCCGTGTCGAAATATCGTGCGCCGGTCCGTCCCGTCGGCGTCACGCGCTCCTTTGCCGCGCGCTCATACAGCGTGCCGAAATACTTCCCGTACTCGTCCACGCTCATCCGGGCTCTGACGGACAGCAGGTCCATCGCGGGCGCGTCACGGAGCACAACGGCGTATGCTTTCTGATAGTTCATGATGTCACCTGTCCTTTCGAATTCTGTGAGATGTGTCTGCAGCTCGCGGAGGACGCTGTCGAGCTTCCGCCGCTCCCGCAGCAGCGCCTCCTGCTGCATGCGGAGCCGCCGCGAGATTTCATGCGGTTCGGATAAGGCGGTGATCTGCAGGATCTCCTCCAGCGAAAAGCCGTACCGCTTCAGCCGCTGGATATAGTTCATGGCGTCGATCTGCTCGGCCCGGTAATACCGGTACCCGGTCTGCGGATCGATCCGTGCGGGGACGAGCAGCCCGAGCTTATCATAGTGGCGCAGGGTCTTGACGCTCACCTGACAGATCCTTGAAAATTCGCCGATTTGCAGCATGGCAGCATCCTCCTTTGATGGTTCAGATTCGAATCTGACGTCAGTATAGCCTGTCCCCCAAGGGGAGAGTCAATCCCTTTTTTGCATCTGAGAAAAACATGTCCGAAAACGGCGAGCTATTTCGAAAAAGTGTGCTATAATAAGAATCACAGAGAACGATCGCGGACGCGGGGAGGAAAGCGGAATGGATCGGCAAATATATTATGAGGCGCTTCGCTCACATGACATGCGGTTTGACGGGAAGTTTTTCGTCGGCGTCCGCAGCACCGGGATCTACTGTCGCCCGGTCTGCCGGGTTCGGACGCCGAAGGCGGAAAACTGTACCTTCTTCCGCTCTGCCGCCGAGGCAGAGGCGGCGGGCTACCGGCCGTGCCTGAAGTGCAGACCGGAGCTCGCGCCGGGGAACTCGATTCTGGAGGCAAGCTCAGATCTGGCCGAGGCCGCGGCGCGGGAGATCGAAGCCACCTGCGGGAACGGGGAGCGCCTTGCGGAGCTGGCGGAGCGGCTGGGCTGTACGGATCGGCACCTGCGCCGTGTGTTTGAGTCGAAGCTTCATGTGACGCCGCTGCAGTATCGGCAGACATGCCGCCTGTTGCTGGCGAAAAAGCTGCTGACGGACACGAGCCTATCTGTGCTGGACGTGGCGATGGCATCGGGCTTCGGCAGCCTGCGACGCTTCAACGCGGTCTTCGAGCGGGAATATAAGCTCACGCCCAGCGCTCTGCGCAGGCAATACGCAGGGCAGGAAAAGCGTGGCGACAGCTTCACCGTCGGGGTCGGATACCGCCCTCCCTATCGCTGGCAGGAGATGCTGCGCTTCCTCGGCACCCGCGCGATCCCCGGCGTGGAGGCCGTCCGGGATGACGCGTATTACCGAACCGTGAGGATCAAAGAGCACACCGGCTGGATCAAGGTCACGCTGCACGAGAAGAAAAGCACCCTCGCGGTCACGGTCTCCGCCTCGCTGATCCGCGTCCTGCCGCAGGTGCTCTCGGGGGTGCGCCGCCTGTTTGACACGGACAGCGATCCACAGACGATCTGTGACGCCTTGCGCGGTATGCGGCAGCTCCACGAGATACTGCCGATCTGCGGGCTTCGCGTCCCTAGTTGCTTCGATGCCTTTGAGACCTGCGTGCGCGCCGTGCTCGGGCAGCAGATCACCGTGAAGGCCGCGACCACGCTCGCCGGACGGATCGCGCGGACATTGGGAACGCCGCTGGAGACTGAGATCGAGGGACTGACACACACGTTTCCGATACCGGACGAGGTGCTGGACGCCGGAGCGGAGGCGCTTGGCGCGCTGGGCGTGCTCCGCACCCGGAGCGCTTCCGTTCTGGAGCTGGCGGCGCTGTATCGACAAAACAGCCGGATCACACGGGAGCGGCTGCTGGCGATCCGTGGGATCGGCCCGTGGACGGCGGACTATATTGCCATGCGGGTGTTGGGAGATACGGACGCCTTTCTGCCCACGGACTATGGCGTGAAGACAGCGCTGGCGCCGCGCACGCAAACGGAGATGACCGCGCTCTCAGAGCCATGGCGGCCGTGGCGCAGCTACGCGGTCATGAATCTTTGGAACATCTGATGAACGGAGGAACGACCATGTATGATTATATCCGATATCCGTCCCCGCTCGGGACCTTGACGATCGCCGCCGAGGGCGAGGCGCTGACGGCGCTCGTGATCGAGGGTCAGAAGTATGCCGAGCGCCATCTCGCCGGGGCGGGGCGGGAGCGCGAAACGCCGGTGCTGCGCGCCGCGCGCGCCTGGCTGGACCGGTATTTTTCGGGGGATGCGCCCGCCGCCGCGCTGCCGCTCGCGCCGAAGGGGACCGAATTCCAGCGGCGCGTCTGGCAGGCGCTGCGCGCCATCCCCTATGGGCGGACGACGACCTATGGCGCGCTGGCGGTGCAGCTCGGCAGTTCCGCCCGCGCGGTGGGCGGCGCCGTGGGGCGCAATCCGCTCTCGATCCTCATCCCGTGCCACCGCGTTCTGGGTGCTGACGGCAGCCTGACCGGCTATGCCGGGGGACCGGAAAACAAGGCAAAGCTCCTGCGGCTGGAGGGGATCGCGTTCCGCGAACAACCGCGCGGAGGCAGATAAAGCGCGCTTACGCGGCAAAGATCCCGAAGCAAGGGAAAAAGGATGAATGCGTGCGGCGCGATCCGGGACGCTGTCTCCTTGCTCTGCAAGAGAGATGCGGCAGCGGGCGATCTTTTTTTCGCGCGCGGGAACAATTCGCCCGATTATCTCTCGGATGGCTCGGAGAGCGCGGCACGGAGCTTTTCCAGCGCCCGCTTTTCGATCCGGGATACATAGCTCCGGCTGATGCCGAACCGCTGCGCCACCACGCGCTGCGGCAGCGGCTCGTCGCGGTCGAGCGCGTAGCGCATCCGGATCACGTCGCGCTCGCGGTCTGTGAGCACGTGCTCCACGGCGTCGCGCAGACGCATCGCCGCGTCCTGCTCCGCCATGCGCTCGTCGAGCGCCATGTCCTCCGCGAGCAGATCCATCCACGAGAGCGCGCTCCCGTCCGGGTCCGTGTCCAGCGCGTCGGAGAGCGAGACGTCGGACGCCCGCTTGCGCTCGGAGCGGAAGTACATCAGGATCTCATTTTCAATGCAGCGGCTGGCATAGGTCGCGAGCCGGACGTTTTTGTCCGGGCGATAGGTGTTCACGCCCTTGATCAGTCCGATCGTGCCGATGGAGATCAGGTCATCGGGCTCGCAGCCGCGGGCGTAGTATTTCTTGATGATGTGCGCCACGAGCCGCAGATTGTGTGCGATGAGCTTGTCGCGCGCCTGCTCGTCGCCCTGCATCCATTGCTCCAGCGCCGCCTGCTCCTCGTCCGCCGGGAGCGGCGGGGGAAAGCTGCTGCCCGGCGCAAGGCGCAGCATCAGAAAGGCGCTGCTCATCATCAGTATCAGCGTGGAATACAGCATGAGGATCCCTCCGTCCGTTTTATCGTGCTGATGCAAGTTTATTCGCCGCGCCTCGTCCACTTTCGCGCAGCCTTGTTTTTGGTGCAAATCAGAGAAAATGGACAAAAAATCGGTAAAATGTCACACACCTACTTGACAAATAGACAAAATGGCGTTAATCTTTCAACAGTAAGTACGCAAAGAGCGTACACAAAATAAGAATGGGAAAATTTGAAAGGAGATTCATAATGGATTTCAGAAGCCTGAATGTTAAAGAGTTTATCGAGAACCACGGCGGTATGGACATTCTCAAGCAGTTCACCCCCCAGATCGCCAAGCCCCTCATGATCCGCCCCTTCTATAAGAAGACCTGCGGCGAGGTGTTTGATCTCTGCCTGAGCAAGAAGCTCGTCTCCGAGGAAGCGGCCCAGAAGGTCGTCGCCGCTGTCGAGGCTCTGTAACAACAGATGAAAAAGATGCGGGAAATGACGCTGCGCGAGCTGTGTGAGAGCGATGCCTGTATGGCCATCGTGAAAAAGCACGCCCCGCAGATGCTCAAATACCCCACCAAAATGTTCTATCGCAAAAAATGCGACGAGATCTTTGACATGGTCGTCAAGGCAAAGCTCCTCCCGCTGGAGGCCGCCCAGGCGATCGAGGCTGAGATCAACGCACTTTGAGCGAGGACACATCAAGCTTAGAAAAAAGGCTCTGCTGCGGCAGAGTCTTTTTTTCGTGCACGGCCCTTGTCGAAGCTTGCCGAAGCGTGGGATCTGTGCTATAGTAAGCACAAAGGTTTTTCATCAGAAGGGAGGCAGCTTTGCCGCATGTTTAAATATCTGAACCGGCGTATCGTCGCGCTGACGCTGCTGATCGTCGTGCTGGCGCTGCTGATCTTTTCGCGCACGACCGAGCTGTTCACGCGGCAGGGCGGCAGCGAGGACGTGGACCTCATTCTCCCGCCCTACGTGGACGGCACCGTGACGCGCCGCTCCTATGAGGATCTGCCGGACATCGATATCGACTCGTGGGAGTACATGCTCGTCAACCAAGCGCACAACTGCGGCGTGTACGCGCCGGACGTCGTGCAGATCGAGGGCACCAGCTCCTATTTCGATCTGCGCGCCATCGATAAGCTCTATGCACTGCTGGACGCGGCGCGGGCGGCGGGCTTTGATCCGCACGTCTATGTCGGCTATCGCGCCTATGTGATCCAGGCGGATCAATACCGCGAGGTGGTCGCCTCGCTCGTGGAGAAGGGCTATTCGCAGGCGGACGCGGAGCGCGAGGCGGCGGAGACCTCCTCCGAGCCCGGCACCAGCGAGCACCAGACCGGCCTGTGTCTGGACCTGCTGGACCGCTACACCGAGTCGCTCACGGACTTCCAGATGGACCCCGCTTTCGAGGCGTGGCTGAACGAGCACGTCGTGGAGTACGGCTTTATCATGCGCTACCCCGAGGACAAGATCTCCGTCACGGGACGCTATGAGCCGTGGCACATCCGCTACGTCGGCGAGGAGGCGGCACAGTTCATGACCGCGCACAACCTCGCGCTGGAGGAATTCGTGACGCTGTATCATTAAATTTGATCCACAGGAGGGAACACCCATGAAGCTCAGACGGTTGCTCGCGCTGCTGCTGGCGTCGCTGATGGTTTGCTCCCTGAGCGGCTGCGCAAAGCTCCGCGAGATCCGGGAGGAGATGATCGCGCGGCAGGAGGAAAACGACCGAGACGACGCCGCCGACCAGACGACGCCCGCGCCGACCGCGACGGAGGCGCTGCCGCAGACCTCGGATGGCACAGAGCAAACGCCGCCGCCCGAATACCGGGAGCCCGAGGACGTCGCGGCGTATCTGCCGATCCTCCGCGAGCACATCAATCCCGACGATACCTACGGAAACACGCCCGGTACAGCGCTGCTCTATGACCTGAATGACGACGGCACGCTGGAGCTGATCATGACCTATCTGGACGACGGCCCCAACACCTCTGGTTTGCGCATTATCGTGCGCTACGCGGTCTATACGCTTCGCAACGGCTCTGTGATCCAGATGCTTGCGCCGACGGAGCTGTATGCGCTCGTCGGCGGGTGCAGCGGCGCAAATGCCGTGGTGCGCAAGGGCGGCGCGCTCTGCCTGCTTGCACACGCATCCTCGCCGGAGGTCGACGAGGACTCCACGTACGATGACGGCTCCTATCAGATCTATGTCATGCACGGCGATGCGCTGCAGCTGCAGGAGGATCTGCAATACCGGATGAAGGTCTATCACACCGGCGTAGTCTCGGAATCGGAGAGCACCTTTACGCTGAACGGCACGCCGATCTCCTACAGCGACTATCTCGCGTTCACGGGAGACATACAATACCTCGCCGCGAGCGCCGGCACGACCTACAGCGATTTCGAGGGCTGCGCCTCCACGCCGATCCCCGACCTGATCCGCCAGATCGAAAGCGGGGAGTATAATTGAAGATCTGTTTCTGACATGAGCCCCGGCGCGGCGAAAACCGCGCCGGGGCGTTATCGTCTGTTTTTCAATGCAAAAATGCAAACCCGCTGCTTCCAGAAAAATAGGGAGCGGCGGGTCTTGGTGTCTACGCATCCTCGACTTCAACGATGTCGATTGCGGCTTTCAGCAGTATATTGATTAATTCATTGCGCGAGCGGTTTGTTTGCGCGGCGAGGACGTCCAGCTGCGCAATCAGTTCGTCACGCATCCGCACGGAGACTACCTTGTGCCCATCATCGCCTTTTTTGATAGTTTTCTTTGTGATTTTGATTTGTTGTGCCAAAGGAATCACCTCACATTTTTGCTAATCGTTGGTCACCTCACATCTTTGCTTGTAGTTTACCTTGACAAGTAATGTTTTAGTAGATTATACTAATATAGTGTATTTTATAACTATATATTTGTAGTTAATTAGAAAGGAGATAAAGAACGTTGAAAAGAAGAACCATGAGCTTCCTCGTTGCAATCTGCATAATAATAGCATTATTGCCAATCACATCTCCAAATGCGTCGGCTGTTGGTGGGTACAATGCGGCGGCTGCAGCGCAATATGCTATGAATTGGTATAATTCCTTCAATCCGCAATGGTACAATTGGGAAAGTGAAGGCTATGGAGATTGCGCGAACTTTGTATCACAATGTCTTTATGCTGGCGGCTTACAGATGTCAAACGGATGGTACTGGAATTCGCGCACGAACTGGAATTACAGCGGATCATGGACCATACCCCAGGATCAGCGGAATTATTTGGTGAATATCCTCGGGTGTCAGATCATCAATTATCCTTCTGCAGGTCAAATCGCGGTTGGTGATGTGTTGATGTACGATTGGGATAACGACGGAAGATGGGACCATTCTGCGATTTGTGCAAAGGTTGAAGGGAGCACCCCTTATGTTTGCGCGCATTCTGCTGCTGCTTTCAACAACAGGTGGACGATGAGCGCCAGCAAATATGCGGTTATAAAAATGGGCGGCACTACAACGCCTAGCGACGGAAAGTCGCTTTCCATTTCCGGCGCCAACACTCCCGGAAATATCAACGAGGGCAATGTTTTTTCTGTGACAGGAACGATTTCTTCAGGTTCCCCCATTACAAGCGTGACGGTTGGCGTTTATGATATGAACGGGAATTTTAAGACCGGCGTGCAGAATGTAAATCCGAACAGCTCCTATTACGATATCAAAGCAAGCGCCGACGCAAAGGTGTATTTCAATTATCTTGCTGCAGGAACATATCGATATGTTGTCTCAGCAAAAAATTCTGCTGGAGCGTCAAAGGAATTTGTCAATAAGACTTTTCAGGTTGTTGGAAAGGTCGTCAATTATACGGTTACATTTGATGCAAATGGAGGAAGCGTGAGCCCTTCAACAAAATCGGTTGCAAGCGGGAGCACGATTGGGAGTCTTCCTACGCCGACAAGAACCGGCTACAAATTTGAGCGTTGGGCGGAAGAGCCGAGCGGCGGATTTGGAGTGTCTGAGCAAAAGGTGATAACGGAGAATAGGACGATCTATGCACAATGGACGCCATTGTCATACACAGTCTCTTTTGATGCAAACGGTGGGAAATGCAGTACCGGAAGCATCACGCGGTCGTATGGTTCTGCACTTGGATCACTTCCGGAGGCGACACGGACGGGATATTCTTTTATAGGATGGTACGATGGGAATGAACGTGTATCTCCTGATACAGAGGTTGTGTCTGGCATGACACTCGTTGCAAAATGGGACAACAACATTATTTTATATTCTGTTGAAGGGGGCAACATATATTTCGATAAGACAAATGGAACAATAACGAATTGTGACCAATCTGTGAGGAGCGCAAATATCCCGTCAGCTATCCTTGGATATACTGTTACGAAGATAGATAGTCGCGCATTTGATCGATGCTACAACCTAGTTTCTGTCACTATTCCGGATAGTGTAACATCGATTGGGTTTAGTCCGTTCTTTGACTGCAGCAAATTAGAAACCATAACAGTTGCAAGCGCAAACCCATTTTATTATTCAGAGAATGGAGTTCTTTACAGAACGATTGACACAAATAAGAAGGGCGTATTAGTAAAGTGCCCAGCGACAAAAGCGGGTGTTTTTAAAATTCCAGATGGTGTGGAATATATTGATGACAAGGCTTTGGATGGATGTTCAAAGTTGACAGATGTTCTGATTCCCGGCAGTATAGTAGAAATAGCAAATCAAGCATTCAGAAATTGCAGCAGTTTGACTAATCTCGTTATCCCTGAAGGAGTTCAGTCTATCAATCAAGAAGTCTTTTTTGGATGCAGCAGCTTGAAAAGTTTAAGTTTACCAAGTACACTTACATATATTACTTTCATGCCGATAACTGGCGATAGTGCGTTCAGCGGATGCAGTAATCTAACAGAAGTGAATGTTTCGCCTGATAATAGACGCTATTGCTCGGTAGATGGAGTGGTCTATACAAAAGATAAAAAGGGTCTCCTTTTCTATCCGACGGGGCTGCAAGGAAAGTACGAAATTCCTGCAGGAGTTGTTTATATTGGAGAATATGCTTTTAGCGGGCACTCAGGTATCACAGAGCTTGTTTTTTCTAGCGAGATCCAGAACATTGGTCGAGCGGCTTTTCGACATGCTGATAGTTTGATATATGTGTTCTATAAAGGTAGTGAAGCTGATTGGAAGAAGGTAAATAACTACGGAGTGAATGAAGCGCTGGATTCTTCAATCATGCACTATAATTCAACAGATCATACATTTGATCCCGATACTGTCATCAAAAAAGAAAGTTGCAGAGAAGCGGGTATTGCAAGACTAAAGTGTAGTGTCTGCGGCGAAGTAAAATATGAACTAATTCCTGCAACAGGTCATAAGTGGGACACCGGAAAGATAACGAAAGCAGCTACTTGTGCTGAGGAGGGCGCGAGACAGTATACTTGTGCGACTTGCGGTGAAACAAGAACGGAACCGATCCCGATTACGGATCACCACTATTCGATTACCCAGATTATTTCTCCATCCTGTAAGCAGGAGGGGTATACGATGCACATCTGTGATGTTTGTGGAAGCAGTTATGGCGATACAGTCATACATGCAACAGATCATATCTGGGATTCCGGTAAGGTGACACAGCAACCGACCGTGTCTGCAGAGGGTATAAAGATCTTCACCTGCACCGTCTGCGGCGAGACGCGGACCGAGGCGATCCCGAAACTGGAGCCGAAGCCGGATGATCCGCCGACGCCGCCCACGCCAGGGAACCCATTCGCGGATGTGGCAAGCGGTGAATACTTCTATGACCCCGTCCTCTGGGCGGTGAACCACACGCCGCAAATCACGAACGGCACGAGCAGGACGACGTTCTCGCCGAATGCCACCTGCACGCGCGGACAGGTCGTCACGTTCCTGTGGCGCGCCATGGGCGAGCCGGAGCCGACGAGCGCGGTGAACAAGTTCACCGACGTCCAGACCTCGGATTATTTCTACAAGGCGGTCCTCTGGGCGGTCGAGAAGGGCATTACGGTCGGCACGAGCGACACGACCTTCTCGCCCAACGACCCCTGCACGCGCGCGCATGTTGTGACGTTCCTCTGGAGAGCGGAGGAACAGCCAAGCGTCGCGGGCGCAAATCCGTTTGCGGACGTCGCCTCGGGACACTATTATTACAGCGCGGTCCTCTGGGCGGTGTCGAAGAACATCACGCAGGGCACGAGCGCGAGCACGTTCAGTCCGGACAACCCGTGCACACGTGCACAGATCGTGACGTTCCTGTATCGGGACATGAAATAACAGACAGATCTGAGCCCCGGCGCGGCGAAAGCCGTGCCGGGGCGTTATCGCTTCCAAGCCTTACATTTCTGTGCCATTTGTGATAAAAAAGGCTTGCAATAGCGGCTCGACCGTGGTATAATACGCAAGGTAAGTAAGTAGAGGTTAGTCAGGCTGGGCGGTCGCCCAGTCTTTTTCGTGTGAATTTTTAAAAACCAATTTTTGGAGACGATGAAATGAGCAAGATCACAGACGCCGTTACGGCGTTGGCGCAGCCGGTCGCCGAACAGCTCGGCTGTGAGATTTGGGACGTGGAATTCGTCAAGGAGGCCGGCACGCGGTTCCTGCGTGTCTATATCGATAAGGAGGGCGGCGTCTCCATTCAGGACTGTGAGGACTTCAGTCGCGCGCTGGATCCCATCCTGGACGAGGCCGACCCCATCCCCGAGAGCTATGTGTTCGAGGTGTCCAGCGCGGGCGCCGAGCGCGTGTTGAAGCGCCCCGGCGATTTTGCGCGTTTCATCGGACACGACGTGGAGGTCAAGCTCTATCAGCCCCGCGACGGGCGCAAGACCTTTGTCGGCGCGCTCAAGGGCTATGCCGACGGCGATGTGTTCGTCACCGTGGGCGGCGCTGATCTGACGTTCCCGAAATCCACCGTTGCGCAGGTCCGCCTGCACGTCACCTTTTAATAGTTAGAGAGGAAGCAAACGATCATGAATGCAGAATTCTTTGAAGCCATCGCCGATATCGAGCGCGAAAAGGGCATTCCCCGCGAGTACATGTACGGCAAGATCCAGCAGGCCATGCTGACCGCCTACCGCAAGGACGCGCCGGAGAGCGGCGACAACATCGAGGTCATCATGGACGAGGCCAAGCGCAAGATCGAGATGGTCGTGCAGAAGACCGTCGTCGAGGAGGTCGAGGATCCGAATTACGAGATGACGCTCGAGGCCGCGCGCAAGATCACCAAGCGCGCGAAGGTCGGCGACGTCGTGAACATCCCGGTCGAAACCAAGAAGTTCGGCCGCATCGCGGCGCAGGCTGCCAAGCAGGTCATCATCCAGGGCATCCGCGAGGCCGAGCGCGGCATGATCTATGAGGAGTTCAACTCCAAGGAGCACGAGGTGCTCACGGGCGTCGTCAACAAGATTGACCCCCGCACCGGCAATATCTATATCAAGATCAGCTCCAACGCCGACTACACCGACGCCATGCTCTCCCCGCAGGAGTGCATCCGCGGCGAGGTGCTGCGCGAGGGCGACCGCATCAAGGTCTATGTCGTTGAGGTCCGCCGCTCCACGCGCGGCCCGCAGGTGCTCATCAGCCGCACCCATCCGGGTCTGGTCAAGCGCCTGTTCGAGCTGGAGGTGCCCGAGATTTTCGACGGCGACGTCGAGATCAAGTCCATCGCCCGCGAGGCCGGCAGCCGCACCAAAATGGCGGTCTGGTCCGAGGATCCGGCGGTCGATCCCATCGGCGCCTGCGTCGGTCCGAAGGGCGGCCGCGTCGCGAGCATCGTCGATGCCCTCGGCGGCGAGAAGATCGACATCGTGAAATACAGCGAGACGCCCGAGGAATTCATCGCCGCGGCGCTTGCCCCGTCCGAGGTCGTGTCGGTCACGCTCCTCGAGGAGGGCAGAAGCTGCCGCGTCATCGTGCCCGACGGCCAACTCTCGCTCGCCATCGGCAAGGAGGGACAGAACGCCCGCCTCGCCGCGAAGCTCACGGGCTATAAGATCGACATCAAGCCCGAGAGCGAGGCATAATAACCAAACCACGAAAAAGACACCTTGTCTTTTTCGTGAGACGAGAAACGGAGGAGCGGATAGGAAGCCGTCGCGCATCAGCGCGGCTGTGGACTGGAGCGAGTCCGTTTGGAGGAAGGTGGCAGTTGAGTTATGCCGAAAAAGATCCCGATGCGGCAATGCCTCGGCTGCCGCGAAATGAAGCCGAAGAACACGCTGATCCGCGTGGTGCGCGCCCCCGACGGCAGCGCGATCACGCTGGATTTCAAGGGCAAGGCGCCCGGACGCGGCGCGTATGTCTGCCCGGACCCCGCCTGTCTGAAAAAGGCCGTGAAGAGCCGTGCGCTGGAGCGCGCCTTCAGCGCCGCGATCCCGGCGGAGGTATATGAGGCGCTGCAGCAGCAGATGGAGGCGGGCGCGGATGGATAAAGCGCTTGGGTATCTCGGCCTGATGCGCAAGGCCAACGCCGCCGCGATCGGCGAGACCGATACCGGCGCCGCCGCCAAAAGCGGCCGAGCGGTGCTGATCTGTCTCGCGGCGGACGCCTCGGACAATGCCCGCAAGCGGGCGGAGACCTTCGCCCACGCGCGCAGCGTGCCGGTCGTGCGGCTTCCATACAGCAAAGAAACGATATCAGACCTCGTCGGAAAGGCCGGCTGCTCCATGCTGGCGGTGACCGATCCCGGCTTCGCCGCGGCGTTTGTCGCTGCCCTTCCGGACGGGGATACAGCGAGCGGTCGCACCCTCGCGGATGCGCTCAGGGCGCAGCAGCGCACAAGCCGGAGACCGTCCGGACGTGCAGGTGCGAGAATTGGCAAGAGGAGGACGATTGAATGAGCGGAATGATCAAATACAGAGTGCACGAGGTGGGCAAGGATTTCGGCAAGACCTCCAAGGAGATCACCCAGATCCTGACGGACTATGCCACCACGCCCAAGAACCACATGCAGGTGCTGGAGGATCCGGAGCTGAATGTGATCTTCGACTATCTGACGCAGCATAACCAGATCGAAAGTCTCGAGGAGGTCTTCAAGGTGCCGCCCAAGCCCGAGAAGCCGAAGGAGACCGCGCAGAACGCCGCGCCCGCCGCCGGCAAGGGGAACGCCCCCGCCGCGAGCGCGCAGGCCGCCGCGCCGCAGCCGAAGAAGGAGAAGGAGCAAAAGCCCCATGTGCCGCGCAAGGTCGCCGAAAAGCGCGTGGTCGATACGCGCGGCGCGACCACGAACCTCTCCAAGTATGACCAGCATCTGGACGATCTGGCGGATGATCAGCGCGCCAAGAACCTGCAGAAGAAGGGCGGCAACGGCAAGCAGAAGATCCAGAACCGCGACCGCCAGCGCCGTCAGAACGCGCAGCAGGCGGCCTCCAACAAGCGCAAGCAGGAGGAGCGCGAGAAGATGCAGCGCCTCCAGCTCGAGATCGCGCGCAAGCAGCAGCTCAAGGTGCAGATCCCGGATGAGATCTCCGTCGGCGAGCTGGCCTCGCGCATGAAGAAGACCGGCGCCGAGGTCGTGCGCCGTCTGGTGAAGATGGGCGTCATGGCGTCGCTGTCGGATGTGATCGACTATGACACCGCCGCGCTCGTCGCGATGGAGCTCGGCTGCAAGGTCGAGCACGAGGTCATCGTCACGGTCGAGGAGCGACTGATCGACGATCATGAGGACCGCGAGGAGGATCTCGTCTCCCGCGCGCCGGTCGTCGTCGTCATGGGTCACGTCGACCACGGCAAGACCAGCCTGCTGGACTATATCCGCCGCTCCAATGTCGTCTCCGGCGAGGCGGGCGGCATCACGCAGCACATCGGCGCTTACCGCGTCATGGTGGGCGATAAGCCCGTCACCTTCCTCGACACCCCGGGTCACGAGGCGTTCACCTCCATGCGTGCCCGCGGCGCGATGGTCACGGATATCGCGATCCTCGTGGTCGCGGCGGACGACGGCATCATGCCGCAGACCATCGAGTCGATCAACCACGCCAAGGCGGCGGGCATCCCGCTCGTCGTGGCGATCAACAAGATGGACGTCCACGGCGCGAACCCCGAGCGCATCAAGCAGCAGCTTACCGAGTATGAGCTCGTCCCCGAGGAGTGGGGCGGCGAGACCATCGTCTGCCCGATCTCCGCGAAGACCGGCGAGGGCATCGATAATCTGCTGGAAAACCTCGTCCTGCTCGCCGAGGTGCAGGAGCTCAAGGCCAACCCCAACCGCGCCGCGAAGGGCACCGTCATCGAGGCGCGTCTGGACAAGGGCCGCGGTCCCGTCATGACCGTGCTCGTGCAGAACGGCACGCTCCACCAGGGCGACGTCATCATCGCCGGCACCAGCGTCGGCCGCGCCCGCACCATGATCAGCGACAAGGGCAAGCGCATCAACGAGGCCGGCCCCTCCATCCCGGTCGAGATCTCCGGCATGTCCGAGGTCCCGAGCGCGGGCGATGTGTTCAACGCCGTCGATGATGAGCGCATGGCGCGCGAGCTCGTCGCCGAGCGCAAGCAGCAGAAGAAGGACGCCGCGAACGCCGGCAACAAGAAGGTCTCTCTGGACGATCTCTTCGCCCGCATCCAGCAGGGCGAGATGAAGGACTTCAACATCATCGTCAAGGCCGACGTGCAGGGCAGCGCCGAGGCTGTCAAGTCCAGTCTCGAAAAGCTCTCCAACGACGAGGTACGCGTGCGCGTGATCCACTCCGGCGTCGGCGCCATCAACGAGAGCGACGTCATGCTCGCCTCCACCTCCGGCGCGCTGATCGTGGGCTTCAACGTCCGCCCGGACAACGCCGCCCGCGACCACGCCACCCGCGCGGGCGTCGAGATGCGCATGTACCGCGTCATCTATGACTGCATCAACGAGATCGAGGCTGCCATGAAGGGCATGCTGGCCCCGAAGTTCGAAGAGAAGATCATCGGTCACGTCGAGATCCGCCAGACCTTCAAGGTCTCCAAGGTCGGCACCGTCTGCGGCGGCTATGTGCAGGACGGCAAGATCGTCCGCAACAGCAAGGTCCGCGTCCTGCGCGACAACGTCGTCGTGTACGAGGGCGATCTGGCCTCGCTGCGCCGCTTCAAGGACGACGTCAAGGAGGTCGCCTCGGGCTACGAATGCGGCCTGCAGGTCGAGAAGTTCAACGACATCAAGGAAGGCGACGTCATCGAAGTCTTCGTCATGGAGCAGATCAAGCAGTAAAAACAACCCAAACGCCGCCTCCCGATGAGGAGGCGGCGTTTTCCGATAGGAAGGAATGCATTATGGCGAATAACAAACTTGCCAGAACGAATGATGATATCCGCTTCTGCCTGTCTCGGCTTCTGGGTCAGGTGAAGGATCCCCGCGTGCAGCAGGGCATGATCAGCGTCACGCGCGTGGAGACCACGGGCGACCTGCGCTATGCCAAGGTCTGGCTGTCCGTGCTGGGCATGGAGAGCGAAAAGGAGTTCAAGCGCGGGCTCAAGTCCGCCTCCGGCTGGCTGCGGCGCGAGTTGGGCTCGAGCCTGAACCTGCGCTATACGCCGGAGCTGGTCTTTGAGATCGACCACTCCATCGAGCAGGGCGCGTATATCTCCGGTCTCATCGATCAGCTCGATACCGGCAGCGCGGAGGACGAAGCATGAACACCCGCACCTTTGCCGAGACGCTTTTGGAGCGGGATGGTTTTCTCATCCTCTCGCACCGCCGCCCGGACGGGGACACGCTCGGCTCGGGCGCGGCGCTCTGCAGCGCGCTCCGACGCATGGGCAAGACGGCGTATCTCTATCCGAACCCCCAGACCGTGCCGCGCGTGAAGGCGTATGTCGGTGCGTATGAGGCGCCGGAGGACTTTCAGCCGCGCTGCACCGTCGCCGTCGACATCGCGACGCCGGGGCTCTTCCCGGAGGGGTATGACGGCGCGCCGGAGTTCTGCGTCGACCACCACCCGTCGAACAGCCTCTATGCGCCGCTCACGCTCTTGAACGGCGCGCGCTCGTCCTGCGGCGAGATCGTCGCCGAGCTCATTGAGACGATGACCGGCAGCATCACGCCTGAGGAGGCGACGCTGCTGTATATCGCGCTCACGACCGACTGCGGCTGCTTCCAGTATATGAACACGAACGCCGACACCTTCCGCAGTGCGGCGCACCTGATCGCGTGCGGCGCGGAGCACCACAAGGTCGTGCACGACTTTTTCCGCAAGGTCAGCCGGGCGCGTGTGCTGCTCGAGGGCGCGATCTTCTCCGGCATGCGCTTTTACCGCGACGGGAAGATCACGATCGCCGTTGTGACGAAACAGCTTCTCGCCGACTGCGGCGCGGAGGAAAACGACTGCGAGGATCTGGCGGGTCTGCCCGGCAGGATCGAGACCAGCGTCGTGTCCGTGCTCGTGCGCGAGCTCGAGAGCGGCGAGAGCAAGATCTCCGTCCGCTCCACGCCCGAGGTGGATTCCTGCGCCGTCTGCGCGCATTTCGGCGGCGGCGGACATAAGATGGCGGCGGGCTGCACGCTCGACTGCGATCCCGAGACCGCCGTGGCGCGGCTTGTGGAGGCTATCGACGCGGAGTGGCCGGCATGAACGGCATTTTACTGGTCGATAAGCCGTCCGACTGGACGAGCCACGACGTCGTGGCGAAGCTGCGCGGCGTCTTCGGAGAGCGGCGGATCGGACACTCCGGCACGCTCGACCCCATGGCGACGGGGCTGCTCGTCGTGTTCCTCGGTCGGGCGACCAAGGCCGTCAGCTTTGCCGAGGCGCGGGAAAAGCGCTATATCGCCCGCCTGCGCCTTGGCGTCACGACCGATACGCAGGACGTCACCGGGCGTGTACTGTCCGAAGCGGAGCAGCAGATCACGCGCGCGGAGCTGGAAGCCGCGCTCGATGCCTTTCGCGGCGACATTTTGCAGACGCCGCCGATGTATTCCGCCATCAAGGTGGACGGCAAACGCCTGTATGAGGTGGCCCGCCGCGGCGGGGAGGTCGAGCGCGCCGCCCGCCCGATCACGATCCGTCGGCTGGAGCTGATCGGCAGCGTCGACGGCGACTGGCTGCTGGATGTGACGTGCTCCAAGGGCACTTATATCCGCACGCTCTGTCATGACATTGGCGCCGCGCTCGGCTGCGGCGGCACGATGGCGGCGCTCCGGCGCATCGCCGTGGGAGATTACCGCGTCCGCGAGGCGCACACGATGGAGCGGCTCTCATCGCTTTCGCGCGCCGAGGCGGAGCGGCTTTTGCTGCCGCTCGACAGCGTCTTTCGCGCGCTGCCCGCCGTGACGCTCACCGAAACGCAGGAGCGGCTCTGCCGCAGCGGCAGCGCTTTCCCGTGCGGCGCGCCCGAGGGCACGGCGCGCTTTTACGGCGCGGCGGGGGACTTCCTCATGCTCGGCACGGTGGAGGACGGGACCGCCACCGCAATCAAACGATTCTTTTGAAGGAACATCAGATCATGGAAACAAAACGTGTGATCGCCCTCGGCTTTTTCGACGGCATCCATATCGGACACGCGGCGTTGCTGCGCCGCACAAGGGAGCGCGCCGCGGATATCGGCGCCACGCCCTCGGCGCTGAGCTTTGATACGCACCCGGACACGCTCGTGTTCGGCAAGGAGGTGCCGCTCATCAACAGCGCCGCCGGTCGCGCGGATCTCATCCGCCGCCTGTTCGGCATCGAGAGCGTGATCTTCATCCACTTCAACGAGACCGTCATGCGCATGCCCTGGCAGGAGTTTGTGCAGACGCTCATCCATGAGATGGACGCGGCGTGGGTCGTCGTCGGGCATGACTTCCGCTTTGGCTGGAAGGGCGAGGGCACGGCGGAGCGTCTGAAGGACTATTGCACGGCGCACGGGCTCGGCTGCGACATCATCCCCGCCGTCACGCTCGACGGGCGCGTCGTGAGCTCCACCTATATCCGCGACCTGATCGCGGCGGGGGAGATCGCCGAGGCAAACCGCTATCTCGGTCACCCGCACACGCTGGTCGACACGGTGCACTATGGCTACCGGCTCGGCACGAAGATGGGCACGCCCACGATCAACATGCGCTTTCCCGACGGCGTGATCGTCCCGCGCTTCGGCGTCTATGCCGCCAAGGTGTTTCTCGAAGACGGCAGCGAGCACATCGCCGTCACGAACGTCGGCGTTCGCCCGACGGTCAGCGGTGAGAACCGCGTGAGCGTTGAGAGCTTCATCCTCGACTACTCCGGCAATCTGTATGACCATCAGGTGCGCGTGGAATTCCACGCCTTCCTCCGCCCGGAGCAGCGCTTCGACGGCGTCGACGCCCTGAAGGCGCAGATCCTCCGCGACGCGGAGGCGACAAGAGCGTATTTCGCAAAATAATAAAAACTGTGGCTGATGCAGCGAAGGCGCATCAGCCACAGTTTTTCAATTCAGTCTCCCGGCGTTGACCTCGAACAGCCGGTCACACTTGGCCTTGAGCGCCGCGTGCTCCGGGCGTGAGAGCGTGGGGTCCCGCTTTAAGAGCGCCTCGGCGGCGTCCCTTGCGTCCTCCAGCACCGTCATGTCCGCGCCGAGATCCGCGATGTGCATCTCCGGCAAGCCGTGCTGCCGGCTGCCGAAGAAATCGCCGGGGCCGCGCTGCTTTAAGTCCGCCTCCGCGATCTTGAAGCCGTCGGAGGTCTCCTTCATGACCTTCAGCCGCGCCTTGGCCTCGTCCGTCGTGGAGTCCGACACGAGGATGCAGTAGCTCTGGAACCTGCCGCGCCCGATGCGGCCGCGGAGCTGGTGCAACTGCGAGAGGCCGAAGCGCTCGGCGTTTTCCACGATCATCAGCGCCGCGTTCGGCACATCCACGCCGACCTCAATGACGGTCGTCGCGACGAGCACGTCCGTCTCACCGCGGACGAACGCCGCCATCACGGCCTCCTTGTCCTTTGCCTTCATGCGCCCGTGGATGCAGGCCACGTGCCGGTTCGGCAGCAGCGCCTGCAGCGTGCGGGCGTGCTCCTCGGCGGACTTGATGCCCTCGGGCAGCTCGTCGCTTTCCTCCACCATCGGGCAGACGACGAAGGCCTGCCGCCCCTCGGAGATGAGCTTTTCGATAAAGGCCGTGAGCCGTTCGCGATAGCGCTCGTCCACGACGTAGGTCTCGATCGGGTGCCGCCCGGGCGGCAGCTCGTCGATGACCGACACGTCGAGGTCGCCATAGATCATCAGCGCCAGCGTACGGGGGATCGGCGTCGCGCTCATGACGAGCGTGTGCACCTGCTCGCCCTTGCCGCCGAGCGCCGCGCGCTGCTGCACGCCGAAGCGGTGCTGCTCGTCCGTGACGACGAGTGCGAGCTTTTGAAACTGCACCGCGTCCTGAATGAGCGCGTGCGTGCCGACCACGACGTCGATGCGCCCGTCGGCGAGCGCCTCATAGACGCCGCGCTTCTGCTTTGCGGTCATGGAGCCCGTCAGCCGCGCGACGCAGATATGCAGCGGCTCAAGAAAGCCCTTCAGCGTCGCCTCATGCTGCTCCGCCAGGATCTCCGTCGGCGCCATGAAGGCGCTCTGGCAGCCGTTCTTGTGCGCATACCAGATGCACGCCGCCGCCACGAGCGTCTTGCCCGAGCCGACGTCGCCCTGTACCAGCCGGTTCATCGCCGCGCCCGAGCAGAGATCGTCCACCGCCGCCTCCACGGCGCGCCGCTGTGCGTTCGTGGGCGAGAAGGGGAGCGTGCGGTAAAATTCCTCGCAGTCGTAGCGCGCAAAGCGCTGCCCCGCCTGCGCGCCGCGGTCGGCGCGGATCCGGCGCATCGCGCACGCGAGCACGAACAGCTCCTCGAAGATCAGCCGCCGCCGCGCCAGCTCCAGCTTGCCGAGGTCGGCGGGAAGGTGGATGTTTTCGTATGCAAACGCCGCGCGCGCCAGACCGTATTGCTGCACCACGTCGTCGGGCAGCACGTCTGGCAGCGTCGGCAGACAGACGTCAAGCGCCGTTTTCATGCAGTCGAGCACATTGCGCTGCGTCAGACCAGCCGCGAGCGGGTAGACGGGCATGATGCGTCCCGTCACGCTGTCGGGCGAGCCGGACCGGGCCGCCTGCTCCGTGACGGGATTCGTCATCTGGCGAAAGCGTCCGTTCACCGTGACCTTGCCGAAAAAAATATAGGTCTCGCCCTTATGCAGGGAGTTCTTGCGATAGGGCTGGTTGAAGTAGCTCACGTCCATCGCGCCGGTGTCGTCCACGGCGCGGAGCTTGATGATCTCCATGCCGCGGCGGATGCGGTTCAGACGCGGCTCCTGCGCGACCATAGCGCGGATGCAAACCGGCTGATCCGGCTGCGCCGCCAGGATGGGTGTGAAGTGCGTGCGGTCCTCATACCGCCGCGGGAAGAGCGAGACGAGCTCGCCCAGCGTGTGCACGCCGAGCTTTTCGAACGCCTCGACCTTTTTCGGTCCGACGCCCCGCAGCACCGAGACGGGAGAGAGAGAATCGTAACTGCTCATTTGACGTAGCTCACCTTATAGTCGCCGCCGCTCTGCGTGAACGTGCCGTACAGGCCCGTCGTGCAGACGATGCGTCCGTCCTGCGTGATCATCAGCATCTCAAAGCCGCCGTAGTCGCGCCAGTATTGCAGCGCCGCGCGCTCGCCGAGCACGAACATCGCCGTGGACAGACAATCCGCCATCTGCGCATCGCCGCAGACGATCGTGACGCTGCGGACCGCCGTGCTCGCCGGCATGCCGGTCGCGGGGTTGATGATGTGGTGATACAGCGCGCCGCGCTGTGTAAAGCTCAGATCCGAGGGCATCGAGGTCACGACGGCGGTCTCGCCGAGCGTGAGATAGCCGATGTAGGCGTTGTGGTCGTTGGGGTCCATGATCGCGATGTTCCACTTGCTGCCGTCGGGCTTCACGCCCAGCGTCTGCACATTGCCGCCCATGGAGACCACCGCACTCTTCACGCCCTTGGCGCGCATCGCGCTGATCGCCGCGTTCGTCGCCGCGCCGCGCGCCACGCAGTCGAGCGTGAGCTGCGTGCCCTCCGGCAGCTGCAGCATGAAATCCCCGCTCTCCTGATCAGCGGAGAGGTTTACATAATCCATATTGACATGGGTCAGCAGCTCGGCGATCGTGTCCTCATCGGGCACGGTGTAGTTCCCGGAGAGAAAGCCCCACGCGTCCATCAGCGGATAGACCGTGAGATCAAGCGCGCCGCCGGACTGCTTCGACACCGTGCGGGCGGTCTCGATCATCGAGGCGACCTGCGCCGTCACGACGACGGCCTTGCCGCCGGAGTGGTTCACGGCGTAGATGCGGCTGTTCTCGTCGAAGGAGTTGACCATCGCGTCCACGCTCGTCATGGCGGCCTCCGCCTCGCGGATGGCCTCGGAGGCGTGCTTGCCGTAGGCCGTGACGTCTGCGAGCGTGCCGAGCGTGCTCACGCGCTGCGTCTGACTTTTGCCCTCGCTGCTGCATGCGCCGAGCGAGAGCGCCATCGCCACACAGCAGGCCAGCGCCAATATCTGCTTGAAGGATCGTTTCATAGATCGTACAGTCCTTTTCGGATAGAGGTTATCTGATATTTTACCACAGATCTCATCGTTTGAAAAGCGCGAAAAAGCCGCCGGACAGCTCTGTCCGGCGGTATCGTTTATGGGGCAAGGGTGATCTCGTGCCCCGCGTCGCGGGCGCCCAGCTCGAAGTGATGGCGCACGATGCCGAGATCGATGTCGCTGTGGATGCCGTGCAGATCCTCGGGGATCACGGTGCCGTCGGGCTTAAGCGTGAAGCGGAATTTCTGCTGGTTGATGGCGGTCGGGGCGAGCAGCGCGAGCTCTGCGCCGCGCGCGAACCACGCCGGGCGCTCCCCCTCGAGAACGGTGACCTCGTCCGCGGTCTTGGACTTGCGCGTCCTGCCGGGATTCGCGCCATAGCCGATGGCGATCACGATGGGGAGGCGCTCCGCGGGGGAGACCTCGGCCTGCACGCCCTTTTCCTGGAACGTAGCCGCCCAGCAGGTGTTCAGCCCGAGCGTCTGCGCATAGAGCACCAGCTGCTCGCCGTAATAGCCGATGCGCTGGCCGAGCGTCTCGTCGTCAGGACCGACGCAGGCGATCAGACTCGGCGCGCTGCCAAGCCCCATTGCCCGGTTCAGCAGGCGGGTGAACGCCTTGCCCGCGTCGGGGATGAACTGCAGGTGCAGATCGCCCGCCGCATTCAGCGCTTCGATCTTCTCTTGCAGCAGGTGTACGGTGCCCGGTTCGATCGGGCGGTCCTGATAGGTGCGCACGGAATGGCGCGCAAATACGGCTTCCACTTCGGTCATGTTCAGTTACCTCCTTCAGATATACAGCTCTGTGCGGCGCAGCGTGGTGTAGGGGCGTCTGGCGCGGACGCGCTGCGATTCCGTGAGATCGATGTCGGCATAGACGATCTGCTCGCGGTCGTCCGCCATGATGATCAGCTCGCCGTTCGCGTCCACGGCGAGCGATTCCCCGGCGAAGTCCATCGCGCCCTCGCGCCCGACGCGGTTGCACATCGCGACGGCGACCGAGCTGTGGAACGCCTGCACGCGGATCTCCCAGGCAAACATCTCCAGCGGCTCGCTTTTTACATTCACGGTCGGGACGAGGATCAGCTCCGCGCCCATCAGCGCCTCGGTGCGGATGCTCTCGGGGTAGTGCCGGTCGAAGCAGACCACGATGCCGATGCGCCCGAGCGGCGTGTCGAACACGCGGAAGCCGTCGTCCGCGGGCGTGTAATAGTCCTGCTCGTAAAACTGCTCCGCCTGCGCGATGTGGACCATCTTCTGCGCGCCGAGGATCGCCCCGTCCGCGCCGATCAGCAGCGTCGCGTCATAGCGTCTGCCGTTCTCCAGCAGATAGACGTTCGGCGCCGCCATGACGCCGTTCTCCCGGCAGGCCGCGCACAGCGCCGCGATTTCGCCGCTCTCGGCGGTGAGCGCGTAGTGCGCCACGTCCAGCCCCGGGTACTGGGGGAAGAACTCCGTCAGCTGTACCTCGGGGAAGAGCACCAGCTCCGCACCGTTGTGCGCCGCCTCCGCGATCGCGCGCACGCTCTTTTCCAGATTCGCCGTCATGCTCCCGGCGTTCTCCATCTGTACCATTGCAAGCTTCATGCTTCCACGCTCCCTTTCTGTGATGCCGGATCGCCCGTGTCGAGCTGCCAATCGATCAGCTGCCGCAGTACGGGCTGGAGCCGACGGGTGCGCTCCGTGACGCTGTATTCCACGCGCACGGGCACCTCCAGATATTCCTTTCGCTCCACAAGCCCGTCCTCCTCCAGCTCACGCAGAGACTTGGCGAGCATCGTGTTCGAGATGCCGCGCATCTTGCGCAGTAGGTCGTTATAGCGCGTCGGTCCGTCCGCGGAGATGGAGCAAAGGATCGGCAGCTTCCATTTTCCACCGATCGTGTCCATAACCGCGCGCAGCACGCAGGCGTCCGTACAGGGACAAAGTGCGGTCTGTGCCATATCCAGCTCCTTTCCGCTCCGCTTTTGCTTACTTACTCAATAAATTGTGCGTAATTGACATGAAATCGTTTCCACGCTAATATGATAACAGATTCAAAAAGCGCTGTAAATACAAAAAACAGAGTTATTGAAAGGAGCCCTTATCATGCTGGACAATGTCAAGAAGGTATTTGAGGAAAACGTGTGGTATATCGCCACGTTCAATGAAGAGCCGAATGTCGTTCCGGTCGGCTTCAAGACTGTCGGCGACGACGGCAAATTCTACATCGCCGCCGTCCTGCTCGACACCACGATCCAGAACATCCAGAAAAACGGCAAGATCGCCATCGCCGCCGCGAGCGCTGCCGCTGAGTCCTATCAGGTGAAGGGCACAGCCGAGTTCGTCACCGAGGGCCCTGTGTACGAAGCCTTCGTGAAGCTGGCGGAGGACACCTTCAAGGGTGCGCTGCCCTGCAAGTGCGCCATCGCCGTCACGCCCGAAAAGGTCATCGTCGCGAGCCCGAACGGCGACAACCGCAAGGAGCTGAGCTGGTAAAGCTTCCTCAAAAGCAAGCAGAAAAAACCGCTGATTTTCAGCGGTTTTTTCTGCTTTATCATGGTCAGAGAGCGGGGAACGCGAGCGTGACCTTGAACAGGTCGCCGTCCACGCTGACGGTGAAGGCGCCGCCCATCAGCTCGGTGAGACTTTTCGCGATCGAGAGGCCCAGCCCGCTGCCCTCGCCGGAGCGGGCGCGGTCGCCGCGCACGAAGCGCTCGGTCAGCTCGTCCGCCGTTATGTTCAGCGCCGCGCCCGAGATGTTGCGGAAGGTCACCTCGGCGCTGCCGCCGCGCACGGCGGTGGAGAGATATACGCGCGTGCCCTCCATGGCGTATTTGTGGATGTTGGACAGGAGATTGGAGAACACACGCCACAGCAGCTGCCCGTCGGCCATCACGCAGGGCTGTTCGGGCGCGAGCATGCGCACGGTGGTGAGTCTGCGCTGCTCGAAGCGGTCGGCAAATTCGCCCGCCGCCTGCCCCAGCAGGACGTTCAGATCTGTTCGCTCCGCGTGCACGGCGATGTTCCCGGTGCTCGCCTTGGACGCCTCGACGAGATCCTCCGTCAGCTTTTTCAGCCGCTGCGACTGCCGGTCAAGGACGTTCAGATATTCCGCGGCGCGCTCGTTCGCGGGCGGCTCTTTTTTCAGCAGATCGACGTAGTTGACGATGCTCGTCAGCGGCGTCTTGATGTCGTGCGAGACGTTCGTGATGAGTTCCGCCTTCATCCGTTCGGATTTCACGCGCTCGTCCACGGCGGTCTGCATCCCGTCGGAGATGCTGTTCAGATACGCCCCGTGCTGCCGGAAGGGACCGTATATGTGCTTCAGGTCGACCGTCTGCGTCAGGTCGCCGTCCGCGAGCAGCTTTGCGCCCTTTTGCAGGCGCTGCATGGCGATCACGGCGAAAAACAGCAGCGGCGTCAGGATCAGCTTTTCCAGAAACCAGACGAACGCGGCGGCGTCCGCATTGGACGCGAAGATCGCAAGCAGCTCCAGAAGTGACCCGCCGCACCAGAGAAGCCCCGTCCGCCAAAACAGCGGGATCGAGCGCAGCAGATCGCGCACCGCGCCGCCGAGCCCCTTCAGGCAGCGCCAGCAGAGGCGCAGCGCCATGGTGGTGAGATTGTTTTTCCACAGCGTCCCGGCCTTGGCGCGCACGGCGAAGGTCAGCAGCAGCGCCAGCCACCAGAGCCCGACCGGGATCACCGCGAGCGCCGCGAAGAGCTCGTAGCCCCAGTCGAGAAAATACAGCGGAGCGAACAGGCCCAGCAGCCCTGCGCACAGCAGCAGATCGAACGGGATGCGGTCAAACCAGCTCAGGTGGATCCTGTCGTCTGTCTCCCGGTGTCCCGCGGCGCAGAGCAGGAAAACGACCAGCGCGATCAGCGCCAGCAGCGCGACGCCGCCGATCCAGAAGATCCCGTAGCGCAGCGCGATGAGTCGGTCGGCAAGGTCCATGAGCTTCCGGATGCCGTCGTCCGCCTTGAGGTCCGAGCGGAGATAGCCGTCGATGTGCAGACGCGCGTCTTCGCTGTAGACCAGGTGCAGATGGTAGATCGTGCTGCCGTCCTCCCGATCCTCCGACATGTCGTTCTCGAAAATGTCATATTGCTCGGCGAGCTTCGTCCAATATGCCTCGCGTTCTTCGGCGGAGGAGAAGGTGAGATCCTCTTCCACAAGATCTCGTTCTTCCATGGACCGGGAGAACTGCGATTCGATGTGCGTCTGATACGACGCCTCATAGTTTTGCAGCAGGATGTTGCCGTCCGCGTCCGTGATCGTGAAGAAGAAGTTGGAGTTTTCCTCGGAAAAGCGCTTCACCCATGCGGTGTCGAGCGCCGCGCCGGTCTCCTTTGCCTCGGCATAGGCGTTGTAATAGTTTTCCGCCTCGCCGCACCAGCGGTAGGTGAGCGCGTCGGCGACGCCCCGCCGCATCGACGCGCCGTCGTCGAGGTAGGCGTCGCTCTCCGTGAATACATAGAATCCGAACACGCAGCCGAGCACGGTCAGCGCCATGATCACCGCCAGCACGACCGCCACGGCCTTTGCCCAGAGCTTTCCTGTCAGCCTTTTCATGCTTCTTCATCTCCCTTCTGCGGTGCCATCTTGTAGCCCTTGCCCCAGACTACCTGCAGATAGCGCGGCTCGCCGGGATCGATCTCGATCTTCTCCCGGATGTGCCGGATGTGCACGGCGACGGCGTTGTCGGCGTTCAGCGGGATCTCGTCCCAGACCGCGCGGTAGATCTCCTTCGGGGAGAACACCTTGCCGGGGCTGCGCATCAGAAAGCGCAGAATGTCATATTCCCGCGGCGTCAGGGCGGCGTGCTCGCCGTCGACGGTCACGGTCTTCGCCTCGTCGTCGAGCTCCACGCCGCCGACGCGCAGCACGCGCGGGTTCACCGTGCCGCCGCCGAGCCGCAGATATCGCCGCAGCTGGCTGTTGACGCGGGCGAGCACCTCCACGGGGTTGAAGGGCTTTGTGATGTAGTCGTCCGCGCCGACGTTCAGACCGAGGACCTTGTCGGTGTCCTCGCTTTTGGCGGTCAGCAGGATCACGGGCACGTTGCTCTCCTCACGCAGGCGCGTCAGCGTCTCGATGCCGTCCATACCGGGCATCATGATGTCCAGCAGCACGAGCTGGATGTCCTCGCGCGAGAGGATCTTCAGCGCGTCCGCGCCGTTAAATGCCTCGAACACGCGGTAATCGCCGCTCGAAAGATAGATCTTCAGCGCGGAAACGATGTCGCGCTCGTCGTCGCAGATCAGAATGTTGTGCATCTGCTCCACTCCTTTCTGTGTCCCATTGTAGCCAAAAAAGCTTAAGGAACAATCCAGTGAAAGCTTAAGATTTGATGAAGAACGGCGTCCGAGATCTCGGACGCCGATTTGGGTTTACTGTTTTCTGCGCTTTTTGCGCGCCTCGGCGAGCACCTGCTTGAGCGCCTCGTCCTTCGGGATCCCGGCGAGGCGCAGCTTGTGCGCCAGCGCGAGAAAGTCTGAAAAGTCCGGCCCCGGCTCCAGCCCCGCGTCGATCAGATCGCGCCCCATGACATGCGGCTGTGCCATCGTCTCGCGGTAAACGGCGAGCCGCGCCATCAGATTTTCCTCGCAGGAGACGTAAGGCCACGGCGAGCGCGTGCCCTGCCCGTCCGCCATGGAGAGGCAGATGAGCGCCTCGGGGTCGGCGCAGTCGTCGAACATCCGGTTCGAGGCCTTCAGAGCGGAGCCGTGCGCTGCGATGACCGTCGGCTTCATGTGCAGACGCGTGAGGTTCACGACATAGTCGATCAGCCCCGTTTCGCTCGTCAGCCGCCGCAAAAGCTGCGCCGCCAGCTCTGCGCCCACGTCCTCGTGGCCGTAGGCGTGGAATTTGCCGCTCTCATACTCCGTCGTCGCGGGCTTGCCGAGGTCGTGTGTCAGTGCCGCGAGCATGAGTCCCAGCGGGCGCTCGGCGCGGTCACGGTACTGCGCCGCCGCGTCCAGCACCAGCAGCGTGTGGTTCCAGACGTCGCCCTCGGCGTGAAAGCGCGGGTTCTGCGGCACGCCGATCAGGTCCGCGACCTCGGAAAACCACGGCCGCAGCTGTTCCATCTCGCGCAGCACGGAAAAGAAAACGGACGGATGCTCCGCCTGCAGCAGCGCCTTTTCCAGCTCTCCCATCACGCGCTCCTTGGAGAGCGCGGTCAGGTCCATGCCGGAGCACAGCCGCATCGTCTCCGGCGCGACGCGAAAGCCAAAGCGCGCGGCAAACTGCGCCGCCCGCAGTACGCGCAGCGGGTCCTCCGGGAAGGTCTCGTCGTCCACATGCCGCAGGACGCCGCGTTTTAAGTCGCGCTGCCCGCGGAAGGGGTCGATCAGCGCGCCCGTGAGCACATCGCGCATCATGGCGTTCACGGTGAAGTCCCGCCGCCGCGCCGCCTCCCGCGTGCCGAGATCAGGGTCGACGAACACGTCAAAGTCCCGGTGTCCCTGCCCGCGCAGATGCTCCTTTCGCGGCATCGCGATGTCCACCCCGCAGCCCTTGAGCGCATAGATGCCGAAGCTCTCGCCGATCGCGATGCGCTCTCCGAGCGTGTCGAGGATCGCCTCCAGCGCGGCGGGGGAGAGGCCGTGCACCTCCACGTCGAGATCCTTGCTCACGCGCCCCATGAGCGCGTCGCGCACACAGCCGCCGACATAGTAAACGCGCCCGCCGGACGCCGACGCCCGCTGCGCCAGCGCGCGGACGATCGCACGGTCATGCTCGATATCTGGCATAGGCGCACCTCCATAGTCGTTTTCTTCATCATAGACGAAACGCGCCCAAAGCGCAAGCGAAATTCGGCGCAAAAAAGCCCAACCCCGCCGGTGAACATGTTCTGACGGGGTTGGGACTTTCGCGATCATGTGCCCGAATTTTCAAACTGCAGCCATGGCTCGATCGCGGGCGGCTCCTGCTCGAAAAACAGGATCTCGCCGGTCTCCGGGTGGGCGAAATGCAGCGCGTGCGACCACAGGGCGATCGGCCCATCGTCCGGCAGCGTGCTGTATTTTTTGTCGCCCCAGAGGGGGAGCGAGCGGCTGGAGAACTGGCAGCGGATCTGGTGCGTGCGCCCGGTCTGGAGAAAGATCTTCACGAGCGAGAGCCCGTCTGCCACGGCGAGCGTCTCATAGTCGAGCGCCGCCTCCTGCACGCCCTTGCCGGGCCTCTGCGTGACGTAGGTCTTGCGCTCATTGGGGTCGCGCACGAGCAGATCGCGCATCGTCCCGGCGGAGGGTTCCGGCGTGCCATGCACCACGGCGAGATACGTCTTGCCGAAGTCGTGCGCGCGGATCTGCTCGGAGAGCTTCGACGCCGCCTGCGGCGTGCGCGCGAGCACCATGAGGCCTGATACCACGCGATCCAGTCGGTGCACCGTGCGCACGCAGGCTTTTGTGTCGCCCAGCGCCGTGCGCACCAGCTCCGGCATCCCGCCCGGCTCGTCGGTGGACAGCACGCCCGCGGGCTTCACCGCGACAAGGATCGCGTTGTCCTGATACAGAATGTCCACGGGCGCACCTCCTGACGCTCTTAGTTGATTTTAAGTGTTTCCCAAAGCTCGTTCATGTAATCCATGGTCGCCTGCGGGAGCGAGCGGTAGGCGTATTGGTTGTACAGCTCCGAGAAATCGTCGATCTCGGGGTAGAGGATCGCGATGGCGTCCTCGCCCAGCTCCTCGATGTAGTCCGCGTTCTCATAGACGATGCGGTTCGGGGAGGCGTAATAGATGTACTCGGCGTTCGCCACGGCGGGTTCCTCGCTGAGCATATAGTTGATGAAGATCTCCGCCAGCTCCTGGTCCTGGCAGCCCTTCGGGATGCACATGGCGTCGACGAAGTAGTTCGTCGGGTCGGGATAGTAGAACTGCAGATCCACGCTGTCCGCGGCGGCGTCGAGCATGATGAAGTAGTCGCCCGCGTAGTAGGCGGCGACAGCGGCCTCACCGGACTCCATCATGTTGTAGATCTCGTCCATGACGTAGCTCTTCACAAGCCCGTGCTGCTTCACGAGCGCGTCGAGCGCGGCGTCCCAGTCGGCGGTGTTCGACGTGTTCACATCGATCCCGGCGCGATACATCGCGGTGCCGAAGGCGTCGCGTGAGTTGTTGAACTGCAGGATGTTGCCCGCGTATTTCTCGTTCCACATCAGATCCCAGGTGCCGACATCGGCGGGGTCGACCTGATTCGCGTCATAGATGATGCCGACGATGCCGTAGGTGTAGGGCACGGAGTAGAGGTCGTCCGGGTCATAGTACAGGCCGCGGAAGCTCTCGTCGATGTACTCGTAATTCGGGATGTTCTCAAAATTCAGCGGGATGAGCATGTCCTCCTGGATCATGCGGTCGATCATGTAGTCCGAGGGGATCACGACGTCATAGCTCACGGCGCCGCTCTTGAGCTTGGCATACATGTCCTCGTTCGAGGCATAGGTGTCATAGTTGACCTTCAGCGGCTGACCGTAGTTTTCCTCGTACCATTCCTCAAAGGCCTGGATCGTGTCGAGCGTGTCGTCCGCACCGTCGGAGATATATTCGCCCCAGTTGTACACGTTCAGCACGCGCGGGGGCGGGTGGCTGCCCGCGATGGCGATCACGGCGATGAGCACGCTCACGGCACCCATGAGTCCGGCGGCGATCTTCATGCCGCGCGCGTTGGAGTCCTGCGTCCGGCGCGGCTTCTTCGCCTGCTTCTGACTGCGCTTGGCCTGACGCGCCTCGCGGATGCGGCGGCTGTCGTCCTCGTCGACAAGATTCGTGAGCACCAGCAGCGCCAGGATCGCAAAGAAGATCAGCGTCGCGAGGGCGTACATCTTCGGCGTGACGGTCTTTTTCGTCATGTTGTAGATGCGGATCGGCAGCGTCTGGAAGCCGTTGCCCTGCGTGAAGTAGCTGATCACAAAGTCGTCCAGCGACAGCGTGAAGGCCATCATCATGCCCGTGATCACGCCCGGCAGGATCTCCGGGATCTCCACGCGGAAGAACGCGCGCACCGGCGTGCAGCCGAGATCCATCGCGGCCTCCGGCAGGGAGGGGTCCATCTGCTGCAGCTTCGGCAACACCTGCAGAATGACGTACGGCAGGCAGAACGTGATGTGCGCGATGAGCATCGTCCAGAAGCTCAGACTCGTCGCGAGCCCGAAGATCTGCCCCACGAACACGAACATGAGCATCAGCGAGATGCCCGTGATGATGTCCGGGTTCATCATGGGGATGTTCGTCACGGTGTCGAGCGCGGCGCGGATGTATTTTTTGCGCAGACGGTGGATGCCGACGGCGGCGGCCGTGCCCATCACAGTGGAGATGATCGAGGCGCAGACGGCGAGGATCAGCGTGTTTTCCAGCGCGCGCAGCGTCTCCGCGTCGCGAAACAGCTCCCTGTACCAGTGCAGCGAAAACTCCGAGAACACGCTCAGACTCTTTGCGCTGTTGAAGCTGAACACGAGCAGGATCGCGATCGGCGCGAACAGGAAAATGAAGATCAGGGCGGTGTAGATCTTGGCAGCGGGTCTCATTTTCATCTCACACACCTCCCTGGACGCGGCTGTCGGTAAAGCGCTTCATCAGCGCCATGGCGACGAGCAGGATGACCATCAGAATGAACGCGATCGCGGCGGCAAAGTGGAGGTTGTTGGCGACGTACTGTCCCTCGATGGCGTCGCCGATCAGGAAGAACTTGCCGTTGCCGAGCTTCTGGGAGATATAGAACGTGCTGATCGAGGGGATGAGCACCATCGTCACGCCCGAGACCACGCCCGGCAGACTCAGCGGGAACACGACGCGCCGCAGCGTGGAGATGCTGTTGCATCCCAGATCGTGCGCCGCCTCCAGCAGGCGGTCGTCCATCTTTGCCATAATGGAATAGATCGGCAGGATCATGTAGGGCAGGTAGTCATAGACCATGCCGACCACGACGGCGCCCTCCGTGCCGATGATGTGCGCGCGTCCGAGCCCGAGTGCGTCGAAGAGGTTGTTCAGCAGACCTGTGTCCTGTAGGATCGTCATCCACGCGTAGGTGCGGATGAGGAAGTTCATCCACATCGGGATCATGATGAGCGTGATGATCATCTTCTGCGCGCGCGGGGCGGCGCGGGCGATGATGTAGGCGATCGGGTAGCCGATCACAAGACACACCACCGTGGAGATCACCGCGAGCTTCACCGAGCGCCAGAAGATGACCATGTAGGTGTGTACGGTCGTCTGCGTGCCGTCCTCGGCGGTCACGACGGAGGTCGCGTTGAAGAACTTCGTGATGTTGTCGAAGGTGAAGTGCATGCTGTTGTCCGTGAACGCATAGTACGCCACGAACACCAGCGGGACGAGGATGAACAGCGCCGCCCAGAGACTGTAGGGCGCAAGACTCATCTGCGTCACGAGAGAGCGGCGGTTTTCCCGCTTCGCGCCCCTCATTCGGCTTCCTCGCTTTCCGCGTCGGACAGTTCGTCCATTTCCATGGAGTAGGAGGAGTAGTCGCCGAACATGCCGGAGTATTCGCTCTTTTTCATGATGTGGATCGCGTCGGGCTCGATGTAAAGACCGATCTCGCTGCCCTCGGCGCAGAAGTCCGTGGTCTGGATCATCCACTTGAAGCCGCCGATGTCCACGATGATCTCATAGTGGACGCCCATGAAGGTCACGCTCGTGACCGTGCCCTGCAGCATGCCCTTTTCCCGGGCGACGATGTCCACGTCCTCGGGACGGATGACGACGTCCACGGCCTCGTTTTTGCCGAAGCCCTTGTCCACGCACTCGAAGGTGTGCCCCGAAAACGTCACGCGGAAGTCCTCGCGCATGACGCCGTCGACGATGTTGCTCTCGCCGATGAAGTCCGCGACGAAGGCGTTTTGCGGCTCGTTGTAGATATCCGTCGGCGTGCCGATCTGCTGGATGCGGCCCTCGGACATGACGACGATCGTGTCGGACATGCTCAGCGCCTCCTCCTGGTCGTGCGTGACGAACACGAAGGTGATGCCGGTGGCCTTCTGGATGTTCTTCAGCTCCTGCTGCATGTCCTTGCGGAGCTTCAGGTCGAGCGCGCCGAGCGGCTCGTCGAGCAGCAGCACCTGCGGATGGCTCACCAGCGCGCGGGCGATGGCGACGCGCTGCTGCTGCCCGCCGGAGAGGCGCGTGACGTTGCGCTTTTCAAAGCCCGTGAGCTTCACGAGCCGGAGCATCTCGGTCACCTGCTTTTCGATCTCATCGCGCGGGACCTTCTTTTCCTTTAAGGGGAAGGCCACGTTGTCGAACACATTCAGGTGCGGGAACAGCGCGTAGCGCTGGAAGACGGTGTTCACGTTGCGCTTGTGCGCCGGGACGTCGTTGATGCGCTTGCCGAGGAAGATCACGTCGCCCTCGTCCGGCGTCTCAAAGCCCCCGATCAGCCGCAGCGTCGTGGTCTTGCCGCAGCCGGAGGGCCCCAGCAGCGTCAGAAACTCGTTGTCGTAAATGTACAGATGGATGTCGTCGAGCACCTTGTTCCCGTCGTAGGACTTGGAGATGTTCTTCAGCTCGATGATCTTCTTTCTTTCGTTTTCCATGTTCCATCCTTCCCGCGCGGCCTGTTGGAGCAACAAAAAAAGCAAGCTCTCCGACGGCGGGTCCGCGCGTCAGAAGCTTGCACAATCAGCCCGCCCCATGCCGGATATGCCGACACAGGGAGGTGGGATATTCCTTGTCATTTGAAGAGTCTATAAGGTAGCCGTCGATGAGTCGGAATGCGCAGATGACGCCGCAGATTTTTCGGCAGACAATGCGAAAAGCGCAGGAAATACTTTGTGTATTTCCGAGCATTTTCGCGAAGTATGCCGGAAAAGATGCAAGTCAGATGTGTGTTCCGATCTCGTCGATGGTTACCCAAAAGCAAAGAACACTTTTACTACTCTTATTGACATTTCACAAGTTCGCGGGCGCGACCCGCAGCGGTTTATAGTTACCAACTTATAAAACTTGAGCTTTTAACTCCATCAATAAGGCAACAGAAGTTGCCACCGCGCTTTTGCGGTATTCGGCATTCGACCCGGCTGTCCGTGTGGCCTTGGCTCGTCCGAGGGGGCGAGCGGTCGCATCTTGCTTCGGAAGACTCTAAATGAAACAGAGCGGTATTTTCCAATTGAGACGGTTTATTTTAGCAAAGTTCGACAGCGATGTCAATCTCCTTTCCATAAAAAAGCTTGCAAACAATTTTTTTGTCGGCGCCGCGCTTCCGGTTTTTTGCGCCGATCGCGGAAAACCCATTGCCAAAACCCGCAAGATTGGTTAAAATAGACCCGATCACAGCCGCGCGGCAGCGCGCGGCGAAAGGAGAGCTGTGCAATGGCTGCTGCGTATTCCGTGCCGCTGAAGACCGTCGTGGCGGAGCAGGGACTCACGATCCTGCGCAAGTGCGGCGATTATGATACCCAGCTGCTCACGACCGCTGACGTCAACCGTCCGGGACTGCAGCTGGCAGGCTTTTATAACTATTTCGATCCCCGCCGCCTGCAGATCATCGGGCGCGTGGAGAGCACCTATCTCGAGACCTTCAGCGCCGAGCAGCGGATGAAGATGTTCGAGGAATTCATGCGCTATCCGATCGCGGGCGTGGTCGTCTGCCATGGTATGGATCCGTTTCCGGAGTGCATGGAGATGGCGGAAAAATATGACCGCAATGTGTTCCTCACGCGTGAGGACACCTCCGCGTTCATGGCGCGCACGATCGCCTCGCTCACGGCGTATCTTGCCCCGCGCATCACGCGCCACGGCGTGCTCGTGGAGGTCTTCGGCGAGGGGCTGCTGATCCTCGGCGATTCCGGCGTCGGCAAGAGCGAAACGGCGCTCGAGCTCATCAAGCGCGGGCACCGGCTCGTCGCGGACGACGCCGTGGAGATCAAGCGCACGCAGCGCAATCTGCTCATCGGCTCCGCGCCGGAGCTCATACGCTATTACATGGAGCTGCGCGGCATCGGCGTCATCAACGCGCGCCAGATCTACGGCGTCGGCGCGGTGAAGCCCGAAAACCGCATCGACCTCGTCGTGAACATGGAACCGTGGGAGGACGGCAAGGCGTATGATCGTCTGGGGCTCAGCACCGAGACGACCGAGATCCTCGGTGTGACGCTCCCGATGGTGACGATCCCGGTGCGCCCGGGGCGCAACCTCGCCGTGATCATGGAGCTCGCCGCGATGAACAACCGCCAGAAAAACATGGGCTACAACGCCGCCGAGGCGCTCGCAGCCGAGCATGACAGGAATATCGATCTTGGAATCAATTTTTAAGGAGCGATTATGACGAATCTTGACCGTATCATCCGTGACCTGCGCGCGGTCCTGCCGCAGCTCACGATTTTGGAAAACGAACCGATGAAGGCGCATTGCTCGTTTCGCATCGGCGGACCGGTGCGCGCCATGGTGCAGCCGACCTCCGCTGAGGAGGCCGCGGCCGTCTGCCGCCTGCTGCGGGAAAACGACGTCACGCCGCTCATCATCGGCAACGGCACGAACCTGCTCGTGACGGATTCTCCGCTGGATCGCGTCGCCGTCCAGTTTGGCGAGAAGATGTCCGCCATCGAGCGCGTGGGAGAGGACAGCCTCCGCGCCCAATGCGGCGTCACGCTCGCGCGCCTCGCCGCGGCGGCGCAGAGCTTCGGCCTTGGCGGCATGGAGTTTGCCCACGGCATCCCCGGCTCGCTCGGCGGCGGCGTCTCGATGGACGCGGGCGCCTACGGCGGCGAGATAAAGGACGTCGTCGTCTCCACACGCTGCCTCACCCCCGAGGGCGAGCTGCGCGAGATCGTCGGCGCGGAGCACGATTTCCGCTACCGCCACAGCGTCTTTTCCGACACGGACAGCATCATCCTCGACAGCACCGTGCGGCTCGTGCCCGGCGACAAGGACGCCATTTTCGCGCGCATGATGGAGCTGCGTGAAAAGCGCCGCAACAGCCAGCCGCTGGATATGCCGAGCGCCGGCAGCACCTTCAAGCGCCCGGTCGGCGGCTATGCCGCCGCGCTGATCGATCAGGCGGGGCTGAAGGGCTATGCCATCGGCGGCGCACAGGTGTCTGAAAAGCACGCGGGCTTCGTCATCAACCGCGGCGGCGCGACGTTCGACGACGTCATGCGCCTGATCGATCACATCCGCAGCGAAGTGCTGCGCACCAGCGGGATCGAGCTGGAGACCGAGGTCAAGATCATCAGATAAGGATGCCCTCATCCGTCACGGCTGACGCCGTGCCACCTTCCCCCAAGAGTGGAGGAAGGCAATAAGGAAAGGATTGCAAATGGACTTTCTCATCATCTCCGGGCTTTCCGGCGCGGGCAAGACCCGGGCGGCGGATGTGCTGGAGGATCTGGATTTTTACTGCGTGGACAACATGCCCACGGCGCTGCTGACGAAGTTTGCCGAGCTCTGTCTCGCCACGCGCGGGCGGTATGAGCGCGTCGCGCTCGTGACGGACGTGCGCGGACAGGAGAGCTTCACGGAGCTGTTCGCCGCGCTCGATGAGCTGCGGAAAATGGGCGTTGCGTATCGCATCCTCTTCGTCGAGGCGTCGGACGCCACGATCATCAAGCGCTATAAGGAGACGCGCCGTCCGCACCCGCTTGCGGCGGAGGCGGGCTCCATCCAGGGAGCGGTGGAGCTGGAAAAGCGGCTCCTGTCGCCGATGCGCGACGCGGCGGACTACATTTTGAACACCACCGGGCTCACGCTCTCGATGCTGCAAAACCGCATCCGCGGCTTTTTCGAGGGGCAGCGCCGGCGCGATCTGCTGGTGAGCGTGGAGTCGTTCGGCTTCAAGTACGGCATCCCGATGGACGCCGACATGGTGCTGGACGTGCGCTTCCTGCCGAATCCGTTTTATGTGGAGGAGCTGCGCCCCCAGACGGGCATGGACGCGCCCGTGCGCGACTATGTGCTCGGAAGCGACACGGCGCAGGATTTTCTGGACCGGCTCTGCGGCATGATCGATTTTCTGCTGCCGCAGTACGCCGAGGAGGGGCGTTATGGCCTCACGATCGCCGTCGGCTGCACAGGCGGCAGACACCGCAGCGTCGCGGTCGCCAAGGCGCTGGCGGATCATCTGAGTGAAATGGGGGAGGATGTGCAGTTCTCCAATCGCGATCTGGAAAAGAGTTGATACCATTGAAAGAAACCAAGGAACTATCTCAGCCGCGTGTCGTAGCGATCGGCGGCGGCACCGGCCTTTCGACCATGCTGCGGGGCCTGAAGCGCTTTACCTCCCGCATCACCGCCATCGTCACCGTCGCGGATGACGGCGGCGGCTCGGGCGTGCTGCGCCAGGAGCTCGGCATGCTCCCGCCGGGCGACATCCGCAACTGCATTTGCGCGCTCGCGAACGTCGAGCCCACGATGGATGAGCTCATGCGCTATCGCTTCTCCGAGGGCCGTCTCGCCGGGCAGAGCATGGGCAATCTCATGCTCGCCGCGCTCAATGGCATCTACGGCAGCTTCGAGGAGGCCGTGCGCCGCATGAGTGAGGCCTTCGCCATCACCGGGCGCGTCCTGCCCGTGACGACGGAGAACGTGCGCCTCATGGCGGAGTTCGACGACGGCTCCACCGTGATCGGCGAATCGAAGATCGCCGGCGTGAAGAAGGACACCGATCAGCGCATCCGCCGCGTGCAGCTCCTGCCGGAGCGTCCCGCCGCGGTGCCCGCCGTGCTCGAGGCCATCGAGGAGGCGGACTTCATCATCATCGGTCCCGGCAGCCTCTATACGAGCATCATGCCGAACCTGATCACCGAGGGCGTCGCGCAGGCGATCGCAAAGTCCTCCGCCGTGAAGCTCTATATCATGAACGTTATGACGCAGGACGGCGAGACCGAGGGCTACACCGAGGTCGACCACGTCCGCGCCCTGTTTGAAAACTCCGGCGAGCGCCTGTTCGATCTGAGTCTCTCCAACAACATGCCGTTCCCGGAGGAGATCCTCGCCGCCTACGCCGCCGAGGGCGCGGAGCCGGTGAAGCAATGCCCAGAGGAGCTGCGGGCCATGGGCGTGACGCCGCACTATGCGCCGCTCGCGCGCGTGTCCGGCGGGCTCGTGCGCCACAATCCCGACGCCCTTGCCAGAGAGGCGCTCTGGCTTTACCGCGCCTACGCGCAGACGCAGATCTACGGGTAAGAACGATGTCCTTTGCATCCGAAGTCAAAAGTGAGCTCTGCCGCGATGCGGTCGGCAGTCGAACGCTGGCCGTGGCGGAGTGCTGCGGCGTGCTGCTCTTCTGCCACACCTTCACACCGACGGAGATCCGCGTCGTGACGGCGAGCGCGTCGTTCGCCGAGCGGCTGCCGAAGCTCATCCGGCGCGCCTCCGGCGCCAGACTGCCGGAGCCGGTGCGCAGCGGCGGACGCTTCGTGCTGTCCGTGACGGAGGCGGATACGCTCTCGCGCATCTGCTCCGCGCTGGATATCGACACGACGCGCGCCCTCTCGCACCATATCAACCTCGGCCTGCTGGAGGAGCCCGGCTGCCGGGAGGCCTTTCTGCGCGGCGCGTTCCTCGCCGGGGGCAGCGTGACCGATCCCGCGAAGAGCTATCACATGGAGCTCTCTACCGCGCACTACAGCGTCAGCCGCGAGTGCGCCGCGCTGCTCGCGGACATGGACTTCCGCCCCCGGGAGATCACGCGCGGCGGAAACTTCGTCCTCTACTATAAAAAATCTGAGCTCATCGAGGACCTGCTCTCCACGCTCGGCGCGACGAACGCCGCTATGCGCGTCATGGCGGCAAAGGTGGAAAAGAGCATGACCAACGCCGTCAACCGCAAGGTCAACTGCGACGCCGCGAACGTCGACAAGACCGTCGCCGCGGCACAGCAGCAGCTTGAGGCCATCCGCCGCATCGACCGGGAGTATGGGCTCGACGCCCTGCCGGAGCCGCTGCAGCAGGCGGCGCTGCTGCGCTTTGCCAACCCCGAGGTCAGTCTCACCGACCTCGCGAAGCTCTCCTATCCGCCCGTCAGCCGCAGCACGCTGAGCTACCGGCTGAAGAAAATCATGGAATTTAAAATATAGAATGTAGGGGCGATTCATGAATCGCCCGTTCTTGCATGTGGGGGTATCACCATGGCCTTTACCCATCTCCATGTCCATACCGAATACAGCCTGCTCGACGGCGCGTGCCGGATCGAGCCGCTTGCCGCGCGCGCTAAGGCGCTCGGCATGACGAGCCTTGCCGTGACGGATCACGGCGTCATGTACGGCGCGGTGAATTTTTATCGCGCCTGCCGCGCCGAGGGCGTCAAGCCCATCATCGGGTGCGAGGTCTATGTCGCGCCGCGCGCGCGCACGGACAAGGAATTCGGCGTGGACAGCGAATACACGCACCTGATCCTCCTCTGCCGCAACGAGACGGGCTATCGCAACCTCTGCTATCTCGTCTCCGCCGGCTTCACGGAGGGATTTTACCGCAAGCCCCGCATCGACTGGCCGCTGCTGCACGACCACGCCGAGGGGCTTGTCTGTCTTTCCGGCTGCGTCGCGGGCGACATCCCGCAGAAGCTCATCAAGGGCGATTACGCCGGGGCAAAGGCGCGGGCGCTGGAGCTGCGGCAGCTGTTCGGCGAGGACGGGTTCTATCTCGAGATCCAAAACCACGGCATCGCCGAGGAGCAGACCGCCCTGCGCGGCATCGAGCGCATCCACGCTGAGACCGGCATCCCGCTCGCTGCGACAAACGACGCGCACTATATCGCGCGGGAGGACGCGCGCTGCCACGATGTGCTGCTGTGCATCCAGACGGGCAAGACGATCGACGACCCCGACCGCATGCGCTTTGAAAACGACGAGTTCTATCTCAAGAGCGAGGACGAGATGCGCGCCCTGTTTCCCGACCACCCGGACGCGATCGACAACACGCAGCGCATCGCGGACCTGTGCGATTTCGATTTTGAATTCGGGCACTATCATCTGCCGCGCTTCCTGCTGCCGCCGGGGGAGACCGACAGCGACGCCTATCTCACGCGCCTGTGCAACGAGGGCTTCGCGCGCCGCTACGGCTCCGACCGTCCGGAGGTGCGCCGCCAGCTCGACTATGAGCTGAACATGATCCGGCGCATGGGCTTCGTGGACTATTTTCTCATCGTCTCGGACTTCATCGGCTATGCCAAGCGCCAGCACATCCCCGTCGGCCCCGGGCGCGGCAGCGCCGCTGGCAGCGTCGTGAGCTATTGCCTCGGCATCACGGACGTCGACCCCATCCAGTACAGCCTCTACTTTGAACGCTTCCTCAACCCCGAGCGCGTCAGTATGCCGGATATCGACGTGGATTTCTGCGTCAACCGCAGGGGAGAGGTCATAGATTATGTAAACCGAAAATACGGGCACGACCACGTCGCCCAGATCGTCACGTTCGGCACGCTCGCCGCGCGCGGCGCGATCCGGGATGTGGGGCGCGTGCTGAATTTCTCCTATGCCGAGACGGACGCGGTCGCGAAGGCCGTGCCGCCTACGCTGAACATCACGCTCGATCAGGCGCTCGCGCAGTCGAAATCTCTCAGGGAGATGTACGACGGCGACACACGCGTGCGCGATCTGATCGACACCGCCCGCGCGCTGGAGGGCATGCCGCGCCACGCCTCGACGCATGCCGCCGGCGTCGTCATCACGGAAAACCCGGTCTACACCTATGTGCCGCTGTCGCAGAACGACGAGTCCGTCGTCTGCCAGTATACGATGACGACGCTCGAGCAGCTCGGGCTTTTGAAGATGGACTTTCTCGGGCTGCGGAACCTCACGGTCCTGGAGGACGCCGTACAGCGCGTGCGGCGCCACACGCCGGGGTTCTCGGTCGAGCGCGCGCCGGTGGACGACGCCGCGACGTTTGAGATGCTCTCCCAGGGCAAGACCGAGGGCGTGTTCCAGCTCGAAAGCGCGGGCATTACCGCCGTCTGCACGGGGCTCAAGCCCAAGAGCATTGAGGACATCACCGCCGTCATCGCCCTGTATCGTCCGGGACCGATGGAGAGCATCCCGCGTTTTCTGGAGTGCTCCGCGCACCCGGAGAAGATCACGTACCAGCACCCGCTCTTAGAGCCGATCCTGTCCGTCACCTACGGCTGCATCGTCTATCAGGAGCAGGTCATCGAGATCTTCCGGCGGCTCGCCGGCTTCTCGCTCGGGCAGGCGGACATGATCCGCCGCGCCATGTCGAAGAAGAAGGAAAAGGAGATCAAAAAGGAGCGGGACGCCTTCGTGCACGGCGATCCGGAGCGGAACATCGTCGGCGCGGTGGCAAACGGCGTGCCCGAGGTCACGGCGAACGCGATCTATGACGAGATCCTCGCCTTCGCGAGCTACGCCTTCAACAAGGCGCACGCCGTGAGCTATGCGTTCGTCGCTTATCGCACGGCGTATATGAAGCGCCACTATCCGCGCGAGTATATGGCGGCGCTGCTGACCAGCGTGCTCGACAGCACGACCAAGGTCGCGGAGTACATCGCCGCCTGCAAGGACATGGGCATCCGGCTCCTGCCGCCGGACGTGAACGAATCGGACGCGGACTTCACCGTTGTGGGCGAGGATCTGCGCTTCGGGCTCGCCGCTATCAAGGGCATCGGGCGCGGCTTCGTGCACGCGGTCATGCGCGAGCGCGAGCAGAACGGTCCCTTCGCGGGCTTTGAGGAATTCTGCCGCCGCATGGCGGGGCAGGAGCTCAACCGCCGCGTGCTGGAGAGCCTCATCCGCGCCGGGTGCTTCGACAGCCTCGGCTATAAGCGCCGCGCGCTGCTGCAGGTGCATGAAAAGATCCTCGGCGGCGTGTCGGCGGACGCGCGCAACAACGTCGCGGGGCAGCTGGACCTGTTCGGCGGCGGCATGGACGAGTCCGAGCCCGTTGCCGCGGGGGAGATGGACATGCCGCAGGTGGAGGAGTTCTCCCGCCGGGAAAAGCTCGCCATGGAGCGCGAGGTCGCGGGGCTGTATCTCTCCGGACATCCGATGGACGAATATATCGCGCTTGCCCGCGCGGCGGGGGCGCGGCGCATGGCGGAGATCCTGAACGCCTTCTCCGGCGAATCGGAGCGCTCCGACCTGCGCGACGGGCAGCGCGTCACCATCGCGGGCATCGTCGTCTCGACCCGCACGCGCACCACCAAGAGCAACACGCTCATGAGCGATATCCGGCTCGAGGACGACAGCGGCGCGCTGGAGGTCATCGCCTTCCAGAAGGTGCTCGACCAGTCGGGCGGTTACATCCGCCAGAACGAGCCGCTGCTCGTCATGGGGCGCATCTCCGCGCGCGATGAGCGCGAGCCGCAGATCATGGCCGACAGCATCGAGCCGCTGAACGACGAGACCGTCCGCGCCCACGCGGCGCCTGAGCCGCGGCGCGCGCCGCCGGAGCGCGAGCAGCCCGCCGCGCCGCCGCGCCGGATCTGGGTACGCCTCCCGAGCCAGGAGGACCGGCGCGTGCAGCGCATTGCGCTGATCCTGAAGATGTTCCCCGGGCATCAGCAGCTCATTTTGTATTTCGAGGACACGAAAAAGCGCGTCGCCGCGCCGTGCCTCATCCATGAAGCCCTTGTGGACGAGCTCATCGAGCTCTGCGGCGAGGAAAACGTCGTCGTCAAAAGCTGAGAGGTGACACCAATGCGAGATCTGAATACCTTTCCCCGGGAAACGCTTGCCGTTCTCCCGACGCCGATCCAAAGGCTTGAAAACCTCAGCAAAGAGCTTGGGATCAACCTCTTTATCAAGCGCGACGATCTCACCGGGCTCGGGCTCGGCGGCAACAAGGTGCGGAAGTTGGAGTTCCTGCTCGCCGACGCGAAACAAAACGGAGCCGAGATCGTCTTTACCACCGGCGGCGCGCAGTCGAACCACGCCATGCTCACGGCCGCCGCGGCGAAGAAGCTCGGCATGACGCCGATCCTGCTGTTGAAGCAGCGCGGCGTGACCGCCCTGCGCGGCAACCTCCTTCTGGAGTCGCTCATGGGCACGGACGTGCGCTTTATCGACACGGACGACTATGCCGATATCTACGCCGAGATGGACCGCGTCGGCGCCGCGCTCGGTATGCCGTATTACAAGATCCCCTGCGGCGGCTCGAATGCCATCGGCTCGCTGGGCTATGTCGCCTGCGCCGAGGAGATCGCGCGGCAGGGGATGCGCTTTGACCACATCGTCTGCGCCGAGGGCAGCGGCGGCACCATGGCGGGGCTCGCGCTGGGCGCGAAGCTGTTTTTGCCCGGCGCGCGTGTGCACGGCATGATGGTGGACCGCGAGCCGTTCGAGACCATCACGCCGCGGCTCATGCGCGAGACGGCGGCGCTGCTGGAGGCGGACGTCACCGTCACGGATGCGGATTATACGCTTCACGACGTGACCGGCGCCGGCTACGCCATCCCCAGCGCCGAGGGCAACGCCGCCGTGCGCATGATGGCGGAGCGGGAGGGACTTTTCCTGGACCCCGTCTACACCGGCAAGGCGTTCGGCGGACTCGTCGCCATGGCGCGCGAGGGCATGCTCGGGAGGGACGAAAACGTCCTTTTCCTGCATACCGGCGGCGCGGGCGGACTGTTCGCGATCGACTGAGGGGGGAACGATCACATGAGCATGGACTATGAAGTCTATTTGAAAGATGCCTCTGCCTTTTCGAGGGACGCACTGGAACGTTATGCCGCTTCCCTCGGCTTTCAGCTGGAGGTGCACCCGGAATATGAGCTTCTGACGGATGACGGGTTCGTGCCATTCTGCCTGACCGACCGCCGCTTTTCGCAGACGGACGGGTGCGAGCGGTTCGTGACCGGTTTTGAGGCCTATCCGGCACCCTGGCAGCCGGTCGAGAAGTGTGCGCCGCAGCCGAAGGGCGTTCTGGGCAAGCTCTTTCAGAAAAAGCCGGAGGCGGAAAGTCCGTTTCAACAGAAAATCAAGGATTCGTCGCATGTAATCAGCCTGCACTGCAGCGGGGCGGATCCATTTGAGAGCCTGGTCGCTGAGCTTCTGGGGGCGTTTTGCGTGAAATACTGCGGCGCGATCCTGGATGACCCGCAGCTCGGACGGTATTATGACGAAGCGGAGGATCTGGAGGTCGTGCTCGAGCAGATCACGATCGACCTGCTGGCAGAGGCCGAAGCGGGCGAGCTGAGACTGCACCGCTTCGAAGGCTGGATATAAGCAGAAACCTTTACCAATCCGTTAGGAGGGAACCACCATGCGCAAACGGCAGGCAGCCATCGCTCTCGCGCTTCTCAGCGCGGTGAGCACCCTGTGTCTCAAGGGCATGAAAAAGGTCGGCGAGCACATCGAAAAACGGCAGAAGCAGTCATAATACGACCCGACCACGGCGGACGCTCCATACGGCGTCCGCCGTTTTGCGCATTGGACCGGATTTCCGCAGTTGTCAAATCACAGGAAATCATGTATAATCAATTGTTATGGAACAGATGAATGAAAAACGTTATATCGAAGCGCGCAGACGCTTCATCGAGGCGGAATTCATGCGCCTCAACCCCATGCAGCGCAAGGCGGTGCTCACCACTGAGGGACCGCTGCTGCTGCTCGCCGGCGCCGGAAGCGGCAAGACGACCGTGCTCATCAACAGAGTCGCAAATCTGCTGCGGTTCGGGCGCGCGTCGGACACCAACGAGATCGTGCCGGACGCCGACGAGAGCGAGATCGCGCTCTTTGAGCGCTGCGCGGGGCACCCCAATGACCCGGACTATGCGCTCGCCTGCGAGAAGGCCGCCTATGGGCGCGTCGATCCGTGGCGCATCATCGCCATTACGTTTACGAACAAGGCGGCGGGCGAGCTGAAGGACCGTCTGGAAAACATGCTCGGTCCCGCGGCGAACGATATCTGGGCGGCGACGTTCCACTCCGCGTGCGTGCGCATCCTGCGCCGGGACTGCGAGCGGCTGGGCTATCCCTCGAGCTTCACGATCTATGATACCGCCGACAGCCAGTCCGTCATGAAGCACATCCTCAAGGACATGAATCTCGACGAGAAGGCGTATCCCTACCGCGCCATGCTCGCGGAGATCAGCGCCGCGAAGGACGCCGAGGTCACGCCCGAGAAGTATACGCAGACCGCCAAAGCCATGGGCGATATCCGCCGCGTGAAGATCGGCGAGATCTACGCCGAATACTGGCGCCGCCTGTTTTCCGCGGGCGCGATGGACTTTGACGACATCATCTTCAACACCGTCAAGCTCCTGACAGAATTCGACGATGTGCGCGACTTCTGGGAACGCAAGTTCCAGTATGTGCTCATCGACGAGTATCAGGACACGAACAATCTCCAATACCGGCTCGCGGCGCTGCTCGCGGGCGGATGGGGGAATATCTGCGTCGTCGGCGACGATGACCAGAGCATCTATAAATTCCGCGGCGCGACGATCGAGAACATCCTGAATTTCGAAAACCAGTACAAGGACGCCCGCACGATCCGCCTGGAGCAGAACTACCGCTCCACGGGGCATATCCTGAACGCGGCGAACCACGTCATTGCCAACAACATGGGCCGCAAGGGCAAAACGCTCTGGACGAACGAGGACCCCGGCGACCCGCTCACGCTCTACTTTGCGCAGAACGAGCACGACGAGGCGCAGTTCGTCGCCCTGCAGATCATGGATGATTTCGGGCGCGGCGGGGCGTTTCGCGACCACGCGATCCTGTACCGCATGAACGCGCAGTCGAACCAGCTGGAGTACGCCTTCAAGCGCGCGGGCGTCCCGTACCGCATCATCGGCGGTACGCGCTTTTTCGATCGTGCCGAGGTCAAGGACATGCTGGCATATCTCTGCGTCATCCAGGCGCCGGAGGACGACCTGCGCGTGCAGCGCATCATCAACAATCCGCCGCGCGGCATCGGCGCCAAGAGCGTCGAGACCGCGACGACGATCGCGGCCGAGGAGCGTGTGCCGCTGCTGGAGATCTGCGCGCGCGCCGAGGACTATCCCGCCCTGCAGCGCGCGAGCTATCGCCTGCGTCAGTTTGCCGCGCTCATGGACGAGCTGCGCGCCGCGAGTATGCTCATGCCGCCGGACGAGCTGTATGATCTCGTCCTCGAGCGCACGGGCTATGTCAAGGCGCTGGAGGAAAAGAACACCCAGGAGAACACCGCCCGCGTCGAAAACGTGCAGGAACTCAAAACGAACATCGTCAATTACTTAAAAGAGGAGCCGGAGGGCGATCTCAAGGGCTTTCTCGACGAGGTAGCCCTCTATACGGATATCGACAACTATGACCGCGAGGCGGACTGCGTCACGATGATGACCATGCACGCGGCGAAGGGACTCGAGTTCCCGACGGTCTTTGTCGTCGGCTGTGAGGAGGGCATCTTCCCGGGGCTGCGCGCCATCGGCGAGCAGGACGAGATGGAGGAAGAGCGCAGACTCTGCTATGTCGCGCTCACGCGCGCGAAAAAGCATCTGTTTCTCACCTGCGCGCGCCAGCGCATGCTCTTCGGCCGCACGACCGCCAACCGCATCTCCCACTTCGTCGAGGAGATCCCGGAGGACGACCTTGTGAAGAAGGGCGTCACGCGTGGCTACGGCTACTCCGAGCCCACCGCGCAGCAGCGGGACTTCAGGCAATATGTCGAGCGCCAGCCGCGCAAAACGCATGTCGTCACGGCACCGCCGCGCGCGGCGGCGAAGCCGGACGCCAAGCCCGCGTTCGCGCTCGGCGACCATGTGCAGCACCGCGCCTTTGGCGCCGGCGTGATCACGAAGGTCACGCCTATGGGCGGCGACGCGCTGCTGGAGATCGAATTTGAATCGGCGGGGCTCAAGCGTCTCATGCTCCGCGCCGCCGGACAGTTTATGAAGAAAGTCTGATCATGAAATATACCACGATTTTATTTGACCTTGACGGCACGCTGCTCGATACGCTGGACGATCTCACCGACGCGATGAACCGCACGCTGGATCGGTTCGGGCTGCCGCAGCGCACGCGCATGGAGATCCGATCCTTTCTCGGCAGCGGCGCGCGGTATCTGATGGAGCATGCCGCGCCCGGTCTGGAGGGCGAGCGCTTCGAGACGCTGCTGCGGGAATACAAAGCGGACTATGACCTGAACTGCCGCGTGAAGACCGCGCCCTATCCGGGTATCGACGCGCTGCTCGCGGCGCTCCGGGCACGCGGCGTGAAGACCGGTATCATCTCCAACAAGCCCGACTCCGCCGTGCAGCCGCTGTATCAGGCGTTTTTCGCCGATACGATGGACGTTGCCGTCGGCGAGCGGGAGGGCATCCGCCGCAAGCCCGCGCCGGACACCGTCCTCGCCGCCATGAAGGCGCTCGGCGCGGCGCCGGGGGAGACGCTCTATGTCGGCGATTCCGAGGTGGACATCCTGACTGCGCAAAACGCCGGCGTCGACTGCGCCAGCGTCGCGTGGGGCTTTCGCGATCCCGATTTTCTGCTGGAGCACGGCGCGACGCGTATGTTTGATTCCGCGCCTGCTCTGCAGGCGTTCGTTTTGGAGGAACACGCATGAATCCAACGCCAAAGCTCATAGCCCTCGACCTCGACGGCACGCTGCTCACCTACGAAAAGCAGATCACGCCGCGCACCTATGCCGCGCTTGAAGAGGCGGCGGCGCAGGGGCACTATATCGTCCCGGCGACGGGGCGCGCGCTCCATGCCCTGCCGGACCCGGTAAAGGCGCTGCCCTTCGTGCGCTATGCCATCACGATCAACGGCGCGTGCGTCTCCGACGGCGCCACGGGCGAGAAGCTCCTGCGCTGTGAGATCGACCGCGACCGCGCGCTGGAGATCATGGAGTTTGCCAAAAACTATGACTGCATGTACGACTGCTACTGGAACGACACGGGCTGGTCCGAGCGCGCGTTTCTGGAGCGCATCGATTATTTCAACCGCGACGAGGCGGTCCGAAAGCTCATCCTGCAGACGCGCCGCCCGGTGGACGATCTGTTTCAGAAGGTGCGCGCCGAGATGGACACCGTGCAGAAGGTGCAGCTCTGCTTCCGGGAGATCGACGAGCGCAACGCCGCCTGGATGGACATCGCCACCGCCTTCCCGGACGTCGCCGCGACAGCGTCGTTCCGGAACAATCTGGAGATCAACCACAAGATGGCGACCAAGGGCAACGCCCTGCGCTTTCTGGCGCGGCACCTCGGTCTGAACGAGCGCGATACCATCGCCTTCGGCGACAGCAGCAATGATCTCCCCATGCTCCAGTCCGCGGGCGTGGGCGTCGCCATGGGCAATGCCGACCCGGCGGTCAAGGCCGTGTGCAGCGCGGTCACCGATACGAATGAAAACGACGGCGTCGCCGTCTATTTGGAAGAGCACATACTTGTCTGATCCGCATCCGGGATCGGACCCGGCGAACAGGAAAGGCGCTGATTCACCAATGACATACCCCGAGGTACTGGAAAACGCCCGCAAAACCATCTCCAACTGCAAGGTCTGTCCCGTCTGCAACGGGCTCGCCTGCGGCAACACCATGCCCGGACCGGGCTCCAAGGCACCCGGCAACGGCGCGCATGACAACTGGCGCGCGTGGCAGGACATCCGCATCAACATGGACGTCTTCTGCGCCGACGTGCCCGTCAGCACGGAGACCGAGCTCTTCGGCGCAAAGCTGAGCCTGCCGCTGCTCACGGGGCCGATCGGCGCGCTCACGCAGTACAGCCCCACGGACGTCACGATACCGTTCAACGACGGCGTCATGGAGGCGTGCGCCGCCTTCGGCGCGGTCAATACGTTCGGCGACGGTGTCGTGCCCGAGACGTTTTCCGGCGGACTGGAATCCATCAAACTGCATGGCGCCGCGTCCATCCCGATCCTGAACCCGAAGTCGATGGGATCGCTCGTCGAAAAGATCGAGCGCGTGAACGCGACCGATGCGCTGGCGGTCGGCGTCGTGTTCGACAGCGCGGGGCTCTCGTTCTGGTCACAGAAGGGCGAGCGCTTCTCCTCCAAGACCACGGAGCAGGCGCGTGTCCTGCGCGCCTATTCCTCCAAGCCATTCGTCGCCAAGGGCATCCTGAGCGCGAAGAACGCCGCGCAGGCGGTCGAGGCGGGCGCGGACGCGATCATCGTCTCCAACCACGGCGGGCGCGTGCTGCCCTTTGCCCCTGCGACGGCGGCGGTGCTGCCCGAGATCGTCGAGGCCGTGGACGGAAACGCCAAGGTCATCGTCGACGGCGGTATCCGCACCGGCGCGGATATCTTCAAGGCGCTCGCCATGGGCGCGGACGCCGTCATGATCTGCCGCCCCATCGCCACGAGCTGGTTCGGCGGCGGCGCGGAGGGCGTGCGGCTGTATCTGGAAAAGCTGCGCGGCGAGCTCGGCGAGATCATGTATATGGCGGGCGCGCGCACGATCGCGGACATCGGACCCGACAGCATCCGCCTGCCGTGACGGTTTTGATTGACTAAAATTCAATTATGCTGTAAAATAATCTTTTAGATCAGACGACGGGAGGCGGCGCGGATGCCGGTGTTCCAACCGAATACGGCGATCTCGCATGCGTATGCGCTCGTATGCGCGGACGCCGCGCAGCGCGAGCGCGAGACGACGGAGCTTGCCGCCGCCATGCTTTGCACGTCGTCGGGCGCGCGTCCCTGCCGCGTCTGCCGCGACTGCAAAAAGGTCTTTCGCGGCGTGCACCCGGACGTCCTGTTCACCGATCCCACCGGAAGCGCCAAGACCGCGGCGATCCGGGTCGATCAGGTGCGCGAGATCATCGCCACGGCGCATCTTGTCCCCAGCGAGGGCAAGAGCAAGGTATATGTCCTGCGCGGCGCGGAAAAAATGAATCCGCAGGCGCAAAACGCGCTCTTAAAGCTGCTGGAGGAGCCGCCGAGCAGCGCGTGCTTCATCCTCGCCGGGGAGAACGCGGCGGCGCTCCTGCCCACGGTGCGCTCCCGCTGCGAGCTGCTGCAGCTGAACGCCGCGTCCGATCCCGTGCCCGAGGAGGCGCTCGCTCTGGCGCGCGCATATCTCCGGGCGCTCGCTGACGGAAAGCGGTCCGTGCTGATCCGCTGGAGCGTTGAGCGGGAGAAGGACGACTATGACGCCGTCCGCGCCCTGTTCGCCGCGCTGCGTCGGCTCACCGCCGCGTCGCTCGCGGGCGAGGACCTTCTGCCGGAGCGCACGGCCCTTGCGCTGCTGGAGCGGCTGGATCAATGCGAGCGCTTTTTGGGCGCGAATGTGGGCCTGAAGCATATTTTCGGACTGCTCTCCCTGCCGTGCGGCACGGAGACAGATAAACAGAATTGAGGAATCATCATTGACGGAAGTTATCAGTGTCAAATTTAAAAACCGCGGGAAGAACTATTACTTCGACCCCTGCGGCGTCAAGGTCGAGACGGGCGCGACCGTGATCGTGAACACCTCGCGCGGTCTTGAGGCGGCGCAGTGCGTGAAGGGCAATCACGAGGTCGAGGACAACGAGGTCGTGCAGCCGCTGCGCACGCTCGCCCGCATCGCCACCGAGGCCGATCTGCGCGTGCTGGACATCAACCGGAAGCGCGAGCAGGAGGCGCTCGGGATCTGCAGACAGAAGATCGAGGAGCACGGTCTGGACATGAAGCTCGTCGACGTGGAGTGCAGCTTTGAGGGCAACAAGATCCTCTTTTTCTTCACGTCGGATGGGCGCGTGGATTTCCGCGAGCTCGTGAAGGATCTTGCCTCTGTGTTCCGCAGCCGCATCGAGCTTCGGCAGATCGGTGTGCGCGACGAGGCGAAGATGCTCGGCGGCATCGGGATCTGCGGCCGCCCCTATTGCTGCAATCAGTTTCTCACGGATTTCCACCCCGTCTCCACCAAGATGGCGAAGGTGCAGTCCATGAGCCTGAACCCCGCCAAGATCTCCGGCGCCTGCGGCAGACTCATGTGCTGCCTGCGCTATGAGCAGCAGGCGTATGAGGAGCTGGTCAAGGCCGTGCCGAAGGTCGGTGCCTTTGTGGAGACGCCCGCGGGCTACGGCGTCGTCACGAGCGTGAACATCCTGCGCTCGTCGCTCAAGGTGAAGCTCGACGGCGACGGAGATCCCGTGCTGAAGAGCTATCTTGCCGACGAGATCGCCGTCATCCCGGGCGGCAGACCGAAGCCCGGCGAGCCGCTGCCGCAGCTGCTGAAGGACCGTCCGAAGCCCGTCCGCGAGCCCGAGGAGCCGGAGGACGACTGGATCGCGCCCAGTCTCTTCGGCGAGGAGCCGGAGCCCCCGGCGGCGGAGCAGCCGAAGAAAAAGCGCTCCCGCCGTTCGCGCGGCGGCAAGAAGTCCGGCGACGCCGCCAGGCGTCCCGAGCAGGAGGCACCCGCAAAGGAGCCGTCCGAGAAGCCCGCGCAGCCGGAAAAGAGCGAAAAGCCCGCCGGCGCCAAGCGCTCCCATCGCGGCGGCAGACGCCACCGCTCGGCAGCCAAAGCCGACGGCGGCGCCGCGCAGCAGCCCAAGGAGCCCAAAGAGCCCGCGCAGCCGAAGCCCTCCGCCGAGCAGGGACAGAAAAAGCCGGGGAACAACGGCGGCCGCTCCCGCCGCAAGCGCTCCCACCGTCCGAAGGGCGACCAGAACAAAGCCGAATAAAGAAGACAAGCCATGCGACGGGTCGGAAAGCCTGTTGCATGGCGTCTTTTTTTGCGGATCGATGTCCCCAAAACCAGATTTTGACACATATACTTAATGAGTGCTGTTTCGGGATCACCCCCCCGATCAGAGCAGCACGAGACCGGCGCGGCAAGCTTTGCTCTTCCTTCTTGCCACGCCGGTCGTTTTGTCCTCTAGTTGAATTTCACAAAGCGCTCCAAAATCAGAATGTTCTGGTCGATGGTGGCGTTTGTTCCGGTCGTAAAGCCGTAGATGCCCGCGGAGCTGCTGTTCTGGCCGACTTCATTGGCGAACGCACACCGCAGACGCCATCCGTCCAGCGCGAGGTCGTTCAGCTGGTGCACGATTGCCGCGGGATCCACATTCCCGGTCTGGGCGTCATAGATCTGTACCACGCGGTATTCATAGTATCCTTCGTAGCCCTGGCTTTTCAAATTGGACAGGCGGGTCTGGCGGTGCGTCTCCTGCCGCTGCATCTGCTCGTACTCCTCGCGCTGCTGTCGCGCGGCTTCCTCCTGCTGCCATTCGCGCTCCGCCGCGTCTTCCTCAAGCTCGACCGCGTTGACAGGACGTCTGCTGAGCTCCTCGCGGATAATGGCAAGCTCCTCCGGTGTGTACAGCTCCTGTTGGTCCTCTAAAATCAGCAGCAGGTCCGCTGTCGGCGTCTGCCGGATCTCATTTATGAATTGCTCCATGGATCATACGCCTCCGTAGATTTCAATATTGGAACAGATGAGCTTTATCTGTCCGTGTCTCCGGGCAGATACGGCGCGAACAGCTCGTCCCACGGCGTGTCGCCGCAGTAGTCCGCGTGGTCATAGTGATAGCCGGGATTTTGATAGGAGAACAGCCCTGTTTCCCCGATCAAGTCATAGGCGCCGTCGGGATATCGGACGCAGAACACATAGCCCTGCAGATCGCAGCCGCCGTCCGCGGCCGCGGGGATCAGCAGCGTCTCGCGCGTATAGCGCAGCCCTTCCAGCGTCTCACAGAGCTTCGGGACCGCGGCGGCGTCCACCGAGCAGAGCGGCTCGTTTTCCTCCGTGAATTCGTGCAGATCGTGCTCATCGTAGCGGAGCTCGGTCCGGTAGATCTCAATGGTCTGCACTTCAGCCGCCTTGCCCGAGAGCTCCGGCGTCGTGGGCAGCCTCACGCACCCTGTGCACAGCAACAGCAGCGCCGTGAGCAAAAGCGCCGTGATCCGTTTCATAATACAGAGTCCCCCTTGATGTGATGGTGCAATTATAGCATAATGCGGCCGGAAAGGGAAGCGGCCCGGACGGGACGCGGCGGGCGGTTCAGAGAAATCGGAAGAATCCGAAAAAAAGTCTTGATTTTTTCGTACCCTTACGTTATAATAGTCAAGCCGCTAGAGAGAGGGTATTGAATTTCAATGCTTTTCGGGGTTTCGATATGCGCCAATAGCTCAGCAGGATAGAGCAACTGCCTTCTAAGCAGTAGGCCGGGGGTTCGAATCCCTCTTGGCGTGCCAAATATGGTGGGTATAGCTCAGTTGGCAGAGCACCGGATTGTGGTTCCGGGTGTCGAGGGTTCGAGCCCCTTTACCCACCCCACAAAAAGGGGATTGGGAGTGATCCCAATCCCTTATAATATGCACGGTGGGACGTAGTGTAACGGTAACACACCAGACTTTGACTCTGATATTGTGGGTTCGAGTCCCGCCGTCCCAGCCACGGCGTCGGATCGGGCTTGCTCCACTTCGCAGCCGGGCAAAGGCTTCGCCTGTGCCCGCCGGCTTCGTATCCGCGCCCCCGATCCTCCTTTCAAAAACAAATTCAAGATTGAATTTGTTTTTGTTATGATTTGATTGGCACAAAATCGGACATGCCCCAGTAGCTCAGTCGGCAGAGCACCTGCCTTTTAAGCAGGGTGTCCGGGGTTCGAATCCCCGCTGGAGCACCAATGAAAAACCTGTAATTCCAAGGAATTGCAGGTTTTTTCTATGTGTTCAAGTATGGTGGTTTATCACCAATTAGACCCAAATTCAGGGATTAAAGCTGGTGCTAAAAGATGCTCTGTATCTAAAAGTGGGGCTAATATTAATTTTATGTGTGTTATATTGAAAATGCGGTGGATATGTAATATAATGTAAATACAAATATTGTTCTGAGAAGGCAGGCTTGACAAAGCTGAAAGTCTGAGCAGGCGATGAGAGGATTAATATTAACGAAAACGTGAACTATGATTGCGTGTTGAGAAGGTGAAGAGATGTCAGATAATGGTTTTTCGTTAGATAAGATTTTTGACGATCCGGGTGAAAAGCTGAAAAAGCTTGCAAAAATTCTATTTATTATCAACTGTGTTGCGGCTGTAATTTTAGCTTTATCATTCGGGTTTGAGGAAACATATTATGAGCATACAGAATTTCGTGCGGGGTTGTTTTTTATGTTCATGATCGGAATTCCTCTTGCATCTTATGTCGAATGTCTGTGTCTTTATGGATTTGGAGTATTGATTGATGCCGCTCAGCCGCACAAGGGATTAAAGAAAAACGATAAAACTGCGAAAACAGAACCATCGGAAACACAACCGGAAGCAGAGACTGCTGAGCTGCCGTCCGGATGGATTGCTTGCCCAAAGTGCGGCTGTCAGCAACCCTCGAATCGCTACAAATGCCTGTCCTGCGGACATGCATTCGACAACATTAAATTGCAATAATATGCACAACACCCACAGAAAATGTCGAATGGCATACTCTGTGGGTGTTGTGATTTCAAAAGCTTTATTTATGAAACAGCTCTTATTCTGGAAGCGCGGCTCGTAGGTGATGTTTACCTTGAGCTTACGGAAGACGTTTTCGCCGATGTAGGAGAGGAGCACAGTCGAGTGCGCCTCGCACCCCGCGAGCTTCTCCAACTGCTGCATGACGATCTCGGCCTTCGTATCCGCGCCCCCGATCCTCCTTTCAAAAATAGATCCGCGAGCAAATTTGTTTTTGTTATGATTTGATTGGCACAAATTCGGACATGCCCCAGTAGCTCAGTCGGCAGAGCACCTGCCTTTTAAGCAGGGTGTCCGGGGTTCGAATCCCCGCTGGAGCACCAGAAACCGAGACCGCCATCGGCGGCCTCGGTTTTTGCATGTTCAGCCTGGATTTGCCAGCGCTTCGGGCTGCCGGAGCGCCTGCTCCAGCAGCCTTGGCTGGTCCGGCTGCAGCTGGCGAAAGCGCTCGATCGTCTCCGAAAGATCCTGCGCGAAGCGCGCGGTCGGCTGTCCGGCGCCGGAATAGAACATCCGCTGGAGACAGTTCTCGCTGCCGAGCGCGAGCTCGATCAGCCAGCGCCGAATACTCTCCTCCGGATCGCGGAAAAAGGCTCTGTCGAGCATATAAAAGCTCTCCCCGTCGCAGACGTCTCCCCAGTCGTCGAGATCGTCCCCGCGGCGATGCACATAGAGCTTGCCCTTGGCCTGCCCAACGCTGTAGGTGTTCCAAATGGGTGAGGTCTCGTCTGGCTTCGTGATCATGAGCGGCGTCTCGTGGATGAGCCGGATGTGCGGGAACGGAGGCTGGACCATCGGCACATAGTCCGCGGGGCTGAGCTCGACCGGCTGCGCGTAGCCATAGCGCATAATGAGGAGCGAAAAATCGTCCGCAAACCGGAGCGTGTGCGGCTCCCCGTCGCGGAGCGCGGCAAAGAGCGCTGCGTCCGCGCATCTCACCAGATCCGTCAGATCCGCCCGGATGGACCGCTCCGAATCCCGGAAGAAAAATGCGTGCGGCAGGCGGTAAAACGCGTCCCCGGCAGGAGCGTCCGCGTGCCGGTGCAGCAGCAGCCCGCCGCCGGATTTTCCGACGCTGTATCGGCTCTCCCGCGCGGCGTGCTCCGTGATCAGCAGGACGGCTTCGTCCGTCAAAGCGATCCCGTCGGCGCGTTCCGGCGTCAGATATACATAGGGCAGGAAGTCCTCGAGCGCCGTCTCCGTGCCTGTGGGATCCAGGATGCGGCATTCCGCGGCGTCGAGCTCCAGCAGCAGCGACGGCAGGCGCTTTCGGATCGCGGCGGCGACGCGGTCCGCGTCCCGGTCCCAGAAGAAGTCGCGCGCGATGGGCGCTTCGCCCTCCACGGTCTGCAGGCGTCCCGCGCCCCTGCCGCCTTTCTTTTGCAGCGCGCCCTGCCAGCGCAGCATCAGACGCCCGCCGTCCGGCTGCACCGACAGCCGCAGAACGCCGGGGCGCCGCTCCGCTTTTCGCTTTGGGCGGGAAAGCGGCAGCGCATAAGCGTCGATCACGCCGGAGAGCTCCAGCAGGAAGGCTGCCGCGAACAGGACGCTCAGGACGACCCGGTCCTTCAGGCACTCATAGAAAAACAGCAGCGCGCTGAGCGAGAGGGAAGCGGCAAAGCCGAACGCCCGCTGCCCGCGGCCGTCCTCGGCGCGCAGCCTGCATACGCCCCAGCCCGCGGCGGATGCAAGCGTCAGGATCAGCAGGCTCCACAGCACGCCGGATGCCATGCCGCCGGCGGCGAGGATCGGGATCAGATACCGCTTTGTCTCGACCGTGGCAAACAGGATGCATACGCAAGCAAGGGACAGGACAAGAAGTCGGTTACTTTGCCGCATCGTCAGCACTCCTTCGTGGCGGAAAATTCCGTTTTGACAGACGCTGCCTGTCCGGACGCCACATAAGATAACGATAAGACGAAAAAATGCCTCCGCATGTTCCGTGCGGAGGCATTTGACGATTATTATCCGTGAAACAGCTTCTTGTTCTGGAAGCGCGGCTCGTAGGTGACGTTCACCCTGAGCTTGCGGAAGACGTTTTCATCGACGTGGGAGAGGATGACGGTCGAGTGCGCCTCGCAGCCGGCGAGCTTCTCCAGCTGCTGCATGGCGATCTCGGCCTTGGGGTCCGTCGCGGCGCAGATGGAGAGCGCGATCAGCACCTCGTCGGTGTGCAGGCGCGGGTTGCGGTTGCCGAGATGCGCGGTCTTCAGATGCTGGATCGGCTCGATGATCTCGGGGGAGATGAGCGTCACGTGGCGGTCGATCTCGCCGAGATGCTTCAGCGCGTTTAAGAGGCACGCGGCGCTGGCGCCCAGCAGATCCGAGGTCTTGCCCGTGATGACGGCGCCGTCCGGCAGCTCGATCGCGACGGCGGGGTTTCCCGTCAGCTCGGCGCGGCGCAGCGCGGCGGCGATGACCGGGCGCTCGTCGGTCGTGATATCCAGCTGGCTCATCAGCAGCTCCTGCTTGTGCACCTCGTCCTTCGAGGCCAGCCCGCGGCGCATCTGGCACGCGGTGTCATAGTAGCGGCGGATGATCTCGCGCCGGGAGGCCGCGCGGCACGCGGCGTCGTCTGAGATGCAGTTGCCCGCCATGTTCACGCCCATGTCCGTGGGGCTCTTGTAGGGGGACTTGCCGTAGATGCGCTCGAACATCGCGTTCAGCACCGGGAAGATCTCCACGTCGCGGTTATAGTTCACGGTCGTGACGCCGTAAGCCTCGAGGTGGTAGGGGTCGATCATGTTCACGTCGTCGAGATCGACGGTCGCGGCCTCATAGGCGACGTTCACGGGATGGTGCAGCGGGAGATTCCAGATCGGGAAGGTCTCGAACTTGGCGTAGCCCGCGCGCACGCCGCGCTGGTGCTCGTGGTAGAGCTGGCTTAAACACGTCGCCATCTTGCCGCTGCCGGGGCCCGGCGCGGTGACGACGACGAGCGAGTGGCTCGTTTCGATGTAATCGTTTCTGCCGAAGCCGTCCTCGCTCACGATCAGCGGGATGTCGGAGGGATAGTCGGGGATGATATAGTGCCGGTAGACGCGGATGCCGAGCTGCTCGAGCCTCTGCTGGAACTTCTCCGCCGCGCGCTGACCGCGGAAGTGCGTAATCACGACGCTGCCGACAAACAGCCCACAGCCCTTGAACGCGTCGATGAGGCGCAGCGTGTCGTCGTCATAGGTGATGCCGAGATCGCCGCGGCGCTTGCTGCGCTCGATGTCGTCGGCGGAGATCGCGATGATGATCTCGGCGTCCTCCTTCATCTGCATCAGCATTTTCACCTTGCTGTCCGGCTGGAAGCCGGGCAGCACGCGCGAGGCGTGGTAATCGTCAAAAAGCTTGCCGCCGAACTCCAGATACAGCTTGCCGCCGAAGTACTCGATCCGCTCGCGGATCTTCTCCGACTGCATCTGCACATACTTCTCGTTGTCAAATCCCAACTGCTGCATGATAAACTCCTCTTTACACAAGATGCTGTAGGTTCCTTCGCGCATGATTCTCAACAAATAGTTATTTTACAACAATCGGCGGTCAATGGCAACGGTAAAATTCACTTAAATTCGGCACGGTCTGACGAAATCTTTGTCTGCCGGACAGAAATGCCCGGAGTGTCATTTTGTTTGCTTGACAGAAAAATCCAGAGCAATTATACTGATGTTTGGCGCTGTCTGCCTGCATCGGACGCCGGACAGCGGGAAATGGGAACATCAAATCAGAGAATGTGGGAGAATGTGAGTTTCGAAGATCATGAGCTTGACGGTCGAACAAGAGGCGTTTATCTCCGCCCTGTTTCATGAAATGTATAAAAAGCTCTGCACCATCGCGTATTCCGCGCTCGGGAGTCTGATGCTGGCGGAGGAGGCGGTGCAGGAGGTCTTCTGCATCGCCTGCAAAAAGCCGCACGCGATCCTCTCCAGCCGCAACCCGCGCGGATGGCTCGTCCGGACGCTGCACTATGTGGTCTGCAACATGAAGCGCACGCGCACGCATCAGGAGCGGCTGATCGCGGCGGCGGAGAACGAGCCGCGGGAGCGGATCTACCGGGATGACTATACGGATGTGGAATATTCCGATATGCTCTCGGAGGAGGAGTATCGGCTCTTTCGCGAGGTCGCGGTCGAGCAATGCAGCATGCGGGAGGCGGCAGAGGAACGCGGGATCTCCGTGGAGGCGTGCAAAAAACGCATCCAGCGCATCCGCCGCAAGCTGCAGCTGCAGTTCGCCGAGGATCGGGATGCCTGAGATGCGTTCGCATGACAAAAACGTCCGATCGCTCGATCGGATCGGGGGGATGGAGCCGATGTCACAATCTGATAAGACATCCGTCGACCAGGAGACCTTGCGCGCCGCAACGACGCCGGAGCTGCACGCGCTGCTGAAAAAGACCTTTGACACCTCCGGGGGCTCGGAGTATGAACGCACGCTGTGCCTCCGGATCGCCGAGGAACTGGAGCGGCGCGGCGAGGGCGCAAACGTTGACGCCGACGCCGCGTGGGCGCGGTTTTCCGAGACGATGCTGGACCGCACCGAGACGCCGCCGGAAGCAGCGCGCAGACCCGCCCGCCGCCGTTTGCGCAGCGCCGCGGCGCTGGCAGCGATGCTTGCGGTCGTGCTGCTCGGCGCCGGCTGCCTGCATGCCCGCGCCAACGGGACCACGATGTGGGCCAGATTCGCCGGGTGGACGCGCGAGACCTTCAGCTTCGGCACACGCGCGCAGAGCGCGGAGCCGGATTTTCCCGCGCAGCTGGAGGAGCTCGAGGCTTACCTGCAGGCGTGCGCCGCGCCGCTGGATTCGATGCTGCCGCGCAATCTCCCCGAGGGGTATGCCGCGGAGAGCACGCTCTGCGACGTGCGCGAGGACGCCACGGTCTATCTCTGCCAGCTCACCAACGGGCAGGACAGCATTCTGATGGAATACCGGACGCTCGCCGACGGGAACGACGGCGGGATCTACGAAAAAAACGACGCCCCGCCCGAGGAGTACGCCACGGCACAGCGGACCTACTTTGTGTTTGAGAATGTGGACCTGCTGACGGCGGTGTGGAGCGTGGAGGACTTTGAGTGCGCGATCATGAACGTCGTGTCGCACGATGAGCTGATCAAAATGCTCGACTCCATCGCCGGATAACGGATATCACAAACGCCATTGCAGCCTCATGTTGCTGCAATGGCGTTTTGTGCTCACGTCCGCAGCGTGCGCAGCAGGCGGATCTCCTCGGCGTAGCCCGCGTCCTCGTTCGGCGTTTCGAGGATGAACGGAAGCGTTCGCAGCGCGGGATGGTTGATGATGCGTGCGATCGCATCGAGCGGCATCGTGCCCTCCACGATGCGCGCGTGGCGGTCCTTGCGTGCGCCGCAGGGATTTTTGCTGTTGTTCAGATGCACGGCGCGCAGGCGCTGCAGCCCCACGACGCGGTCGAACTCCGTCAGCACGCCGTCGAGATCGTGCACGATGTCATAGCCCGCGTCCCAGATGTGACAGGTGTCGAGACAGACGCCCATTTTCTCCGACAGCGCGACGCCGTCGAGGATCGCGCGCAGCTCCTCGAACCGTCCGCCGACCTCGCTGCCCTTGCCCGCCATGGTCTCCAGCAGCACGGTCGTCGTCATCTCCGGGAACAGGCATTCGTTCAGCACGCCGATGATCTTCTCAATGCCGACCGCGGCGCCCTGTCCGACGTGGCTGCCGGGATGGAAATTGTAGCATTGCCCGGGCGTGAGCTCCATTCGCTGCAGATCCTCCCGCATGGCGAGGCGCGCGAACTCCTGCACATGCGGCTTTTCGCCGCAGGGGTTCATCGTATAGGGCGCGTGCGCGACGAGCCGGTCGATGTCCTTCTCGCGGCAGAGCGACAGAAACGCCTGCGCGTCCGCGGGATCCGCCGCCTTGGCGCTGCCGCCGCGCGGGTTGCGCGTGAAGAAGGCGAGCGTGTTCGCGCCCAGCGCGACCGCCCGCTGTCCCATGGCGAGATAACCGCCCGACGAGGAAATGTGGCATCCGATCTGAAACATGGCGTGACCTCTCTTGCATCGTGTGATATACTGGTATTATACAGATCTTCTGACAGAAAGGGAAGAGCCATGACGGAATTTGAACTGATCCGCTCCGACCGGCGCACGCTGGGGCTGCAGGTGAAGGACGGCCGCGTGATCGTGCGCGCACCGCGCCGCGTGAGCGAGAAGCAGATCCGCGCCTTCGTCGCCGCGCATGAGGAGTGGATCGCCGGGGCGCTGAAAAAGCAGCGCGCCCGCGCCGAAGCCCACCCCGAGCCGACCGAGGCGGAGCGCAGGGCGTATATCCGAAAAGCAAAAGAGGTCCTGCCCGGGCGCGTGGCTCACTACAGCCGGATCATGGGGCTGTACCCGACCGCCATCCGCATCACGAGCGCGAAGACCCGCTTCGGCAGCTGCGGCAGCAACGGACATGTATGCTTCTCCTGGCGGCTGATGCAGTACCCCGATGAGGCGATCGACTATGTCGTCGTGCACGAGCTGGCGCACTTGAAGCACATGAACCACAGCCCCGCGTTCCACGCGCTGGTCGCGAGCGTCCTGCCGGATCACAAGCAGCGCAGAGCGCTGCTGCGCAAGTGAAAGCGCCGACTCTCAACATTCCGTCTTGCAATTTGCCGGATACGCGCGTATAATTGACGCGTAAGAGGAAAAGCGAAAAACTTGATCGATCAATAGGAGGTATTTACTATGAAATGTCCCAAGTGCGGCGCGGATATGCACATCGACGAGCACCGCAGATATGCGCTGAATATGTGCTATGAGTGCGGCTACATCGAGGGTCGTATGAACGACTCTCAGATCGGTGAGACGAACTACAAGCACATGCAGAAGCTCAGCCCCGGTGAGACCGCCGCGTTTCTTGCAAACGGGCTCGGCATTGACCGCAAAAAGGTCAACGAATTCCTGGACGCCCGCTTCACGGAGTGATCATCCGGTCCCCAAATAATACTGCCGGTTCGCAGCATTGCGAACCGGCGGTGTTTTTTTACCAATCCAGCCCCTGCGCCCGGCACAGGGCTGCGAACGCACCGTCCTGCGCGATGAGGTCTGCGGGCCTGCCCTGCTCGATCACGCGGTGACCCTCGATCACGGCGACGCGGTCGGCGCTGCGGATCGTGGAGAGACGATGCGCGATGATCAGCGTCGTTCGCCCCGCGCTGAGCGCGTCCAGCGACGCCTGGATGTGCTGCTCGGTCACGGAGTCCAGCGCGCTCGTCGCCTCGTCGAGGATCAGCACGGGCGGGTTTTTCAGGAAGACGCGTGCGATGCTGAGCCGCTGCTTCTGCCCGCCGGAGAGCATCACGCCGCGCTCGCCGACGAAGGTATCGTAGCCGTCCGGCAGCGCCATGATCTCGCTGTGGATCTCGGCGCGCTTTGCCGCCGCGATGATCTCCGCGTCCGTCGCGTCCGGTCTGCCGTAGCGGATGTTCTCCCGGATCGTGTCGGCGAAGATGAACACGTCCTGCTGCAGCACGCCGATGTGCCGGTGCAGCGAGCGCTGCGTCACGCTGCGCACATCCTGCCCGTCGAGCAGCACAGCCCCCGAAACGACGTCGTAAAAGCGGGGGAGAAGTTGACATAATGTAGTTTTGCCGCCGCCGGTCGCGCCCACGACGGCGAGCGTCTCACCCGGCGCGATGGCAAGGTCGATGTGCTCCAGCACGGGCACCTCGTCGCGATAGCGGAAGCAGACGTCGCGAAACTCCACGCTGCCGCGCACGCGCTCGAGCGGCTTTGCGTCCGGCGCGTCCTGCACGGCACTCGGCGTGCGCATAAGCTCCAGAAAGCGCTGGAAGCCCGCCATGCCGTCGGTGAACGTCTCCATGAAGTTCACGAGCGTGCGGATCGGGGTGACGAACGTCGTGACATACAGCGAGAATGTGATCAGATCGATATAGTCCATGCGCCCGCGCATGATGAAGAACCCGCCTAGCGCGATCACGACGACCTGCAGCGCGGAGGTGGTGAACTCCATCATGCTCATGAACGAGCCCATCGCGCGGTACCATTCCTTTTTGCTGCCCTTGTAGCGCTCGTTGCTGGCGCTGAATTTTTCGATCTCGAGGTCTTCGTTGGCAAACGCACGCGCCGTACGCACGCCGGAGATGCCGGACTCGATGACGGCGTTGATCTCCGCCTGCTGCTGCTTGACGGCGATGTTCGCGCGGTTCATGCGCTGCCGCTGCGTCAGCGACAGCCAGATGAACAGCGGCACCAGGATCAGCAGCACCAGCGCCAGCTCCCAGCGGATCGTGAACAGGACGATGATCGCGCCCGTGAGCGTCACGAGAGCGATGAGGATGTTCTCCGGGCCGTGGTGCGCGACCTCCGTCACGGCGAAGAGATCGGAGGTCATGCGGCTCATGAGCACGCCCGTGCGGTTGCGGTCAAAAAAAGAAAAGCTCATGCACTGCAGATGCTCAAACAGATCCGCGCGCATGTCCGCCTCCATATACACGCCGCAGCGATGGCCGACCACGGTCACGACATAGCGCAGCACCGCCTTGATGACGTAGGCGCCGAACAGGATCGCCATCACGGTGAAAAACGCCTGATACCGTGCGTCCGGCAGGAGAGAGCGCATCGCCTGACGCGACGCGAGCGGGAACGCGAGATCCGCCAGACTCGAGAGCAGCACGCACAGCATGTCGATCGCGAGCAGCCGCCAATGCGGGCGATAATATGTCAAAAACACCGCCAGAGTGCCTTTTGAAAAGTCTCGTTTCATTCCGGGTTTCCTTCTTCCATAGATTAACAATCTTCGACTGAAATCAGTTTATCGATTTGTACAGTTTCTGTCAAGCGGAATCAAAATAATAATAATTATGTCAATTAAACTCGCTTTTTTTCATTGACCAAAGGGGGGTTTCATGGTAATATAAAGTACATTATGGAAACTAAGCAACCACTTTCTGCCGCTTGGGGAGAGGCCCGAGCGCGGTGTGGTTCGTAAATATTGGGTTGTGAGTCCTATGTCAAAGACGAAATATCCGATTTGGGGCATTGCGCTGATCTTTCTGGTGTTTGTGCTCGGTCTGCTGCTGCTCGTGCGCACCCGGGCCGTGCGGGAGGAGAGCAGCGTGCTCGTCTCGCCCGTGCCGACCTATTATGTGTTCCCGAGCATGGCGGTCTCGCCGTCGCCGGCGGTCACGCCGAAGCCGACGCCCGAGCCCGACGCGCTGCCGCGCATCGATGTCGACAGCTGGCAGTACGTGCTGGCGAGCGCGGCGAGCCCGATCGGCGATTATGAGCCGCCGGAGCTGACCATGGTGGAGAACGGACAGCAGTTCGACAGCCGCGCCGCCGTGAGCCTGCAGAACTTCATCGCCGACGCCCGCGCGCAGGGACTGAACGTCTGCCTGTCCTCGGCGTATCGGGATTATTATACGCAGCAGTTCCTCTATAACCGCAAGGTCGACCAGCTCGGAGGCGACAAGGAGGCCGCCGCCCGCATCGTCCTGCCCCCCGGCACCAGCGAGCACCAGCTCGGTCTGTGCGCCGATATCACCGATCAGTTCTATGAGGTGAAGGACGAGTCGCTCGAGAACACCGCGATGTTCCAATGGATGCTGGAGCACTGCGCGGAGTACGGCTTCATCCTCCGCTATCCGCAGGACAAGCAGGATATCACCGGTGTGATGTATGAGCCGTGGCATTTCCGCTATGTCGGCGAGGAGGCCGCGCAGTACATGGTCGCACACAACCTCTGCCTGGAGGAGTTTCTTGCGCTGTACGCGTAACGCGATCCCAACACCCGGAGTCAATCGAATCCGGGTGTTTTTTCAGCCTGAGACATCCAAAAAAGCATTGAACTCGACTGAAAAATGTGATACCCTGATAACATTCCCGAACGGAGGGACGAAAAGCGATGCAAGTATTGTGCTATGCCAAGTGCTCCACCTGCAAAAAGGCGCTGCAATGGCTCGATGCACAGGGCGTTTCCTATGACCTGCGCGATATCAAAACCGAGAATCCCACCGAGGCGGAGCTGCGCGCCTGGCATGAAAAGAGCGGACTGCCGCTCAAGCGCTTTTTCAACACCAGCGGCATGCAGTATCGCGCGCTGGAGCTGAAGGACCGCCTGCCCGGAATGACGGAGGATGAGCAGCTTCGGCTTTTGGCAAGCGACGGCATGCTCGTCAAGCGTCCGTTGCTCGTGGACGGAGACGCCGTGCTCGTCGGCTTCCGGGAGGCTGACTGGGCGCAGGCGCTCGGCTGATTCGGGAGGAAGAAATGAACTGTCGTTACTGCGGCGCGCCCATGCGGGACGACGCCGTGCTCTGTACCGCGTGCGGCAAGCTGACGCCGGAATTTGAGCGCACCTATCGGCGCCCGGATCCGACGGTTGGCGCCGCGCGCACACCGAACGTCTATCGCAGCTACAGCCCGGAGGTCCCCGCCTCACCGGTCTATCGCAGCGCGAAGACGCCCGATCCCGCCAAGACGCACAACAAGCTCTCCATGCAGCCGCGGCAGCTTCTGCTGCTCGTGATCGGCGCGATCGTTGCGTTCGGGCTGCTCTCGATCCTGCTCGGCGCGATCCTGCCGGAGGAAACGACCGAGGCATACCGCGAGGCGATCGAGGCCGAGCCCGGCGCGGTCTCGGATTATGCGGCGCTGGTGGACGCGTACCTCGACGCCTGTGCCGAAAATGACGTGTCCGCTGCGCATGCGCTGTTCGCGCCCGCCGTGCGGCAGGAGCTCGCGGAGGAGGATCCGTACACGGAATACTATGGGATGGAAGTCGAATCGTATCATGTGACGGACGTATATCCCCACAGCGACGCAGACGCCGCGGGTGTGGGCTTCCTGCTGGACGAGACCGTCGACGCCTATACCGATGTGGAGGTGTATGTGCGCTGTGCAGATGACGAGGACAGGCTTCTGGACTTTGAGCTCGTGCAGATCGACGGCACATGGTATCTTTATGATATTTGGTAATATTCAATATAGAGGAGAAGCAATACTATGAAAAAACGTTACATTGCTTTGCTGCTGGCGCTCCTGAGCGTGTTCTCGCTGGCGTTTGCGGCCATGCCGGCTTCCGCGGCGGGATCGGACAACGCCGCCGTGCCGATGGAGACAACGCCGGCCGATCCGGGCGAATCCCCCGATCCGGGCGAGTCTCCCGATCCGGGCGAATCTCCTGACCCGGGCGAATCCCCCGAGCCGGACGAATCCCCCGAGCCGGACGAGTCTCCCGAGCCGAGCGAGCCGCTGAAGCCCGCCGGACCGTGGTACGAGGACGCGATGAATTATGCCGTGCAGGAGGGTCTGCTCAAGGGTGACGACAAGGGCAATCTGAACCCGGAAAAGAGCGCCACCCGCGCCGAGGTCATCACGATCCTGATGCGCATCTTCCGCAACACCCAGACCAAGGGCCTGTCGCACTATCTCGACATGAACACGTCCGACTGGTTCTACAAGGACATGTGCACGGCGGCGGCGATGAATGTTCTCAACGGCTACACCGACCGCACGATGCGCCCGAACGCGCCCATCACGCGCGAGGAGGCGTTTGCGCTGATCGCGCGCGTCTTCGCCATCAGCAGCGGCGATACTTCGTCTCTGGACCGCTTCTATGACAAGGGCAGCGTCGGCGAATGGGCGCAGCCCGCGCTTGCCGGCATGGTCGAGCAGGGCATCCTGAACGGCGACGGCTATGCGCTGCACCCGAAGGACCAGATCACCCGCGCCGAGATCGCGCAGGTGCTGTATAATCTCAACATCACCATCACGGACGATCCCGCGGAGATCCCCGAGGACGGCATCGTGGTCTACCACGGTAAGCAGCCTGTGGACATCGAGGGCTTCAAGGGCAAGCTCTTCCTCGGCGGCGGCTGCGGCAGCAGCGCGACCGTGAACGGCAGCGCGCCGGAGGCGGGACTTTATGTCCGCACGGACCCGGGCGCGACCGTGACGCTCAACGGCACCGTGAAGGAGACGCGGCTGCTGAGCGCGAACACGAAGCTCGTCGGTCCCGGCAACGCCGGCAGCGTGGAGCGCGCGGCGGTGGACTGCACCGTCTCCTGCGCCAACACGGGCGTCACCAATACTTATGACCGCAGCATCTACGGCGCGAAGATGTATGGCTCGGGCGTAACGGCGCTCACGCCGGAAAACCGCACCGTCACCTTCACGCTGACCATCGACGGCAGCGGCTGCGACTATTCGACCAAGCCCAACGGCCGCTGGGCGATCCTGACCTGGACGAAGAATGGCGTGCAGGCCGGCACCAAGCAGGTCTGGCTCGGCTATTCGCCCACGACGGAGACCTTCACGGTTTCCGAGCCGCTGTGGACGCCCACGCTCTCCGGCTCGCATGACTATCACTTCATCCTGCTTTACGGCACGGACATGCTGGCGGCGGACGTCTCCGTTCCGATCCAGAACTACACCGCCGCGGAGTATCAGCAGCTCCAGTCCCGCAGCTATCCCTATCAGATCGAGGTCGTGCGCAACCAGTGCACGGTGCTGATCTATGGTCAGGACAAGGCCGGCAACTATAACATCCTCTACCGCGTCTGCGTCTGCAGCCCCGGCTACGCCACGCCGCTCGGCACCTTCCGCACGCCGCAGAAGATGCGCTGGCACCCGCTGATGGGCGGCGTCTGGGGACAGTACTGCACGCAGATCTACGCCGGATATCTGTTCCACTCCGTGTACTATCATACGTCCGACCCGAGCACGCTCTATGCCAGCGCCTATAACCAGCTCGGCACCATCTGCTCACACGGCTGCGTGCGTCTGACGGTGGCGGACGCCAAGTGGATCTATGACAACTGCCGCCTCGGCACGGTCGTGCGGATCTACGACAGCAGCTGGCTCCCGGTCCCGAAGCCCACCGCGCAGAAGATCCCCTACAGCGGCGTGCTCAGCGGCTGGGATCCCACCGACCCCGACCCGCGCAACCCCTGGCATTAAAAGAAAAGCACGAACCAAAAAAGGACGGAGCGATCCGTCCTTTTTTGCGCATCCGTATCCGACAGTACCGATTCGTTTGACGGAAATGGACGACTTGTGTATAATAAGGATCAGAGGCTGTTCGGATCATTCCGAACAAATCGGAGAGAGAAAGGAAACGAGAAAATGAACAGCAACAGCACAAACAAGCCCAATTGGGTCGTGATCATCTCCGCGCTGTTGATCACAGCCGGTATCCTTGCGTCCTGCTTTGGGTCCAGCGGATCCAGCGGCGGCGGAAGCGGGCGTACGGCGACCTGCAAGTCCTGCGGACGCAGCTTTCCCGCGGGAGACTCCGGCGGAAACTATATGAGCATCGCCAGAACCGGCATGTGCAAGAACTGCTACAACAATTACCAGTGGGGCAAGGACGCCATCGGCGCGGAAGCAAGGCCGGACGTGCTCGGCGGTAACTGTGACGAAGCGGTGCATGCCTTCAGCGTCTCTGCCGTCTGGGCGGAATGCGTTTGGGACCACAGCCTCCTGTGCCTGATGCCCTCGTTTGCAGACGCGGCGTAACCTATAAGTGCGAATACACCCTGCAGCGTGCCGGAGCTGCAGGGTGTATCTTCTTGTCCGAAAGTCCTGAGCGGAACGGTCACACGATGATGAGCTCCTTCGGCGAGTGCGTCAGGACCTCGGCGCCGTCCTTGGTCAGGTGCATGACGTCCTCGATGCGGACGCCGAAGCGGCCTGGGATGTAGATGCCGGGCTCCGCGGAGCAGACCGTGTGCTCCGGCATGGGGAACTGGTTCGTCGGCGTGCAGTTCGGCGCCTCGTGGATGTCGAGCCCCAGACTGTGCCCGAAGCTGTGCGTGAAGTATTCGCCGTAGCCCGCCTCGGTGATCACGTCGCGGGCGGCGCCGTCGATCGCGGCACCGCTCACGCCCGCGCGGGCGATCGCGATGCCGGCGAGCTGTGCGCGCAGCACCGTGTCATAGACGGTGCGCATCTCGTCCGTCACGTGTCCGACGGCGACGGTGCGCGTCATGTCGGAGCAGTAGCCGCCCTTGAGACAGCCGAAGTCCATCGTCACGAAGTCGCCCGCCTGCACCTTTGCGTCAGAGGGCACGCCGTGCGGCATGCTGCCGCGCGCGCCCGCGACGACGATCGGATCGAAGGAGTTGCCCTCCGCGCCGCGCAGCAGCATCTGGTAGACGAGCTCGGCGGCGATCTCCCGCTCCGTCACACCCGGGCGGATGCGCTTGAGCACCTCGGCGAAGGCAGCGTCGGTGATGTCCTGCGCCGCGCGCAGATACTCCAGCTCGTGCGGCTGCTTTTCCGAGCGGAGGCGGTTGAGAATGCCCTGCGCGTTCTGCAGCGGGCAGCCCAGCAGCTTTTCATACATGGTGAACTGCTGATGCGTCAGACAGCCGTCCTCGGCGCCGAGCCTGGTGATGCCGTGCGTCTCCAGCAGCTGCTTCAGGATCGCGCGCGCGGGGTTCTCCTGATTGCAGAGCAGCACCTCGGCGCTGTCCCCGATGGCGGCGCGGCACGCCTCGATATAGCGCCCGTCGATGATCACGTATGCCTGCTCCGGCGTGATGAGCACCACGCCGTCCGAGGAGGGGAAGCCAGTGGCATAATAGCGGTTCTTGCTGTCGATGAGCAGCAGCGCCTCCAGCTCCGCCGCCGCGATCGCGTTACGAATTCGTTCCAGATTTTGCATAAGTGTTCCTTTCCTCCCGGCGCCGGGACAAAAACCAAAAAGAATCCAAAAGATTCGATTTTTGGCATTGCTTTTCGACACCGAAGAAATTATAATAACAAAAGGTCATGCAATACTATACCACATTTCGTCGGAGAAGCGTATGAAAAATACTAAATTTTTATCCCTGATCTGTCTGCTTTGCATTTTGTTCTCCCTTTTTACGCCGGCACTTGCCGTCAGCTACGCCCCGGAGAGCACCACCGCGACAGAGACCGATGGGACGGATGCGACAGAAGCTCCGGAAAAAACGGACGCGTCAGATGACGGGGAGACGTCGGACGACGCGAACACGTCCTCGGACGCCGAGGCGCTGACGACGGAGCCCGCCGGTCAGAAGGCGGGGGACTACTATGCCGGCATCGGCACGGTCGACGCCCCCCAGATCTCGGCGCGCAACGCGCTGCTGATCGATCTGGAGACGGGCACGACGTATTTTTCACGCGATCCGGACGCGCGCGCCTATCCCGCGAGCCTGACGAAGATCCTCACCGTGCTGCTCGCCGTGGAGGCGATCGAGCGCGGCGACCTCGATCTCAAGCAGGAGATCACCGCCGGGGAGGACTGCCTGCAGGGACTCGATGAGCAGTCCAGCACCGCGGGCATCGTGCCCGGCGAGACCATGACGCTTGAAAACTATCTCTACTGCGCCATGATCTCCTCCGCGAACGAGGCCTGCAACGTCATCGCGACGACGGTCTCCGGCAGCATCGACGCCTTTGTCGAGCGCATGAACAGCCGCGCCGTGGAACTCGGCTGCACGGATACGCACTTTGTCAATCCCCACGGCATGCCGGACGACGACCACTATACCACCGCCTCGGATCTGGCAAAGATCACGCAGGAGGCCATGCAGCACGATCTGTTCGTCACGGTCTGCAACACGCTCAGCCGCACGATCCCCGCGACGAACAAGTCCGATACGCGCGAGCTGCAGAACACCAACGGTCTGATCAACAGAAATTCCGTCATGTATCCCGGCTACTACTATGAGCCGGCGGCCGGCGTCAAGACCGGGCACACGAACGCCGCGGGCTACTGCCTGGTCTCCACAGCCCTGAAGGACGACATCCACATGCTCTGCATCGTGCTCGGCGCGGGGGAGGGCACGCGTGACAACGGCACCGCGGACTACTACAGCTTCACCGATTCCATCACGCTCTACCGCTGGGTGTTCGATCACTTCAGCCGCCAGACCATTCTCGGCAGCACCGAGCTTGTGGGCAGCGTCCACGTCGAGCAGGGCAGCGATACCGACAGCGTCGCCCTGCGCCCGCAGAACGATATCATCGCCGTGCTCCCCAACGGCGTCTCGCTCAGCGAGTACGAGCGCAAGATCACCGTCTATTCCGAGCGCGACAACGTCACGCTCACGGCGCCGATCTCCGCCGGAGAGGTGCTCGGCGAGATCTCCATCGAGAAGGACGGCGTCGTCTATGGCACCGCTCCGCTGGTCGCTACGGTCGATGTGGCGGTCGCGCGCGGCGCTGTGCTGCGCTCCGGACTGCGTGCGTTTTTTGCCCATCCGGTCGTGATCGGTATCCTGCTCGTTGCGATCGCCGTGATCGTGCTGTACATCATGATGCTCGTGCGCTATCACAAGCGTCAGAAGGCGCGCAAGCGCGCCGCTGCCCGCGCCCGCCGCGAGGCCAGCGCCAGACGGGAGCACCAGGCGCGCGATGAGATCCTGCGCGAGCTTACGCGGGATACGCGCGGACGCTGACCGAATGACATTATTTTCATAAAAAGCTGTCTCTTGGGAGGCAGCTTTTTTGCTGCGGCAAAAATCCTTAAAATATTTACATCTTTTTCAAAATGACGACTTGAAAGTGCTTAACAATCATGTTATAATTCTATCGATTTTGTGAGAAAACGCGAATGAACATCCAAAATATGTCATTTTGCGTGGGAGGGCACCGTGAAACGTATCAAAGTATCGAATAATGTCATCAGAAGAATGCCGCGCTACCTGCGCAAGCTGGATGATCTGAGCGCTGCCGGTGTGGAGCGCATCTCCTCCGGTGAGCTGGGGCGTCAGATGGGGCTCACACCGTCCCAGATCCGTCAGGACTTCAGCTGCTTCGGCGAATTCGGGCAGCAGGGATACGGGTACAACGTCATTGCGCTGCGCGGTGAGATCGCGAAGATCCTCGGTATGGACCGCAGCTATACCGCCGTGCTCGTCGGCGTCGGCAACATCGGTCATGCGCTGATGGAGAACTTCTGCTTTGAGCAGTATGGCTTCACGCTCCGGGGCGCGTTCGATATCAACCCCGATCTCGTGGGCAAGGAAGTGCATGGCGTCGCCGTCCATAACTTCAGCGAGCTGAACAACGTGCTCGGCGAGCTGCAGCCGGATGTGGCGGTGCTCTGCGTCCCGAAGAGCATGGCGAACCCGATCGCGAACGAGGTCGCAAAGGCGGGCGTGCCCGCGATCTGGAACTTCACGAACATCGAGCTCCAGTTCGAGGACGAGGCGCCGATCATCGAGAACATCCACTTCTCTGACAGCCTGCTCACGCTCGGCTATTATCTGGCGGAGAGCATGGACGAAGCGGCTGCCCGCGCCGCGCGCAGCAATCACGCCTGAACCCAAATGTGCTTACGGGGCTGCCTCAACGGAGGCAGCCCCATCGTTTTCTGGAGGGATCTCATGTCTGATACCATTGCCGCCATCGCGACCGGAAACGTCGTCTCGGCGATCGGGATCCTGCGCGTCTCCGGGGAGGAAACGCTTGCGGTGATCGACCGGGTGTTTTTCCCGGCGAACGGCAGACCTATGTCCGAGTCGCGCGACCGCCAGCTGGTCTATGGCGCGCTGCGGGATGAGACCGGCGCGACGCTGGATCTCTGTCTCTGCACGATCAGCCGCGCGCCGCACAGCTATACCGGCGAGGACACCGCCGAGCTGCAGTGCCATGGATCGCCCACGGTGCTGCGCGCCGGGCTGCAGGCGCTGTTTGCGGCCGGAGCGCGGCAGGCGCTCGCGGGCGAGTTTTCCAAGCGCGCCTTCTTGAACGACCGAATGGATCTCACGCAGGCGGAGGCCGTCATCGATCTCATCCATTCCGAGACCGCCGAGGCGGCGAAGAACGCCGCCGGTCAGCTTGCCGGCGCCGTCACGCGCAGGGCGGGGGACATCTACGCCGCGCTCACCGACATCGCCAGCCATTATCACGCCGTGATCGACTACCCCGATGAGGACATCCCGGCGTTCCGGCTGCAGGCATACAGCGAGACGCTCTCGGACGCCGTCGATACGCTCTCGCGCCTGCTGCGCACGTTCTCGCGCGGGCAGCTTCTGCGAGAGGGCGTGCCCGCCGTGATCCTCGGACGTCCGAACGCCGGCAAATCCTCGCTGCTGAACGCCCTTCTGGGCTATGACCGCGCGATCGTCACGGACATCCCGGGCACGACGCGCGATACGCTCTCTGAGCGCGCGACGCTCGGCGGTGTGCTGCTGCGCCTGACGGACACCGCCGGGCTGCGCGAGACGCTCGACCCCGTGGAGTCCATCGGTGTGGCGCGCGCACGCTCCGCCGCAGCGTCGGCGCAGCTCGCCATCGCGGTGTTCGACGCCGCTGCCCCGCTCACGGAGGACGACCGCCGGGTGATCGAAGCGGCGATGCAGACGGAAAAACGCATCGCGGTATTGAACAAATCCGACCTTTCCATCGTCCTACAGCCGGAGACCTTTGCGGCGGACTTCGATCGCGTCGTGACCGTCTCCGCCCGGGAGCAGACCGGGCTGGAGTCGCTGGAGGCAGCCGTGCGGGAGCTGTTCCCGCTGCCGGAGGTCCCGGCGGGGGAGATCCTCACGAATGCCCGCCACGCCGACGCTGTGCGCCGCGCGCTGGAGTCGCTTCAGGCGGCGCAGGAGGCGATCGCCCTCGGCGTCACGCCGGACGCCGTGCTCACGGAGTGCGAGACGGCCATGGCCGCCATCGGCGAGCTCACCGGCGCGTCCGTGCGCGAGGACATCACGCAGCGCATCTTCGCGCGGTTTTGTGTCGGCAAGTGAATATCACTTGCTTTTTTCCATGGCATGACGGATAATGAAAGGAAACATCCGGTTGGGGAGGGATGATATGAAAGCCAGACATCTGCTTGCGGCGGGGCTTGCGCTGCTCATGCTTTTGAGCCTGACCGCCTGCACCGGCGGACAGCCGCAGCCGAGCGCGGAGCCGCTGGAATCGACGCCTGTATCGGTCGAGTCGCCCTCCGCGGTGGTGGAGACCGGCTTTTCCCCGGAGACGCAGCAGGCCCTGACGGATCTGGTGCGGCTTTACGGCAAGGGCAGCCCGGACTATGACGGCACGGCCTATGCCGTCTGCGACTTTGACCATACGCTCTCGTTTTTCGATATCACGTCTCAGTGCAGCGTCTATCAGCTGCGCACGATGGCTTTCGCGCTCGATCCGGAGGGGCTGCAGACGGCGCTTGCCTCTGCCCCGGATACGGTCGGTGAAGAAAACGCCGACTGGATCGCGGATATCACGGCGGCATATTCCTATCTGTATGAGACCTACGGCCCCTTTACGGCCGCCGGCGTCGATGAGGAGACCGCCGCGGTCATGCAGGCGGACCCCGAGTGGGTCGAGTTTGCCGCGAAGACGCGCGCCTTTTTTGACCATACCGCGCCCGCACGCGCGGGAGGCGCGTTCGCGCTCTGGTGGTATGCCGGCATGACGGAGCAGGAGGTCTATGATCTTTTCTATCGCGCCTGCGCGGTCTATCAGACTGTGGAGACGCGGCGCCTCACCTGGACCTCTCCCGCCGAGCTCGAGTCCCGGGTCGGCGTCGTGGAGTGCTCGTTCACGGACGGCCTGTCCGTCCCGGAGGAGGTGCGGGTGCAGCTGCGCGCTTTGCGCGACGGCGGCATCGACGTCTGGCTCTGTGCCGCGTCCCCTGCGGACGGCGTGCGCGCGGCGGCGGACGCCTTCGGACTCAGCGATGCGGTCACAGGCGTCGTCGGCATGACGCAAAGGCAGGTCGAGGACGTCTATGTGGCGGAGGCTGCGGACGCGCCCGGCTGCGCTTATGAGATCGCGGAGGACGGCGCATGGACGCGCCTGCCGGATAGCGTGTATACCGTACCGGGCATGGAGGGCACGGTCACGGTGATCGAGGATCTGCTCATGCCGCGCTATGACGGGCACGGGCCGATCGCCGGGCTGATGGACGCCGAGAGGGACTTCAACTTCTGCACGGAGTTTGCCTCGCTCAAACTGGTGATCTGCTTCAACCGCGCCGGCGGCAGTCTCACCGACGGTGCCGGTCTGATCGCCGTCGCGGCGGTGTATCAGCGCGACACGCTGGGCTATGACCTCGCCGGGGCGAATGAGGAGGGCGACACGCTCTACATCCTGCAGGGCAGGGACGAGAACGGGCTCCGGACGCTGCGCGCCTCGGACCACACGCTCCGGCTCGGCGCGCAGGAGGCGAGCCTTTTCGTCGACGAGGACAATCAGCTCCTGCTGGACTACGCGTCGTCGCACCGGCTCTCCACGCGCCAGCTGATCGACGGCTTCTGCATCCGGACGCCTGCCAGGGATCTCGGCAATCTCCTCGGCGTGGATCTGGGGCACCTTGAGAGTTACAGCGGCTATCACAGCATCGCCGACCAGACCCCGCCGGCGGACGACGCCGCGGCATAACAGGATACATGCAACGGGCGCAGCCAACCTGGCTGCGCCCGTGTTTTATGCTTTGGGGCTTTGGTTATTTCATATCCCGATACAGGAACGTCACAATCTGCGCTCTGGTGCAGGGGTTGTCGGGACTGAACGTCGTCGCGCTCGTGCCCTGCGTGATGTTCTTCGACACCGCCCAGAGGACCGCGCTGTAATAATACTGCCCGTTGGCGACGTCCGCGAACGGATTCGTGCCGCTCGCCTGCGGCTGTCCCTCCGCGCGCCAGAGGAAGGTCACGACATGCGCGCGGGTGCAGGGATCGTTGGGAGAGAACGTTGTGTCGCTCGTACCGAGCGTGATGCCCTTCTCAACTGCCCAGAGGACCGCCTTGTAGAAATAATCCGAGGTCGCGACGTCGCTGAACTTGTTCGCCGTGCTCGTCGGCTCCGGCTCGCCCATCGCGCGCCAGAGGAAGGTCACGACCTGCCCGCGCGTGCAGGTGGCGTCGGGGGAGAACGTCGTGTCGGAGGTGCCCTTCGTGATCTGTGGGACATGGTTCACCGCCCAGAGGACGGGATCGTAGTAATATTCGCCTGTCGGGACGTCGGTGAACGGATTTGTCGGCGCGGCCGGCGTGACGTCCGATTTTGCGGTCGTAAAGATATAATCCTGGCTCTCCGCCTCGCCGGACTGCTCAAGCGTCACATAGGTCCGATAGACATAGACCGTGTCCGGTTTCAGCCCGGTGAGCGTGACCGTGCGCTCCGTCACCGTCTCGCCAGCGGGGATGGTCTCGGCAACGGACGCGGCAAGCTCCCGGTCGGACGCATCCTCAAGCGCTGTCACGCCATAGGCGACGATCGCCTCGCCGGTGGCGTTCTCCGCCCGAAGCGGCAGCGTCGCTTGATCTGGTCCGATGACGCAGCCTGAGGCCTCCGGATCGCTGGTCACCAGAACATCAAAGAGTTCGGGCTCGACCTGCACCGTGAAAGTGACGACGTCGCTGTCATTCATGCCCATGCAGAATGCGCGGGTGGTGAACGTGGTCGTCGCGTCGGCATGCAGGACGCCGTCCGTCAGGACCGGAGAGGCTTCGGTCGGCACCGAGCCGTCGGTGGTGTAGCGGATGACGGCGCCCTCGGTCGGGGCGTCGACCGCGACGACTGCCGCGCCGTTTTCGTCCGGCTCCGTCGACGCATAGACCGGGTTATCCACGGTAGACTCATAAATGAAGATAGGCTCGACCGTCAGATCCTCCCGGACATCCCACCATTTGGACTCTGTGCTCCAGGACAGGAATTCCATGCCCACAGCCGTGGGGGTCTCCTCCGGCAGGAGCACGCAGGCGCCATACGGCACGTTCTGCTCAGAGAAGATGCTGCCATCCTCATTCAGGAGCTTCACCGTGAAGGTCACGTCCTCATACATCGCCGCAATGACCATGCTGCCGCTGACGAGACTTCCCGCCGGGCTGCTCCAGCCGGTGAAGCGCTTGCCCTCCGCGGCGCGGTCCGCCGGGAAAGCCAGCTCGCTGCCGTAGGGCAGCATGGCGAGATCGACGATCTTGTTGTTCGCCCAGTCGACGAAGACCACGGGGCAGAGCTGCGGCGCGGCGACCGCGGTGACCACGGTATCACGCGTGATGCATGTGAAGCTGCGGTCCCAGGAGACCGTGCAGCCCTCCTGCTCCGGCAGAGCGGGCGCGGAGGCGTCAGACCCCTCGGCGACGGTCTGCGTATCGATGGTTTCACCCGCGAGATCGCGGAATACAACGGTGTATTCCGGCTTCGGCGCTTCGATGACCTCGACGTTGTTCAGCAGCCCGTCGGCGGTCGCGACGCCGAAGGAGACGATATAGCTGCCGGTCTCGGTGCTGATCTCCTCGCGCGGGATGAACGAGACGGAGTAGCTGCCGCCGGAGCCCAGCGTGATCTCGCCGATGTACTCCAGCTGATCCTCGGTCGGGTCGATGTTCTTGTCCTTGTAGACCATCACGACCGCGGTCTTGCCGGAGAGATCCTGCGGAGTGCTGTCCAGACTGCCGGAGACCGTATAGCGCGTGCCGCTGAGCTCCTCCTCGCCCAGATAGGGCTGCTCGGAGGCAGTCTCGACGACCTCCAGCGTGCGATAGCGGCTGACCGTGCGCGTGCGCACGTCGCGCGTGCCGGAGGCGGTGACCGGCGTGTCGCTCCAGGTGGAGTAGTCGCCCCAGCGGACATAGGTGTAGTTCGTGGTCGCGGTGCGCGTCCGATAGCGATACTGTGTCGCCGTGCCCCAATAGTAGTAGGAGCCTGCGCCCTTGGCGCACTTCGTCAGCCCGTCGGTGATGGAGTAGCCAGTGGAGCTGGTGCGGGAGACGGACTTCTTGCTTGTGAAGTACAGCGTGTGCGGTCCGTACTTCCCGTAGGAATAAGAGGTGGACGGGGCAATGTTTCCGCTGCCGTCACAGTAGTGCTGATACACGTACACCGTGCGCGTCTCGACGGCCTTGGTGCTGCTTGCGGTCTGCTTGGTGGTGCTCCAGCCGCTCCAGCTGCCCCAGGCGCCGTAGGTCACGCTGGAGCCTGTCTGCGTCCAGCCCATGCCCGGCTCGCTTGCGGCGAGATTTGCGTTTGTGCTTGTCGTCGTGATCTGGTCGCGATAGGAATACTGCGTCTTCTCTTCCGTGTCCGCGCCCTCGGGCGGCGTCGCGGTGCTCCAGTCGCTCCAATCGCTCCAATAGGAGACGGCTTCCGCCTGCTCGACGGAGACCGCCGCCGCGGCGCGCGCGGCATAGGGACCGCCGGTGCGGTTTTCGTGTACGCTGTCGTTTGCCAGCAGATAGACCTCCGCCGAGACGCCTACCCCCGTTGCGGAAACGCTGATCTCGCGGGAGAAGGGCGTCTCGTTCGCCGGGATGGTGACGGTCTCGATCTTCGTCGCGACGACCTTGTCGTTCGAGGTCTTGATGACGGAGACCAGCTTGCCGTTCAGATCCGCGCTGCCGGAGTTGACCGCCGAGACCGAGAGCGTATAGCCCTTCGCGTCCGTGCTGCGGACCGCGCGGTCGAGCGACAGATACACCGGTAGATCCGGCGTGCTCCAGGTGTAGGTGGGGGAGAAGGTGACGCTGCCGTTTACGGCGAGATAGCTGTCGCCCTCGCCGGAGCGTACGCTCCAGGCCGTGAAGGTATAGCCCGTGCGCGCGGGCGGCGTCGGGACGCTTTTCACGCCTGCTCCGTACTCCACGGTCTCCTGCGACAGGAGATTGCCGTCCGCGTCCAAAAAGCGGACGGTATAGGTGTTCGGCGTATAGGACGCGGTCACGACCGTGTCGCGCGTGACGGCGCTGTAGCCGCCGTTCCAGCGGTTGAAGGTGTGTCCCGTGCGCGTGGGTGCGGCGGGCGGCTCGGCGTCGCCGCCGTATTTCACGCTCTGCACCGAGAGCTCCGTGCCGTCATAGTCCTGGAAGGTGACGGTCACGTTCGGCATGACCGTGATCTTCACGGGCACGCTGTCGGCGCTGTTGAATTTGAAGTTTTCCGCTCGCACGGTCACGGCATATTCCCCGGGCTCGGTCATGGTCACGGAGAGCAGTGCGTGCTCCGTCGTGCCGGTCAGGTAATCCGCGCCGTCCTTCGTGATCGTGTAGCGATAGGTCTCCGCAAGGGGATCGGCATTCCAGCGCACCATCAGCGGATCGCCCATGCCGATGCGCTCGGCACACTGCGCGCTGCGGCTGACCTGCGGCGTTGCGGGGATCGCGCTCTTACAGGTGACCGAAGCGGCGCTGCTGTTCGCCATGCCGCTCTTCGCCGCGATGGCCTTGACCGTGGTCGCCTCCTGCACGGTGAACTGCCCGGTGTATCGCGTCGAGGCTGTGGTGGGCGCGCTGCCGTTCGTCGTGTAATAGAGCGTCGCGCCGGCGGGACCCGTGATCGTGACGCGATAGCCCGTCTCGGACGCCTGGCAGTCGATCGTCGGCGCGGCGCAGGCGTTCACCGTGAAGGTCTTGGACAGGGCGCTGCTGTCGAGCATCCCGGCTTTCATGGCGACCGCCTTGATCGTTGTCGTGGATCCGAGCGTGATGGCGCCGGTATATTTGGTCGATTTGTTCGTCGGCGTGCTGCCGTTCGTCGTATAATAGATCGTCGCGCCGGAGGTCGCCGTGGCGAGCGTTACCTTCGTGCCGCCGACGAAGTTTTCCGTTTTGTAGGAGATATTCGCGACCGGGCTCGGCGGGGTGCCGATGGTATAATAGTAGGCGGTCGTATAGGCGGACGCGGTCCAGTAGCCAATTTTATCGGCATCCACTTCTTTACTGCTGTTTGTACCGCCGAGCAGCATTTTGGCGACAGCCGCCCCATCCTTGTTCTTCCCCGTGGGCGTGGCGGACTGGTTTTTGCCGTTATAGTAATACATGGCGGAGCGCTTGATGCTGCCGCCGGAATCGGAGATGATCGGCGTCTTGTATTTCAGGGAATCCACGCGCGAGACGTAGGTCTGGTGTCCGGATTTCTCCAGGATCACATAATAGCCCTGATTGATCAGACTCTGGATCAGATTGACGCGCTCCGCTGCGGTCTTTCCGCTCAGAGAGACCGACTTGCGGGTCACCTTCACGCCCTGACCCTTGAGGTATTCCATCATCTTGTCGCCGGTGTTGCCGCGCTCATTGATCCCGCTCAGGAAGCCGTCGTTCTTCTTCATCCAGGAATACCAGCTGTCCGGATTAAAATCCTTTGGGACGACCCCGGCCTCCTTCATGAGCTTGGCCTGTGCGACGAGCCGGCAGCCCTTTTTCATGCTCTCTACGCCGCTCGCGCCCTGGCTCCAACGGCGCCAGTCGGACGTATAGCTGTGCGCCGCCTGCGCCCCGACGGGCAGCAGCGAAACCAGCATCACAGCGCAAAGCAAAGCAGCAAACAATCGTTTCACGAAGCATCACCTCTTATTGGAATTGTACCATCTCTTTCCGGAGCATGCAAGAAGAAAGCAATCTTTCCGCTCCGCTGCAGAACCGGATGCGTTGTTATTCATGCGGTGGAAGCGGCGGCCCACGGGTGGCCGCCCTACAAGATGCGGCTGACCGGGTTTACGCGCCGTAGGGCGGGGACCTGTGCCCCGCCGTTTCACGGTCACCGACGCATCACCGTCATGCACGCAAAAATTCCCGGCGCGGGTTCTCCGCGCCGGGCTGCGTCATGCTTGCTTCTTTACTTCATGTCCCTGTACAGGAACGTCACGATCTGCGCTCTGGTGCAGGGATTATCGGGACTGAACGTCGTCGCGCTCGTGCCCTGCGTGATGTTTTTCGATACCGCCCAGAGGACCGGGTCGGTATAATACTGACCGTCCGGCACATCCGTGAAGGGGTTCTCCGGCGCGGCTTCCTCGGCGTACGTCGCCTCCAGCGTGACATCATACTGCCATTCGTGCCAATAGGTACCGTCGATGCTCAGATACGAGACGATGTAATCCCCGTTTTCGTCCGGTTCATCGACTTCAATATTGTTACGGATGGCTTTTGCCCGAGCGCGCCGCAGCCAAGCGGCAAAACAAAAAAGCATGGAGGCTCTCTGAGCGCGAGCAAGCAATTGTGCGCAAGCTCGGCGAGGGGTACTTCCGACCTTTGACGCCGGAGGATGGAAACCAGACCTCGCTGTTTGCGCATGAGTAGCAATAGAGTAGCAATAGCACAATTATTTGAACCAGAGAGAGCTGGAATCTCCAAAAAAGAAAGACTCACAAACGCTGAAAAATCAACGCTTGTGAGTCTTTTTCTGGTCCGAGTGAGAAGATTCGAACTTCCGGCCTCTTGAACCCCATTCAAGCACGCTACCAACTGCGCTACACCCGGTCACCAATCTTTATTGCTCAAATAATATAGCATACCCTTCTCAAAATTGCAAGGACTTTTTTACAAAATTCAGAATTCCTTCACCCTCGCCGGAAAAAATGTGAAATACAGCTTGTCAAACGGTATGAAATCGTGTAAAATACACTAGATGTACAATACCGCCGAATGGCGGTCTGAACGGATAAATATTTTTTAGGAGGATCCTAATATGATCACTGCAGGCGATTTCAGAAACGGCGTGACCTTCGAGATGGACGGCAACGTCATGCAGGTCGTGGAGTTCCAGCACGTCAAGCCCGGCAAGGGCGCGGCCTTTGTGCGCACCAAGATGAAGAACGTCATCACCGGTGCCGTGACCGAGACTTCCTTCAACCCCACCGCGAAGTTCGAGGAAGCCACCATTGAGCGCGTGACCATGGAGTACAGCTATAACGACGGCAACCTGTACTACTTCATGAATCCCGAGACCTACGAGCTCGAGCCCATCGACGAGAGCGTCCTCAATGACAACTTCAAGTTCGTCAAGGAGAACATGGAGTGCGTGATCTCCTCCTATAAGGGCAAGCCCTTCAACGTCGAGCCGCCCACGTTTGTCGTGCTCGAGGTCACCCAGACCGACCCCGGCTTTGCCGGCAACACCGCCACGAACGCCACCAAGCCCGCCACGCTGGAGACCGGCGCCGAGATCAAGGTCCCGCTGTTCATCTCCGAGGGCGAGCGCATCCGCGTCGATACCCGCGTCGGCGAGTATCTGGAGCGCGCGAAGGACTGACAGAGAATCCAATCAAAAAGACCGATGATCGAAATGGTCATCGGTCTTTTTTTATCCGAGAACGGAGCTTGTCGCCTCGTCCTCATACTGCCGCGTATAGAGCCTGTAATACACGCCCCTGGCCTGCATCAGCTCCGCGTGCCTGCCCCGCTCGACGATCCTGCCGTCCTTGACGACGAGGATCACGTCCGCGTCGCGCACGGTGCTCAGCCGGTGCGCGATCACGATCGAGGTGCGCCCGCGGATGATCGTGTCGATGGCGGACTGGATCTGCTGCTCCGTGATCGTGTCGACGGAGGCGGTCGCCTCGTCCAGCACGAGGATCTTCGGATCGGCGAGGATCGCGCGGGCGAAGCTGATGAGCTGCTTTTCGCCCGTGGACAGCAGGTCGCCGCCCTCGCCGACGTCGGTGTCGAGCCCGTCCTCGAGCCGGTCGACGACGCCCCTGGCGCTCACCAGCTCCAGCGCGCGGTCGATGTCCGCCTCGGTCGCGTTCGGGTTGCCGTAGAGAAGGTTTTCGCGGATCGTGCCGGAGAACAGGTGCGGCGTCTGCAGCACATAGCCGATGGCGCTGTGCAGCCAGAGCTGCGAGCGCTCTCTGGCGTCGCGCCCGTCGATGAGCACGCGCCCCTCGGTCGGCTCATAAAAGCGGCAGACGAGGTTTGCCAGCGTCGATTTGCCCGCGCCGGTCTCGCCCACGATGGCGAGATTCGTGCCGAAGGGGATGTGGAGGTCGAAATGCTCGAGGATCTTCTCGTCGCCGTCGGGATACCGGAACGTCACGTCCTCGAACGTGATGTCGCCGCGAATGGGCTCCCAGTTTTCTTTTCGCGGCGTGAAGCTGTCGCCGTAGAGCGCGATGACGGCGTCGGAGTCCTGCACGTCGGGCTCTGTTCCGAGCAGCTTCATCAGCCGCTCGATGTTCACCTGCGTCGTGATCAGATCCGAGATCGCGTCCACGACCCAGCGGATCGGCTCCATGAGCCCCTGCGCGTAGGACATGAACATCGAGAACGTGCCGATCTGGGTCTTGGCGATCACGCCGCCCTTCCAGAGCACCAGCGCGAGGGCGAGGGAGGAGGCGAAGTTCATCGTCACGCTGAACGCGCCGCGCAGCCGGGACGCCCGCACGCTCTTGCGGTACATGCGGGAGGTGTCGGCCACGAAGTCGGCCTGCATCGTGTCCTCGATGACGAGTGTCTTGATCGTGCGCGCGCCGGTGATGCCCTCGTTGAAATTGGCGGTGATCTCGGAGTTGATCTCGCGGATCTCGCGGTTGGCCTTCGTGAGTCTGCGCTCAAAGAACGCAAACAGCAGCGCCGCGATCGGCAGCACCGCCAGAACATACAGTGCGAGCCGCGCGTTGATCGACAGCATCACGATCACCGCGCCCACGATGTAGCCCAACTGCCAGATGCTCTCCAGCAGCGTCCAGGACAGGAGCGTTCCGATGCGCTGCGTGTCCGACATGACGCGCGCGTGGATGTAGCCCACGCTGTTCTGGTTGAAGTAGGAAAACGACAGCGTCTGCAGATGGTTGAACGCGGTGTTGCGCAGATCCTTGTCCACGCCCACCTCGATCGCCATGCTGAAATAAGCGGAGATGTAGTTCATGACCGCGCCGCCCACGATCAGCAGCACATAGAGCAGCACGAACACGACGATCGTGTCCAGCGTCCCGCCGCCGATGAAGTGGTTCAGGGCATAGCGCTGGAACAGCGGCACACCGGTGTCCACCAGACTGCCCACGAGACAGCCCAGCACCATGATCAGCACGGCTTTTTGATAGTTCTTCAGATAGGGGAGGAGCTTGTTGAAGCCGAAGAACTTCAGCCCGGTCGATGTTTCCATGGAATAAACCTTTCACGTTTCTTTTTACAAATCCGAATCCGACAAAGGAGGATTTGGATTTGAAAGGAAGAAGGAGGGAACGGATACGGAGCTTTCGCGGCTCTTACGAAAACCGCGGAAGCGCAGTGGAGTGAGCTTCTTCTGACGCCGATTGTATTTCGCAGATCTGCTGATACACGCCGCCGGCGTTTTTCAGCGTCTCATGCGTGCCCTGCTCAGTGATGCGCCCGCGCTCGAGGACGATGATCTGATCGGCCTTCGAGAGCGTCGTGATGCGGTGGGAGATGAGGATGATGGTCGCGCTGCCGAAGCGCTGCTCCAGCGCGGCGCGGATCCTCGCGTCGGTCTCGGTGTCCACCGCGGAGAGGGAGTCGTCAAAGATCAGGATCGGCGTGTCCTGCGTCAGCGTGCGGGCGATGGCGGCGCGCTGCTTCTGCCCGCCGGAGAGCGTCACGCCGCGCTCGCCCACAAAGGTGTCATAGCCCTTGGCGAAGCTCTGCACCGTCTCGTCGAGACAGGCAGCGCGCGACGCCTCGCGGATGCGTTCGGGCGGCATGGCGGCGTTCGTGATGGCGATGTTCTCCGCGATCGTGCGCGAGAAGAGATACGGCTCCTGCAGCACCATGCCGATGCTGCGGCGCAGGTGTCCGGCTTCGATGTCCCGGATGTCCGTGCCGCCGATCGTGATGCGCCCGCTGCCTTCGGGGAGGTCATAGAGCTTGTCCAGCAGGAGCATCAGCGTGCTCTTGCCGCTGCCCGTGCCGCCGAGGATGCCGAGCGTCGTGCCCGCAGGGATCGTGCAGCAGATATCGTGCAGCACCTCGCCGCCGCTTTCATACGAAAACGAGACGTGGTCGAAGCAGATGTCGCCGTCCATCGGAGGCTGCAGCGCCTTGCCGTGCTCGCGCTCTTCCTCGGCGCGCATGATATAGGCGATGCGGTCGACGCTGACGCCGGCCTTGCTCATCTCGGAGATCATGCGTCCCAGCATGCGGATCGGCCATGTCATCGCGGCGCCGTAGGAGAGGAAGGCGATGTATTCGCCCGCCGTCATCTCGCCGCGGAGACACAGCACGGAGCCGAACACCACGATCAGCAGGATCTGCACGCCGGAGAGCACGTCGCCGACGCTCCAGAACTGCGCCATCGGGCGCGCGAGCTTCATCCAGAGCGAGGTATAGTATTCGTTTTGCCGCTCGAAGCGGTCGCGCTCGTATTTCTCGCGTCCGAACGCGCGCACCACGCGCACGCCGGTGAGATTCTCCTGCGCCATCGCAGAGAGCACGCCCTCGTTCTCGTCCGCGTCGAGGAAGGCCTCGCCGATCTTCCGGTGGAAGTAAAACGAGCGCAGGATGATGTAGGGCACCGGGATCATCGCGATCAGCGTGAGCTTTCCGTTCATCGCGAGCATGAAGCCGAGCGAGAGCGCCAGCATCACCACGATGCGGAAAATGCTCGTCATCTGCTCGGAAATGAAGCCCTTGAGCGTCTCAATATCGGAGGTGCAGCGCTGGATGATGTCGCCCGTGCGGTGCCTGGCGTGCCACGCGTAGGGCAGGCGCTCGATGTGCCCGAAGAGCGTGTCGCGCATCGTCTTGGTCAGACGCTCGGCGCCCTTCGTGTTCGCGACGCGGAAGAGATACTGCGCCGCCACCTTCACCGCCGCGACCGCGAGGATCGCGAGCGCCAGGATCCAGATGTGTGCGCCGAGATAGGCAAAGCCGCCCGCGCGCTCAGCAAGCCGCATGGCAAAGGCGGGAAGCTCTGCCTCCCTGCCGCCGAGGGCGTTGTCCACCGCGACGCGGACGATCTGCGGTATGACCATGTCGCCGAGCGCCGCGACCGCCGCCGCCACCATGCTGATGAGAAAATTCAGCCTGCTGCCGCGCAGGAACGACCAGAGAAATGTTCGGTTGTACGCCTTTTCGGCCTTGGTCTTTTTCGTTTCCATGTGATCCGTTACAATCCTAACGTTTCCGGCGTCTCCACCCGGTACAGTTCTTCCAATTCGGAGTACAGAAACCCGCCGGACTCCATCATGCGCAGGCAGTCGAGCAGCCCGTCAAAAAATCCGTTCACGTTGTAAATGACGATCTCGGCGTCCAGCCGGTCGGAGGCCTTCATCGCGAGGATGCTGAACAGCTCGTCCAGCGTCCCGATGCCGCCCGGCACGGCGATGAACCGGTCGGACAGCTCGATCATTCTGTCCTTGCGGTCGGAGAGCTCCTCCGTGCGGATGATCTCGTCGAGGTGCGGATAGTTTTCCGTTTTCTCCTCCAAAAACCGCGGCACGACGCCGATGATCCGCGCGCCCGCGTCGTGAAAGCCGTCCGCGACATTGCCCATCAGCCCGCCGCCGTAGGCACCGAAGACGAGCGTGTGTCCCTCCGCACCGAGCTTCCGCCCGAGCGCGTAGACCGCCTTCGAATAGTCTTCGCCCACATCGCAGGACGCCGCAAACACACAGATCTTCATCTATCGCGCCTCCGTTCTCTCGTATAGGCGAACACTGCCCGCCGGGTTTTCGTAGGGGCGGATATCATCCGCCCACTTTGTAATGCATAAATTCTATCATATCCGAGCGGCTTTCACAACACCTGAAAATCCTGAAAAACGTCGCGCCGTTTTTGCACAGACTCCCGGCGTCTTATTAATAAAGTAGGACCACGGAAAGGAAGGCGCGGACCCCATGAAAAAGAAGCTTGCGATCCTGCTGCTGGCGGCGCTGCTGGTTCATCGTGCTCGCCCTCGTGTCGTTCACGCTGCGCATCAATGATTTTGCCGTCGGGCTGCCGGCCGGCGCGATCATCTGGTGGTGCATCCGCGTCTCGGCGATAAGGAAAACTTCCGACCCCGCCGCACCGCCGCTGACCTGCACCGACGCCTCGCGCGATCCTTGGGAATAAGAAAACAACAACACCACTTGCGGCTGCAGGTGGTGTTGTTATTTAGAAATGTTTTCCTTCGCGGTGTTGATGGAGGCGATGAGGATGCGCTTGATTTCTAAACAGTCATGAAGAAGAGAATCTCGCATTTCGTTATCAATGAAATCAGAGAGGGCAAGAAGCTTGATCCAATACTCTGTTTCTGCGGTTTCTTTCAATGCAATATGTAGTTTGGATATAAAGTCAGCTCTGCTCTGCCCATAATTTGCTTCGTTTATATTTGCACCAATACTTGTGCCGCTGCGCACGATCTGTTTGGAAATGATCGTTTCCTTTTTACTTTTGAGCAGAAATTGATAAAGCTTTACGATTCTGGCTGCAAATAGAATGGATTTGTCGATAAGCTGATTCTCTTTCATGCCAGCACCTCCGCAGAACTATAAAACAATTATTCATTATTCATCAGCAAGGCGACTTCATCTTTCATTATTCATTGCGAAAATCCTGCTTGAAATGAATGATGAATATTGAATAATGAAGAATGAATAATACAAAACGAAAATCCTGCCACTTGAGTGACAGGATTTTCGCTTTGGTGCGAGAGATGAGACTTGAACTCACACGTCGGTTGACACACGCCCCTCAAACGTGCCTGTCTACCTATTCCAGCACTCTCGCATACGCGCCTTCAAGCGCAAAAGTTATTATAGCAGGTTTTTTGAGAATGTCAACAGCTATTTTACACTTTTTTCTTTTTCCCGTGTCAGCGCGCGGCGTCGGCGGACGGTGGGGCGCTGCCGCCGCATCGCTTCAGCTCCTGAATGAGCAGGATCGCGAGCCAGCCGAGCGCGAGGATCAGCACCAGCGCGCCGCGGTCCATCGTGTGCAGATAGCGCATTTTGAGGTATGCGTGATAGCCCAGCAGAGAGGCGTATTCGCAGCCGAGCGCGATCGGCGCGAGCCACAGCTCCGTACACGCGAGCACGAGCGTCATCATGTCCGCGCAGAAGAAATACCGGTCGTGCATGTGCGGCAGGAAAAACGGCACGGCGATGCTCATGATCACGGCGCAGAGCAGCAGCACGCGGTCGTTGAGCGACCTGCGATAATACCAGACGACGAGCGCGAGCAGCACGAGCACGAGCGCCGCCGCGACGATGCCCACGCGGGAGGCCGTCTCCGCGTTTTGGATGTAGCGGAAGAAGGCGAAGACGGAAGGGGAGTTGTAGTTCAGGGCGTCGCCGATGCTGCCCGTCTGCTGGAAGCCCACCGTGAGCGCATCGAAAAGCCCGCGCCCGGCAAGCACAGCCGGGAGCACCAGCACGAGATTCACCAGGGGAAACGCCGCGAGGTGATACCACTTGAGCTTCCCCGCGATCCAGAACAGCAGCAGCATCGGCAGCAGGAACACCGCCTGCAGCTTGAAGGCGAAGGCCGCGCCCATCGCCGCGACGCCCGCCCACGGTCTGTCCGCGAGGATCAGCCACAGCCCCAGCAGTAGCAGCGCCGAATAGATGCTGTCGCATTGCCCCCAGAGCGATCCGTTGAGCACCACGGTGGGCCAGAACAGCACGAGGAAAAACGCCAGCAGCTTCCGCCAGGCGCGGTCGGTGAAGCGCCCGACGAGCTGCATCGCGCTGAACGCGAGCACAATGTCAAAAAAGACGCTGATCAGCTTGATCCAATAGAGGTCGCGCAGCCCCGCGCCGGAAAAGAGCGCCAGCAGCGTGAGATAGGGGACATTGTAATTCCCGACCGGCATACCCAGCGCCTGCACGCCGCCGTTTGCGCGGAACCAGTCGACCCAAACGGCGAGAAAGTCCTGATAGTCCAGCGTCTCATAGCTGAGCAGCGCGCCGCGCAGCGCAAATGCCAGCGCCGTCAGGGCGACCGCGATGAGCCATGCACGCGCGTTCTTCAAGACGCCGGATGCATACAGCAGGCCCATCGCGCACAGAGCCTCTGCTATTAAAATAAGAAAGACGGAAATGGTCATTTTGTTTTCTCCGATTATTGCAAAAGTTGTAGGGCGGGTTGCGTCAGCGCCCGCCGCTTGCGCCGTGTGCCTGACGACCATGGCGGGCGCTTTGCGACCCGCCCTACGCTGTGTGCCCGGGAACTGCTGCAAAAAATAAGAAAAAACGCAGGCTGGCACTTGACAATGCCGCCCGCGAGATGGTATAATGTCTTGCTATGTCTCTAAGATGCAGGGGCGCATGCCCCCAACATCATCTGTATGTATTGTACAAGATGCCGCATCAAAAAGCAACAGCATTTCGAAAGTTTGTATCAACTTAGCCGGGTGTTCAAAACTCATCAGAAAAGGAGTGTTCGCTTTGCCAAAGGCAGTCACCTATGGAAAAACCGAACGAATGAGCTTTGCTCGTTACGAGGAGATCCAGCAGATGCCGAATCTTCTGGAGATCCAGAAAAGCTCTTACAAGTGGTTCCTGGAGGAAGGTCTGCGCGACGTGTTCCACGATGTGGACGCCGTGACGGACTATTCCGGCAATCTGGAGCTGCGCTTCGTCGATTACTCGATGGACGAGAAGCCGAAGTACACCGAGGAGGAGTGCAAGGCGCGTGACGCCACGTTTGCCGCTCCGCTGAAGGTCAGCGTTCGGCTGCGCAACAAGGAGACCGAGGAGATCAAGGAACAGGAGATCTTCATGGGCGATTTCCCGCTCATGACCCCGAGCGGCACGTTCGTCATCAACGGCGCCGAGCGCGTCATCGTCTCCCAGATCGTCCGCAGCCCGGGCGTGTACTATGACAAGCGCACGGACAAGGCCTACAACTCCACCTACGGCACCACCGTGATCCCGTACCACGGCGCGTGGCTGGAGTATGAGACGGACCTGAACGACGTCTTCTACTGCCGCATCGACAAAAACCGCAAGCTGCCCGTGACCTGGTTCCTCAAGGCGATGGGCGCTTACCGCGAGGATGACCCCAACACCTGGCTGAGCTGCATCCCGAACCCCTCCGTCGGCTGCGTCACCGATGCGCACATCAAGGAGATCTTCTGCAACGACGAGCGCATCCTTGCCACGCTCGACAAGGACACCGGCATCTCCCGCGAGGAATCCCTGCTGGAGATCTACCGCAAGCTCCGTCCGGGCGATCCCCCGACGGTGGAGAGCTCCGAGAGCCTGCTGTACGGTCTGTTCTTCGATCGCCGCCGCTATGAGATCTCGAACGTCGGCCGCTATAAGTTCAACAAGAAGCTCTCCCTGCGCGGACGCATCACCGGCTGCACGCTGGCGGCGCCCGTCGCCGATCCGCTCACGGGCGAGATCGTCGCCGAGGCGGGCGAGGTGCTCACGCGTGACCGCGCGGAATATCTCGACGATCTGGGCGTCATGGACGTCATGATCGATCTCGAGGGCAAGCTCGTCCGCGCCTTCTCCAACGGCATGGTCGATATGAGCCGCTATGTGGACTTCGATCCCGCCGAGGTCGGCGTGAAGGAGCGCGTGCGCGGCATCATCCTGCGCCAGCTCCTCGAGCAGTATGAGGGCGAGGCGCTCAAGGAGGCCATTCAGGAGAACATCGACCTGCTGATCCCGAAGCACATCATCGTGGACGATATGTTCGCCTCCGTCAACTACCTGTGCTGCCTCGCGCACGGCATCGGCGAGCCGGACGACATCGACCATCTCGGCAACCGCCGCGTGCGCAGCGTGGGCGAGCTGCTGCAGAACCAGTTCCGCATCGGCTTCAGCCGCATGGAGCGCGTGATCCGCGAGCGCATGACGCTGCAGGATCTGGACGTCGTCACGCCCCAGAGCCTCATCAACATCCGCCCCGTGACCGCAGCGATCAAGGAGTTCTTCGGCTCGAGCCCCTTGAGCCAGTTCATGGACCAGACCAACCCCCTCGCGGAGCTCACGCACAAGCGCCGTATGTCGGCCCTCGGCCCCGGCGGTCTGAGCCGTGAGCGCGCGAACTTCGACGTCCGCGACGTGCACTACAGCCACTACGGCCGTCTGTGCCCGATCGAGACGCCCGAAGGTCCGAACATCGGTCTGATCAGCTATCTTGCCTCCTACGCCCGCGTGAACGAGTACGGCTTCCTCGTCACCCCGTTCCGCCGCGTCGAGAAGGGCACCTGCCGTGTCACCGACGAGGTCAGCTACATGACCGCCGACGTCGAGGACCGCTATATCGTCGCGCAGGCCTCCGAGCCGCTGGACGAGAACGGCTGCCTGAAAAACGCGCGTATCACCTGCCGTCACCGCGATGAGATCATCGAGGTCGACCGTGACCGTGTTGATTATATCGACATTTCCCCGCGCATGATGGTCTCCATCGCGACCGCCATGATCCCGTTCCTCGAGAACGACGACGCCAACCGCGCGCTGATGGGCGCGAACATGCAGCGTCAGGCGGTGCCGCTGATGGTCACCGAAGCCCCCATCGTTGCCACCGGCATCGAGCACAAGCTCTGCGTCGACTCCGGCGTGGTCGTCCTCGCCGAGGACGGCGGCACGGTCCTCTCCGCGTCTGCCACGAACATCAAGATCAAGTATGACAACGGCGAGATCCGCGACCATGAGCTCATCAAGTTCTCCCGCTCCAACCAGGGCACCTGCATCAACCAGCGCCCGATCGTCGCCGCCGGCGACCGCGTGGAGAAGGGCGACGTCATCGCCGACGGTCCCGCGACCAGCAACGGCGAGATCTCCCTCGGCAAGAACCTGCTCGTCGGCTTCATGACGTGGGAAGGCTACAACTACGAGGACGCCGTTCTCATCAACGAGCGCCTCGTCATGGAGGACGTCTACACCTCCATCCACATCGAAGAGTTCGAGTGCGACGCGCGCGACACCAAGCTCGGCCCCGAGGAGATCACCCGCGATATCCCCGGCGTCGGCGACGATGCGCTGAAGTATCTCGACGACCGCGGCATCATCTGCGTCGGCGCAGAGGTGCGCAGCGGCGATATCCTGGTGGGCAAGGTCACCCCGAAGGGCGAGACCGATCTCACCGCTGAGGAGCGCCTGCTCCGCGCGATCTTCGGCGAGAAGGCGCGCGAGGTGCGCGACACCTCTCTGAAGGTCCCGCACGGCGAGGCCGGCATCGTGGTCGATGTCAAGCGCTTCACCCGCGAAAACGGCGACGAGATGAGCCCCGGCGTGAACGAGGTCGTCCGCGTCTATATCGCCCAGAAGCGCAAGATCTCTGTCGGCGACAAGATGGCGGGCCGCCACGGCAACAAGGGCGTCGTCTCCCGCATCCTGCCGCGCGAGGATATGCCCTATCTGCCCGACGGCACTCCGCTGGACATCGTGCTGAACCCGCTGGGCGTCCCGTCCCGTATGAACATCGGTCAGATGCTCGAGGTGCACCTCGGCTATGCCGCGCAGGCCCTCGGCTGGAAGGTCGCGACGCCCGTGTTCAACGGCGCGAACGAGGAGACCATCCGCGAGACGCTGCGCCTTGCCAACCTCCGCGAGGACGGCAAGAGCGTCCTGTACGACGGCCGCACCGGCGAGAAGTTCGACAACGACGTCACGGTCGGCTGGGTCTACTTCCTGAAGCTGCACCACCTCGTCGACGATAAGATCCACGCCCGTTCCACCGGCCCCTACAGCCTCGTCACGCAGCAGCCGCTCGGCGGCAAGGCCCAGTTCGGCGGCCAGCGCTTCGGCGAGATGGAGGTCTGGGCGCTCGAGGCCTACGGCGCTGCCTACACCCTGCAGGAGATCCTGACGGTGAAGTCCGACGACGTCACCGGCCGTGTCCGCACCTACGAGGCCATCGTCAAGGGCGAGAACATCCCGCAGCCCGGCGTGCCGGAATCCTTCAAGGTCATGATCAAGGAGCTCCAGTCGCTCTGCCTCGACGTCCGTGTGCTGGACGAGAACGGCGACGAGATCGAGCTCAAGGACGACGAGGACGACTTCATCCCCGGCCTGCGCGACGAGATGCGCTATGCCTCCGACGATGACGAGATCACCGCCAGCGGCTACACGATCGAGGACGTGCCCGTCGATGAGGACGACAGCTTTGGCTTTGCCGAAGCCGACAACGATGAAGACGACGAAACGGAGGAGGACTGATTCATGAGCTATACGCCGTTTGACGCGATCCAGATCGGGATCGCATCCCCCGAAATGATCCTCTCCTGGTCGTCCGGCGAGGTCAAAAAGCCGGAGACCATCAACTACCGCACGCTCAAGCCCGAGCGCGACGGCCTGTTCTGCGAGCGCATTTTCGGACCCACGAAGGACTGGGAATGCCATTGCGGCAAGTATAAAAAGATCCGCTATAAGGGCAAGATCTGCGACCGCTGCGGCGTCGAGGTCACGAAGGCCAAGGTGCGCCGCGAGCGCATGGGCCACATCGAGCTCGCCGCACCCGTGAGCCACATCTGGTACTTCAAGGGCATCCCGTCCCGCATGGGTCTGATTCTGGATCTCACGCCCCGCATCCTCGAAAAGGTCCTGTACTTCGGCAGCTATATCGTCACCGATCCCGGTTTCTCCCCGCTGCAGAAGTGCCAGATCCTGAGCGAAAAAGAATACCGCGACATGCGCGAGAAGTATGAGGACGACTTCGACGCCGGCATGGGCGCCGAGGCGATCAAGAAGCTCCTCAGCCAGATCGACTGCGAGCAGCTCTCGGAGCAGCTGCGTGCCGAGCTGCAGGAGGCGAGCGGCCAGAAGAAGGCCAAGATCGTCAAGCGTCTGGAGGTCGTCGAGGCGTTCCGCCAGTCCGGCAACCGCCCCGAGTGGATGATCATCGACGTGCTGCCGGTCATCCCGCCTGAGATCCGTCCCATGGTCCAGCTCGACGGCGGACGCTTCGCAACATCCGACCTGAACGATCTCTATCGCCGCGTTATCAATCGCAACAACCGTCTGAAGCGGCTCATCGAGCTGCGCGCGCCGGACATCATCGTCCGCAACGAAAAGCGCATGCTGCAGGAGGCCGTGGACGCGCTGATCGACAACGGCCGCCGCGGCAGAGCCGTCACGGGCGCCAACTCCCGCGCGCTGAAGTCTCTGTCTGACATGCTCAAGGGCAAGCAGGGCCGCTTCCGTCAGAACCTGCTCGGCAAGCGCGTCGACTACTCCGGCCGCTCCGTTATCGTCGTCGGCCCCGACCTGAAGCTCTATCAGTGCGGCGTGCCGAAGGAGATGGCGGTGGAGCTGTTCCGTCCCTTCGTGATGAAAAAGCTCGTCGAGGACGGCATCGCCAACAACATCAAGTCCGCCAAGAAGATGGTCGACAAGCAGCGCCCTGAGGTCTGGGACGCGCTCGAGTTCGTTATCAAGGACCATCCCGTCATGCTCAACCGTGCGCCGACGCTCCACCGTCTGGGCATCCAGGCGTTCGAGCCCGTGCTGGTCGAGGGCCGCGCGCTGAAGCTGCACCCCCTGTGCTGCACCGCGTTCAACGCCGACTTCGACGGTGACCAGATGGCCATCCACGTCCCGCTGTCCGCGGAGGCGCAGGCCGAGGCCCGCATCCTCATGCTCTCGGCGAACAACCTCCTGCGTCCGCAGGACGGTCACCCCGTCACGGTCCCGACGCAGGACATGATCCTGGGCTCCTACTATCTCACCTATACCCGCCTCGGCAAGGCCGAGAAGGGCGCGGAGCACGTCTTCGTCACCGATCCCGGCGACACCGATCTGCCCGCGAACGAGCTCGTCGACGCGGATGAATTCGTCGCCGCCGAGAAGCAGGCCGAGGCCGAGGGCAAGGCCAAGCCCGCCTACCTCCCGACGCACACCTATCGCGACACCGAAGAGGCGATCATGGCCTATCAGTACGGCGATATCGGCCTGCACGCGCCGATCCGCGTGCGCATGCGCCGCGAGGTCAACGGCGAGACGCGCGAAAAGCTCGTCACCACCACCGTCGGCCGCATCATCTTCAACGAGCCCATCCCGCAGGATCTGGGCTACGTCGACCGCGAGGATCCCGAGACGATGTTCGATCTCGAGATCGGCTTCAAGGTCGGCAAGAAGCAGCTGGGCAAGATCATCGACCGCTGCATCGAGAAGCACGGCTTCACGATCGCGACCGAGGTGCTCGACAACGTCAAGGCGCTGGGCTACAAGTTCTCCACCATCGGCGCCATCACGATCTCCATCGCCGACATGACCGTCCCGGAGGCAAAGAAGGAGCTCATCTCCGCCACCGAGAAGAAGGTCATCGACATCGAGAAGAAGTTCAAGCGCGGCTTCATCACCGACGACGAGCGCTATCGTCTCACGGTCTCCGAGTGGGAGCAGACGACAAAGGACGTCACCGCCGCCCTGCAGGACTGCCTGGACGAGTTCAACCCCATCTATATGATGGCGGACTCCGGCGCCCGTGGCTCCATGGCGCAGATCCGTCAGCTCGCCGGTATGCGCGGCCTGATCGCGAACACCGCCGGTAAGACGATCGAGATCCCCATCAAGGCCAACTACCGCGAGGGTCTGTCCGTCCTGGAGTACTTCACGTCCTCCCGCGGCGCCCGTAAGGGTCTGGCCGATACCGCGCTGCGTACCGCGGACTCCGGTTATCTGACGCGCCGTCTCGTCGACGTCTCGCAGAACGTCATCATCCGCGAGCCCGACTGCGGCACGACCGACGGCATCATGGCGCGCGCCATCTATGACCGCGGTCAGCTCGTGCAGCCGCTCTCCGAGAGCATCCACGGCCGCTATCCCGCGGAGCCTGTCGTCTCTCCGAAGACGGGCGAGGTGCTCTTTGACACGAACCACATGCTCATGCCCGACGACGCGCCGGTGCTCGAGGCCAACGACATCGAGCAGGTCAAGATCCGCAGCGTCATGACGTGCGACGCCCACAGCGGCGTGTGCGCCAAGTGCTACGGCATCAACCTCGCGGTCGGCAGACCCGTCAACGCGGGCGAGGCCGTCGGCGTCATCGCGGCGCAGTCCATCGGCGAGCCCGGCACGCAGCTCACCATGCGTACGTTCCACACCGGCGGCGTCGCCGGCGACGACATCACGCAGGGTCTTCCGCGTGTCGAGGAGCTGTTCGAAGCGCGCAAGCCCAAGCGCATGGCGCAGCTGGCCGAGATCGGCGGCATCGTCTCCATGGAGGAGACGAAGAAGGCCTCCATCTTCGCCGTCACGATCACGAATCCCGAGGACGGCGAGGTCGTCACGTACAACATCCCGTACTCCGCCGGCATCCTCGTGCAGGCGGGTGACCGGGTCGAAAAGGGCCAGGCGCTGTCCGCCGGCGCGCTCAGCCCGCATGATGTGCTGCGCATCCGCGGCATCAGCGACTGCCAGCAGTATATCATCCAGGAGGTCCAGAAGGTCTATCGTCAGCAGGGCGTCGATATCAACGATAAGCACATCGAGATCATCGTCCGCCAGATGATGCGCAAGGTCCGCGTCGAGGACGCGGGCAGCACGTCGCTGCTGTCCGGCGCGACCGTGGACATCAACGAGGTCAAGGACGCCAACCGCGCCATCAAAAAGCGCATCGAGGCGGGGGAGACCGAGCTGCAGCCCGCGACCTACACGCAGATCCTGATGGGCATCACGAAGGCCTCTCTCGCGACCGAGAGCTTCCTGTCCGCCGCCTCCTTCCAGGAGACGACCAAGGTGCTCACGGACGCCGCCATCAAGGGCAAGGTCGACAAGCTCGTCGGTCTGAAGGAGAATGTCATCATCGGCAAGCTCATCCCGGCAGGCTCCGGTCTGCAGGTCTATCGCGACTTCGAGAGCAACGAAAAGGCGCTCCCGCAGCCGCCCGAGGAGCCCGAGGACGACGGCGTGGACCTCTCCGGTCTCGCCGGCGTGTCGAACGCGCTTTAAGTCACCGAAAATGCGCTCTGCGCATTTTCCGGTGAGGGAATGCACTCCGCATCTGTGTCTCGGCCTCAAAAGCTTACGCTTTTGAGCGAGAGACACAGATGCTCCGTGAGCAGTAAAAATGCCGCCCGGCAAAAGCCGGACGGCATTTTTGATTGGATTCTTTTCGCGTCTGCGGACGCGAACTCTGCGAGGCATGTTTCCAGGGACGGTAACCCGGAAAACAGAGCCGTAGGGGCGGATATCATCCGCCCGCTTTCTTCGCTCAGAATCGGAAGTAGATGAATGGGTTGAACGCCTCGTTGATGAGCACCGCGATGCAGAGCAGGAGCAGGGCGAGGCAGACCACGTTCAGCACCAGCGCGCCGAGGGCGGTCTCGCCCATGCGCTCTGTGGGGCGGCGCAGGATCGGGAACGCGAACAGCACCCCCGGGAGGAGCATCAGCGCGAACGGCAGCGCGTCGGTGTGATACTGCGCGAAGGTGATCCACTTCGTCGGGCGGAAGACGAACAGGCTCTGCAGCGCAAAGCCGAGCTCGGACATGCTCGTCCGCTCAAAGAGCACCCAGCCCAGCGTGACGAGCACCATCGTGATCAGCCAGCGCAGCACGCCCGGCACGCGCGCCAGCACGCGCTCCGGGATCGCCTTTTCCAGCAGCAGCAGCGCCGCGTAGTAGAGCCCCCACAGCACGAAGTTCCATGCCGCGCCGTGCCAAAGTCCGGTCAGCGCCCAGACGATGAGGATGTTGCGTACCCATTTCACACGGCTCACGCGGTTGCCGCCGAGCGGGATGTAAACGTAATCGCGGAACCACGTCGACAGCGAGATGTGCCACCGCCGCCAGAACTCCGTGATCGAGCGGGAGACATAGGGGTAGTTGAAGTTTTCCGGGAAATGAAACCCGAACAGACGCCCCAGCCCGATCGCCATGTCGCTGTAGCCGGAGAAATCATAATAGATCTGCAGCGTGTAGCACACGGCGGCGAGCCAATAGGCGCCCGTGCCGAACACGGCGGGGTCGCCGGCGTAGACGATCTCGGCGATTCGGGCGGCGCTGTTGGCGATCAGCACCTTTTTGGCAAGCCCCCGGATGAAGCGCCGGATGCCCGCGCCCGCGTCGTTCCAGCTCTCGCGGCGCGCTGTCAGCTCGCGCTCCACGGTCTCATAGCGGACGATCGGGCCCGCGATCAGCTGCGGGAAGAAGCTGACATACAGCAGCAGGCGTAGGTAGCGTCTCTGCAGCGACACTCTGCCGCGATAGAGATCAATGTTGTACGAGAGGATCTGGAAGGTATAAAAGCTGATGCCGATCGGCAGGACGGGGGCCTCGACATTGCCCAACGCCGGGATCAGCGGCGCAAGCGTTTGGCACACAAAGCCGAGATATTTGAAGACTGCGAGATTTCCGATCAGAAGCGCCGTAGTGACGCCGAGCACCCATCTGCGTGCGCGCGCGCCGCGCTGCCGCGCCAGCAGCAGGCCGCCGAGCCAGCTTTCCAGCGTCGCCAGCAGGAGCAGCAGCACATACACCGGCTCGCCCCACGCATAGAACAGCAGGGAGGCGACGAGCAGGACGGCGTTGCGCCACAGCCGGTTCGGGATCAGAAAATACAGCGCCGCCGTGATCGGGAAAAACGCAAACAGGAAGGTCAGGCTGCTGAATACCATGGGTCAACCCTCCACGAGGAAATCATCGAACAGGAAATAGTCGATGTTTCCGATAAACAGCACGGAGTCGATTTCATGCGCGGCGACATACTCGGAAAACAGGAACGGCGCGCCCGTGTCCTCCTCGTATGCGCGCAGATCCACGGCGTACAGGTTTTCAAAGTGCCCCGCCAGCAGCTTCAGGATCGCGTTGTCGAACGAGTCTCCGATCACGAGCAGATTGCCCGCGCCGGCGTTCTCGGTGTGGAATGCGACCTCGCCGAAGTCGAAGCCGTAGAAGCCGCCGTAGGAGACCGTGCCGAATTCCTCCTTGTCCCAGGGGATCATCTGGCGCCCGTAGTCGGCGGGACCAACGCCGTTCACCACGACGGTCGCGCTCGGAAAGGCGAAGGTGTACACGTCGAACGGCTCGTGGTAATAGTCGCCCGCGCCGCTGCTCATCGCCTTCGCGCCGCAGAAATCGTCCTCCATGTGCTTCGTGCCCGTGGGACGGAGCGGATCGGACTTGCCGAGCAGCTGCAGCAGCTGCAGGTAGCCCGCGTAGGAGCCGAAGCGGTTCCAATGGTGGTCGGTCCGGTAGAAGTTCTGCCGGAAATCCTCAAAGCTGCGCACCGGGAAGATCGCCTTCTGCGTGTCCGGCAGCCACAGCTGCGAAAGAAGCTCCGTGGAAAAGCCGGTCCGCGCGCCGGTCTCAAAATCCATGTCGGTATCTTTTTCAATATAAAAAACGTAAAACGTCAGCTCCGGATGCTCGGAGATGATGCCGTTGAGATTCGCGGCGCGGCGGGAGATCTCGCCGAGCTTTGCTTCCGGATAGACCGGCGCGTACACGACGTCGCCGTGAAACAGCAGCAGATCGTTGAACTGATAATAGACGTCCGGTCTTGCCGCGCTCTCCGCCATGAGCACCTCCAGCGTGACGGCGCTCAGTCCGGTCTGGTAGTATTCTTCGAGCCGCTGCGCGCCGGGCAGCTGGTCGTGCAGGGCGGACTCCAGCGTGTCCTGATATGCGCCGGAGAGCGCGTCCGGCGCGGAAAACACCGGCAGCGCGACAGCGGGACGGTTTTCATAGCCGTTGCGCGTGCGCGGCGTCAGGATCGCAATGACCATTGCGCCCAGCAGCGCCGCCACCACCGCGGCTGCAAACAGCCCGTTTAGGATCTTCTTCATACATTCCCTCGGTGATTGCTTGATAAACATGATTTTCAGTATGTCGACAAAGTGTCGACATACTGACGCGTCGCCAGTATGTTTGCTCCGCAAACAGCAATCTGTCTAAAAAAGCAAACTTTTTTAGACAGATTGCGGCGACAATGGATTGAAATCGAGGCGGCCTTAGCGTCAGACCGGGCGCGCTTCATTCCGCAGCTGCGCTTACGCGCACCGACTCCATATCCGCTTCCCCGGCCTTCCTTTCCAACATGCACATGCCTGTGCATGTTGGTGAAGGAGGAATGACTTTCGCCGTCATCCATAAGAGGTTCTGCCTCTTATGGTGACTTGCGCAAGTCATTCCGACGCAGCTCCCCGCTGCTCTGTTTCATAAGTCAACAGCATGGGTTTGTCTACAGTCTGATTTTCCCATAAAAAGCGGGTGCTTTTTATGGGAAAAGTCGTTTGAGGCTTGTTACTGCCCGCGGTGCAGATGCTCCTTGAGCTTGGAGAAGGTCTCGTCCGAGATGTCGTGCTCGACGCGGCAGGCGTCCTCCTCGGCGACCTCGGGGGTCACGCCGATGGAGATCAGCAGCTCGGTCAGCAGCGTGTGGCGCTCATAGATCTTCTCCGCGACCTCCCGCCCGGCGTCTGTCAGATAGAGAAAGCCCTCCCGGTCGACCGTGATATATTCGCCCTGCTTCAGGAGACTGACGGCGCGGCTGACGCTGGGCTTGGAGTAGCCCATGTATTCCGCGACATCTATGGAGCGCACATAGCGCTGGCGCTGGCTCAGCACCAGGATGGTTTCCAGATACATTTCGCCGGATTCCTGCAGGCGCATAAGAGATCATCCTTTCCGATCCAAGGCCGCGAGTCCGCGGATTGCGGCAGGCGGCGCATTGAACGATGCGTTTTTTATTAAATTACCATAGAATGTACAAAAATGCAAGCTTTCCGGCGCGCAAAGCCATCAATTTCGCGCCGAAACGTCTGTCCGAATGGATCCGCTTAGAAATTTCCGATCGGAGCAGACGCCGAGGGCGTGAAAAAAGAAAAAAACATGATTTTTCTGTCGTCAGACGCTTGACAAACAGAGGAAGAGTGTGTATAGTTATCTAAGGTTAGTTTGCGCTAACAAGCGACGAAGCAGATCCGTCGGCAGCGCGCTAACATACTTTTTAACCCACAAGTAAGCAAACGCTAATTTAAAATCAGCGACGCTAACTTGATGCATGAGAGGAGACACGGTATGCTTCCGCTTACGCTTGCAAATACCGGAGAAAAGAGCCTGATCGTGAAGGTCGGCGGTTCGCCAGAGGTGCGCGCGCATCTGGCAGATCTCGGCTTCGTGGTCGGCACGCCGGTCGCGGTGATCAACACCATCGGCGGCAACGTTATCGTAAACATTATGGACACGCGTGTTGCGATCAGCAAGGAAATGGCGCAGAAGATCTATATCTGACGCCCGACGCGCTCCATGTTTTTCTAAGAAGGAGGATCAACTGCATGAAAACTTTGAAGCAGACGAAGATCGGCGAGACCGTCAAGGTCGTCAAGCTGCATGGTGAGGGCGCGGTCAAGCGCCGCATCATGGACATGGGTCTGACCAAGGGCACCGAGGTCTATGTCCGCAAGGTCGCGCCGCTGGGCGATCCGGTCGAGGTCACCGTGCGCGGCTATGAGCTCAGCCTTCGCAAGGCGGACGCCGAGATGGTCGAAGTCGAAGACGTAAAGGCCAAGCAGTAACACCCGTTGATCAATTGTTGAGGAAAGTGAGGCATAATTTATGAATCTGCGCATTGCCCTTGCGGGCAACCCGAACAGCGGCAAAACCACGCTGTTCAACGCGCTGACCGGTTCCGCCCAGTTCGTGGGCAACTGGCCGGGCGTCACGGTGGAGAAGAAGGAGGGCAAGCTCAAAAAGCACTCCGACGTCATCATCACCGACCTTCCGGGCATCTATTCGCTCTCTCCCTACACGCTGGAGGAGGTCGTGGCCCGTAACTATCTCATTCAGGAGCGTCCCGACGCGATCCTGAACATCATCGACGGCACGAACCTGGAGCGCAACCTCTATCTCACGACGCAGCTTGTTGAGATCGGCATCCCCGTGGTCGTGGCCGTGAACATGATGGATCTCGTAAAGAAGAACGGCGACCAGGTCAACATCTCCGCGCTCTCCAAGGAGCTCGGCTGCAAGGTCGTCGAGATCTCCGCGCTGAAGGGCACGGGCGTTTCCGAGGCTGCCGAGGCCGCCATCGCGGCCGCCAAGGGCACCAAGACCGTGCCGCAGCACACGTTCTCCGGCGTCGTGGAGCACGCCATCGCCCACATCGAGGAGGCGATCGTGCATGATCTGCCCGAGGAGCAGCAGCGCTGGTACGCCATCAAGGTGTTCGAGGGCGACGACAAGGTCCTGCAGCAGCTCAAGCTCGACGACAAGACGCTCTCGCATGTGAAGGGCGACATCGAGGCGGCGGAGAAGGAGCTCGACGATGACGCCGAGAGCATCATCACCAACGAGCGCTACAACTACATCGCCTCCATCATCGGCAAGTGCTATAAGAAAAAGAACAAGGGCGCGCTGTCCACGTCCGACAAGATCGATAAGGTCGTCACGAATCGCTGGCTCGCGCTGCCCATCTTCGCGGTGGTCATGTGGCTGGTCTACTGGGTCGCGATGGGCCCCTTCGGCAGCTTCCTCACCGACTGGACGAACGATGTGCTCGGCGGCGCTTGGCTCACAGACGGCTCCCGCGCGATCCTCGAGGGCTGGGGCGTCTCGAGCTGGCTCGTCGGTCTGATCTCCGACGGTATCCTCGCCGGCGTCGGCGCGGTGCTCGGCTTCGTGCCGCAGATGCTCGTTCTGTTCTTCTTCCTCTGCATCCTGGAGGACTGCGGCTACATGGCGCGTATCGCGTTCATCATGGACCGTATCTTCCGCAAGTTCGGCCTGTCCGGCAAGTCCTTCATCCCGATGCTCGTCGGCACCGGCTGCGGTGTGCCGGGCGTCATGGCTTCCCGTACCATCGAAAACGAGCGTGACCGCCGCATGACGGTCATGACCACCTGCTTCATCCCCTGCGGCGCGAAGATGCCGATCATCGGCCTCATCGCGGGCGCGCTGTTCGGCGGCAGCGGCACGGTCGCCGTCTCCGCTTACTTCATCGGCGTCGCCGCCATCATCATCTCCGGCATCATGCTCAAGAAGACCAAGATGTTCGCCGGCGATCCGGCTCCGTTCGTCATGGAGCTCCCGGCCTACCACGTCCCCTCCCTCGGCAACGTCCTGCGCGGCACCTGGGAGCGCGGCTGGTCCTTCATCAAGCGCGCCGGCACCGTTATCGTCATCGCCTCCATCATCATCTGGGCGCTCTCGAGCCTCGGCTCTGTCAACGGCAAGTTCGGCATGGTCGATGATCTCTATGAGGACGAGACTCTCGTCACCGAGGAATATGTCCAGACCGTCGCGGACAAGATGGGCATCACCGCCGACGAGGTCACCCCGATGGACGACTCCATCCTCGCCGCCGTCGGCAACGCTGTCTCCCCGATCTTCAAGCCCCTGGGCTTCGGCTCCTGGAAGCCGACCGTCGCCACCGTGACGGGTCTTGTCGCGAAGGAGGAGGTCGTCGGCACCTTCGGCGTCCTGTATAACTACGAGGCCGAGACCGAGGAAGACGAGCTCGACGAAGAGGGCTCTCAGATCTGGAAGAACGTCGAGGACGACTTCAACAGCTTCTCCAATGGTCACGGCAAGCTCGCGGCCTACGCCTTCATGATCTTCAACCTCCTGTGCGCGCCTTGCTTCGCGGCCATGGGCGCCATCAAGCGCGAGATGAACAACCGTAAGTGGACCTGGTTCGCCATCGGCTACATGTGCGTGTTCGCGTATGTCGTTGGTCTGATCGTGTATCAGCTCGGTCTGCTCTTCACGGGCGGCACGCAGGTCGTCGGCCTGATCATCGCGCTCATCCTGCTGGCCTGCATCTGCTATCAGCTCTTCCGCCCCTATAAGGAGGCCCAGAAGCTGACGGTGGAGTAAGCACCATCCAAAGCATTTCGGAAAGGAGTGAATTTCCATGCTGACCTGGCTCAGCGCACATCTGATCGACCTTGTTCTCATCGTCGTCGTGGCGCTCGTTGTGGGACTCATCATTCGCGGCATGATCCGCGATAAGAAGGCGGGAAAGTCCTCCTGCGGCGGCGACTGCGGTTCCTGCGGAACAAGCTGTAACCACCACATTTAGCAAGTACCATCAGGGAGGCGCGCCGATTGCGTGCCTCCCGTTTTTCAAAATCCTTGGTTTGCGTTTGCTAACCGCAGACGCATCGGAAAGGAGCATTTTTATGCTGCTTCAATTACGCGACATCCGAAAATCCTTCGGTGAGGGCGAGAGCCGCACCGAGGTCCTGAAGGGTATCTCCTGCGACATTCCATCCGGAAGCATCTGCGTACTGCTGGGGCCGTCCGGCTCCGGCAAGTCCACGCTTTTGAATATCATCGGCGGCATCGAGACGCCGGACACCGGCAGCATCTTCATCGGCGGACAGGTGCTCGGAAGCCTGAGCGAAAAGGAGCTTGCGCTCTATCGCCGCCGCCATCTGGGCTATGTGTTCCAGAGCTACAACCTGATCCCGAATCTCACCGTGCGTGAGAACGTGGAGGTCGGCGCATACCTCGGCGAGGATCCGCTGCCGGTGGACGACCTGCTGCGGACGCTCGGCCTCTGGGACCACCGCAACAAGATCCCCGCGCAGATCTCCGGCGGCGAACAGCAGCGCACGGCGATCGGACGCGCCATCGTGAAAAATCCGAGCGTCCTGCTCTGCGATGAGCCCACCGGCGCGCTGGACTATGCCACGAGCAAGGAGATCCTGCAGCTCATCGAGCGCGTCAATCAGCAGTATCACTGCACAGTCGTGCTCGTCACGCACAACGATGCCATGCGCGGCATGGCGGACGAGGTCATCCGACTCAAGGACGGCGTGATCCGCGAGCATGTGCGCCATCTGACGAAGCTCAGCGCCGCGGAGCTCAGCTGGTAAGGGGGCGGGCGTATGAAAGACCCCATCCGCAAGCGCTTTTTGCGGGAGCTGCGGGACGACGCGGGCAAATACATCGCGCTCTTTCTCTTTCTCGCGCTCACGATCGGGCTCGTCTCCGGCTTCATGGTGGCCGACGGCAGCATGATCCGCGCGTATGACGAGAGCTTTGAGAAGTATCAGATCGAGGACGGGCACTTCACCGTCGCGGCGCCTGTGGACGATGCGGTCCTGCGGGCGCTGGAGGAGCAGACCGGTGTGACGTTCTATTCGCTCACGAGTGTGGACCGCGATATGACGAACGACCACACGGTGCGCTTTTACCGGCAGCGCGCGGACGTGGACCGCATCTGCCTCATGCAGGGCGACTTCCCGGCGCGCTCAGGCGAGATCTGCATCGACCGCCTGTATGCCGAGAACAACGACCTTGCCGTCGGCGATACGCTGACGGTCTCGGACCGGGCGTACACGATCACCGGGTTCGTCGCGTTTTCGGACTACAGCGCGTTGTTCAAAAACAACACCGACATGATGTTCGACGCCAACAAGTTCACGGTCGCCCTCGTGACGGACGCGGACTTTGACGCGCTCGGGGACGTCGGCAAGCGCTATACCTATGCGTGGAAGGACAGCCGGAGCTTCCGGGACGAGACGGCGGAGCGCGACCGCGGGGCGGAGCTGCTCTCGGCGTTCGCCGCGAGCCTGCCGCTCACGGACTTCGTGCCGCGGTATCAGAATTTTGCCATCAACTTCACCGGCGACGACATGGGCAGCGACCGCGTCATGATGCTGACGATCCTGTATATCATGATGGTGATCCTCGGGTTCGTCTTCGCCGTCACGACGCGCGGCACGATCGAGCAGGAGGCGTCCACGATCGGTACGCTCAAGGCCTCGGGCTACTCCAACGGCGAGCTGCTGCGCCATTACCTCACACTGCCGACGCTCATCACGCTCGCTGCCGCCGTGGCGGGCAACGTGCTGGGCTACACCTGTATGAAGGATCTGGTCGTCCGGATCTACTACCACAGCTATTCGCTCCCGACCTATACCACGGTCTGGAACGGCAACGCGTTTTTGCTCACGACGGTGATCCCGCTGGTGATCATCCTTGTGCTGAATGTGCTCGTCATCTCGGGCGCGCTGCGGTATTCGCCGCTGGATTTCCTGCGCCACGAGCTGACGCGGCGCAAATCGCACGACGTGGTCAGACTCAGCCGCGGCTCGTTCCTGTCGCGCTTCCGCACGCGCGTCATGCTGCAGAATCTCTCGGGCTATCTCACGCTGCTGATCGGCATCGCGTTCGTGACGGTGCTGCTGGTGTTCGGCATGATGTTCCGCCCGCTGATGGACCACTTCAAGGAAGACGTCGTCTCCTCCATGATCGCGGAATACCAATATGTGCTCCGCACACCGGTGGAAACGAGCGTCTCCGGCGCCGAGCCGTACTCCCTGTCAGAGCTCGAGTATGACGGCTGGGAGAAGATCATGGTCTATGGCGTGCAGACCGACTCGCGCTATATCCCCGGCGTCGAGACCGGCAGGATCCTGCTCTCCGACGGCTTTATGGAGAAATACGGCATCAAGGTCGGCGACAGCATCCGGCTGGAGGCGCCGTACGAAAACAAGAGCTATACCTTCAAGGTCGGCGGCAGCTATCACTATCCGGCCAGTCTGACCGTGTTCCTCTCCGAAGAGGACTTCAACAAGACCTTCGAGCGCGAGCCCGGCAGCTTCAACGGCTATCTGTCCGACGCTAAGCTCACGGACTTGCCCGAGGAGGCGGTCAGCAACACGATCACGCAGTCGGATCTGACCGTCATGGCGGACCAACTGGACGACTCGCTCGGGATGATGTTCCCGATGTTCTGCGGGTTCGGGTTCGTGATCTATGTGCTGATGGTGTATCTGCTCTCGAAGATGATCATCGACCGCAACGCGCGCAGCATCTCCATGCTGAAGATCATGGGCTATCACGACGGCGAGGCGGGCATGCTGTATAACCGCGCCACCGCGCTGGTCACGGCGGTCTCGCTGCTGCTCGCGATCCCGTTCACCGTGCTGCTGATCAAGGTGATCTACTATGCCATGATGAAGGAATACGCCGGGTGGCTGACGTTCTATGTCGCGCCGTGGGTGTACCCGGTGAGCTTCGCGTTCGGCGCGGTCGGATTCGCGCTCGTGAGTCTGCTGCTCATGCGGCGCGTGCGTAAGATCCCGCTTTCGGTCGCATTGAAAAATATTGAATGAGGACGGTGCCCCATGAACCATCTCTATCCAACGCAGACGCACGAGCCCACGGGCACCCGGATCTTTCCGGGCGTCACGCTGGCCTATCATGAGATCGCGGAGCCGGACGCCGTCGTGACGCGGCCCGCTGTGCGCGATATGCTGGAGATCGACTACTGCCGCGACGGCAGGGGGGAGTTCCGCATGGGCGAGGACTTCTATTATCTCTCGCAGGGGGACCTGTCCGTGACGCGCCGCACGGGCGCGGGCGTGAGCGTCGATTTTCCGCTCGGGCACTACACCGGCATCACGATCTGCGTCGACCTGAAGCAGACGCCGATGCGCTTTTCCGGCATCCTCGACGACGTGAACGTCGAGCCGCGGCTGCTGTGCGAGAAATACAGCGTGGATGAAAAGGCCTTCGTCGTGCGCTCCAACGCCGCCCTGTCCCACATCCTCTCGGAGCTGTATCAGGTGCCGGAGTCCATCCGCACGGGCTATCAGAAGCTGAAGGTGCTGGAGCTGCTGCTGTTTTTAAGCGGCATGGATCTCACGCCCGACGTGCTCGAGCGGCAGCGTCTGAACCCGAATCAGGCGGCGCTGGCGAAGGACATCAACGCCTATCTCGCCGCGCATCCCGAGCGGCGCATCACGGTCGAGCAGCTCTCTGAGCGCTTTCACGTCTCCGGCACGCTCATCAAAAGCAGCTTCAAGGCCGTATATGGGACGTCCATCTACGCCTTCACCAAGCAGCAGAAGATGCGCGCCGCGGCGGAGCTCCTGAGCGCGGGCAACACCACCGTGCTGGAGATTGCCGGGCGGTTCGGCTATGACAACGCCAGCAAATTCGCCAGCGCCTTCCGCAGCGTCATGGGCATGACGCCGAACGAATACCGCGCGGCGAACCGCGCATAAGCGGACAAAACACTTACAGGAGATCGTTTCCGACGATCTCCTTTTTTTTCGGTTGACGAATGCGGCGCGGTTCGGTAAGATGGAGGCAGGAGAATCGTTCGGAGAGGAGGACCGGGTATGACCGGTATCGCGATCGTGTTCACGCTCCTGTGCCTGGGGCTCGGCGCGCTCTATGTCGCGGCGTGTGAAAAGCGGCGCTATGGCCGCGCCTTCTGGCTCAAGGGGCTGGCGGGACTGTGCTTTGTGGCGGTCGGGCTCTCGCTTGCCATGGAACAGGCGGGGCTGGAGTATCCGCGGCTGATCTTCTTCGGGCTCGTGGTCGGGCTCGTCGGCGACCAGCTGCTGGCCCTGCGTTATCTGCATCCGGAGCGCGGGGAGGCGTTTTTCGTCTCGGGCGCGATCGCGTTCGCGCTGGGGCATGTGCTGTATCTGCGCGCCATGTGGGGACTCGACAGCGGCGCGTGGCTGTTTGCGTTTTTGCTGCTGGCGTTCGGGCTCGCGCTGGCGTACTATTATCTGCTGCGGCAGGAGCTCGACGCCGGCAGACTTCTGGCGCCGGGGCTGGTTTATATCGCGCTCGTGGTCGCGGTTGCCGCCATGGCGACGGCGCTGCTCATCCGCGGGCAGGGCATTCGTGCGCTGCTGCTCACGCTCGGCGGCGCGGCGTTCGCCGTGAGCGACTGCATCCTCACGGTCCGCAGCTTCGGCGGGAAAAAGACCCTGGCCCAAAGTGTGATCGTGCATGCGGCTTACTATGCCGCGCAGCTGCTGATCGCGTGGAGCATCGCCGCCTGAAAAGACCGGAAAAGTGGGTTTTCAAACCCGATCCATCCGAACTTTTTTCGGTTTTCAAACCGGATAGAGAACCGAGTTAGTCAGACTGAAGACAAACCCATGCTGCTGACCTATGGGACAGAGCAGCGGGGAGCTCGAGGGGCAAGGCCGCCTCGATTTCAATACATTGCCGCCGCAATCTGTCTAAAAAAGTTTTGCTTTTTTAGACAGATTGCTGTTTGCGGAGCAAACATCTCGGCGGCGCCTCAAGGTGTCGACACTTTGTCGACACCTTGAGTTAGTCCGTGCTTAACAGGGGTTCTATCACCGTTTCGCTCCATGTTGCAAAATTGTCAAAGTCCCGGATCCGTTGCGATGCGGGACTTTCTTCTTCCGTGTCACCCGGACGTCCGGTGCTATAGAGAGACAGTATAGTACAAAACAGGAAAAAACACACACAGAAAGAAGGACAGAAACAGGACGCGCCGCGGACAGCGCGCAAAAATGACCCGGCCGGGGAGGTGTTCCCCAGCCGGGTCTTAGCTTGTTGTTCAAAGGGTCATGAAGCGGGTCAGGATCGCGGCGAGCTGTGCGCGGGTGGCGTTGCCCTTGGGCTGGAAGGTGCCGTCCGGCATGCCGCTTACGATGCCGTTCTCCGCCGCCCAGGCGACTGCCGGACGGGCGTAGGCGCTGATGGAGGCGTTGTCCTTGAAGCGGCTCAGATCGGTGCTGCTCGCGGGGGAGCCTGCGTAGCGGTACAGCATGGACACCAGCTGCTCGCGCGTGATCGGCGCGTTGGGATCGAAGGCGGTCGCGGACACGCCGTTCACGACCTCGTTCTTGTATGCCCAGACGACCGCGTCACGATACCAGTCTGCGGTGAGATCCGTGAAGGGGCAGGCGGCTTTGTCTGCGTCGGAGACAGCAGGGGAGTCTGCCATGCGGTAGAGGACGGTCGCGAACTGCGCGCGCGTGGTCGTGCCCTTCGGGTCAAACGTCGTCGAGGTCATACCGTTCATGATGCCGTTTTCCCAGACGAAGTACACGTCATCATAGAACCAGTCTGCGGGCTTTACGTCCGTGAACGGGAACGTCTTCACGGGCTGGGGATCCGCAGGCGTGGGATCAACGGGCGTCGGGTCCGAAGACGCGGGATCGGGCTCCGTGCCGCGCTCTGGCAGCACGGCGAGGATTTGCTTGGCCATAAAGGCGTGCCCCTCGATGCTGGGGTGGCAGGCGGTCAGGATGCGGCCGACAAAGGCGCTGTCCGTGATCGGCACCGTATCAAGAAGATCGGTGCCCATTACGTCGGCATAGAGATAACCGAGTCTGCTTGCCTGTTGGCGCATGAACGCGTTTGCGCCGATGACCATTGTGTCCACGGCCTTGCCAATCGTTATCATGGAATTATCCGTCAGCTTGGCCTTGTTCATCGGGTTATACAGGCCTACGACGACCAACGTCGCATCAGGATTCAGACGCTGAATATCCTGAATCAGCGGTTCCCAGTTCTGGAAGAAGTGCTGGTAGCCGTGGTTCATTTTCTCCACAAACGTCTGGACGACGGTGGACATTTTGTGCACGGTGTTTGCCGTCTGGAACAGAATGTCCAGTGCCTGACCATAGCTTTCCTGCTCGCCCATGAGTTGCTTCATGCGCTCGACATAGGGGGACTCCGTTTCATCGTACAGCACGGCCATAGTCTGAAGCACGGCGTAGAGGATGACGTCGTTCTCGCCAACCTCCAGCGTAATGAGATCAGCCTTTTGCACCTGATCGCGATAGAAGCGCTGCAGGGCTCCCTCACCGTAATAGTCCTTGAGCATGTTATAGACTGCGTCAGAGACCCCGGGGTTCGGCTCGTCGGCGCTGGTGCGCCCGGCAAGCCACGTGTCATAGGCGTTCATGCCGTTGAAGGACATGCATACCTCGTCGCCCTCAAAGTCGTCTTCGAGCAGCCAGCGCAGTTCCTCGGTGCGCGTGCCGACATGAGCGATCGGAATGAGCTCCGCGCCGGTCGCGTCGGCCACAAGCGCGTGATAGGCCACGTCAACCCGCTCGTAACAGTAGGTCTTGGGCGCGTAGTCACCGAAGCCGGCGGCGATGCTGTCACCCATGCAGACATAGGTGTCGTAGTGGCGGACGTTGTCGGCGTTCGCCGCGCCTGCGCCGACGCTCAGGATGCCGAAGAGCATCACGAGGATCAGCAGCGCGGACATCGCCCGCCCGAGAGCGGTTTTGGTTGCTTGCATAAGTATTCTCCTTTACATTTTGATGCAGATTGTCATTGATAATTGTACAATGATGGAAAAATTATTGCAAGAACCTTTACAAATATTTTATATGTGTATATTTTATATATGCAAAACCCTCTGCGATCAGAGCATCGCAGAGGGTTTTGTACAGATCAGAGCGTGCCGCGTCATTCGCGCAGCCCGGAGAAGAATTCGGAGAGGACCGCGGCGCATTCCCGTTCGCAGACGCCGCCGTAGATGGCGGGATGGTGCCCGTAGCGCTCCTCGAACAGGTTCAGGACGCTGCCGCAGGAGCCGAAGTTTGCTTCCTTCGCGCCGTAGACAACCGTCGGAACGCGCGCGTTGATGATCGCCCCGGCGCACATGGGGCAGGGCTCGAGCGTCACATAGAGCGTGCAGCCGGTGAGGCGCCATGTGCCGCGCGCGGCGCACGCCATGGCGATGGCCTCCATCTCGGCGTGGGCGTCGGCGCGGTGCGTCTCCTCGCGGCGGTTGCGCCCCGTGCCGATCACGCTGCCGCCCTCGTCGACGACGACGCACCCGACCTGCACCTCGCCCGCCGCGGCGGCCTCCCGCGCCAGAGCGAGCGCCAGACGCATATAGTGTTCACGATCATGCTGCATTTTGATCAGCCTCGCAGAGTTTCTTCGCTCGCAAGCGAAGAAAAAGAATTAGATAGATTTTTGCCCCGGAGCTTTGCTTCGGGGCAAAAATACTTCTCGCGTAATGGAATGTTCTATCGTTCAAAATCCCTGGATTTTGAAGCCTAGAACATGGAATGAAGTGCAATCCTTTTCAACCAAAACCCGCAAAGCGGATTTTGGTTGAGGCGCACGCCGTTAGGCCAGAGCCGCCGTGATGATGGACATCTGATAAACTTCCTCCGCGTCGCAGCCGCGGGAGAGGTCGTTGATCGGCGCGTTCAGACCCTGCAGGATCGGGCCGTAGGCCGCGAAGCCGCCCAGACGCTGCGCGATCTTATAGCCGATGTTGCCCGCCTCGATGCACGGGAAGATGAAGGTGTTGGCGTGGCCCGCGACGGGGGAGCCGGGGAACTTCAGCTGGCCGACAACGGGGGAGACGGCGGCGTCGAACTGCATCTCGCCGTCGATCTTCAGCTCGGGATCGAGCTGCTTGGCGATCTCGGTGGCGTCGTGGCTGAGCTGCACGGTGCCGCCCTTGCCGGAGCCCTTCGTGGAGAAGGAGAGCACGGCGACCTTCGGGTCGACGCCGAAGACCTTGGCGGTCTTCGCGGTCTCGATGGCGACCTCGGCCAGCTTCTGCGCGGCGGAGAACTTCACTTCGCCGGTGGCCTTGTCCACGGTGTCCTGATAATCGATGTTGATCGCGCAGTCGCCCATGGCGAGGATCTCTTCACCGCGGACCATGATGAAGCAGGAGCTCACGAGGTGGGCGCCCTTCTTGGTCTTGATGAGCTGCAGCGCCGGACGCACGGTGTCGGCGGTGGAGTAGGTGGCGCCGCCCAGCAGCGCGTCGGCCACGCCCATCTTCACGAGCATCGTGCCGAAATAGTTGCCCTTCTGCAGATTGGCCTTGCACTCCTCGGGGCTCATCTTGCCCTTGCGCAGCTCGACCATCGTGTCGACCATCGCGTCCATCTCAGGATAGGTCGCGGGATCGAGGATCTCCAGACCCTCGATGTCGAAGCCGCCCTTCTCGGCGGCGGCCTTCACCTCGTCGACGTTGCCGACGAGCACGGGGGTCAGGAAGCCGCCCTGCTTCAGACGCGCGGCGGACTCCAGGATGCGGGCGTCGGTGCCCTCGGTATAGACGATCTTGCGGGGATTGGCTTTCAGAATGTCAACCAGATTTTCAAACATGATGTATTCCTCCAATTTGCTGATCTGCGCCGCGGGTGCGCGGCGGCTGTTCACATTGTACAAGTTTAACACCACCGCCGCATATTTTCAACCCCATCCCGGCAATTTCGCAGAAAATCCGGTGCCTTCGCGACCGGCTCCGTCTGACAACGAAAAAGGCTTGCCCTTTATCAGAGCAAGCCTTGTTCGGTGCATGGTATGCAATTACATCACACAGCGCGGGTGACCTTTCCGCTGCGCAGGCAGCGGGTGCAGGCGTAGACGTGCTTGGGGCTGCCGTCCACGATGGCTTTCACGCGCTTGACATTGGGCTTCCAGGTGCGGTTGGAGCGGCGGTGAGAGTGGCTCACTGCGATACCGAAGGAAACGCCCTTATCGCAAAACTGACACTTTGCCATGGTGCTGAAGCACCTCCTTACTGGATTGTCTGCAAAACAGCTTTACTATAATAACAGATGAAGCGACCAATTGCAAGTAAAATTATGATTTTCTTTTTGAAAAGCGAAACTAATTTCTGTGAAAAGCGCTTGCGCGCGTTGTGGATGCGGTGTATAATAATATGAATCTTTCTGTAAACAGCGGCTTTTGCACTACCCGGAAAGGAGCGGAACGACATGGACGCAGCCATTCAGGCGCTCAAGCGCATCGTGGACGAGAGCGACAACATCGTCTTCTTCGGCGGGGCGGGCGTCTCCACCGAGAGCGGTATCCCGGACTTCCGGAGCGTGGACGGACTGTACAACCAGCAGTATAAATATCCGCCCGAGACCATCCTCAGCCATTCCTTCTTCGCGCGGTATCCGGAGGAATACTACGAATTCCACCGCGCCAAGCTCGTCGTGGACGGCGTGCAGCCGAACCGCGCGCACTTAAAGCTCGCCGAGCTGGAGCGCGCCGGCAAGCTCAAGGCCGTCATCACGCAGAACATCGACGGCCTGCACCAGGCCGCGGGCAGCAAAAACGTGCTGGAGCTGCACGGCAGCATCCTGCGCGCCTACTGCTCCCGGTGCGGCAGACCGCACCCCGCCGACGTGATCAACCACGGCGAGGGCGTGCCGAAGTGCGACTGCGGCGGCGTGATCCGCCCGGACATCGTGCTGTATGAGGAGAGTCTGGACGAAAAGGTGCTCGAGACCTCCATCCACTATATCCGCCAGGCGGATGTGCTCATCGTCGGCGGCACGAGTCTGGCCGTGTATCCCGCGGCGGGACTCATCAACTACTATCGCGGTGACAAGCTCGTGCTCGTCAACCGCAGCGCGACCCCATACGACAGCGTGGCGAATCTGGTCGTCCACGCGAAGATCGGGGACGTGTTCTCTCAGCTGTAAGGCATTTTATTATGTAAACCAACTACGGAGGAAGCTTATGCGGATCGATGTCATGGGCGTTGGGTTCGACAGTCTCACGATGGAGGAGGCGATCGACCGCGCCAAGACGCTGATGGCGGAGCGGCGCTCTGCCTATGTCGTCACACCGAACCCCGAGATCGTGATGGTCTGCCGCGCGCAGCCGGAGGCGATGCGGGCGGTGCGCGCCGCGGATCTTGTGCTGCCGGACGGCGTGGGCGTCGTATACGGCGCGCGTATCCTCGGCAACCCCTTGAAAAGCAAGCTCCCCGGTATCGACTTTGCGCAGGGGCTCATGGCGGATATGGCGCAGGCGGGCAAGCGGGTGTTCCTGCTCGGCAGCAAGCCCGGCGTCGCCGAGACGGCGGCCAAGCGGCTCTCCGAGCGCTATCCCGGGCTCGTCATCGCCGGGACGCACGACGGCTATTTTCAGGACGACGCGCCTGTGATCGAGGCGGTGAACGCCTCTGAGCCGGATCTGCTGCTCGTGTGTCTCGGCGCGCCGAAACAGGAGCTCTGGATGCAGCGCAACCAGAAGCAGCTCTGCGTCGGGCTCATGGCGGGTCTCGGCGGCAGTCTGGACGTCTTCGCTGGCAACGTCAAGCGCGCGCCGAAGGCGTTTCAGCGGCTGGGTCTGGAGTGGCTGTATCGGCTCCTGAAGGAGCCCAAGCGCATCGGCCGCATGATGAAGCTGCCGAAATTCCTCTTCGCCTGCATCGGGCGGAAGCTGAAGGGCCGGAGGAACGACCATGGATAAAGGAAAGCTCATCGTTTTGGAGGGCATCGACGGCAGCGGCAAGTCCGCGCAGTACCGCCGTCTGAGCGCCCGCTTCGAGCAGGAGGGCGTCGATTTTCACAGCATCGTCTTCCCGCGCTATGACAAGGAATCCTCCGCGCTGATCCGCATGTATCTAAACGGCGAGTTCGGCGCGAGCCCCGCCGACGTGAACGCCTACGCCGCGTCGACGTTCTATGCCGCGGACCGCTTCGCGTCCTACCGCACGGACTGGGGCGGGATCTATGAAAGCGGCGGGCTGATCCTCTCGGACCGCTATACCACGTCCAACGCCGTCCATCAGGGCTGCAAGCTCCCGGAGGCGGAGCTGCCGCAGTTTTTTGACTGGCTGTACGATCTGGAGTACAACAAGCTCGGGCTCCCGCGCCCGGATCTCGTGATCTATCTGGACGTCGACATCGAAACGTCCCTTGCGCGCATGGAGCGCCGCCAGCTCAAGCACCACACGCAGGCGGACATCCATGAAAAGGACGCGCGCTATCTGGCTGACTGTCTCCGTCTGGGGCATCTCGCCGCCGCGCATTACGGCTGGCGCGTCGTGCCGTTCAAAAAAGACGGAGAGATCCGCGCCCTCGAGGAAAAGCACGAGGAGATCTATCAGATCGTCCGATCGATCCTGTAAAAAGAGGGGAGCCCCGCAGGACTCCCCATGCGCGACAAAAGCCTCGCAGAGTTTTCGCCCGCAGGCGAAAATAAAGCTCAATCATTTTTCCTGAGCGGCTTTTGCCGCAGAGTGAAAATACCGCAGGACTCCCCATGAGCGATAAAAGCCTCGCAGAGTTTGCGGCGCGCACGCCGCAAATAGAATTCAATTATTTTCGCCGCGCGGCTTTTGCCGCGGGGTGAAAATACCGCTCACGGAGCGGAGGCGGCTCTCGGTCAAAAGCTCGCTTTTGAGGGCGAGCCGCCGGAGCGGAGTGCACCCCCTCACCGAAAACCCGCAAAGCGGATTTTCGGTGAAGCGCAGCCCCTGATTCACCCAAAACAAAGCCGAAGGGCGGCTTTGTTTTGGAGAGGAAGACCGGGGAAGCGGATGCGCAGACGGCGGATGGCGGCACAGCCGTTATCCGGCGGCGGAGCGGAGCGCGCCCGGTCTGACGTCAGCAACCGCAGCCGTTGTCGCAGCCGCAGCCGTTGTTGTTGCAGCCGCAGCTGTTCCAGCCGTTGCAGCCGAACAGGAGGATGAGGATCAGAACGATCCAGATCGCATTGTTATTGTTGTTGCAGAACATAGTGTTTTCCCTTTCTCTGCGCTTGTTTTTTGCCTGAGACGCCGCCGCGCGCAGCCGCGTGCGGGTGGGGCTTTCTCTGCAGGTAAGAAGGCGAAGCGGCGCCGGTCTCCGCTTTCGCCATTATCCTATGCGCCGCCCGATACGGGCGTGACGTCAGGCCGGCACAACCCCCGTGAACAGGAGAATGTGTATCATGTCAGAAGAGTTCAAGAATTTCGACGCGCTGTTCCGTGCCGATCCCGAGGAGAGCGAGGCCGAGCGCAACGCCCGCATCCGCCGTGAGGCGCACGGCGGCGCGTCTCCGCGCGCCTCGAAGCTCAGCGGCGATCTGAGCGGCGGGAAAAAGGCCGCCAAAAAGACGGAGGCTCCGGCGACGGACAAGCCCGCCGACGGCACCGGCAAGCTCAAGAGCACGATGGGCGGCTCCGGCAAGGGCAAGGCATCCGCGAAAAAGACCGCGGACGCCCGCTCTGAGCGCGCGCCGAAGGCGGAGAAGAAGACCGCGAAGGCGGAGAGCGCGGAAAAGCGCGCCGCCAAGCCCGCGGCGGAGACCGCGCCGAAGACGGAGAAGAAGTCCGCGAAGGCGAAGAAGACCGCCAAGGCAGCCCCCGCGGCAGCGCCCGCGCCGAAGCCCGAACGCAAAGCCGAGAGCGCGCCGAAGCCGGAGACCAAGGCGGACAAGCGCGAAAAGAAGAAAAAGCGCGTCAAAGAAGAGGAGGTCGTGCCCGAAAACTGGACGCCCTCCGATCCCCCGATCCGCCAGCGCCGCGACGGGCGCAGCGGCTGTCTGGGCGGGCTGGTGTTCTTCGCGTTCGTGCTGAGTCTGAGCATCATCCTCGCCTGCGTCGGCTGGATGGCGGCCTCGGACGTGCTCGCGCTGAACAAGGACCCCGTCACCGCCACGGTCACGCTCGACAAGGCCAAATTCACGACCCGCGAGGAGCAGGTCGAGCAGGCCGACGGCACCACCAAGACCGAGGAGGTGCGCTATGCGGATCTGGGCTATGTCGCGGACGTGCTCAAGGACGCCGGCATCATCGAGTACAAGGGTCTGTTCAAGCTCTACTGCAACTTCGCGCACGCCTCCAGGCAGATTGCGCCCGGCACCTATGAGCTGAGCACGAATTTCGATTACCGCGCGCTCGTCAAGAAGATGCAGGTCGGCACCGGCGCCATGGTCACCACCAAGGTCACCATCCCCGAGGGCTTCACGATGGAGCAGATCTTCCGCCGTCTGGAGGAGGAGGGCATCTGCTCGTATGAGGACCTGATGGACGCCGCGGCGAACTATCAGTATAACTACTCCTTCCTCGACGAAAGTCAGATCGGCAACGCCAGCCGCCTCGAGGGCTTCCTGTTCCCGGATACCTATGAGTTCTATCAGGGCATGCAGGCCTCCAGCGCCATCAACAAGTTCCTCGTCAACTTCCACAACCGTCTCACCAAGGAGATGCTGGACGTCTCGGCACAGCGCGGCTTCACGCTGCAGCAGACCATCAACGTCGCCTCCATGATCGAAAAGGAAGCGGCCGACGACGATGAGCGCGCCGAGATCGCCGCCGTCATCTACAACCGCATGAATCAGAACATGCCGCTGCAGATCGACTCGACCATCATCTATGTCCTGCCCGAGCACGGCGCGGTCCTGACCGAGGAGCAGACCCACATCGACAGTCCGTACAACACCTACACGAACACGGGTCTGCCGCCCACGCCGATCGCGAACCCGGGTCTTGCGTCCATCAACGCGGCGCTCAAGCCCGCCACCTCGAATTATCTCTACTACGCCCTCGACGCCGAGACCGGCAAGCACCAGTTCTTCACCAGCTATGGAGAGTTCCAGGCGTTCGTCGCGCGCCAGGATTATTCGCAGTTATGATCGACCACACCACACAACCCATCCCGGAGCTGCTCGCTCCGGTCGGAGATCTGGAGCGCCTGAAAATGGCGCTCCATTTCGGCGCTGACGCGGTTTATCTCGCGCTGGAGCGCTACGGCATGCGCGCCTTCGCCGGCAATTTTACGCCCGACGGGCTGCGTTGGGCGGTGCGGCTTGCGCACGCAGCGGGCGCAAAGGTGCACGTGACGTGCAACACGCTGCCGCGCGAGGACGAGCTGCGCGATCTGCCCGCCGCGCTGGAGCTGATCCAGGACGCGGGCGCGGACGCCGTGATCGCCGCGGACTTCGGCGTCATGCAACTGGTCAAGCGCTACGCCCCGCGGGTCGCCCTGCATGTGAGCACGCAGTTCGGCGTGGTGAATTCCGCGTCCGCCTGCGCACTGCACGATCTCGGCGCAGCGCGCGTCGTGCTCGCGCGGGAGCTGCATCTCGATGAGATCGCCGCCATCCGCGCCAACACGCCCGCCGCGCTCGAGCTGGAGGCGTTTGTTCACGGCGCGATGTGCGTGTCGTTCTCGGGCCGCTGTCTCATTTCCAACTACATGACCGGGCGCGACGCCAACCGCGGCGAGTGTGCCCAGCCCTGCCGCTGGGAGTACGGGCTCGTGGAGAAAAAGCGCCCCGGCGAGGTCTATGACGTCGTCGAGGACGGCGGCACGTTCCTCTTCAATTCCCGCGACATGTGCATGATCGAGCATTTGCGCGAGGTGCTGCAGGCGGGCGTCACGAGCCTGAAGGTCGAGGGGCGCATGAAGTCAGCCTACTACGTCGGCGCAGTCACGAACGCGTATCGCCATGCGCTGGACGCCGCCCTGCGCGGCGAGACGCCTGACCCGGTCTGGGTGCGGGAGACCGAGCAGATCAGCCACCGGCCTTACAGCACGGGGTTCTACTTCGGCGAGCCGGGGCAGTATACGTCCGAGAGCGCGTACTTTTCCGGGGCAATGTTCTGCGCCGTCGTGGACGGGACGCTGGACGGCAGGCCGCTTTTGAGCCAGCGCAACAAGCTCACGCGCGGCGACGTCCTCGAGCTCGTCACGCCGGAGCACCCGCCCGTGACCTTCGTCGCCGAGGATATTCGCGACGTCGACGGCACGCCGCTCGAGACGGTCCCGCAGCCCATGCGCCCGTTCACGATGCCGCTGCCGATCGAGGCCGCGCCGCTCGCACTCATAAGACGGAAAATGCCCGGTTGACAACCGCGGAATCTGTGATACAATAAGCGGGTAAAACCGCTTTGACGAGCCTAAGCGCGCAGTGCTCGCATTCAGCGAGAGGGGGACGGTGCGAGCCCCTCGGCGTGTCCGCGCGTGTGCCAGCTCTGAGCTCGCCCGGGAGACCGGGACGCCCCATTCCCGTTATCGAATGACTAAGATGCCTGCCGAGATGCTTAGTGCGTAGGGCGCGATGCCCACATTGCGCCGCGACGATCTGTCTCTGCGGGTAATTAGGGTGGTACCGCGAGTAAATTTTGCCTCGCCCCTAGTTTGGGGGCGAGGTTTCTGTTTTTAAGGAGGACATCAGGTTATGAAAGCATTGGGCTTAAACGAGCTGCGCGAGCAGTTCCTGCGCTTCTTTGAATCCAAGGGGCATCTGCGGCTGCCGAGCTTTTCTCTCATCCCGCAGCACGACGCGTCGCTGCTGCTCATCAACTCCGGCATGGCGCCGATGAAGCCCTATTTCAAGGGCGAGCAGGAGCCGCCGCGCCACCGCGTCTGCACCTGCCAGAAGTGCATCCGCACCGGCGACATCGAGAACATCGGCAAGACCTCCCGCCACGGCACATATTTTGAGATGCTGGGCAACTTCTCCTTCGGCGACTACTTCAAGCATGAGGCGATCGCCTGGTGCTGGGAGTTCCTCACGAGCCCCGAGTGGCTGGAGATCGACCCGGACAAGCTCTATCCGTCGGTGTATGTGGACGACGACGAGGCGTTCAACATCTGGCGCGACGAGATCGGCATCGCCCCGGAGCGCATCGTGCGCCTCGGCAAGGAGGACAACTTCTGGGAGCACGGCGCGGGCCCCTGCGGCCCCTGCTCCGAGGTCTACTATGACCGCGGTGAGGCGTATGGCTGCGGCAAGCCCGACTGCGCGCCGGGCTGCGACTGCGACCGCTATATGGAGGTCTGGAACAACGTCTTTTCGCAGTTCGACAACGACGGCAACGGCAACTACACCGAGCTCGTGCAGAAAAACATCGATACGGGCATGGGTCTGGAGCGTCTCGCGGTCGTGTGCCAGGGCGTGGATTCGCTCTTTGACGTCGACACCGTCATGAATATCACCAACGAGGTCTCGCGTCTCACGGGTGCGCACTATGGCGAGAGCCATGACAAGGACGTGTCGCTGCGCGTGATCACGGACCACATCCGCTCGTCCGTCATGATGATCTGCGACGGCGTGCTGCCCTCGAACGAGGGGCGCGGCTACGTCCTGCGTCGCCTCCTGCGCCGCGCCGCCCGCCACGGCAAGCTCCTCGGCCGGAACGATCCCTTCCTGTATGAGATCGTGGACATGGTCGTGCACGAGAATGAGTGCCAGTACCCCGAGCTGCGCGAGAAGCAGGCGTATATCACCCGCGTGATCCTCAACGAAGAGCAGAACTTCGGCAAGACGATCGACGCCGGCATGCAGATCTTCACCGATCTGCTGGAGCAGCACAAGGCGGCGGGGGAGAGCGTGTTCTCCGGCGCGGACGCCTTCAAGCTCTATGACACCTACGGCTTCCCGCTCGACCTGACGAAGGAGATGGTCACGGAGCAGGGCATGACCGTCGACGAGGACGGCTTCAAGGCGCTCATGGAGGAGCAGCGCGTCCGCGCCAGAAAGGCGCGCGAGGCGCTGGGCGATCTCGCCTGGGCGGGCATCGACCTCGGGCTCGACGCCACACCGACGGAATTCACCGGCTATGAGAATACCAAGGACAGCGGCACGATCCTCGCGCTCGTGCGCGACGGCGAGGTGTGCTCCGAGCTTCTCGAGGGCAACACCGGCATCGTCGTGCTCGACCGCACGCCGTTCTACGCCGAGATGGGCGGTCAGGTCGCCGACCACGGCGAGCTGCGCACCCAGTCCGGCACGTTCACGGTCACGGACGTCCAGAAGGATAAGTCCGGCAAGTTCCTGCACTCCGGCGTCGTGAAGGCGGGCACGCTGTCCGTCGAGCAGAGCGCCGAGGCGGAGATCGATCTCGACCGCCGCCGCGCCATCATGCGCGCGCACTCGGCGACGCACCTGCTGCACGCCGCGCTGCGCGAGGTGCTGGGCGACCATGTGCATCAGGCGGGCTCACTCGTGGAGCCCGACCGCCTGCGCTTTGACTTCACGCATTTCTCCGCCGTCACGGCGGAGGAACTCGACCGGGTCTGGCGGCTCGTGTGCGACGAGGTGCTCGACGGTCTGGACGTCTCCGTGCAGGAGATGGGGCAGGAGGAAGCCAAAGCCAGCGGCGCGCAGGCGCTGTTCGGCGAAAAGTACGGCGACGTCGTGCGCGTCGTCAGCATGGGCGACGCGAGCGTCGAGCTCTGCGGCGGCACGCATCTGGACAACACCGCAAAGATCGGTCCCTTCCGCATCCTCTCCGAGAGCAGCGTCGCCTCCGGCGTGCGCCGCATCGAGGCCATCACCGGCAAGGAGGCGCTCGAGCGCGCCGAAAAGGAGAACCGCCGCCTGCTGCAGGCCGCGTCCATCCTCCGCGCCAAGCCCGCCACGCTCATCGAGAAGGCCGAGAGCTTCATGCAGGACATGAAGACCATGCGCCAGAACATCGAAAAGCTGCAGGACAAGCTCATCGCGGGCGACGTCGAGCGCTTCCTGTTCTCCGCAAAGAACATCTGCGGGCTGCACGTCATGACGACGACGCGCCCGGACATGAATGCAAACGATCTGCGCAAGATGGGCGACTTCCTGCGCGACAAGGACCCAAAGATCGTCGGCGTGCTCGCGACGATCGCGGGCGAGAAGGTCACGTTCGTCGCCGTCTGCGGCAAGGAGGCCGTCGCCGCCGGGATCAAAGCGGGTGACCTCGTGCGCGCGGTGTCCGCCGTCGCGGGCGGTAAGGGGGGCGGCAAGCCCGATTCCGCCATGGGCGGCGGCACGCAGGTGCTCAAGACCGACGACGCGCTCGCCATCGTGGACGACTTCATCGCCGAAAAACTCGGCGCACAGGCGTGACCACGCGACGGGGGAGCATGGAAATGAAGAAATACCTCGCCCTGCTGCTCGTGCTGGTGCTGGCGCTCTCGCTCTGCGCCGGCTGCGGCAGCGGGAAGACCGAAGCCCCAGAGCCCACGCCGACGCCGGAGCCGGTCGCGGTGGTGACGCCGGAGTATGATCCCGCCGAGATCACGCCCGCCATGTGGCGCGTGACGGACGACGCGGGGCACACGCTCTATCTCTTCGGCACGATCCACGTCGGCGACGGGCGCAACGACGCCGCGATGGAGAAGGTTGCGCCGGTGCTCGATGGTTGCGACGCGCTGGCGGTGGAGTTCGACATCCGCGCGTTCGAGGAGGATCTTGCCGCGCAGATGGAGATGGTCGGGCTCTTCCTGTGCCCCGAGGACGGCAGAGTCACAGACGTTCTGCCCGAGGGACTGTACGACCGTGCGAAGGATCTGCTGACCGAGGCGGGCGTCTACAGCGTGATGCTCGACCGCTTCAACGTGCAGTACTGGGCCACGCTCGTCGATCAGGCGGTGATGATGGTCTATGCCGATCTCGTGTCGGACCTCGCCATGGACAGCAGGCTGATCGACCACGCCTATGAAAACGACCAGCCGGTGCTGAGCGTGGAGTCCGCACAGCAGCAGTTTGAGCTGCAAAACTCCATGTCCGACGCGCTCTCCGTCGCCATGATCGAGGAGACGCTCGACAGCACCGAGACGTACAACGAGGAGCTGCTGGAGATGTACGGGCTCTGGCTCTCGGGCGATACGGAGGCGTTTCTGGCGTTTCTGGACACCGAGGACGAGACGGAGGAGGCGCGCTTCACGCAGGAGGTGCTCGCGGACGCCGAGGCGTATAACAAGGCGCTCTCGGACGACCGCAACGACGGCATGCTCGCCAAGGCGCAGGCGTATCTCACGAGCGGCGACACGGTCTTCTTCGCCGTGGGCGCGGCGCACATGGTGGGCGAGCATGGACTCGTGCAGCTGCTCACCGACGCGGGCTATACTGTTGAGCGGTATGACTATACTGCCTGACGGCTGAAAAATCCGCCTTGGATGATTGACAAGTCATTCGAGGCGGATTATAATGACATTGTTCGGGCGAACCGAACCGCAGAGTGTACGCAAAAAGGCGTCACGAAGGGGCATACCACCGAGGGTATGATTCTTCGTGACGCCTTTTTTGTGCGGATGCAGAAACGTATAACGGAGGGAAACGCATGGTCATCATCAACGGTGAGCCCGCACCGGGTGCGGCGGGCATGACGCTGCGCGGCTATCTGGAGACCGAGGGATACCGCGCCGACGCGGTGGTCGTGGAGCAGAATCTTGTGATCGTCCCGCGCGACAGGCTCTCGGAGGTCACGATCTCGGACGGCGACACCATCGAGATCCTGTGCTTTGTCGGCGGCGGCTGAGCATCAGACGAAACAGCAATCGTTTGAACCTATCAATAAAAAGGAGAACGGTAACATGGACGACAAATTGATCCTCGGCGGCAGAGCATTCTCCAGCCGCTTCATCCTCGGCTCGGGAAAGTATAACCTGAAGCTCATTCAGGCAGCCGTGGAGCAGGGCGGCGCGGAGATCATCACGCTCGCGCTGCGCCGCGCGAACACACAGCAGAGCGAGAGCATTCTGGACTACATCCCCAAGGGCGTGACGTTGCTGCCGAACACCTCCGGCGCGCGCAACGCCGACGAAGCCGTGCGCATCGCGCGTCTCAGCCGCGAGATGGGCTGCGGCGATTTCGTGAAGATCGAGATCATGCACGACGCGAAATACCTTCTGCCGGATAACTATGAGACCGTCAAGGCGACGGAGATCCTTGCCAAAGAGGGCTTTGTGGTCCTGCCATACATGTACCCCGATCTGAACGTGGCGCGCGATCTGCAGAACGCGGGCGCGGCGGCGGTCATGCCGCTTGCGGCGCCGATCGGCAGCAATCGGGGCCTGGCTGCCAAGCCCTTTATCCAGATCCTGATCGACGAGATCGATCTGCCCATAATCGTGGACGCCGGCATCGGCAAGCCCTCTCAGGCATGCGAGGCGATGGAGATGGGCGCGGCGGCGATCATGGCGAACACCGCCATTGCCACGGCGGGCGATGTGCCCGCGATGGCGCGCGCCTTCCGCCTTGCGATCGAGGCCGGACGTGCAGCGTATCTCACGGGTATGGGCCGCGTCCTCACGCGCGGCGGCAGCGCCTCCGATCCGCTCACGGGCTTCCTGCGCTGAGAGGGGAGCGAGCCGACATGAACGAAGAAAATCAGGTCTATTTTATTGACAGCGACACACTGCCGCCCAAGGCGCTTGAGCGCAAACACCGTCTGGAGCAGGATCCCGCGTCCCGCACCGATCACATGGCCTATCTTCCCGGCATGGAGATCATCGATTCGGACGTCAAGGACAAGGTGCTCGCGGCGATGCAGGCATATGACTATGACGCCTATACCGCCGCCGACGTGGAGCGCGCGCTCAGCCATGACACCTGCTCCGTTGAGGACTTCAAGGCCCTGCTGAGCCCTGCCGCCGCGCCGTACTTAGAGCGCATGGCGCGCAAGGCGGAGCTGGAGACCAAGGCGCATTTCGGAAACACCGTCTATATCTTCACGCCGATCTATATCGCCAACTACTGCCAGAATTACTGCATCTACTGCGGCTTCAACTGCTATAACAACATTCACCGCAAGAAACTGTCCTTTGCGGAGATCGAGCATGAGATGTCCGTCATCGCCGAGACCGGCATGGAGGAGGTCCTGATCCTCACGGGCGAGAGCCGCAGGTATTCCGACATCGAATACATCGGCGAGGCCGTGAAGATCGCCAAGAAGTATTTCCGCAACATCGGCATCGAGATCTACCCCTGCAATACGGACGATTACCGCTATCTGCACGCATGCGGCGTGGACTATGTCACGGTCTTTCAGGAGACGTACAACACCGATAAATACGAGACGCTGCACCTGCTGGGGCACAAGCGCGTGTGGCCGTACCGCTTTGACGCGCAGGAGCGTGCGCTGATGGCGGGGATGCGCGGCGCGGGCTTCTCGGCGCTGCTGGGTCTGGACGACTTCCGCAGGGACGCGCTTGCGACGGCGCTGCATGTTTACTACCTCAACCGCAAATACCCGCACGCGGAGCTGAGTCTCAGCTGCCCGCGTCTGCGCCCGATCATCAACAACGACAAGATCAATCCCCGCGACGTGGGCGAGCGCGAGCTATGCCAGGTGCTGTGCGCCTATCGCCTGTTCCTGCCCTATGTCGGCATCACGGTGTCAAGCCGCGAGAGCAGAGAGTTTCGCAACGGCATCACCAAGATCTGCGCCACGAAGGTCTCCGCCGGCGTCTCCACCGGCATCGGCGATCACGAGGCGAAGTACAGCGGTGAGGAGGAGGCCGACGCGGGCGACGAGCAGTTTGAGATCAACGATTCCCGCACCTTCCGAGATATGTATGACGACATGGCGGAGGGCGGACTCCAGCCCGTGCTGAATGATTATATCTATGTCTGATCACGCAAAGCTCATTGCGGTCACGAACCGCACACTCTGCGCGGGGGATTATCTCGCGCAGCTGGAGAAGATATGCGCTGTGCATCCCGCGTCGCTCATCCTGCGGGAGAAGGATCTCTCGCAGGATGCCTATGCCGCGCTCGCGGCGCGGGTGCTGCAGCTCTGCGCGCGGTATGACGTCCAGTGCTTTCTCCACAGCCACGCTGACGCCGCGCTTGCGTTAGGATGTAAGAACATCCACTTTTCGCTGCCGGGCCTGCGGGATCGGGCGCCGCGGCTGGATGGGTTTCAGCGCGTGAGCGTGTCGTGCCACAGCGTGGAGGACGTGATCGAAGCCGCACGGCTCGGCGCGACGCAGGTGCTTTTGGGCAATATCTACGAGACCGACTGCAAGAAGGGTCTGCCCGGCAAAGGCCTGCGGCTGCTGTCCGACGCCTGTGCGGCGGTGTCGATCCCGGTGTTCGCCATCGGCGGCGTTACGCCCGAGCGGCTGCCGGAGCTTCTGGAGGCCGGCGCGGCCGGCGGGTGCATGATGTCGGGGTTCATGTGTATGTGAGGTGAATTAAATGACATTGACTGATCTGGAACAGCAGCGCTATGCCCGCCATCTTGTCATGCCGGAGATCGGCGAGGCGGGGCAGGCGCGGCTGAAAAACGCGCGGGTGCTCATCATCGGCGCGGGCGGGCTTGGCGCTCCCGCAGCCATGTATCTCGCGGCGGCGGGCGTCGGCACGCTCGGCATCGCGGACGCGGACGTCGTGGAGCTGTCGAACCTGCAGCGTCAGCTTCTGCACACGGACGCCGATCTCGGAAGACCGAAGGTCGACTCCGCTCTCGATACGCTCACTGCGCTGAACGGCGCGCTTACGGTTCAAACCCATTACAAACTCGTGACGGCGGAGAATATCGCGGAGCTCATCGAGCCCTATGACTTCGTGATCGACGGCTCGGACAACTTCGAGACCAAGTTTCTCATCAATGACGCCTGCTGCGCCGCGGGCAAGCCTTTCTGTCACGCGGGCGTGCTGCGCTTCGGCGGACAGGTCATGACGGTGCTGCCGGGAAACACGCCGTGCTATCGCTGCGTGTTTCAAGCGCCGCCGGGCGCCGCTGTTCCGGCGGCGCGGGACGTAGGCGTCGTCGGCGCGGCGGCAGGTCTGATCGGCTGCGTCGAGGCGCTGGAGGCCATCAAATGGATCCTCGGAGCGGGAGAGCTGCTGACGGGGCGGATGTTCACGTTCGACGCCCTCACGCTCAAAACCCGCGTTGTGCCGCTGCCCGGAAGAAACGCACATTGTCCTGCCTGCGGCGATTGACATCGTTTTTTCGATTCGTTATAATGAGCAGGAACCAATAACGCCAAGGAGGAAGCGAATATGTCAGATTGTCTGTTTTGTAAGATCGCGGCGGGCGAGATCCCCTCGACCTGCCTGTATGAGGACGAGAACGTCTTTGCCTTCCGGGACATCAACCCCCAGGCGCCGGTGCACTTTCTCGTGATCCCGAAGACGCACATCGGCTCCGTCGCCGAGCTGACTGCGGAGAACTCCGCCGTCGTGTCCAAGTGCTTTGAGGTCATCGCGAAGGTGGCGGAGCAGGAGGGTCTCACGGGCGGCTATCGCGTCATCTCCAACTGCGGCGCCGACGCTGGCCAGACCGTGCACCACCTGCACTTCCACGTCCTCGGCGGCGCGCCGATGGGCGAAAAAATCATTTGATCGAGCAATAGGAAACCCGGCGGGAAGTCTTGTACTTCCCGCCGATTTCCTTTATAATGGACAAAAATGCTTGTAAGGGGGGATCGCGTTGCGGAGGCTTGCTTGGATATGCGGCGGCTTCTGCGGAGCGATCTTTTCGGCGCACTACCTGCTGCCCGGGGAGCGGCTCGTGCCCGTGATGGTGATCGCGGCGGTCCTCGCGGCAGCGGCGCTCCTGACCGGGAGATGCAGCCTGCGCCGCGCGGTGCTGTGCTGCTGCGGCGCGGCGCTCGGCTTCGGGTGGTATGCCGTGTCGCTGCGGCAGATCGCGCCGCTCATGGACCTCCCGTGGGACGAGCGGACGATCACGGCGGTCGTCCGGGAGTACCCGAAGGTCTATGAAGATTCCGCGTCGCTCACGGTGCGCGTCACGGGCGGCGAGCTCGACGGGCGCACGGCGCGGCTGTCGGACTATGACGGCGCGACGGCGGACCTCCGTCCCGGCGATGTGATCAACACCGTGGTAAAGCTGCGCTCCGGCGCGGTCCGCTTCGGCGCGCAAACCGACACGTATCTTTCCAGAGGCATCCTGCTGACGGGCTATCTGCGCGAGCCGCCGGAGAAGACCGGCGTCTGGCGCGGCAGATGGATCTGGCTTCCGCAGGAGCTGACGCACGCGCTCGTCACGCGCGCGGGTGCCGTCTTTCCGGCGGACGTCTCCGCCTTTGCCAAGGCGCTGATGCTGGGCGAGAAGCAGGCGCTGTATGCCGAGAACCTCGATATCCCGCTGAAGAACGCGGGCATCATGCACGCGGTCGCCGTGTCCGGCATGCACCTTGCGTTCCTGCTGGGCTTTTTCCGGCTCGTCGGGGGCAGGGGACGCCGTGCGGCGCTGCTCACGATCCCGGCGCTTTTCGTGTTCGTGCTCATGGCGGGGGCGACGCCCTCGGTCATGCGCGCGGCGATCATGGCGTCGCTGTTCCTGCTCGCGCCGCTCTTCGGGCGGGAGCCCGACGGGGCGACGTCGCTGCTCGGCGCGCTCACGGTGCTGCTTGCGGCGAATCCCTTCTCCGCCGGGAGCGTGAGTCTGCAGCTGTCGTTCGGCGCGCTCGCGGGCATCCTGCTCGTGACCGAACGCCTGATCGAGCGTCTGCGCCCGACAGAGCCGAGACCCGAGGCGCTGCCCCGGCGGCTTGTACGGCGCGTCGGCGATTATCTGACCGCCACGCTCGCGACCACCGCCGGCGCCATGCTGTTTACGATCCCGCTCTCGGCGCTGCACTTCGGCACGGTCGCGCTCGCGGCGCCGGTCACGAATCTGCTGATCCTCTGGCTGCTGCCGCTTGCCTTTCTCGGGTGCTATGCGGCGGTGCTGCTCTCGTTTGTGTGGCTGCCGCTCGGGACCTTTGTCGGGCGGATCGTCGCGTGGGCGCTGCGGTATGTGCTGCTCATCGCCCGTGCGCTCGGCGGCGTGCGCGCGCTGCAGCTCTCCACGCTGGACTGGCGCGTGACCGCGTGGCTGATCGCGGTGTATGGGCTGCTGCTTCTCGCGTGGCGGCTGGGCGGCCGCCGCCGGTGGAGATATCCCGCGGCTGCGGTGGCCTCGGTCGCGCTGCTGGTGCTCTGCGTCTCGGTCACGCGCGCGGAGAGTCTCGCGGTGCCGCGCTTCACGGCGCTCGACGTCGGGCAGGGGCAGAGCCTTGTCCTCTGCGCCGGGGACCAGACCGTGATGATCGACTGCGGCGGCGGGGCGAAGGAGGACAACGCGGGCGATATCGCGGCGCAGTATCTCTGCGCCGCCCAGCGCCGTCAGGTGGACGCGCTCTTTCTCACGCATCCGCATGAGGATCATGTCAACGGCGTCTGCCGTTTGCTGCTGCAGATCCCGGTGCGGCGCATCGTCGTGCCCGCGGCGGCCGACCCGGAGAATCGGGCGCTGGCGGAGATTCTCGCGCTCGCCGATCAGCTGGGCGCGGAGGTCGTTCGGCAGACCGAGGACGGGACATACGTCTTCGGCGAGCTGCAGGTGCGCGTCTTCGCCGACGTCGGACGCGAGGCGGAGGACGGCTGCATGCTGCTTCGCTGCTCGCGGCGGGACTTTGATATGCTGATCACCGGCGATGCGCCCGCCGAGGTGGAGCAGGCGCTCGCGGAGCAGACGGACCTCTCCGGCACGGAGCTCTATGTCGCGGGACACCACGGCTCGGCAAACGCATCGAGCGACGCGCTGCTCGATGTGCTGCAGGCCAGAATCGCGGTCATCTCCTGCGGCTATAATTCCTACGGGCATCCGACGCCGGAGACCCTTGCGCGCCTGCGGGCGCATCAAATCGCAATTTACCGCACGGATCAGGACGGGACCGTCACCGTGCGGATGGAGTGAATATCATGGCTCAGAAGAAAAAACAGGACCCCGGCGCCAACTACGGCGGCGAGGTGCGGCGCCTGCGCGCCGAGGGCCCCGAGCGGCTGTATGTGCTGTGCGGGGAGGAGGAATATCTGCGCGAGCAGTTTCTCGCGGAGCTGAAAAAGGTCTGCCTGCCCGGCGGGGAGGACGACTTCAGCTATCACCGCTTCGACGGCGCGTCGCTGTCGCTCACCGCGCTCGGCGACGCGGTGGACGCCGTGCCGTTCCTCTCCGACCGCACGCTGCTGGAGGTGCGCGGCTATGACACGAACAAGCTCGCCGAGGCGGACGCCAAGCGCCTGATCGCGCTCACGGAGGATCTGCCGGACTACTGCACGCTGGTGTTCGTGATGGACGCGGCGTTCGCGCCGGACGGACGGCTGAAGGTCACCAAGGCGCTGCAGAAGCAGGGACGCGTCCTGCGCTTTCAGGGACAGGACAGCGGCACGCTCGTCAAGTGGGTGGCGCGCCGGTTCGGCGCGTATGAAAAGCGCATCACCGTGCCGGACGCGGAATATCTCATCCTGATCACCGGCGGGCTCATGAACCGCATGATCCCCGAGATCGAAAAGGTCGGCGCGTATGCCAAGGGCGAGGCGGTCACGCGGCAGGACATCGACGCCGTGGTGCAGAAGGTGCCGGACGCGGTCGTGTTCGAGATGACGGACCTGATCGCCGAGCGGCGGGGCGACGCCGTGATGCAAAAGCTCGCGGAGCTGCTGTCGGATAAAAACAACGACCCCATCGCGCTGCTCGCGGCGGTGGGCAACCAGATGCGCCGTCTGTATGCCGCGAAATGCGCGCTCGCGGAGCGGCTGGGGACGGCGGACATCATGGCGCTGTGCGGCGTGCGGTATGATTTCATCGCGCAGAAGCTCGCCGGAAGCGCACGCGGCTTTTCCATGACGCAGCTGGAGCGCGCCGTGCGGCTGTGCGCCGAGACGGACTATGCCATGAAGCGCGCCGGGACGGACAACGCCGATCTCCTGAAGGAGCTGCTGCTGCGCCTGCTCACGGAGGCGGCGGCATGATCCGCGTCCGCGAGGCGATCGTCGTCGAGGGACGCTATGACGCCAATACCCTGCGTCAGGTCGTGGACGCGCCCGTGTTCGAGACCGGCGGCTTCGGCGTGTTCAACGACCGCGAGCGACTCAGGCTCCTGCGGCTCGCCGCCGAGACGCGCGGGCTCATCGTGCTCACGGACAGCGACGGCGCGGGCTTCGTCATCCGGCGCTATCTCTCCGGCGCGATCGACCCGAGTCTGGTCAAGCACGCCTATATCCCGGACGTCTACGGCAAGGAGCGCCGCAAGCGCACCGCCTCCAAGGAGGGGAAGCTCGGCGTGGAGGGCATGCGCCCCGAGATCCTTCTCGACGCGCTGCGCCGCGCGGGCGCGACCATCGAGGGGGAGAGCGCGCCGCGTACACCCGGCGGCATCACCAAGGCGGACCTCTACGCCGCCGGACTTTCCGGCAGACCCGACAGCGCGGAGAAGCGCCGCGCGCTGCTTCGGCAGCTCGACCTGCCGGAGCGCCTGAGCCCGAACGCCATGCTCCGCGCGCTGGAGCTGTTGTATACACGAGCGGAATTCCGAAAGGTTTTCATAGAGAAGGAGGGGCAATGAAAATGAGACGAAGCTTGACCCGGGGCCTTGCGCTGGCGCTGTCCGCGCTGACGCTGCTGCTCAGCGGCTGCGGAGCGGCGGGCACGGAGAAACAGGAGGAGATCACCTACACGGTGCCGGAGAGCGCCGAGCTCGTGGCCTCCGAAGCGACCTGGGAGCTGTACGACAACGGACTGTTCGTGTTCACCGGCTTGAGCATGCCGTATATCTCCAACCACGACGAGGTGCCGTGGTTCCCGTACATGGACCAGATCCGCGAGGTCGTGATCACACAGCCGGTCGATTCCATCTCGGAATTCGCGTTTCAGGACTGTGTGAACCTGACGCGCGTGACCCTGCCGGAGGGGGTCGAGCGGATCAAGATCTCCGCCTTTTCGGGCTGCACCGCGCTGAAGTCGATCCGGCTTCCGGATTCCCTGCGCGAGATCGAATTCTGGGCGTTCTCCAACTCCGGACTTGAGGAACTCGTGATCCCGGGCATGGAGAAGATCTCGAACTACGCCTTCCAGAGCTGCGCCTCGCTGCGCCGCGTGGTGGTCTCCAGGGGAACTGTAAAAATCGGGTTCGACGTCTTCGAGGACTGCACCAGTCTGGAGGCGATCTATCTGCCGCAGAGCGTGGTCTCCATCGGCGTCTATACGTTCCGCGGCTGCGACAGTCTGACGGATGTGTACTACGGCGCGGGCGAAAGCGACTGGAACGCGGTCGCGGTCGAGCAGGAGGGCAACGAGCCGCTGCTCAGCGCCCGGCTGCACACCGACGCCGCCCCGGAGGATGTGATTGCGTCCGCTTGACCGGAAAGGATCAAACAGGAGCTGTGATGCTTTTTCACAGCTCCTGTTTTTATGTGCCGATGTATTTTTCCAGCAGCACCAGATCCACGCCGGGGATGCCGTTGAAGACCGTCGGCACGACGCCGATCTCGGCGTAGCCCCGCCTGCGGTACATCGCGCGGGCGGCAAGGTTGCGCGCGTTGGTGTCCATGCGCAGCTCCGTGCAGCCGGAGCGCGCGGCATAGTCCTCATAAAACCGCACGAACGCACCGCCGAAGCCCCGCCCGGACGCCGCCGGATGGATGACCAGCGTGTGCAGCACGCAGACCTTGTCGTCCGGCACCGCGTGCGCCCACGGCGCCCCGGCGTAGACGTCCACCTGCAGCCGGTTGATGATCGCCGTGCCGAGGATCTCGCCGTCCGCCTCCAGCACGAACAGATCCCCGCGCCCGAGCGCCGCGCGCGCGGTCTTGCGCGTCGGATACACGCCCCGGACCCAGCCGATCGCGGCCTGTCCCGCCTCCTCCGCGTCGTGGATCGCCTCGTAGACCGCCGCGACGCCGTCCAGATCCGCCGCCGTCGCCGTTCGGATCACCATAGCCGTCCGCCTCCTTCTCATAGGGATACATAATTCTAGCACAGAAAACAGCGGATTTCCATCCAAAAACGATATTTTGCGGCGTGCCCATACGATTCGACACAAATTCTTGTATTTTTTGCGTGCAATTTGTGTTGTCTTGTGTTATAGTAGATTTACATAATATTGTTTTGAGAGGAGACGCCTATGAAGTGCCCGTTTTGCGGTTTTTCCGAGAGCAAGGTCATCGATTCCCGTCCCGCCGAGGAGGGCGCGACGATCCGCCGCCGCCGCGAGTGCCTTGCCTGCTCCAAGCGCTTTACCACCTATGAGATCGTGGAGAGTCTGCCGCTGGTCGTCATCAAGCGCGACGGCAGCCGCCAGACCTTCGACAAGAGCAAACTCATCAACGGCATGGTCCGCGCCTGCGACAAGCGCAAGGTGCCGCTGAGCGTGCTGGAGGGCATTGCCGACGAGATCGAGCAGCAGCTCCAGAGCGCGCTCGAGCGCGAGATCACGACCGAGGAGGTCGGCGAGATGGTCATGCGCCGCCTCAAGGACGTCGACGAGGTCGCCTATGTGCGCTTCGCCAGCGTCTATCGGCAGTTCAAGGACATCGACTCGTTCATGCAGGAGCTGACGAAGCTCTTGAACAGCCGCAATTAAGCCTCCTTCGCCGCGAAGTACACGGTCCCGTTCTCGCTGAGCAGCAGGAGATAAACGTCCGTGCTGTGCTCCGCGCCGTGCCGCGCAAGCTCGCGGTCGAGCCAGCGCCGGTCGCGTCCCGTCCCGCGCAGATTCTCCGAGAGCACGCGCCCGTCTGAGATCACGGCGGTGAAGCGCCCGGCGTCCGGCGGCGTGATGCCCAGCGTCTTTGCGCTCACGGGCTGGTGCTCCGCGCGCAGGATCACGTTGAGCTGTCCGCTCGTCTCCAGCACGGCGCGGGCGACCGTGGACAGATCCTCGATGCCCTGGTTGCGCAGCTCCTGCAGCAGCTCCTCCGGCGTGAAGCGGTTGCGGCGCATCTCCCGCTGCAGGATCCTGCCGTTTTCGATGATCACGCTGGGCTTTCCGAACAGCGTGACGCGCAGCCTCACGCTGTGCATCGCGACGACCGAGAGCAGATACTCCAGCGCGAACAGCACCAGCAGCGGCGCGATCCCGTACAGCAGCGGCAGGTCCGGGTCCTCGATCGGCATCACGCCGACATCCGCCACCAGCACCGTCACCACGAGCTCTGAAAGCTCCAGATCCCCGAGCTGCCGCTTGCCCATCAGACGCATCGCCGCGATGATCACGGCGTAGACGAACGCCGTGCGCAGCAGGATCACACCCATTTTCATCCCACCCTTCCGGATTAGTTTGCCTTTCCGGGCGGGCGATATACGGAGTGACACGATTTGAAATTCACAAAAATGCAGGGCTGCGGCAATGACTATATCTATGTCAACGCCCTTTCGGAGACAGTCGCGGATCCCTCCGGGGTCTCGATCCGCCTGTCGGACCGCCATTTCGGTGTCGGCGGGGACGGGCTTGTCCTGATCCGGCCCTCGGACAGGGCGGATTTCTTCATGGACATGTACAACGCCGACGGCTCCCGCTCGGAGATGTGCGGCAACGCCATCCGCTGCGTGGGGAAGTACGTCTATGACCGCGGGCTGACCGACAGGACCGAGCTCACGATCGAGACGCTCGCGGGCGTCAAGCGCCTCTGGCTCACGGTCACGGACGGCGCGGTCAGCCGCGTGCGCGTGTGCATGGGCGCGCCGGATTTTCGCTGTGAGGCGATCCCGGTCGCGGACGATACGCCGACGTTTCTGCGCCGGACGATCGAGGTCTGCGGCGAGCCGTGGGAGATCAGCGCCGTGAACACCGGCAACCCGCACGGCGTCATTTTCTGCGCCGATCCCGCGGCGCTCGATCTCGAGCGGATCGGACCCGCGTTTGAGCACCATGAGATCTTCCCGGAGCGCGCGAACATCGAATTCATCCAGATCGTCGACCGCAAGACGCTCCGGATGCGCGTCTGGGAGCGCGGCAGCGGCGAGACGCTTGCCTGCGGCACGGGCGCGTGCGCGGCGCTCGCGGTGGCGGCACGGCTCGGCGTCGCGGACGATGCGGCGGACGTGCTGCTCACGGGCGGCACGCTGCACATCGAGTGGGATCGGGCGGAAAATCTCATCTATATGACCGGCCCCGCCGCGTTCGTATTTGACGGCGAAGTCACACTTTGAAAAAAACAGGGGAGAAGCAGATATGAGAAAGATCATCGATGAAACCAACGCGGTATTTGCGCAGGCGGCGGCAGAGGTCGCGGCCCTGATCGCGCGCAAGCCCGACGCCGTGATCGGCGTCACCGAGGTGGATATGCCGGAGGCGTTTTTCACCGCCCTGCGGGAGAGCGGCGCTTCGTTTGCCGACGCCACGTTCTGCAATGCCTGCGAGCTCGCGGGCGAGGCGGGGCAGGGGGCGCAGTCGCAGCAGGCGAAGCTGCGCGCGCTGCTGTATGATGCCGTGCAGCCCAAGCAGGTGCTGCTGCCGGACGCGGAGGACTATGACGCCGCGATCCGCGCCGCGGGCGGGATGGATCTCGTGGTCCTCGGACTCGGCGAGCGCGGGCACATCGCGTATGATGAGCCGGGCGTGGACTTCGGCGCCGGAACGCACGAGAACAAGCTCGCCGACGTCACGCGCGGCGCGCTTGCCGAGGCGTTCGGCGGGCTCGAGAACGTCCCCACCCACGGCGTCACGATCGGCATCGCGACGATCCTCGCGGCAAAGCGCGTCCTGCTGCTCGCCTTCGGCGAGAACAAGGCCAACGCTGCTCAGAAGACGCTCGAGGGCAGACCCGAGACGTATATCCCGGCGTCGTTCCTGCAGCTGCACACGGACGTGACAATGTATCTGGATTACGCCGCCGCGTCGAAGCTCGGCTGACGACAGCAAGACAAAAAGCACCGCTGACCCGGACCGCAGTCCAGGTCAGCGGTGTTTATGTTATGCGGAGGGGTCGGGCAGATAGTCCTCGTCGGTCAGCGCGTCCGAGAGGCCGATGCGGCAGGTGTGCGCGTCGAGCTGCGGCTTGACCGGCGCGCGGAGCGTCGCCCTGCCGGAGACCGCGAGCGGCAGGAACGCATGCACAGCCGCGCCGCCGCGCGTGTTCTCGATCAGCATCGCGCCTCCGGCGGCGTCCGCGGCGGCGAGACAGACCGGCAGCCCATAGCCCGCGGCGGAGCGGTCCGCGCGGTGGAGCGTCCGCTCGCGATAGTCGCGGAAGAGCGCTGTGAGCACGCCCTCGGCAAAGCCGGGGCCGGAGTCCGTGACCGTGAGATGCGCCATGCGCGTTTCGTGCATCAGATTGATATGCACGGCGCCGCCGTCCCGGCACGCCCGGACCGCGTTCGACAGCAGATTCAGCAGGATGCATTCCAGCACCTCCGGGGAGACGCGCACGGCGCAGGGCGATCCCGGCAGCGTGCAGGAAAGCCGGACCTCTCTGCGCGACAGCATCGGCTCGAGCGTCTCCGACAAGGCCGCGGCCAGCGCGGCGCAGTCGGTAGGCTGCTGGGACGCGATGCGCGCGCCGCGCTGCAGCTCCTGCAGCAGCGTCGTGTTCCGCACCCAGCGCCGCAGCTGGTCGCTCGTGTGCTCCAGCCGCGCGGCATAGTGCCGGACCGCCGGATCGTCGGCGGTGGCGGCGTAGGCGCTGAAAAAGGTGCTGGAGAGCCCCAGCTCCGCCGAGAACAGATCGTCCGGCGCGAGAATGTCCGGGAAGGGGACATCGGTGCGCATCGGCTCCAGCCGGAACAGGCGCAGCCCCGGCACGGAGGAGACCGTCACCGTGTGCGTCGTGCCCCGCAGCTGCGCTGTCGCGAGAAAGGCGCTCGCCTGATGCAGCGCCGCGTGCGCCGGCAGCAGCCTGCGGATCGGGGTCCCCGGCGGGACAGCGCCGAACAACGCGCGCGCCGCCGCGTTCAGAAATCGGATCGTGCGTCCGTTCACGCCGATCACCGGCGCGGCGTCGAGCTCGAACAGCCGCGCGATCGCTTCGGCAGAGGCTGCCGTCTGCATCGTTCATCACCACCTGATACTGTTATTTATACCATATTTTATACATGCCCGCAACTACAGACGCGTTTTCTTTTCTCAGGCGCCTGAACAGTTTGGCGGATTTTGTGATAAAATGCGCAATCTTTTTGTGCCTGACCCCCTGTTTCATCGGCAAATTGGAAAACCTTTCTTGAAAACGAAAGAATTTATTGCGCTTTTGGGGAAAATGTAATAGAATGAAGCCATAGTCAGAATCTCAAAAAAACTGGTGAGATCACTGGAAAAACTTTAGGAGGTATCTCAATGTCTATCAAAGTTGGTATCAATGGTTTCGGCCGCATCGGCTCCCTGGCCTTCCGCGCCGCCATCAAGTCCGACGATATCGAGGTCGTCGCCATCAACGCCCCCGGCCATCCCGCTTCCCACATCGCCTACTGCGTGAAGTTTGACTCCGTCCACGGCCGCTTCGACGGCGAAGTCGTCGGCAACGATGAGGACAGCACCATTACCGTCAACGGTAAGGTCGTCAAGGTCCTCTCCGACAAGACCTATCGTGACGCCACCCTCATCCCCTGGGGCGAGCTGGGCGTCGAGTACGTGCTGGAGTGCACCGGCGTGTATCTGACCAAGGAAAAGGCGCAGGCGCACATCGACGCCGGCGCGAAGGTCGTCGTCATGTCCGGCCCCGCGAAGGACGATACCCCGATGTTCGTCTGCGGCGTCAACCTCGACAAGTACACCGCCGATATGCAGTTCGTTTCCAACGCTTCCTGCACCACCAACTGCCTCGCGCCTCTGGCGAAGGTCGTCAATGACAACTTCGGCATCATCGAGGGTCTCATGACCACCGTGCACGCCTCCACCGCCACCCAGGCCATCGTGGACGGCTTCCCGAAGAAGAAGGATCTGCGCGGCGCGCGCTCCATCTACAACAACATCATCCCCTCCAGCACCGGCGCTGCGAAGGCTGTCGGCAAGGTCATCCCGTCCCTGAACGGCAAGCTCACCGGCATGTCCATGCGTATCCCCGCTCCGGACGTCTCCGTCGTTGACCTGACCGTGCGTCTCGAGAAGGCCGCCACCTACGACGAGATCTGCGCCGCCGTCAAGGCCGCCTCCGAAGGCGAGATGAAGGGCGTTCTGGAGTATGTCGACGAGGACGTCGTTTCCTCTGACTTCCGCACCGACGCGCACACCTCCATCTTCGACGCCCGCGCGGGCATCGCCCTGAACGGCAACTTCGTCAAGCTCGTCGCCTGGTACGACAACGAGTGGGGCTTTAGCAACAAGATGCTCGACCTCACCCGCCACATCGACTCCGTCCGCAAGGCGTAAATCACAACCGCATTTTACGAAACGCTCTCTGCGAAAGCAGGGAGCGTTTTTTATGCCTGATCATACCGATCCTCCGCCCATTTGGCGGGGTTCGTGTCGATGTAATTCCAGATCTCCAAATAATCCTGCTCATTGCGGATCACATGCTCGTGATAAGATCGCTGCCAGAGCGGCGCACCGGAGCGATGCGCGCTTTTGGATTTGATCACCCGCACCACATCCATGAGCGTAGGGGAGGGTCTTGACCCTCCCGTGCCAGCGTGGATCATAACGATCATGTGAATGTGGTCCGGCATGATGACGTATTTCTCGATGCTGACGTTCGGATACCGCGCAGGGATGGATCGGATCTCGTTTTCCACGATGGCACCGATATCTGACTGCCGACACGCGGGAGGGTCAAGACCCTCCCCTACGAGAATATCCGACAAAATGCACCGCCGGTCCTGCGTGCAGATCGTCACAAAATACGCACCGGCGCCGTAATCAAATGCCGGCAGGCGGATCTGTTTTCGTTTCGGATACTGATTCATGCTCTTCACTCCTGATATATCATATCACAGAAGAAAACAAATGAAAATGATTGTGTCCAGGAAAAATGTGTGATAATATGAATGTGCCACACAAAACCGAATAGTTGTTATCCCTATTTCAGCGTGGGTTTTTATCTCTTGGTAAAAACGCATGCTTACTTTCCTACGCTGTTAGGGATGATGGTTTTGTGTGGCAACAGAACGAGGCTATGCGTTTTTCGTGCGTGGCTTCGTTTGAGGCCACGCACTTTTTATTTTCCCGAAAAATGCGTGGTGAAATATAAAATAGAAAGAGAGGTAGGGGAAATTGAAAAAATTGACGGCATTACTTTTGGCACTTGTGATGTGCCTGTCGCTGTGCGCGTGCGGCGGTGGAGAACAGAGCAAAAAAGAAGAAAAGAATGAAGAAATCACGAGTACACAAGCGATCAACGCCGTAAAAAACAATAAAGTCGGATCTGTGAACTGGACGGAGCAGAAAATCGCCGGAGCACTTGGCTTCAAACAGTTTGCTTCGCCGGACTATGGAACTACAGATGCCGAACAAAATTCTGATGGCTCTTGGACGGTCGTTCTGAAAGGCAGCATGAGTGGCTATACGGATGATTATCGTTCTGATTATGATCGCATGAAATTCGAGCTTGAAGCAACCGTGAGCTATGTTGATGGGGATATAGATGTTGACTATGTCAATGTGAAAGAAGTTTATTGATCGAATAATTTGAGCAGGGAACGCACCCACCGCGTTCCCTGTGTCATTTCTGCTCCAACAGCCCGATGTATTTGTATGTGGTCGTTCGGCGCGGACCGTGTGTGCGCAAAACGAGAGATCTCGCACAAAAAAGACAACTAAAGTGATTGTGTCGAGGAAAAATCTGTGATATACTTAGCCTATAGCAACCCATTTCGATCTCTCAAAGGAGGCTGCAGGATGAAAAAACGGATTTTTAGCTTCTTGCTCGTGCTGCTTCTGGCAGTGGCGCTGCTGCCGTTTTCCGCGCTGATGGAGGACGCGCAGGCGGCGGATGACACCATCACGTATACCGTCTTGGTGCTGGACGCGGGCGGCAGCATCAGCTTTACCAGCGGCGGAACGAAGATCTACACAGCCGACTCCGCGATCAACGAGGTCAAGCAGGCGGCGTCGACGTTCCTGCTGGACGTCATCAAGGCCAAGGGCACGAACTATGTCGCCGTCGTCTCGTATAACACCGAGGCGAAGACCGTGTCCGGCTTCACGGACGATCTCGAGGGTCTGCGCAGCAAGGTCAACGGCATCTCGGCCTCCGGCAGACGCAACATCGCCGCTGGTCTGAACGCCGCCGACGCGCTGCTCAAGGAGATCCCCTCCGGCAGCAACATCAAAAAGAACGTCGTCCTCTTCACGACCGGCAACACCGACACCGGCAGCTACAGCAACTCCGGGCACTACAGCTCCAGCACAATCGCCAGCAACTGGCAGAACAGCGAGACCGGCGTGAAGCTCTATAAGTATGCCAACACGGCGTACAGCGCCGCCGCGAATCTGAAAAAGCAGGCGGACCTGTATGTCATCGGCCTGTTCCAGACGATGGAGGGGATGCCCGCCAAGGGGCAGGACATCGCGACCTTCTTCCGGATCGTCGCGCGGGATCTCGCCTCCGCGGAGGAGGTCTTCTATGAATGCACCAATCCCAACGACCTGCAGAACGTGTTCAGCGACGTCGCGGACTCCGTCACGGATATCGTCGCGTTCCCGTTCGACGATGTGAAAAACTCCGACTGGTTCTACCGCGCCGTCAAGTATGTCTGGAAGCACAACCTGATGTCCGGCACGGCCTCGAATCGCTTCGATCCCGAGATCTCCACCACGCGCGCCATGATCGTGATGGTGCTGTATAACTTCGAGGGCCAGCCCGCGGTCTCCGGCGGCAACTCGTTCTATGACGTCGCGGCAGGGGAGTGGTATGACGACGCCGTGACCTGGGCGCAGCAGAACAACATCGTGGTCGGCTTCTCCGAGACGCAGTTCGGTCCCACATACAACATCACCCGCGAGCAGATGGCGGCGATCCTGTACCGCTACAGCGCCTACAAGGGCTATGACGTCACGAAGCGCGCCAGCCTCGCCGGGTTCACCGACGCGTGGCAGATCAGCGACTACGCCGTCGAGAACCTCCAGTGGGCAAAGGCCTGCGGCTACATCAACGGTACGACCACCACCACGCTCTCGCCGCTCGCCTACGCCACCCGCGCGCAGGTCGCCGCGATCTTCCAGCGCTTCTTCCAGGACGTGCTGTAACACGCATCCGATAAAAATGCTCTCCGAAGCCGGAGAGCATTTTTATTGGGGATTTCAGGCGGCGTCCATGGCGTTGACGAGCATCTGCGCTGCTTCCGCGCGGGTGAGCGCCGCCTGCGGGTCCGCGCCGACGGGATAGACGCACGCCTGCGTCAGCCGCGCGACGGACTGCGCCGCCCACGCGGGTACGGCGTCGGAGACCTCCATGGCGCTGACGGCTTCCGCCGCATCTGCGCCGTGGAAGGTGCGGTCGAGCATCACGGCGGCCTCCGCGCGCGTGATCGGCTGATCGGGCGCGAAGACCACGGTCCTGCCCGTGGCGTAGCCCTGCACGCTGCCGTTCAGAACGCCGGTGGAGACATAGCCCCTGCTCCACGCGGGGATGGCGCTGTCGTCGCCGAAGCCGGTCGCGCGCACATCCTGCAGGATATCCGCGCCGCCCGCCGCGAGACACAGGGCGAGAAAGTCCGCGCGCGTCACGACCTCGTCCGGCTCGAAGAGCGCCGTGCCCGCGATGCTTGCGCCGGTAAAGACGCCCGCCTCCGCCAGCCGTGCCGCCGCGTACGCCTCCGCGCGCCCGCGCATGTCGGCATAGCCGGGCGCGGTCTTCGCCTTCTCGATGCTGATGATCACGGTCGCCTCGTCCGATTCGTTCCCGTCGGCGTCGATGGCCTTGTAGCCGAAATAGTCCTTGCCCTTTTTGCCCGCGCCCGGGGTATAGACGAAGGCGCCGCCGGGCTCGATCTCCGCCGTGCCCTTCATCGGCTCGGTCGTGAGCACAAACGTCACGGGCCCGCCCTCGGGGTCCGTCGCCGTGAGCTGCCCGCCGACGGACGTCTCGCGATAGGTCTTCAGCTCAAAGTGATCGGCCTCCGGCGCGCCGGTCGGAGCGCTGTCCTCGGCGGCGAGCACCGGCGTGACCGCGGCGCAGAGCGTCAGCACGAGCATGAGCGCCAATAGCTTCTTTTTCATGCAAAAACCTCCATGCAATCTAAGGTGTCCTTAGTTTGCACGGAGGCTTTTATGTTTATGCGTATCGGGTCATTCTGTGCGGAGCGCTTCGACGGGATCCTTGTTCGCGGCGAAGCGCGAGGGGATGAGACCCGCGATGAACGTCAGCCCCATGCTGATCAGCACGAGCAGGATGCCGCCCAGCACCGGCAGCCGCGCGCTGAGATTCGGAATGCCCGTGAGGTGGTGCACGATCAGATTGATCGGGATCAGCAGCAGGAGCGACACCAGGATGCCGATCGCGCCGGCGGCAAAGCCCTCGATGAGCGTCTCGGCGTTGAAGACATGGGAGATGTCCTTCTTGCTCGCGCCGATGGAGCGCAGGATGCCGATCTCCTTCGTGCGCTCGAGCACGGAGATGTAGGTGATGATGCCGATCATGATGGAACTCACGACGAGCGAGATCGCGACAAAGGCGATCAGCACATAGCTGATGGCGTTGATGATCGTCGTGATGCTGCTCATCAGCAGCGCCACGTAGTCCGTGTAGGAGATCTGATCGTCCTCGCCGACGCCGGCGTTGTAGCGGCGGATCCCGGCGGCGATCTCGTCCTTGTCGGCGAAGGCCTTGGCAAAGATGTTGATGCGGCTCGGGTGGTCGGCCTGCACGTAGCCGAGCTTTTTCAGGTTCAGCTCATAGCTGGAGACCGCCTCGTCGGCGTTCATGTAGTTGTTGTAGATGTAATCATACTGCTCCGGCGAGAGCGGCATGTCCTTGAGTGCCTGCAGGCTCATGGTCTGATAGATCTGGCGGGTCTGCTGCTTATATTGCTGGATCATCGCCTCGCGCAGAGACACCGTCGCGTAGTTTTCCAGCGTCTCGTCGTCCATCGCGTCGATCATGTCGCTGATGCGCTGCTGGTCGGCGGGATCGGCTGCGGCGAGCGCCGCGGACTTGACCGACTCCCGGCTCAGATCGACCTGCTGTGCCTCCATCATCTGGTTGACCATGACGCTGGAGGGCGTGGACTGCGCGTCGAGCAGCACGCTGTGCAGCGTGTCGTCGCCGAGCGTATCCAGATACGCGCGCACCTGCTCCATGCGGGTGGCGTTCTCGTCGGTCTCAAAGGTCTGCGGGAACTGCTCGCCGGTGAAGACGTCGATGTCCGGGTGCTCCAGCTGCCGGGCGATGATGTCCTGCTGCGCGGCGCGGTCGATGGCATAGCGCGTGAGCGCGCTCGTGTAGCCGACGCCGCTCTGGTTCATGTTGCTGACGCTGCTGTCGGGGCGCACGATGCCCACGATCTTCAGCGGGATGCCGACGTCGGCGGCGTTGTACAGATAGCTCATCCCCGCCGCGCTCTCGGTGAGATCGGTATAGGTGCCCGTGCCCGCGTTGTATTCATAATGCTCGCTCGGCAGGATCACCTTGAAGTGCAGATCGCACAGCTCCTCATACGACCAGCTGCGCTCCTCGTTGTCCACGGTGTTGCCGCTCATGCTGGAGAGCATCGCGCTCGCCATCTCGCGCTGTGACTGCAGGCCGAGGGCGTAGAGCGTAAGATCGGAGATCTCGTTGGTGTCGTCCACGATCAGCACGACCTCGTCATAGCTCTGCGGCCAGCTGCCGTAGAGCACGTCGTAATGCTCCAGAACCGTTTGGCTGATCAGCTGATCCCCCTCGCCGGGGACCAGCTCCTGCCAGACGTCGAAGCCGGTGAAGAACTGACTGTTCATGGAGAAGTAGCTCTCATAGTCGCCGCCGTACATGGACTCCATGATGCCCTCGAGCATCTCGGCGGCGTCCGCCTTCACGACATAGCCGTCCTCGTCCGTGGTGTACACGGCAAAGCCCATGTCATAGCTGTACTGCAGGGCGCTGATGTACTCCTGCAGCCCGTTGCTCTCGTCCTCGAGATAGGCCTTGAACGCCGTGAGGTTGTTCACCTGCGTGTCCATGCTGGCGAGCGAGTTCATCATCTCGCCCATCATGGGGTCGGCGTACACGCGCCCGTCGGGGTGCGAGCGGGCGTCCTTTTCCTCGCCCACATCCGCAAAGGTCTGCATCATGGCGCCGAGATCGACGGCCTCCGCCTCGATCGTGAGCGGATAGGACGCGAGCGTCTCCTCCTGTACGTCGTCGATGTATTTCTGGATGCCATTCGAGAGCGACAGGATCAGCGCGATGCCGATGATGCCGATGGACCCGGCGAAGGCCGTCAGGATCGTGCGGCCCTTCTTCGTCAGGAGGTTGTTCAGCGAGAGACTCAGCGCGGTCTTGAAGCTCATCGAGGGCTTGCCCTTCTTCGACAGGCCGCGCGGCGCTTCCGCGGCGAGGTCGAAGGGCATGGAGTCGCCGGTCACTCTGCCGTCCAGCAGCCGGATCGTGCGCGTGGCGTAGGTCTCGGCGAGCTCGGGGTTGTGCGTGACCATAATGATGAGCTTGTCCCGGCTGATCTCCTTTAAGATCTCCATGATCTGCACGCTCGTCTCCGAGTCGAGCGCGCCGGTCGGCTCGTCCGCCAGCAGGATATCGGGGTCGTTGACGAGCGCGCGGGCGATCGCCACGCGCTGCATCTGTCCGCCGGACATCTGGTTCGGGCGCTTGTCGAGCTGGTCGCCCAGACCCACCCGCTGCAGCACCTCGGTCGCGCGCTGTCTGCGCTCGGCGGGGGTGACGCCCGAGAGCGTCAGCGCCAGCTCCACGTTCTGCAGCACGCTCTGGTGCGGGATCAGGTTGTAGCTCTGGAACACGAAGCCGATCGAGTGGTTGCGGTAGGTGTCCCAGTCGCGGTCGGAAAAATCCTTCGTCGAGCGCCCGTTGATGATCAGGTCGCCCGAGGTATAGCGGTCAAGACCGCCGATGATGTTCAGCAGCGTCGTCTTGCCGCAGCCGGACTGCCCGAGGATCGCGACGAACTCGCTCTCGCGGAACGCGAGCGACACGCCCCGGAGCGCGTGCACCTTCGACCCGCCGGCGTCATAGTCCTTTACAATGTTTTTCAGTTGCAGCATGCGTCGAATCATTCCTTGCTTGAGTATTGTCAGTTAAATTGTATGATATGCTTTTTTGCGATTAACGTCAAGTAACAGACACGCGTGCTCCGGTAAGATTTACCGAATATTCACAGTTGGACAAAAAGCGCCGGAGCGCAGCAATCTGCGCTCCGGCACGCGGCTGTCGGGGTTCAGGAGGGCTTTTTCAGAACGGCGACGTGCTTTTCCGTGTCGGGCGTGAGCTCCAGACAGTTCGTCTCGTACTCGATCACGGGGCAGACGTTGTTCTCGGTGAAGTAGCAGGAGAAGTGCTCCAGCGGCCAGAGTCTCCAGTTGGAGTGCCCCTCCACGCCGAAGTGCATCGGGATGATCACGCGCGGCTTGAGCGATTCGCACTGCCGGATCGCTTCCTCGGGCTCCCAGACGAGGATGCCCCCGGTCGGGATCATCACGGCGTCGAGATCCTTCAGGACCTTCTTCTGGTCGGGCAGCAGCGGTCCGCCCTGATCGCCGAGATGCGCCACGCGCAGCCCGCCCGCCTCGATCAGAAAGATCGTATTGGGTCCGCGCAGTCTGCCGCGCGCGAAGTCGTGCGCGCCCTCAAGCTCCGTGATCGTGAACGGGGAGGTGCGCCCGGTGCGCAGCTTCACGCACTCTCTGCCGTTGTGGTCGCGGTGCTCATGCGTCACGAGCACCTCGTCCGCGACGAGATCCAGATCCGAAAATGCCGTGCCCACGCTGCCCGCCTGGAAGGGGTCGATCACGATGTGGTAGTCCTGCTCCACCAGCTCAAAGCAGGAATGTCCGTGCCATAAGATCTTCATAGTAAAATCTCCTGTTCGACAAGGTGTTGTTTTTGTATATTGTATCGGATCGTTGTTGATTTGTCAATGTGTTTCTCGCGTCTGCAGCCTGTTTCGCGCTTTTGTTGACAGATGTGCAAAAATTGGTTATAATACGCATTTGAATGGAACTGTGCCGCGGCTTTTTTGCGGGCGCTGCCCGCGCGCCGCGGCGAACAGGGAGGGACTATCCATGCGTTTTTCCGCCGATTCCGAAATGCGGGCTCTGCTCGACGCACCGGAAGCGATGGAGGTGCTCGATCGCTATTTTCCCAAGATCCTCAAAAACCCCGCGCTGCAGATGACGGCGCGGATGACGCTGCGCTGTGTGGCGTCGTTTGCACAGTCCGGTCTGAAGCCCGAAACGCTCGCCGCCATCGATGACGAGCTGCGCGCCATCCCGGACTGATCGTCCGAAGGAGGCGCTTGAAAATGTCTGATCTGCTGCCGCCGCTGCGCAGACTCGCCGCGGTGCATGATCTGTCGGGGCTCGGCAAATGCTCGCTCACGGTCGCGCTGCCGATCGTGTCCGCCACGGGTGTGGAATGCGCGTGCATCCCGACGGCGGTGCTCAGCACGCACACCGGCGAGTTCACCGGCTGGACGCTCCGCGATCTGCACGAGGACATGGTGCCCATCGCGCGGCATTGGGCGTCCACCGGCGCGGCGTTCGACGGCGTGTACTCCGGCTACCTTGCCACGCCGGAGCAGACCGCGGCGCTGCGCGAGATCATCCGCCTGCTGGCGCGGCCGGATTTTCATGTCATCGTCGATCCCGTCATGGCGGACAACGGCAGCTATTATTCCAATCTGGACGACCGCATGTGCCGCGCCTTCCGCGCGCTGCTCTCCGACGCCGACGTCGTCACGCCGAACGTCACCGAGGCGGCGCTGCTGGCGGACATGCCCTACCGGCACGACGGACATGACGAGGCGTATCTGCGCGCGCTCGCCGAACGGCTCTCGGCGCTCGGCCCCGGGACCGTTGTGATCACCGGCGCCCGCCCCACGCCGGGCGAGATCGGCAATCTGGCGTATGACCGCGATACCGGCGCTTTGGAGCTGTGTGTCCACGAGGCGCATCCCGGCTTTTTCTATGGCACCGGCGATATTTTTGCCGCGGCACTCGCGGCGCTGCTGGTGCGCGGCGCACCCGTTTCCGATGCGCTGCGAATCGCCACCGACCTCACGGACGCCTGCATCCGCCGCAGCCTCCGCCACGATACGCCCCGCCGCTTCGGCGTGGACTTTGAGGGCGCGCTCCCGGACTACATCCGAAGCGTGGAGAAGCTCTTTTCATAAAACATACACCCGCCCGGTCTGCCGCAGGAGCAGACCGGGCGGATGCGTTGTCCCGACAATTTCAGACCGTTTTCCGCAGCCGATTTCACACGATCGGCTGTTTTTGTTTCTTATTAGGAATATTTTAATTTTTTTGTTACTAAAATGATAAGAAAATGTTTGAAAATGGTTGACAATAACCCGGAAATAGCGTATGATACATCCGATAATTTGTTTCTTTATGTTAATCTTTTTAAAAAAGATGTTATGTATTTGGAGAGGCGAGTATGAAAAACACGTTCATGGAGCGCGTCGCATCCTTTATCGTTGACCGGCGCTATCTGTTCATTGTGCTGTTTATCGCAATGTGCATTTTTTCCATTTTCACGGCCAACAGCGTCCATGTGGACGAGGATCTGACGGACTATCTGCCCGAGGAAGCGGAGACGCGGCAGGGTCTGCAGATCATGGATGACGAGTTCATTACATACGGAACGGCGCGCGTCATGGTCTCGAACGTGACGTATGAGCAGGCCGAGGAGATCGCGGACGTGCTGCGCGACGTGGACGGCGTGCGCGAGGTCTCGCTGGAGCGGGACGCGGCGCACTATGTCGGCGCGGCGGCGCTGTTCGACGTGACCTTCGACGGGGAAAAGCTCGACGACGTGTCCATCCGCGGCGTGGAGAACGTGCGCAACGCGCTGCGCGGCTATGATACCTATATTTATACCGAGGTCGGCAATCCCACCGGCATCATTCTCGAAAAAGAGATGCGCATGGTGCTCGCCATCCTCATTATCATCATCATCCTTGTCCTGCTCCTGACGAGCCGGACGTATGCCGAGGTGCCGATCCTGCTGATCACGTTCGGCGTTTCGGTCTGGATCAACAAGGGCACGAACTACTGGTTCGGCGAGATCTCCTTTATCACAAATTCCATCGCGGCGGTGCTGCAGTTGGGTCTGGCGATCGACTATGCCATCATCCTCTGCCACCACTATACCGAGGAGCGCGAGCTGCATGATGCGCGCGACGCCGTTGTGCGCGCTCTCTCGCTGAGCATCCCCGAGATCAGCGCCTCCAGTCTGACGACCATCTCCGGTCTGCTCGCGCTGGCGTTCATGAAGATCAAGATCGGCTCCGACATGAGCTTCGTGCTCATCAAGGCGATCCTGATCAGCATGCTCACGGTGTTCCTGCTCATGCCGGCGCTGCTGCTGCTCATGAGCCCGCTGCTGGACCGCAGCCATCACAAGAGCTTTCTGCCGAAGATCAGCGCCTGGGGCCGCTTCACGGTCAAGACGCGCTACATCGTTCCGCCGATCTTCGTCGTCGTGCTGGTCGCCGCGGCGATCCTCTCCAACCACTGCCCGTATGTGTTCGGCTACAGCACGCTCGATACCCTGAAACAGAACGAATACAAGGTCAGCGAGAAGAAGATCAACTCCACCTTCGGTGAGGTCAACGAGGTCGCGCTCATCATCCCGTTCACGGACTATGAGACCGAGGCGCAGCTGCTCGACGAGCTCAACGGGCTGGACGGCATCGACGAGATCGTCGCCCTTGCCGGCACCGAGGCCAAGGACGGCTACACCATCACGCAGAGTCTCTCGCCGCGTGAGTTCGCGGAGCTGACCGATATCGACATCAGCGTTTCGCGCGCGGCCTACACCGCATATGTCACGCAGAACGACAGCGTCACGCAGGCGCTGGGACAGCTCGTGGATCTGTCCAACATCGACAACACCACCGTCCCGCTCATCGACATGATCAAGTTCCTGTATGAGCAGCGCGAGGTGTATCAGTCGCGCATCGACTCCTCGCTCATGAACGATCTCGAGGAGATCTATGACGAGCTCATCGAGGCCGAGCAGCAGCTGCACACCGAAGACTACTCCCGCATGGTCCTGCGCCTGAATCTCCCGGTGGAGAGCGAGGAGACGTATGATTACCTCTCCGTTGTCAAGGGCGTGACCGGGAAGTATTACCCCGAGAGCTACTTCGTCGGCGAGTCGGCGAAGGATAAGGACTTCGCCTCCGCCTTCGGCGAAGACAACACGCTCATCAGCCTGCTGACGATCGTGTTCGTCGTGGCGATCCTGCTGCTGACGTTCCGCAGCGTGGCGCTGCCGGTGCTGCTGATCCTGGTCATCCAGGGCTCCGTCTGGATCAACTTCTCGTTCCCGACGATCATGCAGCACAACCTGTATTTCCTTGCGTACCTGATCGTCAGCGCCATCATGATGGGCGCGAACATCGACTACGCCATCGTCATCTCCAACCGCTATCTGCAGCTCAAGGAGACGATGAACTACAAAGACGCCATGGTCGAGGCGCTCAATCTCGCGTTCCCGACCGTGATGACCTCCGGCACCATCCTCGCCGCGGCGGGCTTTGCCATCGGCATCCTGTCGTCGGAGAACACCGTGGCCTCCATCGGCATCTGCCTGGGCCGCGGAACGCTGATCTCCATGCTGCTGGTGCTCGGCGTCCTGCCGCAGATCCTGCTGCTGGGCGACTCGATCGTGGAGAAAACCTCGTTCAACGTCGGCTGGTCCAGACCCAAGCGCCATCTCAACGGCGTGATGCGCGTCAACGGACATGTGCGCGGCTATGTCAACGGGTTCATCGACGCGGAGGTCCGCGGCATCGTCAACGGCTCCGTGGACGCCACGATCAAAAATGTGGCGCTGGATGAGGAAACCGTCTCAGATGCCGAAACCGAATTCACAGAAAAGGAGGGAGTTTGATGAAGCACTTTCTGACCACCAAGCGCGCGCTCGCGCTGGCGATGGTGCTCGTGATCGTGCTGACCGTGCTCATGGGCGCGGGCAGCCAGAAATCGGACCCCTCGACCATCCGCATCCGCAATGCGGAGGATCTGCTGGAGCTGAGCGAAAACTGCAAGTATGACGCCTACTCCCGCGATCTGACCGTTCTGCTGGAAAACGATATCGATCTGACCGATGTGGACTATGTGCCGATCCCGACCTTCGGCGGCACGTTCGACGGTCAGGGGCACACCGTGAGCGGTCTGTCGCTCTCGGGCGACGGCGCGCACATGGGTCTGTTCCGCTATATCCAGGCGGGCGGCACCGTGCAGGATCTCACCGTCAGCGGTACGGTCGACTCTGCCGGTACGCTCACCGAGATCGGCGCCATCGTCGGCACCAACATGGGCACCGTCACGGGCTGCAACTTCTCCGGCTCGATCAGCGGCAAGAACAACGTCGGCGGCATCGCCGGTACGAACGAAGCCACCGGCATGATCTACAACTGCAAGTCCGAGGGCTTTGTCGCGGGCGATCACTATGTCGGCGGCACCGTGGGGCAGAACCTCGGCACCGTCTCCTACTGCTCGAACACCGCGGGCGTCAACGTCAACACCGAGGACATCTCCGTGGAGACGATCGACGAGATCAGCCTCTCCGATGAAAACGAGGACGAGGGCAAGGAAGCCAACACCTCCACCGACGTGGGCGGCATCGTGGGCTTTTCCTCCGGCGTCGTCATCGGCTGCACGAACTGGGGCACGGTCGGCTATCAGCATGTCGGCTATAACATCGGCGGCATCATCGGCCGCCAGAGCGGACTCGCCTCCGGCTGCACGAACTGGGGCACCGCCCTTGGCCGCAAGGACGTCGGCGGCGTCGTCGGTCAGATGGAGCCGTACATCGAGCTCGACTCCGGCGCGGGCTCCATCGGCAAGATGGAAGAGGACCTGAACACACTGCACAGCCAGATGGACGTCCTGCTCGGTCACACCGGCGCCGCCGCCTCCGCGCTCAGCGCGACGCTCGGCGATATCAGCGCCGCCGCCGGCAGAGCCACCGAGCACGCCCGCTACGTTGCCGAGCGTACGATGGACTATGTCGACGAGACCACCGACACCGTCGACGAGCTCCTGATCCGCATCAACACCTCCGAGAAGATGGTCGCGCCCGCGATCACGGAGTTTACGCAGGGCAGCGTCCAGCTGCAGACCGCCACGGGCTATTTCTCCAACGGCTTTGACTATCTCGACGCCATCGACGAGATGACCGAGGCGGATAAAACCACCTTCAAGAGCTCTGCGCAGGATCTCACCACCTCCGCGGATAAGCTCAATGCCTCCATGGCGTATCTCGGCTGGCTGATGAAGGCCGCCGACAACGCCTACGGCACCGGCAACTATGACCTCGAGGCCGAGCGCCCCGAAAACTGGGAGCACGACGCGGAGGAGTACGGCTACGACTACAACCCCGCCGCGCTCACCTCGTATGAGTCCATCCGTGACGCGCTGCTGCGCGGCGCGGGCGACGCGTCCGGCGCTGCCGGCGCCATTTCCGGTGACGTGTCCGCGATGACGAAGGTCATCAATACTTATTATCTCACCGAGGACGAGGACGGCAATACACGCCTGGACAACATGAGCGCCGCGTTCAAGAGCGCGTTCGACTCGCTCAAGCAGTCCACCGGTCACCTGAGCACCGGCATGTCCTATCTCGACCAGATGTCCACCTATCTCTCCGGCAATGATCCGCTGGAGATGCCGACCGTGGACAGCGATTACCGCACCGAGATGGAGGGCGTGTTCGACGAGTTGGGCATCATCTCCTCCGGCCTGTCCCAGATCGCAACGCAGACGGCGAGCTATTCCAACCTCATCGTCAGCGATCTGCGCGCCGTGAACGATACGTTCAACCTCGTCATGACGGACCTCTGCGATATCCTGCAGCTCGCGCTGGATCCCGACGGCAAGGATATCATCGAGGACGTCTCCGATGAGGACTATGAGGATATCTCCACCGGCAAGGTGTACAGCTGCCAGAACTACGGCACGGCTGACGGCGACGTCGCCGTCGGCGGTATCGCCGGCACGATGGCGATCGAATATGACTTCGACCCGGAGAGCGACTCCACCATCCTCTCCGAGACCAGACTCACCAGCAAATACTTCACCAAGTGCGTCCTGATGGACTCCACGAACTACGGCACCGCCATCTCCCGCAAGGATTATTCCGGCGGCATCTGCGGTGAGGCCGATCTCGGCGTCATCGTCGGCTGCGAGGGCTACGGCACCGCCGAGAGCACGCTCGGCAGCTATGTCGGCGGCATCGTGGGCAGCTCCAAGGGCAGCGTCCGCGACAGCTACGCCAAGTGCGAGCTCACCGGCGACAACTATGTCGGCGGCATCGCGGGCTATGGCAAGAGCATCACCGGCTGCTCCACGCTCATGAACCTGAACACCGACGGCAACTGCGTCGGCACCATCGCGGGCGAGCTCGATACCGACGGCAACGTCAGCGGCAACTACTTCGTGCATGACTCCGCCGCGGGCATCGACGGCATCAGCTATGAGGGCAAGGCCCAGGGACTGAGCTATGAGGAGTTCATGAAGCGCGACGGCGTCCCCGCCGAGTTCAGCAGCTTCACCGCCACGTTCACGGCCAACGGGGAAGTGGTCAAGACCATCGTCTTCGCCTATGGCGCGTCCATCGACGAGAGCGAGATCCCCGAGTGCCCGGTCGTGGAGGGCAACTACGGCAGATGGCCTGATTTTGACTATAACAACCTGACGTTCGACGTGGAGATCCGCGCCGAGTACACGGCGAGCGCCTCCTCCGTCGCCGGCAGCCTGCTGCGCGAGGACGGCACGCCTGTCGTGATCCTGGAGGGCGTGTTCGATCCCGCCGCCAAGGCGATCGTCAGCAAATCCGCCGTGCAGGGACCGGACATCACCGGCGACCGCGATCTCATCGCAAAGTATGATATCCGCGTCGAGAACGATTCTCTTGCCGAGGGCACCGACCGCGCCGTACAGGTGCGTGTGAACGTGCCGAAAAACGGCAGCTACAATGTCTACAGCTATCGCAACGGCAGATGGGACAGCGTGTCCTATACCCGCGACGGCAGCTATCTCGTCTTTGAGCAGCCGAACCGCGAGACCACCTTCGCCGTCACGAAGGCGAAGCGCAGCCCGGTGCTGTATGTCCTGCTGGCGCTGGCGGCTCTGGCGCTTCTGGTCTGCGGCATCCGCGCCCTGTTCAAGCGCAAGCGCAGCAAGCCGGATGAGGTCGCCGCGGCAGAGATCGATACCGCGCCCGCAGATGATCGTCTGATCGAAAAAGAGACCGACATCCCGACTGCGCAGCAGTCTGATCCGCCGCTCTCCGACGCCGAAGCGGAAGCTCCGGAGGTGGAGAACGATGAACCGGATATCGACGATGTGATCCCGGTTGTGGAGAGCGTCGATCCGGAAGAGATCGAAATCACTCCTGAAGTGGAGGAAGAGATCGTTTCGGTCGAGTCTGCTGAGGATGCGGATGTGATCGAAGCCGCGCCTGCGTTCGCGCACGAAGCCGATGCAGAGGCGGACGTGATCGAGCGAGAAGCAGCTTCCGACGAGCAGGAGACCGCTCCGGAAGCGAAAGAGGATGAGGCTATGGGATCGGAACAGAACAATAAGATGCAGGATGCCGTCAAAGCCGCAGCCGCAGCCGGTACTGCCGCGGCGGGCAAGGGGTTGTTTGGCTTCCTGCGCCGCAGAAGAAACGCCAAGAAGGCCGAGCAGCCTGCCGCCGAGGTGACGGCGCCGATCGCCAAGGTCGAAGTCCCGGCCGCCGAGGTCGAAGTGCCGACCGTCGAGGTCGAGACACCGGTCGTCGAGGTCGAAGTGCCGAGCGTCGAGGTCGAGACTCCGGCTGTCGAGGTCGAAGTGCCGAACGTCGAGGTCGAGACACCGGTCGTCGAGGTCGAAGTGCCGAGCGTCGAGGTCGAGACACCGGTCGTCGAGGTCGAAGTGCCGAGCGTCGAGGTCGAGACTCCGGTCGTTGAGGTCGAGGCACCGGTCGTCGAGGTCGAAGTGCCGAGCGTCGAGGTTGAGACTCCGGTCGTCGAGGTCGAAGTGCCGAGCGTCGAGGTCGAGACTCCGGCCGTCGAGGTCGAGACTCCGGTCGTCGAGGTCGAGGCACCGGTCGTCGAGGTCGAAGTGCCGAGCGTCGAGGTCGAGACTCCGGTCGTCGAGGTCGAGGCACCGGTCGTTGAGGTCGAAGTGCCGAGCGTCGAGGTCGAGACAC
>JAFUCD010000003.1 GCA_017459865.1 Oscillospiraceae bacterium
GGCAAGGTCGAGGCGGGCATCCCTGAGGACGACCCGCGCAACCCCGCCGTTATCGCGGACAACGTCGGCGACAACGTCGGCGACGTCGCCGGTATGGGCGCGGACCTTTTCGAGAGCTATGTCGGTGCGATCATCTCCGCCATGACGCTCGGTCTCGCCTCTGCCACGCTGGAGCTGTTCAAGGGCGCCGGCGAGGGTCAGACGGTCCTCTTCCCGCTCGTGATCGCCGCGATCGGCATCTGCGCCTCCGTGATCGCCACATTCTTTGTGCGCGGCAAGGAGGGCTCCAACCCGCACGCCGCCCTTAAGATGGGCTCCTATGTCTCCGCGGCACTCGTTATCATCGCTTCCCTGATCTTCAGCAACCTGATGCTCAAGAGCATGAACGCCGCCTATGCCATCATCGCCGGCCTCGTCGTCGGTCTGGTCATCGGCATCATCACCGAGGTCTATACCTCCGGCGACTACAAGTTCGTCAAGAAAATCGCGCAGCAGTCTGAGACCGGCTCTGCCACGACCATCATCTCCGGCGTTGCCGTCGGCATGATGTCCACCTGGATCCCCGTCGTGCTGATCGCGATCGGCATCTTTGTCGCGTACAAATTCTCCGGTCTGTATGGCATCGCGCTCGCAGCCGTCGGCATGCTCTCCACCACCGGCATCACCGTCGCGGTCGACGCCTACGGTCCGATCGCCGACAACGCGGGCGGCATCGCCGAGATGAGCGGTCTGGATCACTCCGTCCGCGAGATCACCGACAAGCTCGACGCCGTCGGCAACACCACCGCCGCCATGGGCAAGGGCTTCGCCATCGGCTCCGCTGCGCTGACTGCGCTGGCGCTGTTCGTTTCCTTCGCAAACGCGACGGGTCTGGATTTTGCAGACGTCGCGCTGACGTCCCCCAACGTCGTCATTGGTCTGCTGATCGGCGGCATGCTGCCGTTCGTGTTCTCCGCCATGACGATGGACTCCGTGTCCAAGGCTGCCTACAAGATGATCGAGGAGGTCCGCCGTCAGTTCAAGACCATCCCCGGCATCATGCAGGGCACCGGCAAGCCCGACTACAAGACCTGCGTCGCCATCTCCACCACCGCGGCTCTGAAGGAAATGCTCGTGCCCGGCATCATGGCGGTCGTCGTTCCGCTGCTCGTCGGCTGGCTGCTCGGCGCTGACGCGCTGGCCGGTCTGCTCGCAGGCGCGCTCGTCACGGGCGTCATGCTCGCCATGTTCATGTCGAATTCCGGCGGCGCCTGGGACAACGCCAAGAAGTACATCGAGGAAGGCCATCATGGCGGCAAGGGCAGCGAAGCCCACAAGGCTGCTGTCGTCGGCGACACCGTGGGCGATCCCTTCAAGGACACCTCGGGTCCCTCCATCAACATTCTCATCAAGCTCATGACCGTTGTCTCCACCGTTTTTGCGGCGCTGTTCACGGTCGGCGGCCTGCTTGGCTAAGCATCATCGCAACAAAAAAGCTGTCTCGTAAGAGGCAGCTTTTTGTTGCATTTATACGATCTGGAACAGATAGAATTTCAGATAATCCGTCTCCGGGACGTTCCATAGGATCGGATGGTCCGGCCCCTGCTGGCGGGCCTCGATCTGGCGGAGCGTCACCTGCGCGTCCTTCGCGGCGTCAGCCAGCATGGCGCGGAACTTCTCGTCCGTCATGAAGTGGGAGCATGAGCAGGTCGCGAGATAACCGCCGCGCGGCAGGATGCGCATCGCCTTGAGATTGATCTCCTTATATCCGCGGATCGCCGCCCTGACGGTGGCGCTGCTCTTGGTGAAGGCGGGCGGATCGAGGATGATATAATCATAGGCGCCGCGCTTCTCCTCCGCGAGCTTCGTCAGCAGATCGAATACGTCGCTCTGCAGATATGTCACCTTATCCGCGACGTCGGTCAGAGCGGCGTTTTTCTTCGCCTGCTCCAGAGCGTCGGCCGAGACATCCACCGAGACGACGGATTTCGCGCCCGCAAGCGCGCAATTGAGGCCAAACGCCCCCGTATGCGTGAAGCAGTCCAACACCCGTCTCCCCTTTGCCAGCCGCGCCGCCGCGCGGCGGTTGTATTTCTGGTCGAGGAAAAAGCCTGTCTTCTGGCCGTTGATATAATCTACATCGTACGTTACGCCGTTCTCCTCAATGACGACGTGTCCGTCACCGGTCGTGTCCAGCAGGAAGCCCACCGCGTCCGGCAGCCCCTCCTTGCGCCGCAGCTTGCCCTCGCTGCGCTCATGCACGGTATCGATCCGTTCGCCGAGCTCGCGCAGATACGACACCAGCTCTGTGAGGATGTGCGTCTTCCATTGCTCCATCGCGAGGCTGAGCACCTGAACGGCCAGCACGGTACCGAACCGGTCCACCGTCAGCCCCGGGAATCCGTCCGCCTCCCCGAAGATGAGGCGGCAGGCGGCAAAGTCCCCGCCCATGACCGTGCGGCGATAATCGACGGCATACCGCACGCGGCGCGCCCAGAACGCGGCGTCCGGCACATCGTTTTTGCTGCGCGTGATCACGCGCACACGGATCTTTGAGGCGCCGTTATAAAAGCCCAGTCCGAGCCAATGCCCCTTTTGCGTCGTGACGTTGACCAGCGCGCCGTCGGCGAGCGCAGTCTCATCGGAACAGATCTCCGCGTCATACACCCAGGGGTGTCCCTGCCGCAGCGCGCGGGCAGCCTTCTCCGTCACCTTCAGAATGGGATAGGTTCGTTCCATAGCGATCTCCGTTTCTTCCAATAAGATGATATGATTCTAACGCAAAGCCGGCGTTTTCTCAAGTACGGTCTTTACATTTTCAAGCAATTCCGATATAATAACTCCGTTTGGAACGTTTTTTGTGATTCTTTCAATAAGGTGAAGCACGTATGAGCAGAAATACGCCGCGCTCCGGGCGCACGTCCACGATCATCCTGATCCTGCTGCTGGTCACAGCCCTGTTCACGAGCGGCGGGGTCTACTATCTCGCCACGAACGTCGTTGATGAGGACTTCGACTTTCATTTGGACATCTCCCCGACAAATGCAGACGTTCGCGCGCTGCTCCCGGAGGAGACCGCGATCGTTGCGCCGCCGGAGCCAAAGGAATACACGATCTCCATGGTCGGAGACTGCACGCTGGCCTCCAGTCAGCGCGAGAACGGCTTTGACAGCGTGATCGCCGAAAAAGGGCTGGATTGGCCGTTTTCCGGTACGGTGGACATCCTCTCGGCCGATGACTTCACGCTGGCGAATCTGGAGTGCACCCTCTCCGACACGCATCTCACCAGCGGCTCGACCTTTGCGTTCCGCGGTCCCACCGAGAACGCGCAGATCCTGGTCAGCGGCAGCGTCGAGGCCGTGACGAACGGCAACAACCACACGCCGGACTTCGGCGCGCAGGGCGAGGCGGACTCCCGCGCCGCCGTAGAGGCCGCGGACGTCGGCTATCTCGGTCCCGACGAGGCGAAGATCTTCGCAACCGAGAGCGGGCTGAAGATCGGCGTCTACTGCCCGGGCTGGAACAATGCCACGCTCGCCGGTGTGGAAGAAGTCATCCCCGCGCTGCGCGAGGACGGCGCGGACGTTGTGATCTATGCGCCGCATTGGGGCAGAGAGGGCAAATACCATCCGACGGATGAGCAGCAGCTCGTCGCCCACGCCGCGATCGACGCGGGCGCGGACATCGTCTGCGGCACGCACCCGCATGTGCTCCAGCGCTGTGAGGAATACAACGGCGGCATGATCTTCTATTCGCTCGCGAACTACAGCTTCGGCGGAAACAACGCGCCGCGCGACCGCGACACCGTGATCGCACAGGTCACGATCACGCAGGACGCTGACGGCAAATGCGCCGTCACCGGCTATACGCTGATCCCCTGCTGCCTGTCCTCTACCGAGGGCGTCAACGACTTTTGTCCCGTGCCATACGATGAGGACGACGAGGGCTATGCGCGCGCGCTGTCCAAGCTGGACGGCACCTACAGCGGTCCGGATCTGAACGTAGACTATTCTTTCCTGTATAGTTGAGCAAACAACATATTATCTATTACCCGACAGCACAACCGTGCTGTCGGGTTTTTTCGACGTGTTGCAAATCGTTTTTTTGAACAAATTGCGCAAAAAAATCCATAAAATTTTCTGATATTTGTATAAGTAGTTGATATTTGCATAGAGATGTGCTTTAATAGGAGCAGAGAGATCCGCAAATGAAGTTTTGCTTGACAGCATTAGAAGGAGGAAAAACATCATGATCCAGTTTGCAACCAGAATGAACAACCTGAAGGGCTCCGCCATCCGCGAGCTGCTCGCGCTCGCGAACAAGCCCGAGATCCTCTCCTTTGCCGGCGGCATGCCCGCTCCCGAGCTCTTCCCCGTTGAGAAAATGAAGGCCGCGACCGACGCCGTCCTCGACGAGATGGGCGAGGTCGCCCTGCAGTACACCAGCACCGACGGTTGGCCGCGTCTGCGCGAGCAGATCGCCGAGCGCATGGGCAAGAAGAACGGCATCAAGACCACCGCCGCCAACATCCTCATGACCTCCGGCAGCCAGCAGGGTCTGGACTACTCCGCCCGCGTGTTCGTCGATCCGGGCGATGTGGTCATCATCGAGAGCCCGAGCTACCTCGGCGCGCTGAACGCCTTCAAGGCCTGCGAGCCGAACTTCATCGCCATCCCGACCGATGACGACGGCATGATCATGGAGGAGCTCGAGAAGGTCCTCGAGACCACCGAGCGCGTGAAGATGATCTATGTCATCCCCGACTTCCAGAATCCGTCCGGCCGCACCTGGCCGCTGGAGCGCCGCAAGCAGTTCATGGAGATCGTCAACAAGTATGAGATCCCCGTTATCGAGGACAACCCGTACGGCGAGCTGCGTTTCGAGGGCGAGGATATGCCCGCTCTGAAGAGCATGGACACCAAGGGTCTGGTCGTGTTCCTCGGCACCTTCTCGAAGATCCTCGCGCCCGGCTACCGTCTGGGCTGGGTCTGCGCGGAGGGCGAGATCCTGAAAAAGTACAACTTCATGGCACAGGCCGCTGCGCTGCAGGCCTCCACCGAGGCGCAGATCATCGTCTCCAAGTTCATCGACATGTACGACCTCGACGATCACGTTGCTGCCATCAAGGCCAACTATGCCAAGCGCCGCGACGTCATGATCGAGACCATGGAGAAGGAGTTCCCGCCCGAGGCGAAGTTCACGCACCCGAACGGCGGTCTGTTCACCTGGGTCGAGCTGCCGGAGTACATCAACACCAACGAGATGGCAAAGCAGTGCCTGGAGCGCAAGGTCGCCTACGTCCCCGGCGACGGTTTCTTCCCCGACGAGGGCCACAACAACTGCATCCGTCTGAACTATTCCAAGCTCAACGAGGACCAGATCCGCGAGGGCATGACCATCCTCGGTCAGGTCATCAAGGAGAACATCAAGAAGTAAGTCCCCGACATCACAACCCACCCTGCTCGCACAAGGAGCAGGGTGGGTTTTTTCGCTTGACAGATCCAGCGGGATATCGTATCGTTAGAGCAGTTGTTTACAAAGGCGGTGCTTGCATGACAAAACTGTACCGGCTGCGCTGGATCTTCCTCAGCTTTGCGCTCACGGTGATCTGTGGCTTCGTGATCCTCGCGCTGGTGACGTCCGGGGCGTCGATGGACTTCCGCGGCTTCGCGCTGGACCGATCCGGCAGGGTCTATGTCGGAAAAACCGAACAGATCGAGGTCGTGCAGGGCGGCGAGACGGTCGATTCGATCCCCGCCGGGCGCGGCTATGCGTTTACGATCCGGGACGGGCGTCTGTTCGTTGCATCCGGAGGTCAGGTGTATGTCAAGGACCTCGGCGGCAATACGATCTCGCAGTACGGCGATCCCGCGATGCAGGAATATGATCAACTCCAAAGCACGAAAAACAGCTTCACCGCGTCGGACGGGACCGTTTATGTCCGCAGGGACAAGCTGGTGACGCCCTATCAGATCGTGCGCGCGTCCGACGGCGAAACGGTCTACACGATGCCGGCGAAGGACTATGCGCTGCGCATCGCGGTCGTGCTCTGGCCGGCGCTGTTTCTCATCTGCATGTGGAACGCTTTCCGGCTCTGGGCGCTGAAACAACAAAAATGATAAAATGAGATTGCCCGCCTCGAAAGAGGCGGGCAAAAACATGAGAGAAGAAGAGGGGCATTGAAGGCAGGGCTTTGACACCCTGGGATTGTTACATGATCTCGAGATGGCGGCTCTCCGGCTTCACCGGCGCCTTCTTCGGCATGGTCAGGGTCAGGACGCCGTTTTCATAACCGGCGGTGATCCCCTCCTGATCGATCTCGGAGACGTTGAAGCTGCGGGAGTAAGAGCCGTAATAGCGCTCGCGGCGCAGATAATTGCCGTTGTCGTCCTTCTCGTCCTTGTCCTCGCTGTGCTCGGCCTTGATGACGAGGATGTCATCATCGATGTCGATCTTGATCTCTTCCTTGCTGAAGCCGGGCAGATCCGCCTCGAGCTTATAGGCGTCGCCGGTCTCGGTGATGTCGGTACGGAAGGCGGTGCTCACGCTGCGCTGGTCGCCCCAGAACTGGCGTTCCATCTCCTGGAGCTCGCGGAACGGATTATAGCTGCGATAGCTTCTGCGGTCAAAAGGCATGATTTCGAACATTTTATATTCCTCCTAAGATTGATATACAAATTTACTTTCGAACGAAACTTTTATATTTCTCGTTCATTTCGATATATAAGATACAGCACATTTTTGAACAAAGGTAGTGTTTAATATGAACATTTTATGAATTCTGGCACTCTTTTTGTTCGAGTGCTAATTTTAGCGTGGTAAAGAATTTGGCTGAAAATTAAGAAGAACCGATTGCACAATAATTGCAGCTGTGATACAATTACTCTATTATAATGGCTGTTTCTCATACAAATATACGATTCTGCAAAAGACAGAAAGGGTGAATCTCATGGCAGAGCAAAAAAGACCCAGACGGAGAGAAACCTTCCACACCGATGACGGCAAGGGCGTCCACCTCGGCGAACAGGTCGACACCGGCAAGGTCGGCAGCGGCTCCGGAAATCCCGGTGCGGCAAACACCGGCTCCTCCACCATCAAGCGTGCCAGCGGCGGCGGACTCGGTTTGATCGTGATCATCGCGCTTGCCTTACTGCTGTTCAGGGGCGGCGGACTCAGCAGCATGCTTGGAGGCGGCGGCAGCAGCTCCGGCTCCCTGCCGCAGGTTTCGAACGTCTTCACGTCCGAGACGGCTGCCTCCGCGAACAGTTGGGGCAGCGACTCTAATACCGGAAAGCTGGACACCTCTGTCGCCAGCGGCGCGCGCGCAAAATACACCACGCTCAAGGGCAACGGGCAGGACACCGTGACCATGATGGTCTACATGTGCGGCACGGATCTGGAGTCCAAATACGGCATGGCAACAAACGACCTGATGGAGATGGCAAACGCCACCATCGGCAGCAACGTGAACATCATCGCCTACACCGGCGGCTGCAAGAAGTGGAACAACTCCATCGTCTCCAGCAGCACGAACCAGATCTATAAGATCGAATCCGGCGGACTGCGCTGCGTCTATCAGAACGCGGGCTCCCCCGCCATGACGGATCCGAACACGCTGCAGAGCTTCATCACCTGGTGCAAGCAGAGCTATCCCGCCAACCGCAACATCCTGATCTTCTGGGATCACGGCGGCGGCTCACTCTCCGGCTACGGCTACGACGAGAAGAATCCGAGAGCCGGCTCCATGACGCTCGCGCAGATCGATCAGGCGCTCAAGGGCGCGAACATGAAGTTCGATCTCATCGGCTTTGACACCTGCCTGATGGCGACGGTCGAAAACGCCATGATGCTCTCGAAGTACGCCGACTACATGGTCGCCTCCGAGGAGACCGAGCCCGGCGTCGGCTGGTATTACACGAACTGGGTGACCGCGCTGTCGAAGAACACCTCGATCTCCACGCTGGATCTCGGCAAGAAGATCGTGGACGATTTCGTGGACGTGTGCGCGCAGCAATGCCGCGGGCAGCAGACCACGCTTTCGCTCGTCGATCTCGCGGAGCTGTCCCAGACGATGAACACCTCGTTTGCCACCTTCTCCACGGAGACGAAGAACATGATCGCGAACGACGGCTACAAGACCGTCTCCGCGGCGCGCAGCGCGACGCGTGAGTTTGCCGGCAGCAGCTCCATCGACCAGATCGACCTTGTGCACTTCGCGAAGAATCTGAACACCAAGGAGAGCAAAGAGCTGGCTGACGTGCTCCTCAACGCGATCAAGTATAACCGCACCGGCAACATCACGAATGCCTACGGACTTTCCATCTACTTCCCGTATAAGAAGGTCTCCGGCGTCGATCAGGCCGTCGCCACCTACAACAGCATCGGTCTGGACAGCAAATATTCCGAGTGCATCCGCGAGTTCGCCAGTCTCGGCGCCTACGGGCAGGCCGCGGCGGGCGGCACCGGCTCCGCGTTGCCGAGTCTGCTCGGCTCCCTCGGCGGCAGCGGTTCGTCCTCGGGCGGACAGGATCTGGCACAGCTGCTGAATCTCTTTATGAGCGGCAGCGGGGGCAGGAGCGTTGCGGGTCTTACGGACGAAAACACGGCGTTCCTCTCCGAGCGCAGCATGTCCATGGAGGACACGGCGGCCTACATTGAGGCCAACCGCTTCGACCCCGCCAACCTCGTCTGGACGGCGCATGACGGACACCAGAAGATCGTGCTGGAGCAGGATCAATGGGATCTCGTACAGGGGCTCGACCTGAACATGTTCTATGACGACGGCGCCGGATATGTCGATCTGGGACTGGACAATGTGTTCGACTTTGACGAATACGGTCAGCTCATCGGCGACACCGACGGCAGCTGGCTCTCCATCAACGGCCAGCCCGTGGCGTACTACCACCTGTCCACCTCCGAGGAGGACGGCGACCACTACACGATCACCGGCCGCGTTCCCGTGCTGCTCAACGGCGAGCAGATGGATCTGATCCTCATCTTCACCGACGAGGATCCGCAGGGCTACATCGCCGGCGCCCGTCCCGCCTATACCGAGGACGAGACCGAGACTGTGGCGCGTGGTCTGGCCGAGGTCAAGCCCGGCGATATGCTTGAGTTCCTGTGTGATTACTACAGCTACGAGGGCGTGTATCAGGCAACCTACAAGCTCGGCAGTCCCATGACCGTGAAGGAAGATATGGTGATCAGCAACACCGATCTCGGCGGCGACTATGTGGCGCTCTATCGCATCATGGACATCTACGGACAGTACTACTGGACGCTGCCCGTGCCGCAGAATTGACATCAAGAGGATAAGCGGTGCAGCTTCAAAAAAGCTGCACCGTTTTAGTGTGTCGACAAAGTGTCGACACACTGAAGCGTCGCCAGTATGTTTGCTCCGCAAACAGCAATCTGTCTAAAAAAGCAAAACTTTTTTAGACAGATTGCGGCGACAATGAATTGAAATCGAGGCGGCCTTGCCCCTCGAGCTCCCCGCTGCTCTATCTCATCAATCAGCAGCATAGGTTTGTCTACAGTCTGAAGCGGTGCAGCTTCAAAAAAGCTGCACCGTTTTCATGTCGATTGAGCGATCACACCGCGGAAAGACGCTCCGCAGCCCTTGATTTTCTACTGATACGCTGTTACAATAAGATTTACCAAGTGGTAAAGGAAGGACGTATCTATGGGCAAATCGATTCGGATCCATACCCTGCATTGCGGTTATATCCAGGTCTCGCCGGACGTGCCGTTCGGCAACAGCACAAAGCTGCGCAAAAATGCAAAACAGCTGCTCACGCGCGCGGACAAGCGCGTGACGCTGCCCGTGAGCGCGTACCTGATCGAGCATCCGCAGGGGCTCATCCTCGTGGACACGGGCTGGTGCCGTGAGATCAGTCCCCGCGGCGTATACGATCCCGAGGCTGTCAGACGCGTTCTCCCCGCCCACCTGGCGGCACAGTATCAGCCGTATGTGCCGGAGGGCATGGCGATCCATGAGCAGCTCGAAGCGCGCGGCATCCGCCCGCAGGATCTCGACATCGTGCTGCTCACGACCTTCAACCCGGATCACGTCGCCGGCGTTCGGCATGTACAGGACGCCAAGCGCATTCTCGTTTCCGAGGATGAGTATTTCTGGAACTGCCGCTATGTCTATCAGCTGCGGCAGCCCAAGTCGCTGTTCGAAGGCGTCAGGATGGAGCATTTCTGGTTTCGCGGCTCCTCACTTGGCACGAACCGCTGGGCGTATGATGTGCTCGGTGACGAGACCGTGCTGTGCCTGAACATCCCCGGCAACACGGACGGTATGTCGGCGGTGCTGGTGCAAAACGGCGAGCTGCTGGAGCACAAGCGGCGCTTCGCAATCCTCGCCTCCGACACGGCGTTCGCGCCGCGCAACTGGGAGGAGATGATCACGCCCGGCGTAGGCTTCCACCGCGAGCTGCAGTTGCGCGGGCTGCAATGGCTCAAGGAGCAGGCGGCGATGGAAAGCTGCGTCGCCGTGCTGTGCAGCCACGACCCCGATGTGCAGCCCGGGACGATCGAGATCCCGGCATAAGGAAACGGATGGACGAAACGTCCATCCGTTCAGACTGTAGACAAACCTATGCTGCTGATTAATGCCACAGAGCAGCGGGGAGCTCGAGGGGCAAGGCCGCCTCGATTTCAATCCATTGTCGCCGCAATCTGTCTAAAAAAGTTCTGCTTTTTTAGACAGATTGCTGTTTGCGGAGCA
>JAFUCD010000004.1 GCA_017459865.1 Oscillospiraceae bacterium
ACCCCGTAGGGCGGCCACCCGTGGGCCGCCGCTTCCGCCGGACACACGGCGAGGCACAGGTCCCCGTCCTGATGCTTTTTTGACTGAAGCGTCAAGAATGAATGGTGAATCATTGTGGTGTCGCTTCGCGACGGATCGGATTTGGGCGGTCTCGGAAGACCGATGCGGATTCGCCTTAGTACGGCAAGGGGCTGTAGTGCCTACTGCGGGGAACGGATTGCCACGTCGCTTGCGCTCCTCGCAATGACAAATCTTGAGATCGTGCGGATTCGCCGGGGTGTGGTGCGTATCCGGGCGCATGCCGCGCGGGCGGATGGTATCCGCCCCTACACGGTATGCGTTGGTGCTCCTGTAGGGGCGGATATCATCCGCCCGCCTCCTGCGTTTCCTGCCAAACAAACGGGATACTCTGCCTTCCCCCGACCGCGGGGGAAGGCATTTCTTTGACATAGATTGTGCGCTTCCCCTGCGGTGCGTATCCGGGTGCGCGCCGCCGCGTCAAATGGTCGTTGACATCCGTCGCGTTTGCCGCTAAACTGATATCGATCGGATACAACCAAACCAGGATTTCGGAAACGGAGGTACACACCATGGATCCCAATGTCATCAAACGCAATGATCTCCTCGCACAGACCGTGATCAAGGGGCTGCAGTCGCGCAACATGTCCGGCTACTACGCCGCCGACCGGGAGGAGGCGTGTCAGATCGCGCTCTCGCTGATCCCGGAGGGCAGCTCCGCCACGATGGGCGGCGGCATGAGCGTGTTCGAGATCGGGCTCGTCGACGCGCTGAAGGCCGGAAACTACAACTTCATCGACCGCGCGGATTTTGCCGATCCGCACGAGAGCGCCCGCGCCGCCTTTGACGCGGACGTGTTCCTCGCCAGCTGCAACGCCATCACGAACGACGGCGTGCTCGTGAACATCGACGGCAACGCCAACCGCGTCTCCGCCATCGCGCACGGCCCGAAGAAGGTCATCTTCATCGTGGGCATGAACAAGGTTTGCAATGACGTCGACGGCGCGATGAAACGCGCCCGCAACGTCGCCGCCACGACGAACGCCCAGCGCTTCGGGCTCTCCACGCCCTGCGCGAAGACCGGCGCTTGCTTCAACTGCAAGTCGCCCGACACGATCTGCTGCCAGTTCCTCATCACGCGCTTTTCCCGCCACACCGACCGCATCCATGTGATCCTTGTGAACGACACGCTCGGTTTTTAAGGTTTTTTATGCGCGCGGCAATGAAAAACCGTTGACGCAGCAGCCTTTTCCCGGTATAATAGGACTGTTACAGATCGAGGTGGCTGTCACCCGAATATCATCAAACGCGCATTGCCGCCCGCCCGGGCGGGAGAGGAGGAAAACATTTGAAAACCAGAAGATCACTCAGCGTCGTTCTCTGCCTGATCCTCGTTTTCACGTTCCTGCTGAGCTCGGTCTCCTTCGCTGTGGAGATCCCGAGCGCCGAAGAGCAGGCTGCGGCAAACGATCATCACGCGCTCGGTCTCACCGGCGTGGAGAACGCCCGCGACATCGGCGGCTACTACACCGCCGACGGCCAGTATCGGGTCAAGACCGGTCTGCTGCTGCGCACCGGCAACCTGCACGAGGCGACCGACGCCGACATCCAGAAGCTGCAGGACCTCGGCGTGAGCAAGGTCATCGACCTGCGCATGACCTATGAGGTCGCGCTTGCGAAGAACCAGGACGTGCCCGGCGCGGAGTACATCCACATCTCCCCGATGTTCATCCCGAACCTGCTCGTCATGAGCACGGACGACTGGATGGCGATCCTGCGCGCGATGAAGACCGGCGTCATGGACACCTACATGGCCAACATGTATCGCCAGCTCGTGCAGGACCCCGTCGCGATCAAGGCGACCAAGCAGTTCTTCCAGGAGGTCCTTGAGGCTGACGGCGCGCCCATCGTATGGCACTGCAAGGACGGCAAGGACCGCACCGGCATCATGGCAACGCTCCTGCTCGCGGCGCTCGGCTGCGACGAGGACGTGATGCGCGCCGAGTACCTGAACACGAACTACTTCAAGGCCGAGGCCCGCCAGAGCGCCTACGACCAGGCCTACAAGCTCACCCGCAGCAAGCTGATCGCCTCCGAATTCATGAAGTACAAGGGCGTCAGCATCGAGTGGTTCGAGATCGCGCTGAACGTCATGCATCGTCAGGGCACGATCGAGGACTATCTGCGCAACGTCATCGGTCTGACGGACGACGACTTTGCCACCCTGCGCGCCACGTATCTGGAGCCCGTCGCAGCGGAAGCTGCGCCTGACGCCGCGCTCCTGCCCGCTGCGTAAACGACACAATCCGCAATCACTGTCTCCGATCAAACACCGGTCGGAGACAGTGATTTTTTTATCACCCTAAAAATCAACCATCGTGCTTGCAATCAACACCTCGTCTTGTTATACTGGTTCCGATATTCCAGATTTTACATGAGATGGAGATGAGGTCGGAATGAAACGAATCATGACCGTGCTTTTGGCAGCTGTGCTGCTGTGCGCCTGCCTCGGCGCCATGCCCGCCGCCGCGTACACGCAGCAGCAATGGGTCAGCGCATGGAGCACCAGCCCCGTGGATGCGAGCCTGTCCGAGCTCGGCGCGCTCTCCGGCGTCAGCGTGCCGGTGGCGAATGTGACGTCCCGCGTCGTGATCCGCCCCGCGATCTCGGGTGATCGTGTGCGGCTGGTGTTTTCCAATGAGCACAGCGCCCTGCCGCTCGTGATCTCCGCCTGCACGGTGGGACGCTCGGTCTCGGGCGAGGCGGCTGTCGCGCCCGGCTCGCTGCGCACGGTGCGCTTCCGCGGTCTCGGCAGCACGATCATCCCCGCCGGCAAGACGGTCACGTCCGATCCGGTCTGCATGCGCGTCGAGGCGGACGAACCGCTCGCCGTCTCAACCTATTATCGCGGCCTCTCCGCCATGCGCACGATCGGGCTCTTCGGCGGAAAGAGCTTCGCCGCCGTCGGCAACCGGACGTACAGCGCGGTCATGCCTGCGGCGCTGCCGCTGAGCTTCACGGCGGACAGCGGCACATACGACATCATCCCCGCGCTCAAGGAGGTCGACGTGCGCACCGCGGAGCCCGGCGCGGGCGTATGCGTCGTGTTCGGCGACTCCACCGTCACGAACGAGATCCCGCGCATGCTTGCCGCCCGCCTGCGCGCCGAAGGCATCACGAACGTGAGCGTCACACAGGCCGCCATCAAGGGCAACCGGCTGAGCTATGACGGCGTGGGCAAGCTCGCGACGATCACCGGGCGCGCGGGCGTCGACCGCTTTGCCACCGATGTGCTCGACCAGCCCGGCGTCACGTCCGTCATCGTAAAGATCGGCGCGAACGATGTGATCCACCCGCAGCTCGACAGCAAAAAGGGCACGGCGCCCTATGCAAGCTTCGAGCAGCTCACCGCGGACTATACGCGGCTCGCGGAGCTGGCGCACGCGCGCGGCGTGAAGGTGTATTTCGCCGAGCTCACGCCGTGGAAGGGCTACACGCGCAACCTCTTCGGTATCATGGGCGACGACATCGTCTGGACGCCGGAGATCGACACGCTGCGTGTGCAGCTCAACGACTGGATGCGGTCCGAGGCCTGTCCGGCGGACGGCGTCGTGTTCTTCCCGGCGCTCGCCGATCCCGCGGACCCCGATGCGCTGCTCGGCGCTTACACCACGGACGGCGTGCATTTCACCGACGCCGGCGCGCAGCTGGTCGCCGACACGATCCCGTCGGAGTGGTTTCGATGAATATGCCGCAGCTGCCGCCTGAGGCGCTGGAGGATCTCTGCCGCTACATCGGCGAATACGGCTGGGAGGCGAAGCTCGCCGCAAGGCTGCTGCGCCTCCGCTACGGCGTGACGCTCAGCCCGCTGGACGCGCAGTATCTCTACGCCGTCGAAATGCGGCGCCGGGCATACGAATAACAGAGCAGGGCGTCTGCGAAGCACATCGCAGACGCCCTGCCCGTTTTTTTTCAAGCTTTTCAAAACAGATATTTCCGGCTCAGAAACGCCGCCTTTTCCACGCGGAGGCAGACCGCGTCCGGCTGCTCCGCGGTGCGGACAAAGCCCATCCGCTCCAGCGCCTCCAGCAGCCGCCCGTGCGACACGCCGACCCGGGCGGTCACGCGCGCAAGGCCCAGCTCCAGAAACGCGCGGTCGAGCATCCGCTGCGCGACATAGGTCGCGGTGCGGAGCGCATTGTAGTTCACCTCGCACAGCAGCAGACTGAGCTCCGCCTCATCCTCCGGCGCGCCGCCCCGCCGCAGCCCCGCGAGCCCTACCGGCGTTTCATACACCGTCACGAGACAATCCAGCCGCCCCGGCTCCGCCGCGCATCGGTCGAACCACGCGCGCACCTGCTCGGGCGCCGTCGGCAGATCGTTCGGCGTCACCGCGCCCGCCGTGCGTCCGACCCAGCGCTCCACCAGCGGCAGATGGCGCCGCTGCAGCCGCTCCGTCCAGATGTCCAAGACGATCTTCCTCTCTTCCGCCGGATCAGCTCACGGTCTCGATGCTGATCATGTTGGTGGTGCCGCTCTCGCCGCTGGTATTGCCGCCGGTCATGACGATGGTCTCGCCGGGCTGCAGACGCATCACGTCCCGCGCCGCGCGCAGGGCATAGAAATTCAGCACCTCCATGTTCGGGAACTGCTCGGTCAGGATCGGCAGCACGCCCCAGGAGAGCGCGAGCTTATACCACACCTTTTTGCTGGTCGCCATGCCGAGGATGTCCGTCGGCGCGCGGAAGCGCGAGACCATGCGCACCGTGAGCCCGCTGATGGAGGTCACGACGATGGCGCGGGCGTTTAAGTCGATCGCCATGGTGCACGCCGCGTGGGAGATGGCGTCGACGCGATTGCGGATGACAAAATTCTCGGTGTGAAAGCGCGCCTTGTAGTCGATGTGCCGCTCGGTCTCCTCGGCGATCTCGCCCATGACGCGCACGGCGTCCACCGGGTACTTGCCCGCGGCGGACTCGCCGGAGAGCATGATCGCGCTGGTGCCGTCATAGACCGCGTTTGCCACGTCGCTGATCTCCGCGCGCGTGGGGCGGGGGTTTAAGATCATGCTCTCGAGCATCTCCGTCGCCGTGATGACGCGGCGGCCCAGCAGGCGGCACTTCGTGATGAGATACTTCTGGATGGCGGGCAGCTCCGCGAACGGCACCTCCACGCCGAGATCGCCGCGCGCGACCATGATGCCCTCGCAGGCGGAGCAGATCTCCTCGATGTTGTCCACGCCGGACTGGTTTTCGATCTTTGCGATCACATCGATCTGCTCCCCGCCGTTTTCGCGCAGGAAGCCCTTGAGATCCAGCAGATCCTGTTTGCAGGAGACGAAGGACGCGGCGACAAAGTCCACGCCGTTTCGGATGCCGAACAGCAGATCCGCCTTGTCCTGCTCGCTCAAATAGACCTGCCGCATGACCTTGCCGGGAAAGCTCATGCTCTTGCGGTCGCTGAGGACGCCGCCGGTGACGACCCGGCAGCGGATCTCGGTGTCTTCGATCTCCTTCACTTCAAAGATCACAAGGCCGTTGTTCACGAGCACGCGGTCGCCGACCGCGAGATCCTCCGCGAGCCCCGCGTAGCTCACGGAGACGATGTGTTCATCCCCCTCCACCTCGCGGGTGGTGAAGGTGAAGTCGTCGCCGTCCTGCAGCGTGATCTTCCCGTCGCGGAAGGTGCGGATGCGGTACTCCGGGCCCTTGGTATCGAGCATGATGGCGATGGGGAGGTTCAATTCCTCGCGCACGGCCTTGATCATGTCGATCTTTTTCTGATGCTCCTCGTGCGTGCCGTGGGAAAAGTTGAGCCGGGCGACGTTGAGTCCCTGCAGGCACATGGCCCGGAAGATCTCCGGGCTTTCGCTGGCGGGACCGATGGTGCAGATGATCTTGGTTTTTCTCATGATGGTTCACCTTCCTCTCTCCGCCGGATCGCCAGCAGACGGAATACCTGCTCGGCGGTGTCCGCCATATTCCTGTATGCGTTTGCGGGATCCATCGCCTCCGGGAGCGTCACGACGCCGCGCAGGATGGGGAAAAAGGCGTCGATGCCGTGCGCGTTGCAGGCTTTCGCGTCCGGCGTGACGGACCCGGCAAAGGCGATCACGGGCTTGCCGTGCTTTTTGGCGATCCCGGCCACGCCGACGGGCGCCTTGCCCATGACGGTCTGTCCGTCCAGCCTGCCCTCGCCGGTGACGACGACGTCCGCGTCCTTCACGAAGTCCTCCAGCCGCGTCTCCTCCAGCACGATCTTGATGCCGGATTCCAGCGTCGCGTTTGTAAAGCTCAAAAACGCGAAGCCGAGTCCGCCGGCCGCGCCGGTGCCCGGGACCTCCGGGTCTGCGGCGGGATTGACGCCGCGCGCAAGCGCCGCATAGTTTTGCAGCCACGCGTCCATCTGCCGGATCAGGGCGGGCGACGCGCCCTTCTGCGGGCCGTAGACGGCGCTGGCGCCTTTTTCTCCGCAGAGCGGATTCGTCACGTCGCAGGCGATGCGGAACGTGCATGCCTCCAGCTCCGGGATCACGCCGTCCGTCGTGATCGAGGCCAGCTCCTCCAGCCCCCGCGCGCCGAAAGAGACCTGCTCGCCCGCCGCGTTCAGCAGCCCGAAGCCCAGCGCCTGGAGCATGCCGACGCCGCCGTCGTTGGTGGCGCTGCCGCCGATGCCGACGATGAAATGCCGGCACCCCTTGCCGATGGCGTCGCGGAGCATCTCGCCCACGCCGTAGGTCGTGGTGTACAGGGGATCGCGCCGCGTGTCCTCCACCAGCGTGATGCCCGCCGCGGCGGACATTTCCACGATGGCGGTGACGCCGTCCGGCAGGATGCCGTACCGGGCGTCCAGCGGCTTTCCGAGCGGCCCGGTGACCCTGACCGTTTGGAGCGCGCCGCCCATGCCGATGGTCAGCGCCTCCACAGTACCCTCGCCGCCGTCTGCCAGCGGCCGCACCAGAACAACCGCGTCCGGGTCTGCGCGGAGGATGCCCTCGCGGATGGCGTCGCCGGCCTGCAAAGACGTGAGACTGCCCTTCAGGGAATCGATCGCGATGACTGCTTTCATGCTGCGTTTACCCCTCCTTTTCCTTTTCCGGGATGTGCTGCGTAAAGTTTACCACATAATCTCCGAACACGAAATGCCTAATCATGAAATCGAGGCAAAACCTTGTGTTGTCAACGCAAAGCTTTGCCTCTGAATTTCTGAATGGTGCCGCCAGCGGGGATCGAACCCGCACGAGCGTGAAGCTCACGAGATTTTAAGTCTCGGGTGTCTACCAGTTCCACCATGGCGGCATATTGTTTTGTGCGCTCCTAGCTTACCACCTTGCGGCACGCCGTGTCAAGCGCGCCGCAAGTGGTTTGCGTGGGTTTTACCTGCCGTGCTTCTCCTTCGGCTGCTCGCGCTCGCCGCGCAGCACGGCGTTTTCCGCGCGCAGCGCGTCCACCGAGGCCTGCAGCGCCGCGATCTGCTCCTGCAGAGGCGCGAGCTGCTTTTTCATCTCCCGGGCGACGGCGGAGCGATAGAAGCGGTATTGGCTCACGCTGTGTACGGCCGCGCTGACCGCCACCGCGCCGATCGCCGCCGCGGCGATGCGGCGCGTCTTCGGGGTGTCAAGCTTTTTGATCGCCTGCACGGCGAGCCTTTTGTTCACCTTCACGGGCTTGTCGCTGCGCAGGTCGATGTCCAGAATGCCCGTCTCGACCGGCGCGGCGCCGCGCACGGCCTTGGCAAGCCCCATTGCGGACTGCAGCTGCTTCACGTTCTTCATGATCTCGATCCTCCTGGCGTTCTGATGAGGCTATTATACCGTCCCGCAGAAGCCTGCGCAAGCGTCGATTTTCGACCATTTCTCCCGAAAAACCTGAATATTCCCGAAAATGCTCGTCTGTTTACAATTTGTTCATATTTCGGGCGCGATTTCAGACTAAAATAGCATCAGTTGTTGTGCTCCTTCGCCTCCTGCCGGAGGCGTTCAAGAACCATCGGGAGGATACATTATGGTTGTCACCGCGATACTTTCTCTGCTATGCGGTCTGGTGCTGTTTTTATATGGCGTCATGCTGATGGGCGACGGTCTGAACCAGGTCGCCGGCGGCAAGCTCGAGGCCGTGCTTTACAGGCTCACCAGTCACCCCTTAAAGGGCATCGCCCTCGGCGCGGCGGTCACCGCCGTGATCCAGTCCTCGACCGCGACGAGCATCATCGCCATCGGCTTTATCTCCAGCGGCATGATGTCGCTGCGGCAGGCGGCGAGCATCATTCTGGGCTCGATCCTCGGGACCTCCGTCACGGGCTGGATCGTCTCGCTGTCGTTCGTCGGCGGTGGGAGCAGCAGCGGCGTGATGAGCGTGCTGACGGTCGCGAATCTCACGGCCGTGCTCGCCTGCGTCGGCATCTACCTGCGCAAGTTCCAGAAGACGCCGATGAAAAACAGCGTCGGCACGATCCTGCTCGGCTTCACGATCCTGATGACGGGCATGGATATCATGAGCGCTTCCGTTTCTCCGCTGAAGGAGAACGCGGCGTTCATCTCGCTGCTGACGAACTTCTCCAACCCCGTCGTCGGCATCCTCGTCGGCATGGTGTTCACGGCGATCATCCAGTCCTCCGCCGCCGCGATCGGCATCCTGCAGGCGCTGAGCGTGACGGGCGCGATCACGTTCTCCGCCGCCTTCCCGATCGTTCTGGGCGTCGCCGTCGGCGGCGCGATCCCGGTGCTGCTGAGCGCGCTGGGCGCGGACATCAACGCGCGGCGCACCGCGCTCATGCATCTCGCGATGGACATCCTCGGCGCGGTGCTGTGCGGCATCCTGTTTTATGCGATCAACGCCTTCGCGCAATTCGGCTTCTACGATAAGTCCATGAACGCCGTGGACATCGCGCTGATCAACACGCTGTTCCGTCTCGTCACGGTCATCCTGCTCACGCCCGCGATCGGGCTGCTGGAGAAGCTCGTGCGCCGCATCATTCCCGACCCGGCACAGGAGCCCACCGAGGAGGACGCGATCGACGCGCTGCTGGAGGATCGCTTCCTCGCCTACCCGACGCTGGCGCTCTCGCAGTGCCACATGGCGATCGGCGACATGGCGGCCTGCGCCTTTGAGAGCATCGGGCGCGTCAAAAAGCTGCTGCACGAATTCAACGAGTCCGGCTTTGCCAAGGTCGAGCAGCTCGAAACGCGCTGCGACCTCTATGAGGACCGCGTCGGCACCTATCTGATGAAGGCGACGCGCCGCGAGCTGAACGAAGCGGAAAACCGCGACGTGACGCTCTACCTGCACGCGCTGTCGGACTTCGAGCGAATCAGCGACCACGCGATGAACATCGCGCACACCGCGCGGCAGATGGAGCAGAAGAGCATCAACTATTCTCCCGACGCCCAGCGGGAGCTCGGCGTGATCGAGCGCGCCGTGGACGCGATCACCGACGGCGCCCGCGAGACCTTCGACAACAAGGATCTCACCGCCGCGCAGCACACCGTCTCCCTCGCCGCCGTGATCGAGGAGCTGTGCGAAACCATGCGCCGCCACCACGTTGAGCGCCTGCGCGCCGGTATCTGCACGCTGGAGCAGGGCATCACGTTCAACGACCTCATCTCGAATTACGAGGAGATCTCCGAGCGCTGCAAGAAGCTGGCGTATCTGCTCCTGGAGCTCGCGGAAAACGGCGCGGACGCCCACGCCTATCACCAGCGACTGAGCCCCTATGAGACGGAAGAATACGCGCAGTACAGCGCGGAATACGCGATTTAAAATCAGAGAGGAGCGCTTACAAGATGGATATCATCTGTTTGGATATGGAGGGCGTGCTCGTACCGGAGATCTGGATCGCGTTCTCAGAGGTCTCGGGCATCCCGGAGCTCAAGCGCACGACGCGCGACGAGCCGGACTACATCAAGCTCATGTACTGGCGGCTCGGCATCCTGCGCGAGCACGGGCTGGGGCTGAAGGAGATCCAGGACGTGATCGAGCAGATCGACCCGCTGCCGGGCGCGAAGGAATTTTTGGACAAGCTGCGCGCGCGCACGCAGGCCATCGTGCTGAGCGACACGTTCACGCAGTTTGCGATGCCGCTGATGAAAAAGCTCGGCTACCCGACGCTGCTGTGCAACGAGCTCGTCGTCGGCGCGGACGGCATGATCGAGGACTTCAAAATGCGCGTGGAGAACTCCAAGCTCACCACCGTGAAGGCGCTGCAGTCCATCGGCTACAACACGATCGCGCTGGGCGACAGCTACAACGACCTCGGCATGATCCAGGCGGGCAAGACGGGCTTCCTGTTCCGCTCCACGGAGCAGATCAAGCGCGATTACCCGCACATCCCGGCGTATGAGGACTACGACGCGCTGTATGCGGCGATCGACGCCGCGCTTTCCTGAACATGACCGCGCACGTTCGGCGGACGATCTGTTTTGATCGTCCGCCGAAAATCTTTTTTCCGCCCTCCCGCTTTCGGCAAAAGGCGCATAGCTGCTGTGGTATAACCGTATCGTACCACACACCCGAAAGGAGATCTATCCCAAATGAAACGAATGATGACCCTGCTGCTTGCGCTGGTGATGGTGTTTGCCCTCTCCGCCTGCGGAGATGCGACCCGAACCGACGCCGCCACCGAGAGCGCTGTGCCCGAAACGACCGACGCCGCCGCGACCGACACGCCCATCGAGGACGTGCCCGAGGCCGTGGAATCCATGGCGCCGCAGATGAACGATATCACGGTCAAGGACGTGCTCGACCGCGTGCACGACTATCACGAGGAGACCGTCGGGAGCAGTCTGCAGATGTATTCCGCCGCCGCCACGCTGCTGAATTTCTGCAAGGCGGGCGGCCCGGACCAGGATCATTTCAGGGAGGACGTGAAGGACTATATCGACAAGCTGGACGACGATGGGAAGGAGGCGTTCCGCGGACAGTATGAGGCCGTGTCCGGACTCGCGGACCAGATCACAAAGGGCGACGTGACGATGGAAGACACCAACGCCGCGCTCGTGGACGCGGACGTAACGCTGGAGGACTTCGATCCGCTTGCCTTTGAACACGCGCAGCTCGACGCCTTCAACGACGCGGTGAAGGCCGCATACGAGGGATAACACGATCCATCAAAAAACCGATGCCGGACGCGGCATCGGTTTTTGACGTTTATGCATATTCCGTCTCCCACAGGATCAGACCCTTTGCGGGAGCGGTCTCGCCCGCGGCCGCGCGGTCATGCGCATCGAGGATGCTTTGCATCGCATCCGGACTGCGCTTGCCGCGCCCGACCTCGAGCAGCGTGCCCGCGAGGATGCGCGCCATGTGGTACAAAAACCCGTCGCCCGTGAAGGCGATGCGCACCTCGTCGCCCGCGCGATCGATCCGGACGGCGCGCAGCGTGCGCACGGCGGACTTTTTCATGCGCTTGTTGGCGCAGAAGCTCGTGAAATCATGCGTCCCGCAGAGCGCGTCGCCCGCGCGCCGCATCGCATCGAGATCCAGCGGCGCGGTGACCGTGTGCTGCCAGCGGCGGTCAAAGACGTTCGGCGCCTCGCTGTTCCAGACGCGATAGACATAAGTCTTGCCCGTGCAGCTCAGGCGGGCGTGGAAGCGCGGCTGCGCCTCTGTAAGCGCCGTCACGCCGACGTCCGGCGGAAGCGCGGCGCGCAGGCGGCGCAGGATCGTGTCCGGCGGCAGCTTCGTCTTCGCGCGGAAGGACGCCGTCTGCATCCGCGCGTGTACGCCCGCGTCCGTGCGCCCGGAGCCCTGCACCTCGACGGGCTGCTCCAGCAGCTCCGAGAGCGCGGTCTCGACGAGCGCCTGGATCGTATTCGGCGTGTTCCCCTGCCGCTGCCAGCCGCGATAGCGCGTGCCGTCATAGCAGAGCGTCATGCAAAAGTTCGGCATAAGGCGATCCCTCCCGTCTGTATCTTACCCTCCGGCGCGCAAAAAAGCAAGCGCGTTGCATTTGGCGCGGGAACGTGTTAAACTGTCAGCATACCACATCCCCGGGGAGTTGACGCACATGGACGAAAAACAGTTTTCCTATCCGCTCGAGCTCGGTATCGCGATGTTCAACGGCGACGGCGCGATGAAGCCCGACGCCTATCAGGCGCTGTACATGCAGGCCGTGGAACCGCATCTGATGAACATCGAGATGGATGAGGCGCGGCTGATCCGCGACTACGGCGTGGCGTGGGTGCTCGTGTCCATGGCGGTCGAGATCCGCCGTCCGGTGCGGCCCGACGACCGGCTGACCGCGCAGACCTGGAACTCGACAGAGAAGCGCCGCCTGCTGTTTCGCCGCGAGACGATCGTGCGCGACGAGGCGGGCGAGACCGTGTTCACGGCGGCGACGTTTTCGACGCTGCTGGACCTGAACGCGCGGCGCGTCTGCACCGACCGGGAGCTGATCGGCAAATTTTATCTCCCCGCGGGCGAGAAGCTGATGGAGGCGTCCGACCGTCTGCGCATCAAGACGCCGGAGGAAGCGCCGGTCGAGACGCTGCGCGTGCGCCCGAGCTGGATCGACGGCGTCGGGCATGTGAACAACTTCCGCTACGGCGAGATGGCGTATGACGCGCTCACCGACGCGCAGCGCGCGGCGATCGGTAGCCTGAAGCGCATGGAGCTCTACTTTGTGAACGAGGCGCATCTCGGCGATGCGGTGCAGCTGCACCGCATCGACGCGCCGGGCTCCGCCATCGTGACCGCGTCCCTGTCCGGGCAGCTTCGCCCCGCCTTCACGGCCAAGCTCGTTTGGGAGGCGGAGGCATGAAGCTCCACTACGAAAAGACCTTCAACGGCGACGTCGCCACGCTGCCGCAGCGCGAGCACGCGCCCGGCGCGGTGAAGTTCCGCGAGCCGGAGAGCCCGGCGCGCATGGCGCTGATCGCAAACGGCGGCGCCCTCGTGCTCATGGTGCTGACGTTTGTCGGGATGTTCTGGCGCATCTTTCACGCGCGGGAGCTCGTCCTGGACAATTTCCCGATGCAATTCATCATCGGCTCGCTTCTGGTTTTGATCACGCTGTTTCCGCACGAGCTGCTGCACGCGAGCTGCTTTCGCGGCGACGTGTATCTCTACACCTATCTGAAAAAGGGCATGCTGTTCGTCGTCGGACCGGAGGACATGTCGCGCGGGCGGTTCGTGTTCATGTCGATGCTGCCGAATCTGGTGTTCGGCTTCGTTCCGTACATCCTCTTTCTGATCCACCCCGCGTGGCTTTGGCTCGGCGTCTTCGGCGCGATGGCGATCCCATCGGGTTTTGGCGACTACTTCAACGTCTTCAACTGTCTCACGCAGGTCCCGAAGGGCGGGATCGTGTATCTCTCCGGTTTTAATTCTTACTGGTATATGCCGGAAACCAAATAACAACACGCAAGGAGCGCTCGACAGCGCTCCTTGCTTCGTTTTTACCCTATGATCTTGACGGCGGTTCCGTAGGCGATGACCTCGGCAGCGCCCTGCATGAGCTGCGACGAGCCGTAACGCACGCCGACGATCGCGTCGGCGCCGAGCGCCTCGGCCTCATCCACCATGCGCTTGGTGGCAAGCTGCCGCGCCTCGTTGAGCATTTCCGTGTAGCCCACGATCTCGCCGCCGACGAGCGTTTTCATGCCCGCCATGAAGTCGCGGCCGATGTTCTTTGTCTGCACGATCGTGCCCTTTACGATGCCGAGGGCTTCGATCTGTCTGCCGGGGACGGAATCAATAGTGACCAGCTTCATCAAGCTCTCCTCCTTTCAGTTCCTTCATCCGCTGGATCAGCGCGAGCCCCACGCCCGCAATGATGACCAGCGGGATCAACAGCAGAAACACCAGCACCGGCGTCGGCAGCGGCTCAGCGTGGTTCCCCCACAGGATCAGCCCGATGAGCCCGATCATCAGCAGGATGAACACCGCCGCCGAGACGACCGCGCCCCACCGCCGTTTCTTTACGTCCGATTTGTTCGCATCCACGAATTCCACGCCTCCCTTTTCCAGCTCCCGCATCCGGTCGAGCCAGTCCTCCGCCTTCAGCGCGTCGAGCGTCATGTCGCTGTCAGCGAGCTCCGTGCACAGCTCCTCCATGCGCACCAGATCGCTGCCGCGCTTTTCGAGCGTCTGCCGCTGCGCGCGCAGGCAGGCCGCGAGCGAGAGCTCCCCCGCCGTCACGCGCCGGATCTGTTCGCACGGCACATCGAGCTTCCGCAGCAGCTTCACGCGCCGCAGCTGCTCCACATCCCGCAGCGTGTATTCCCGGTATCCGTTCTCCGGGTTGCGCTCCGGGCGCAGGAGCCCCTGCTCCTCATAGAACCGGATGTTCTTCTTTGTAACGCCGACAAGCTCCTCGACCTGATGGATCTTCATCGGGAATCCCTCCCTCTGTGCACATCATAAGCCTTCCACAAGGGGGAAGGTCAATTGCTTTTTTGAAAAAACTTGTCTGTACGCAGCACAGCGGCGGCGTACAGACGTGCGGCTTTATTTCTTTTTCGCTTTGTGGATCGCGTCCTGCAGGTCGCGCAGGAGCGGGATGGTCTCCGCCATGTAGGCGTCCTTGCCGTTCGGGAAGACCATGAAGCCGAAATCCGAATCGGCGGCGAACTCGCGGCAGCGGGCGAGGAAGTCGTCCAGCTCGATCGCCTCGGGGAAGTCGCCCTCGCTGAAGAGGTTGGCGTGCTTCTCCGTCGGGAACACGACGAGCATCACCTTGTTGTCGGCCTCCATGGTGGTATAGCCCATCTCGGAGGCGAGCGTCCAGACCTCGCCGCGCCGGGCGACGGTCTTCAGAAACTCCTGATAGCGCTTTTCGGGCTTTTCGAGCAGGATGGGATCGATCGATTGTGCCATTTTAGTTCGCTCCTTATCTGTTGATTCCGTTGAGTTTTTTCAATACCGCCTGAAACCAGTCCGGCAGCTCGCTCGTGACCGTGACGCGCTCATGCGTGCGCGGGTGCACGAAGGTCAGCGTGCGGGCGTGGAGGCATTGTCCCTCCAGCCCCAGCTCGGGCCTTTTGCGCCCATAGACCATGTCGCCGAGCAGCGGATGCCCGATGTACGCCATGTGGACGCGGATCTGGTGCGTGCGCCCCGTCTCGAGGCGGCAGCGGATGTGCGTATAGCCGGGGTACCGCGCGAGGACCTCCCAATGGGTGACGGCCTCGCGGCTGTTTTTCTGTGTGACCGCCATGCGCTTGCGGTCGATCGGGTGTCTGCCGATGGGTGCGTTCACCGTGCCGGCGTCCTCCCGGAGATTTCCGATCACGACCGCCTCATAGGTGCGGGCGAGGCTGTGGTCCGAAAGCTGCGCCGAGAGCGCAAGATGCGCAAAATCGTTCTTCGCCGCGATGATGAGCCCCGAGGTGTCCTTGTCGATGCGGTGGACGATGCCGGGGCGCTTTTCCCCGCCGACGCCGGAGAGCGAATCGCCGCAATGGTGCAGCAGGGCGTTGACGAGCGTGCCGTCCGGGTGCCCGGGCGCGGGATGCACCACCATACCGCGCGGCTTGTTCACAACGATAAGGTCGCCGTCCTCATACCGCACGTCGAGCGGGATCTCCTGCGGCTCGGGCGCGGCGGGCTCCGGCTCGGGCAGAACGACGGTGAAGCGCTCGCCGGGTGCGGTGCGGTGGTTTTTCTTTACCGGACGCGCGTCGAGCGTGACCGCGCCGAGCTCCAGCAGACGCTGGGCGGCGCTGCGCGTGAGGTCCGGCACGGAGCGTGCAAGGAGAGCGTCGATACGCTCGGCGCTCTCCGTTGCTTCGATCACCAGGATCTGTTCCATATATCAGAGATCTCTGAACTCGGCGAGGATGTCCTCGAGATCATAGCTGACCGCTTCCTCAGCGACGGGCGCGCTCTCGACGGGCTTCGGTGTCGGCTTCGGGGCGGGCGCGGCGGCAGGCTTTTTGGGCGCGAGCTTGGCGGCCATCTCCTCGATCTTCTTCGCGGCGACCTTGCGCGTGGGCGAGGGATCCACAGCGGGCTCGGCGGGCTTCGCAGCGGGCTTGGGCGCGGCGGCAGGCTGCGCCGTCTCGACGGGCTTGGCCTCGGCTTTGGCAGCGACCTTGAGCTCCGCTGCGCGCTTCGCTTCGCGCTCGGCACGAAGCTTTGCGTCCCGCGCAGCCTTGCGCTCGGCGTCGGCCTTGGCGCGCGCGTCCTGCTCGGACACGGCGCGGTCCCACGCGGCGAAAGGATCGTCCGAGACCGCGGCGGCGGCCTTCGCCTCCGCCTGCGCGGCACGGGCCTCTGCCTCGGCGGCGCGCTTTTCGGCTTCGGCGGCACGCTTTTCCGCGTCCGTGACGCGCTGCGCCTCCGCCTGCTTGCGCTTCTCGGCGCGCGCGGCGGCGCTCTTCTGCAGCGCGGCGCGCTTTTCCGCGAGGACCGCGCTCAGAGAGGGCTTGGGCTCGGCGGGCTTCGCAGCCTCCTCCGCCTTGGCGGCGCTCTCCGTTTCAGCCGGTGCGGGCGCTTTTGCCGCGGGCTTTTTCTCGACAGACACCTTCGTGGTCTGCTGCTCGACGGGCTTTTTCTCCGCAGCCGCTGCCTTCTCGCGCTGCTGCTTCGCCGCGGGTTTTTCGGCGGGCACTTTCGGCTGCGCCGCTGCGGTCCGGCGCTTTTCGCGCGGCTGCGCCTGCTTTGCCTCGGGGATGTCCTTGTGGAAGATCACATACAGGCAGAAGGCGATGCCGCCCACGACGAGGCAGGCGTCGGCGAGGTTGAACACCGGAAAGCTCTTCCAGAACGCAAAAGCGAGCATGTCCACCACATAGCCGCTCAGCACGCGGTCGATGCAGTTGCCGATCGCGCCGGCGAGCGCCAGCACCGCCATCCAGCGGCCGAAGCGCCCGTGGATCATCCCGCGCCGGAGCGCCAGAATGACGATTACCGCAAACGCCGCCGCGATGAGCGCAAAGACCCAGCTCGGCACATTCTGCAGCCAGCTGAAGGCGATCCCGTAATTGTGGATGTTCATCAGATCCAGCACCTTGGGGATCAGAACATGGCGTCCCTCGTTGAGCGCGACGTGCACCGTGACCCAATATTTCAGCCCCTGATCGGCGATCAGCAGCAGAACAACAACTATCGCATAAAGCATGGGAAATCCTCCCGGTCAAAGTTTACGAGCGCTAAAAAGCCTCGCAGAGTTTGCGGCGCGCTTGCGCGCCATTTAATAGCCTCGCAGAGTTTCTTCGCTCGCAAGCGAAGAAAGAATATCAACTCCGTTTTCCCGCCGCGGCTGTGCCGTGGCGCGGAAAACTCTTATCGCGGAGTTTCGTGTTTAAACATTCAAAAGCGCAAGCTTTTGAAGCCTTAAACACGGAACGGAGCGCAAGTCCTTCAATTGAAAGCGCCGGTACGGCGATTTCAGTTGAGTCCTGCGACGACGCGCTTGCAGCGCGGGCAGAGGCCGGTCTCGGGATCCGCGTCCTCGGAGATCGTCCAGCAGCGCGGGCACTTGGTGCCTGCGGCCTCGCGGACGCCGATCGTGACGCCGGGATAGGTCGCACCCTTGGCAACGACGCCGTCCTCGACCGGGACGTCGCCCACGATGCACTTGGAGACGATGAAGAGCTCGGCGAGATTCATGGTGTCCATATCGCCCTTCAGCTCGGATGCGCTGTCATCCACGGAGAGCGTGACGGCGGCTTCGAGCGCCTTGCCGATGCGCTTCTCGGCGCGGGCGCGCTCGAGCACGACGTTGACGTCGTCGCGCAGGGCGATCATGCGATCCCACTTCGCCATGGCGTCCTCGTCGAGGGCATAGTCGGCGAAGGGCTTGTTCATATCATTCAGGACGACGTTGCGGGCGTCGTCCGCGTCGGTGTGCGGCATGGCCTGCCAGATCTCGTCACAGGTGAAGGCGAGGATGGGGGCGAAGATCTTCGTCATGGTGTCGAGGATCAGATACAGCGCCGTCTGCGCGCTGCGGCGCTTGAGACCGTGCTTCTCCTCACAGTAGAGGCGATCCTTGATGATGTCCAGATAGAAGCTCGAGAGCTCGACCACGCAGAAATCGTTGATCGCGTGGCTCACGACGTGGAACTCATAATCGTTATACGCGGCGGCGCTCTTCTCGATGAGGGCGTTGAGCTTCGTGACGGCCCAGCGGTCGAGCTCCAGCATGTCCGTGGGCGCGACCATATCCGTGTTGGGGTCGAAGCCGTTGAGGTTGCCGAGGCAATAGCGCGCGGTGTTGCGGAACTTCAGATAGTTCTGGCTGAGCTGCTTGAAGATGTCCTTGGAGCAGCGGACGTCGACGTGATAGTCGGCGGAGCCGGCCCACAGGCGCAGCAGATCCGCGCCGAACTCATTGATGATCTCGCTCGGGTCCATGCCGTTGCCGAGCGACTTGTGCATGGCCTTGCCCTCGCCGTCGACGGTCCAGCCGTGGGTCAGGCACTCCTGATACGGCGCGCCGCCGTAGCTCGCGCCGACCGCGCAGAGCAGGGAGGACTGGAACCAGCCGCGATACTGGTCGCCGCCCTCGATATACATCGAGCTCGGCCAGAAGCCCTGTTCGCGCTTCATGGCGGCGATGTGCGTGGAGCCGGAGTCGAACCAGCCGTCGAGCGTATCGGTCTCCTGCGTGAAGTGCTTGCCGCCGCAGTGCGGGCAGGTGAAGCCCTCGGGCAGGATCTCGGCCGCGGTGCGGTCGAACCAGGCGTTGGAGCCCTCCTTCTCGAAGAGCTGCGCGACGGCCTCGATGCTCTCATCGGTGCAGACGGGCTTCTTGCAGTCGTCGCAGTAGAACACCGGGATGGGCAGACCCCAGCGGCGCTGGCGGCTGATGCACCAGTCGGCGCGCTCACGGATCATGGCGCCCATGCGCTCCTTGCCCCAGGCGGGCAGCCAGCGGACGTTCTCGCAGGCCTCGACGGCCTCCTCCTTGAAGGAGTCGACCGAGCAGAACCACTGCGGGGTGGCGCGGAAGAGGATGGGCTGCTTGCAGCGCCAGCAATGCGGATAGGCGTGCACGATGTCCTTCGTGGCGAAGAGCGTGCCGTTGGCGCGCATGTCCTCCAGGATGACGGGGTTGGATTCGTCGACGGTCATGCCGGCGTACTTGCCGGCGTAGTCGGTGTGGCGGCCCTGATCATCGACGGGGACGATCATGGGGAGCTTATAGCGCATGCCGCAGAGATAGTCGACCATGCCGAAGCCGGGCGCGGTGTGCACAAGACCCGTGCCGTCGTCGGTGGTGACCTCGTCGTCCAGCATCAGGAGGCTGGTCTTGTCCATGAAGGGGTGCTTGGCGAGCATATACTCGAGATAATCGCCGGTGCAGGTGTAGACGGTCTCATACTGCTGCACACCGCCGAGCTCCATCAGCTGGTCGGCAAGATCCGTCGCGACGATGAGGATCTCGTCGCCAGTGTCGACGAAGGAATATGCAAGGTTGGCGCCGACCATGATGCCGAGGTTGCCCGGCAGCGTCCAGGTCGTGGTCGTCCAGATCAGGAAGGAGACCGGCTTGCCGAACTCCGGCAGCTTGCCGAGGTCGTCGTGCAGCGGGAAGCGCACATAGCACGTCGTGACGGCGTCGTCCTGATACTCGATCTCCGCCTCGGCGAGCGCGGTCTCGTCATGCACGCACCAGTAGACGGGCTTCAGGCCCTTGTAGATGTGGCCGTTGCGGTACATGCGGCCGAACACGCGCACCTCCTCGCACTCGAAGCCGGGATCCATGGTGCGGTAGAGATTCTCCCAGTCGCCCACGACGCCCATGCGCTGGAAGCCGGCCTTCTGGCGCTGGATATAGTGCTCGGCGTAGTCGCGGCAGGCGCTGCGGAAATCGGCGATGCTCATCTCCTTGTGGTTCAGGCGCTGCTCCTTGATGATCGCGCTCTCGATGGGCATGCCGTGGTTGTCCCAGCCGGGGATATACGGAACGTGGTAGCCGCGCATCATATAGCTGCGGTTGATGAAATCCTTGAGCGCCTTGTTCAGCGCGTGACCCATGTGGATATCGCCGTTGGAGAACGGAGGGCCGTCATGCAGATTGAAGCGGGGCTTGCCCTCGCTCTTTTTCAGCGCGACGTTGTAAATGTCCTGCTCTTCCCAGCGCTTGAGCATCTCCGGCTCGCGCTTGGGGAGCCCCGCGCGCATGGGGAAGTCGGTCTTCGGCAGATTGATGGTCTCGTTGAAGTTGTTCTTGTCCTTTGCCATGGGTCATATATCTCCTTTACTACTGATCTCGCGGATTCGTTTTTCAACAAACAGAGCGGTTCTGATCCGTTATCCGCCCCGGCGCGGGGGCCTGATAGAACGCTCAAGAGGCGGACGACGCATATCCCCAACGGGAATGCGCCGATCCGCCTCGTTACCCTTTCGGAACTTCCGTTCAGCTGTTACTCTGCAAAAAACGGTACAGCTGGGTAGCTTCGTCAGGTTCGACGGCGGGAGTGGCGGCCTCGATCACGGGGGTAATGTCGATCTCGGGCTCCTCCTCGGCGCTGATCGCGACGGAGCTGTCTATGCTGCGAATGGTCTCCTGCACGTCGGCAGCGTTCACGGGCGCTTCCTCGGCAGGCGTCTCGACCACGGGCTCCTCCACGGGAGCCGGCTTTTCGACCGCGGGCGCCTTGGCGCTCTTGCCGGAGGCGGCGGACATGGTATCGAGATAGTTGAGCTGTTCGACACACAGGGCGCGGGCGTCCTGCATGAACTTGGCGCTGGCGGCCTTCGCGAGAAGCAGGCGCTCCTCCTCGTCCGCCTTGGCCTGCTGCAGCCCGCCGATGGTCTGGCGCGAATAGACGTCGGCCTCGGCGCGCACCTTCGCGGCGTAAGCCTCCGCCTCGGCGATGGTCTGCGCGGCCTGCGTCTTGGCGTCCTCGGTGATCTGCTTGGCAACCTTCTGCGCCTGGACAAGCGCGAGGCGCATGGCGTCCTCGGTGGCGCGGTAGTCCTCGATCTTGTCGACGAGCACCTTCATCTTGCCCTTGAGCACCGCGGTCTCCTTCTGGCCCTCGGCCAGCGCGACCGCCGCTTCCTCTCGGAACTGGTCAACGGCAGCGATGTCATAGCCGCCGATCACGGTTTTTTCCAATACCTTTTCGCGGATATCCTGAGGTGTCATAGTTCGTATCCCCCATTTATTTTTGTTTCAAAATTAAAGCTCAAAGGAGCTCTGCTCCATCTCGTCGAGCTGCTCGCCCATGAGATCGACGTTGTACGGCGTGATGATATAGGTGCTGCGGGAGGACTTGCGGATCTTGCCGTCCTGCGCATAGGCAACGCCGGAGAGGAAGTCGATCAGACGGCGGCCGGTGGCCTCGTCCGTATCCTCGAGATTCATCAGCACCGCGCGGCGGTCGAGCAGATGATCGGCGATCTCCGCGACGACCTCGAAGCGCAGGGGCTTGACGATGACGACCTTGAGCTGACCGCCGTTGTTGAGATTCACGACCTTGTCCGTCGAACGGGCGCCGCGGGAGGACACAGCGGGACGTGCCGCCGGACGCGCGGGCGCGACGGGCTCCTCGGCGGGCTCGGCAGCGGCGGCACGCGCGCTCTTCGCGGCCTTGCGCGGACGCGGTGCGGGACGCTCCTCCGGCTCATCATCCATCACAGGATCCAGAAAATCGTCCTCATCGTCGTCATAAGGCTGCGTCATACGTTTCAGTTCATCAAAAAAGCTCATATCCGGTACCCCTTGTCATTCGGATTTCTGTACCGGCGCGGCGGCATAATTGCGCGCGCCGAAAATGGATGAGCCGACGCGCACCATGTTGGCGCCGCAGCGGATCGCGTCCTCAAAATCGTCGCTCATGCCCATAGACAGAAATTGCATATTAACATTATTGTATTTTTTTCTTCCAATGTCAACAAAAAGTTCTCTCATTCGGCAAAAATATGCATGATTTCCGCCTTTTTCGAGGCTGATCGGCGGGATCGCCATCAGTCCCTGCACGCGAACGTGCGGGCAATCCTGCGCAAAACGCAGCAGCGTGTCGATTTTCTCCGGCTCGACGCCGCTCTTGGCGGTCTCGCCGCCGATGTTGACCTCGAGCAGCACGTTCTGCACGACGTCGAGCTTCGCGGCGCGCTTTTCGATCTCGCGCAGCAGCGCCTCGGAATCGACCGACTGGATGAGCGCGACCAGCCCGACGAGATACTTGACCTTGTTCGTCTGCAGATGCCCGATGAAGTGCAGCGGCGCGCCGTCATAGGCGTGCTGTTCGTTTTTCTCCAGCAGCTCCTGCACGCGGTTTTCGCCGCAGACGTCCACGCCCGCCGCGATCGCCTCGCGCACGCGGTCGGCGTCGTTCATCTTCGTCGCGGCGACCAGCGTGATGTCCTCGCCGGTGCGCCCGCTCTCGCGCGCGGCCGTGTCGATTCGCGCGCGGATCGCAGCCACATTTTCCTTTATGCTCATATCCAATCGCCTCGCAGAGTTTGATTTTATCGCGAAATCGCTTTGCCGTCTTCCAGGCCTTTTCCGTCTACAATGACCTCGTTTCCGGCGCGCAGGACGTCCTTGTCCGTGCCGCGTGCGAGGATGACATAGTCCTCGCTGCGATAGAGGATCTCGACGCGCTTCATCTCCATGCGCTCCGCCGTGATGACGTATACGACCGGCACCTGCTGTCCGTCCGCGTCCTCGATGAAACGAATGGCGCGCAGCGGGACGCGCAGCCCCGTGTGGCTGTAAAACACGACCTCGCAGTCCGTCTCGCGCAGGGCGGCGGTCTCGGCGAGCCCGCTCGTGAGCGTGAAGACCACGGCGACCTCGTCGTTCACCGGCTCGGAGATGCTGCGCACCGCGGCGGTGAGCGCATCGGCGCTGTGGCGTCCGAAGTCCAGCGTGATCTCTCCGCCGACCGTGAGCCGCGCGGCGTCCTCGGCGGACATGACGGCGGCGTAATACCATTTCTTCGCGGTGATGAGCTTGCCGAAGGCGTCCGCGGCGACGGTCTGCTGCGCGGCGGCAAGGTCCCGCACGCCCTGCGGCGTCAGATCGGCGAGATCCTCCGGAGAGAGCGACTCATAGCCGTCCACCGCGGCGGTGAACACCCCGGCGGCGGGCGCGGCGATGACGCCGTCGTTCGCGCCGGCGCTGAGCTGACGCCGCTCCGCCACGAGCGCGTCCAGGTCCTCTCTCGAGACGTCCGCGCCGGCTGTCAGCAGCAGCGAGGAGAGCGTGACGCAGGCGTTATCGAGCGTCGCGGCGCTGTGGTCGTTCACGGCGGCGGACACCTGATAGACCGCGCTGCGGATGGCGGCGTCCTGCTCCATGGCGCCCGCCGCCTGGTCGGCGACCGACAGCAGCGAGCGGACATACTCGATCTCGGCGTCCAGCTGGCGGACGCGCGCGGCGTTCTCCAGCGTTTTTTCCGAATCGCTCGCCACGGCGACCTCGCCGCCGGCGCGCACCTCGGCGCCCTCGCCCACATATACGGCGACATGGGACTGCGGCGCTGTGAGCACCTGCTCCTCGCGCACGACACAGCCCCGGGCCTGTCCGGTCTCGTTGACCGTGACCATGACCGCCTGCGTGGTGGTATAGCCGCTCTGCGACCGCCGCAGCAGCGCAAAGCCGAGATACAGCACCAGCGCGGCGAAGATCACCGCCAGAGCGATATTCAGGCTTTTGTTTGTTTTGACCATACACCTGCTCCATATCCCGCGCGAGCGGAGGACGGAGGGGCTTATCCCGCGGCTGCCGGTTTGCGCTCTGAGACGGCGACTGTGGAGATGGCGTGCTTATAGATCATCTGCTGGCGTCCGTCCACCTCGAGCAGCACGACAAAATTGTCGAAGCCCCGGATATATCCGCGCATCTGAAAGCCGTTGACGAGAAACAGCGTGACGCCAAGGCGCTCCTGCCGCGCGCGGTTGAGATAGCCCTCCTGAAGATTCTGCGGTTTTTGCATGTTGATCGGCTCCCTTCCGGAGCGGATCTGTTCGGATTCCCGATTCTTAGATTTTATCATAATTCGCCGCCCCATGAAATAGTGAAATTGTACAAAATGGGGTGGTCGGGGGAGCGCCCGCATTCTGCACGGGGCTATTCTACACCGCAGGCGGCGAGATATTCGGTCGAATCCCGTCGCGCCGCCGCCAAGTCCGGCGTTTTTTGAAAGCGAATCCAATGCTGCTCGCCCCGGCGCAGCCAGGTGAGCTGGCGCTTGGCATAGCGGCGGCTTTCGCGGCGGATCTCCTCGGCGGCCTCGTCGAGCGTACACGCGCCGTCGAGCGCGCGCACGACCTCCTTATAGCCGATGGCCTGCATGGCGGTGCAGCCGCGCGGCACACCGGAGGCGAGCAGCGCGCGCACCTCGTCCACAAGTCCCTGCTCCAGCATTTGGTCCACGCGGCGGTCGATGCGCGCATAGAGATCGGCGCGGTCTGCATAGTCCAGCGCGAGACGCACCGCCTCATACCGCGGCGGGAGGGCGCGGGTCTCGGCGTCGTGCTGGGTGATGGTCCTGCCCGTGAGGATATAGACCTCCAGCGCGCGGACGATGCGCTTTTTGTCGGCAGGATGGAGCTTTTCCGCGCGCTCCGGGTCGACCTTGCGCAGCTCGCCCAGAAGCCCGTTCGCGCCGATCTCGTCATAGCGCTCGCTGAGCTCGGTTCGCAGCGCGGGATCGACCGGCCCGCCGGCGAACGTCCGCCCGGAGAGCAGCGAGTCGATATAAAGCCCCGTGCCGCCCACGACGATGGGGAGCTTTCCGCGCGCGAGGATGTCGTCGACACAGCGCGACGCCTCCTCGACATACCGCGCCACGGAATAATCCTCCTGCGGCTCCGCCACGTCGAGCATATAATGCGGGATACCGCGCATTTCTTCGGCAGTGGGCTTCGCCGTGCCGATGTCCATGCGGCGATAGATCTGCATGGAATCCGCCGAAACGACCTCGCCGCGGAGCCGCTCGGCGAGCAGCACGCCCAGCGCCGTTTTGCCCGACGCGGTGGGACCTGAGAGCACAACCACCCTGGAAGCCATAAAAAAACTCCTTTTTTCGTGAAAATACCACTATGCAAATTATTAAAAAAGTGTTAGAATCTTATTGCTTATTAAAAATAGACATTCTGTCGAACAATCTGCCCCGCTTCGCGCTGATCCGCGATATTCTATTTGAGGTGATTATCTTGAACATCAAAATCTCCGCCGACAGCACCTGCGATCTCTCGCCCGCGCTGATCGAGGCCTACAACATCGGCATCACGCCGCTGTACATCCTCACGGACGAGGAGACGCGGCGCGACGGCGTCGACGTCAAGCCCGAGGATCTGTATCGCTACTTCCGTGAGAACGGCAAGCTCTGCCGCACCGCGGCGGTGAACGTGGCGGATTACATCGCGTTCTTCAAAGAGCAGCTTGAGACCTATGACGCCGTGATCCACTTCACGATCTCGAGCGACATGTCCGGCTGCTTCCAGAACGCCTGCATCGCCGCCGAGGACTTCCCCGGAAAGGTGTTCCCCGTGGACGCGCGCAACCTCTCCACCGGCATCGGTCATCTGGTGCTGGACGCCGCCGACATGGCGAAGGAGGGCAAGCTTTCCGCCGCCGAGATCGCGGACGTGCTGAACGAAAAGAAGGCGAAGCTGGACGTCAGCTTCGTGCTGGATACGCTGGAATTCCTGAAGGCGGGCGGGCGCTGCTCGGCGCTGGCGGCCTTCGGCGCGAACCTGCTGAGTCTGAAGCCCAGCATCGAGGTCAAGGACGGCACGATGGGCGTCGGCAAGAAATACCGCGGCAAGATCCTGGGTGCCTACAGGCAGTACATCACCGACCGGCTGAAGGGCCGCGACGACATCGACACCAAGCGCATCTTCATCACAGACTCCGGTCTCGACGAAAGCGTGCGGCAGGAGCTGCACGAGCTGGTGGCGTCGCTGCAGCCGTTCGAGGAGATCCTGCACACGCAGGCGGGCTGCACCGTCAGCCAGCACTGCGGTCCGGGCTGCATGGGCATTTTGTACTATCACAAATAAATCGTTTTCAAAACCACCGGAGCGACGCTCCGGTGGTTTTGCTTTTTAAACGATGCGCAGAAACTGCTTGTCCAGCTCCCTGCGCGTGAGGACGACGGCGACGGGTCTGCCGTGGGGGCAGTATTTGACCTGTCCGGAGACGACCGCGTCGGCGAGCTTCAGCAGCTCCTCCGGCTCGGTGTGCCAGCCGGCCTTGATGGCGGCCTTGCAGGAGACGGTCTTCAGGACCTCGTCGCGCATCGCGCGGGGGTCGAGTCTGCCGCCGTGGCGCAGGCTCTCGGCGATCTCCTCCAGCGCGGAGACCGCATCGGCGTCGTTGAGGAGCGTCGGCACCGCGCGGATGAGGAAGCTGTCGCCCGCGAGGGGATCGAGCGCGAAGCCCATCTCCTCGATGAGCGCCGCGTTGTCGCGCAGCGCCTCCGCGGCAGCGCCACCCGGAGAAAACGGGATCGGCGCGAGCAGCGTCTGGCTCATGAGCGGCTCGGTGCGCGCCTGCAGGCGGTCAAAGTTGATGCGCTCGTGCGCGGCGTGCTTGTCGATGAGCAGCAGCCGCTCGCCCTTTTCCACCAGGATATAGGTGTTCATGATCTCGCCGACGAAGCGCGCGGGCGCCTCCGGCGCGGCGGCGCTCTCGTGCTCCGGGAACTGCTCCAGCGCGGTCTGCACCGGCGCTGGCTCCGGCGTTTTCGGCTCCGGCTGCGGCGCGGGCGGGACGGGGACGAAGGTCTCGACGCGCGACGGGATCGGTCTTGCGGCGGGCCGCGGCGCCGGGCGCACAGCAGGCGCGACAAAGGTCGGCTGCGGCGACGGCGCGGGCGCGGCGCTGCTTTTGAGCGTCCGGCGGTCGTTTCCCGCGGCAGCGGTCGCGTCATAGGCGACCGGCGCGGCGGGGGCCGTGACCTTTTGCGTGCTTTTGCTCAAAACCACCTCGGCGGTCTCGCGCTCACGCTCCAGCGCGGAACGCGCGGCATAGTGCACGGCGTCGAACACGGTCTTCTCCTGCGTGAACTTGACCTCGGTCTTCGCGGGATGGACGTTCACGTCCACCGCCGCGTTCGAGAGCGTGATGTAGAGCACGCACGCGGGAAAGCGCCCCGTGAGCAGCGTGTTGCGGTAGGCCTGCTCCAGCGCCGCCTGCAGCGCGGCGGAGCGGATCGCGCGGCCGTTGCAGAAGAAATACTGCTGGGCGCGATTGCCGCGGCCGTAGCCGGGCGAGGAGATGAAGCCCTCGACCTTCACGCCGTCCTGCTCGCCGGAGCAGGCGCGCAGCGTCTTCGCCGCGTCGCGCCCCAGCAGGGCATAGACGCAGCTTTCGATGCGGCTGTCGCCGGGGGAGAAAAACTGCTCCTCCCCGTCGCGCAGGCACCGCACGCTGACCTCGGGTCTGCCGAGCGCGCAGCGAAACGCCGCCGCGACGCACGCGCTGCCTTCGGCGCGGTCGGACTTCATGAATTTCAGGCGCGCGGGCGTGTTATAAAACAGATCCCGCACAACCATCGTCGTGCCCTCGGGACAGCCGGTCTCATACATGGACTGGATCTCGCCCGCCTCCAGCACGACGCGCACGCCGGACGCCGCGCCGCGCGCGCGGGTCGTGAGCTCGATGCGCGACACGGCGGAGATCGCCGCGAGCGCCTCGCCGCGAAAGCCCATCGTGCCGATGGCCTCCAGCCCGCGCGCATCGCGCAGCTTGCTCGTCGCGTGGCGCAGAAAGGCGATGCCCGCGTCCTCGGGCGTCATGCCGCAGCCGTCGTCCGTGACGCGCAGATAGGTCATGCCGCCGCCGCGGATCTCCACGGTGACGGTGCGTGCGCCGGCGTCGAAGGCGTTTTCCACAAGCTCCTTCACGACCGAGGCCGGACGCTCCACGACTTCGCCCGCCGCGATCAGATCGGCAAGGTGGGGCGGGAGAATATGAATATCAGGCATAAAACTCTCAACTCCTTTGAGATGGATTTATTATATATGATATCCATTGAAATTTCCACCGCAAAATGTTAAACTATCCTGTACGACTATCTTCACTTTTAAGGATTTGAAACTATGGCTTACAAACGAACCGAGATCGCACCCGATCAGATCGCGCGGCAGCGGGACATCTGCGCGCAGGTGCGCGAGACGTATTTATCGCGCGGCATCCGTCCGCTCGCGATGGTGGACACCTTCGGCTGCCAGCAGAACGAGGCCGACAGCGAAAAGCTGCGCGGTTATCTCGCGGACATGGGCTTTGATTTTACCGACGACAGCGCGAAGGCGGACTTCGTGATCCTGAACACCTGCGCCGTGCGCGAGCACGCCGAGCAGCGCGTGTTCGGCAACGTCGGCGCGCTGAACCACACCAAGGCCGCGAACCCCGACCAGATCATCGCCGTGTGCGGCTGCATGGTGCAGCAAAAGCACATCGCCGAGAAGCTGAAAAACTCCTACCGCATCGTCGATCTCGTCTTCGGGCCGCACGAGCTGTGGCGGTTCCCGGAGCTGTACCGAAACGTGCTGGCGAACCGCCGCCGCATCTTCGCCGTCGACCCGGCGGACGGCGCGGTCGCGGAGGGCATCCCCCTCAGGCGCGATAAGGGCGTGAAGGCGTGGCTGTCGATCATGTACGGATGCAACAACTTCTGCACCTACTGCATCGTGCCCTATGTGCGCGGACGCGAGCGCTCGAGAAGGCCGGAGGACGTCGTCGCGGAGGCGAAGGCGCTGATCGCCGCGGGCTACAAGGACATCACGCTGCTGGGGCAGAACGTGAACTCCTACGGCAAGGATCTCGCCGAGCCGGTGGACTTTGCCGATCTGCTGCGCATGGTGGCGGAGCTGGAGGGCGACTTCGTGCTGCGCTTTATGACCAGCCACCCGAAGGACGCGACGGAAAAGCTCTTCCGCACGATGGCGGAGTGCGAAAAGTGCGCGCACCATCTGCACCTTCCCGTGCAGTCCGGCAACGACCGCGTGCTGAAGGCGATGAACCGCAGCTACACGCGCGAAAAATATCTCGCCGAGGTCGCGCTCGCGCGGCAGTACATGCCGGATCTCGTCCTCACGACGGACATCATCGTCGGCTTCCCCGGCGAGACGGACGCGGAATTCAACGACACGCTCACGCTCGTGGATGAGGTGCGCTACGACGCGATGTTCACGTTCATCTATTCCAAGCGCGTCGGCACCCCGGCGGCCTCGATGCCCGATCCCTACACACGCGCGGAAAAGCAGGTGCATTTCGATCAGCTCGTGGAGCACGCCAACGCGATCTCCGCCGAAAAACACGCCGCCTACGAGGGCACGCGCCAGCGCGTGCTGATAGACGGCGCGGACGGGCGCGGCGAGTGGAATCTCACCTCCCGCACCAAGGGCGGCAGACTTGTCCACCTCAAGGGCGATGAAAGCCTGATCGGGCAATTCGCGAACGTCGACATCACCGGCAGCAACACCTGGTCTCTTTACGGAGAGATCGTTTCTGAGTAAAGAAAAAAGGAGACACGGTCATGGCGGAACTGACCCCCATGAAAAAGCAATACAACGCGATCAAGGCGCAGCATCCGGACTGCCTGCTGTTCTTCCGGCTGGGCGATTTCTATGAGATGTTCGACGGCGACGCGCGCGTGGCCTCGAAGGAGCTGGAGCTCACGCTCACGACGCGCGACCGCGCCGTGGAAAATCCCGAGGAGCGCACGCCGATGTGCGGCGTGCCGTTCCACGCGGCGGAGACCTACATCGCGCGCCTCATTCAGAAGGGCTATAAGGTCGCGATCTGCGAGCAGATGGAGGACCCCGCGACGGCGAAGGGGCTGGTCAAACGCGACGTGATCCGCGTGATCACGCCCGGCACGGTTACGGACGCCTCGATGCTCGAGGAGGGCAAGCCGAACTATCTCGCCGCCGTGACGCTCACGCCGCAGCTCGGCGCGGTCGCCTTCTGCGACATTTCGACGGGCGAATTCTTCGCCGCCGACTTCCGCGAAAGCCCCGTGGAGCACATCTTAAACGAGCTCAGCCGCTTTGCGCCGCGCGAGGCCGTGCTGAACGCGGGCGCGGCAGAAAACGCCGACATCGTCCGCTTTCTGCGCGAGCGGCTCGGCGCGCTGACCGAGACCGGCGACGACCGCTTTGACTACATGGGCGCGGCGGTGCGGCTGTGCAGCCAGTTCGGCGCCGAGGACGTGGACGCGCTGGCGTTCGGCGACCACCCGGGCGCGGTGTGCGCCGCGGGCGCGCTGCTGCACTATATCTCCGAGACGCAGCGCTGCGAGCTCGGCTATCTGCGCCGCCCGGAGCTCTACGGCGACCAGCGCTACATGGAGCTCGACGACACGACGCGCCGCAATCTGGAGCTCACCGAGACGCTGCGCAGCGGCGAAAAGCGCGGCAGCCTCCTCTGGGTGCTCGACAAAACGAAGACCCCCATGGGCGGCAGGCTCCTGCGCGCGTGGGTGGAGCGCCCGCTTCTGAGCCCCGTGCAGATCAAAAAGCGACAGGGCGCGGTGCGCGAGCTTGCGTCCGACAGCGTGCTCCGCGCGGAGCTGATGCTCTCGCTGCGGGAGATCGGCGACATCCAGCGGCTGATCGGCAGGGCGGTGTACGGCTCTGCCAACGCGCGGGATCTGGCAGCGCTCGGCGCCTGCACGGCGCGGCTGCCGGAGCTGGGAGAGAAGCTCAAAAACGTGCAGAGCCCGGCGCTGCGCGCGATCGCGGGGCTCGATACGCTCGAGGACGTGACGGCGCGCATCCGGCGCGCGATCTGCGACGAGCCGCCGATCTCCCTGCGCGAGGGCGGCATCCTGCGCGAGGGGTACTCCGAGCAGGTCGACCATCTCAGACGCGTGCGCGACAACGGCGCGCAGATGATCGCGGAGCTGGAGCAGCGCGAGCGCGAGGCCACCGGCGTCAAGAAGCTGAAGGTCGGCTACAACCGTGTGTTCGGCTATTATCTCGATGTGCCGAACAGCGCGAAGGCGGAGCTGCCGGACTACTACATCCGCAAGCAGACGCTCGTCTCGAGCGAGCGCTATTTCACCCCCGAATTAAAAGAGCTGGAGAGCACGCTCACGAACGCGCGCGAGCAGATCAACCAGCTGGAATATGAATTCTTCGTCGAGGTGCGCGATCTCGTGGCGCAGGAGGTCGAGCGCGTACAGCGCGCCGCGGACGCCGTGGCGGAGCTGGACGTGTTCTGCGCGCTCGCCGAGGTCGCCGCGCGCAACCAGTACGTCTGCCCCGAGGTGGACCTGAGCCGCACGCTCGACATCCGCGAGGGGCGGCATCCCGTCGTGGAGCAGGCGCGGCGCGACGAGCTCTTCGTGCCGAACGACACGTTCTTAAACGCCACGACCGACCGCGTCGCCATCATCACGGGCCCGAACAGGGCGGGCAAGAGCACCTACATGCGCCAGACGGCGCTGATCGTGCTCATGGCGCAGATGGGCTCCTTCGTGCCGGCGCAGAGCGCCGTGATCGGCGTCATCGACCGCGTGTTCACGCGCATCGGCGCCTCGGACGACCTCTCCGCCGGGCAGAGCACCTTCATGGTCGAGATGCAGGAGACCGCCGCCATCCTGCAGCAGGCGACGAACCAGAGTCTGCTGATCCTGGACGAGATCGGCCGCGGCACCTCCACCTATGACGGCATGGCGATCGCCCGCGCGGTGCTGGAATACTGCGCGGACGCCAAAAAGCTCGGCGCAAAGACGATGTTCGCCACGCACTACCACGAGCTGACCGCGCTGGAGCAGGCGCTCGAGGGCGTGCGCAACTACAACATCACGGCCAAAAAGCAGGGCGGGGATCTCATCTTCCTGCGCAAGATCGTGCGCGGCGCGGCGGACGACAGCTACGGCATCGAGGTCGCGAAGCTCGCGGGGCTGCCGGAGACCGTGATCCGCTGTGCGAAAAAACACCTCCGCAAGCTGGAGGCCGCCGCGCCCGCGCCGCAGATCGACGCGCTTCCGACGGACGACCAGATCTCGCTCGTGGACGTCGGCGCGGACAAGGTCGCCGAGCGGCTGCGGAATCTGGATCTCAACACCCTCACGCCCATCGAGGCGATGAATCTGCTCGCGGAGCTGCAGAAAATCGCGAACGCATAAAGGAGCTTTCCATGGATCAACAAAACAACAATCAAACGCCCGGCGCGCAGCCGCCTCCCGCGCCGAAGCCGCGCGGAGAATTTCAGAATCTCATGACCCGCGGCGAGAAGATCGCGGGCTGGATCTATCTGCCGGTGCACGTGCTGCTGCTGCCGCTGCTGCTGTCCTCGATCTTCTATGCGCTCTCGGGCGGAAGCGAGCTGCCGGACGGCGTGACGCTCAACGTCTGGTACTATCTGATCGGGCTGATCGTGCTGCTCGCGCTGCAGTTTCGGTTTTTCCGCGAAAGCTATCACGTCCTCGTGCGCGATCTGCGCCGGGCGCTGCTGACGATGGTGATCGGCTACGGCATCCTAGTCGTGTGCAACGTCGCGCTGAATCTCATTGTCCAGATCTTCGGCAGTCTGCCCGGCTCGCCGAACGACGACGCCGTGGAGAGTCTGGCGCAGATCGACAACCGCCGCATGGCGGCGATCGGCGTCATCATGGCGCCGATCGTGGAGGAGGCGCTGTTTCGCGGCATGATCTTCGGTTCGATACGCCCGAAAAGCCGCGTCGCGGCCTATGTCGTCTCGATCGTGCTGTTTTCGATCTACCACGTCTGGCAGTACGCCGTCGCGGATCTGTCGCTGCTGCCGCTCGTGAGCGCCGTGGCGTATGTGCCGATCTCGTTCGTGCTCGCGTTTTGCTACGACCGCACGAACTCGATCTGGACGCCGATCTTTTTCCACATGTTCTATAACGCGCTGGCGCTCTCGCTGCGCTAGACGGGGCAAGTTTTGCTTTACAAACACCCCCGCGCTATGGTACACTTCAAGCACACAGGTGTTGAATAACACAGTTTTACTACAGGAGGTACACACACATGAAAAAGTGGGTTTGCAGCGTTTGCGGTTACGTCCACGAGGGCGACACGCCGCCTGAGTTCTGCCCGGTATGTAAGGTCCCCGCTTCCAAGTTCGTGGAGCAGGCGGGCGAGATGAGCTGGGCTGCCGAGCATGTCGTCGGCGTCGGCAAGGTCTTCGGCGCGGACGTCCCCGCCGAGGTCCAGGAAGAGATCATTGCGGGTCTGCGCTCCAACTTCGAGGGCGAGTGCTCCGAGGTCGGCATGTATCTGGCCATGGGCCGCGTCGCCGCGCGCGAGGGCTATCCCGAGATCGCCCTCTACTGGGAGAAGGCCGCTCTGGAGGAGGCCGAGCACGCCGCGAAGTTCGCCGAGCTCCTCGGTGAGGTCCTCACCGACAGCACCAAGAAGAATCTGCAGATGCGCGTCGACGCCGAGTGCGGCGCGACCCAGGGCAAGACCGATCTTGCCAAGCTCTGCAAGAAGTACAACCTCGACGCCCTGCACGACACCATCCACGAGATGGCGCGCGACGAGGCGAGACACGGCAAGGCCTTCAAGGGCCTGCTGGAGCGTTACTTTGGCTGAGCGACATAAGCGGCGTATTCGAAAGGATCGTTGCTTATGAAAATGTACAGTTCCGTTGCAAATGCTTCCGTTCCGGTGCATGTGGATTATATTTGCTGCTACTGTGAGACGGCCAACGCTGACGAAAGCCAGAGCGTTGATCTCAAGGCGCAATCCCATGGCTCCCTCAGTCCCTCCGAGAAGCTTGACAACGAAGCAAGAGACTTGCTCTCCAGAAAGGCTGCCTTGATCCTGCAGGAGCTTTCAGGCGGGGAGTATCAATCAGCTCATCTTACCTGTACCTGCTCGAAATGCGGAAAGCGTCAGCCATGGGCCAGTTATCGTAAGATTCCCATCTGGGCGATCGTGCTTTTCGTGGTCGGCGTTCTGATGATCCTTTTTATGCTTTTTAACTGGGAGAAAGTTATTATTGGCCCCAGATTGCTGATTTTTCCTGTTTTTCTGATGCCGCTGCTGGTTTTTGCGATACATAATTTGATCGTCACGAAAAAGGTTTCCGGTTTGGATCGCAGATATCTTCCACGCATAGCAGTCCGAAAGACATCCTCCGCAACCAGCAGGTTTGCAGAGGAAGAGGCCGAGCGGTGAAATGAGCGAGCTTTGGCGCTTGCGCCGAAGCGAGGGATATGGAGCTTGTGATGCCGACAAGGGCCTGCTGGAGCGCTACTTCAAGTAAGGAGCTATTAGAAGCTGAGTGCAAGAAATCAGTTCAAGGGTACCGTCGTCGACATTCAGGAAGGCGCCGTCAACGGCATCGTGAAGATCGACATCGGCGGCGGCAACGTCATGAGCGCCACGATCTCCATGAATGCGATCCGCGAGCTCGGTCTCGCGGTCGGCAAGGAGGCCTATGCCGTCGTGAAGGCCACCTCCGTCATGGTCGGCATTGACGATTGATTTAAAATCTTACGAAAGGAGAACTGTATTATGAAGTATGTATGCACCGTTTGCGGTTGGGTCTATGACGAGGCGGAAGCCGGCGTGAAGTGGGAAGACCTGCCGGAGGATTTCGTCTGCGAGCTCTGCGGCGTCGGCAAGGACATGTTCGAGGCCGAGTAAGCGGAATTGAAAAAAGAGGGTGTGGAAGCTTGCCGAGCAAGCTTCCACACCTTCTTTTTTCCCTCAGAGCAGCGGGGCGAACAATCTTAAAAGCGTCGCGATCACACGGGTCATGAAGGGATTCGTTTTCCAGTCGTCGTGCGTGATCTCCTGGCAGCGCTTACGCGTGGCGGTGAAATCCCGCTCAACGTCCGCGATGGCGGGCACGCCGTGGAGATAGACGGCGTTTTCAAAGTGGAGATAGAGACTGCGGTAGTCGAGGTTGATCGTGCCGACGACGGCTTTTCTGTCGTCGCTGACAAAGACCTTCGCGTGGACAAAGCCCGGCGTATACTCATAGATCCGCACGCCCGCGCGCAAAAGCTCGCGATAGTGTCCCTTGGCGAGGGCGAAGGCGTATTTCTTGTCCGGCACGTGCGGCAGGATGATCTGCACGTCCACGCCGCGCTTGGCAGCGGAGGTCAGCGCCGTGATCATCTGGTCATCCAGGATCAGATACGGCGTCATGATATGCACATAGCGGTCCGCGCGGTCGAGGATGTTCAGATACACGGTCTCGCCCACGCGCTCATCATCGAGCGGGCTGTCGGCATAGGGCAGGACATAGCCCGGCTCGGGCGCGGCCGACGGCACGCTGGCGTCGAGATAGGGCGTGAAGTCCTCCGCCTCGCGCTCGTCGATCGCCCACATCTGCAGAAACAGCAGCGAAAAGCTGCGCACGGCGTCGCCCTCGACCATGACGGCGGCGTCCTTCCAATGCCCGAAGCGGCTGCCGATGTTGATATATTCATCGGCGAGATTCACGCCGCCCGTGAAGGCCACGCGCCCGTCGATGACGACGATCTTGCGGTGGTCGCGGTTGTTGTAATACGTCGAGGCCAGCGGGCGCAGGGGCGCGAACATCTTGCAGCGGATGCCGAGCGCCTCCAGCTCGCGCGGGTAACGATACGGCAGACGCGTGAACGCGCACATGCCGTCGTACAGCACGCGCACCTCGACGCCGGCGCGCACCTTTTCCTCCAGCACCTTCAGGACCCTGCCCCACATGGTGCCCTCGTCAATGATGAAATACTCCAGGAAGATGAAGTGCTCCGCCTTCTCCAGCTCCGTGAGCAGGGCCTCGAACTTTGCCTCGCCGGAGGGGAGATACCGGACGGCGTTGCCGGCGTACACGTTGCCGGACGCGGTGCGATAGGCATAGGCGGCCAGCCCGCGCATGTCTGGCGCGTCGGTGCGGAGCCGATCCATCAGCTCCAGATTCGGCGGGCAGAGCGGCGCCGTCTCGGCAATGACGGTCTGCAAGCGGCTTTTGATGGCGCGGTGACCCACGTCGAGCCGCACGATCACATACAGCGTGAGCCCCAGCGCCGGCACGGCAAAAATGAGCACGATCCACGTGATCTTATACGTCGGGTTGCCGGAGGTGTTGATCAGATAGATGATGACGCCGACGGAGAGAAGACGCGAGAAGAGATAGAACGCCGAGCTGTACTCGCCCAGCCGATGCGCCGCGAGAATGATGATCGCGAACTCCAGCAGCACCAGCAGCGCGACGATCGTCGCTCTGCCGAACACCACGGCGAGGATGCCGCGCTTGCCGTTTTGCAGCAGACGGATCTCCTGCTCGTCCTCAAACCAGTCCCAGCGGCGATCCGCTTTGTCGCGCGTTTTCATCGGGCTCCCTCCTTTCCGGCAGAATGGACTTATTATACACCCTCTTCGGGTTTTTGACAACTGTCAACGGGTCTAGTGTGAAAGAAACTGTTAGGACTGGTCGACCCAAAAAGGCGCACAAACCCAAGCCCCGCTGAAACAGGATATTTCCGGGGCACAGACGATATAGTGTGAGCTTGCTAACTGACCTTTAGCCCTTGTGCTTCAAGGAAACGTATAGCCTGCTTAACAGCCTTGGCAAGCTGCTTTTCCTTTAAATGTTCGGGCATATCTACCTTGTAGAGATCAACCGGATTCCAGACTTCACCAGTAGAGAACATTTCGTATATGGCAGTTAGGATCATTCTGGCAATGGCAATGATTGCGCGTTTCTTTCCTCTGCGCTTTGCAATGCGCTCATATTTCAGAGCGTAATAAGGATTGGTCTTGTCCTTCACGGCAGCATGGGCAGCTTCCACCAATGCCGGTTTGAGATATACTCCTGCACGCGAAATGCGGACAGACTTTTTCTTTCCGGCAGATTGGTTATTTCCTGGAGTAAGACCAGCCCAACAGCAAAGGCGTTTTGAGGAACCGAACTGCGACACATCGACGCCAATCTCCGAAATAATCGTAATGGCTGTATCTCTCCGCACGCCGGGAATGGTGCAAAGTAGGCTAATCTGCCCTTCGTATTCAGAAATCATCGTGCGGATGCAATCGTCCATCTTGTCGATTAGGTCAACAATGTGGTCCAGATGCTCACGGATAATACCGATACGTAGCTTCTGCTCATTAGTAATGGAGAAGCCCTCGATAGATTCGAGGACAGCATCGGCTTTCTTCTTCAGGGAACGCTGTAACAGGGAAACACAATGCTCTGCGTTAAAGGGCTCGTTGGATGCAAGGTAATCCGTAATTGCAGTTGCAGATTTTCCAAACATATCAGACACAACTGAGTCCAACGCGACGTTGCAGACAGTAAAAGCATTCTGAAACCGATTTTTCTCGCCGCTTTTTATAGACGTGAGCTTGTAGCGATAGCGGGTAAATTCCCGCAGGATACGGATCTTTTTGTCTGGGATGAAGCTACTTTTCACAAGTCCAATGCGAAACAGATCCCCGATCCACTTGGAATCTTTCGTATCGTCCTTGTTTCCCTTTACAGCCTTCACCCATTTTGGATTTGCGATCACAACCCGAATGCCGCGCATTTCGAGAATGTTGAACACGGGAACCCAATATTTCCCGGTTGATTCCATGCAGACATCCAGACAAGCATTCTCGTGCAGCCAATCGGCAAAGCGGTTCAGATCGGAATTGAAGGTGGAAAAACGTTTCTTCTGATAGTGCGGCTGTAAACTATCAGTCGGCGAAGTAATGATGGTAGCAACCAAAAATCGCTTGTGCACATCAACACCACAACAGGTTGGAAAAACAACCTTCACGGGACTGACCTCCTCGTATTGGAATGGCGAGGAGAACGCAGTGACTGGATCACCAAGCATTTAACAGGTGTTAAAACAATCCTTAGTGTACGGACTCGTGGTACCACTTATTTGTGCTTGTAATGGTGATCCCAACACTGATTGCTATACTGGTTTGAGCTTCGAGAGCAGTCTACGACTTACCTTACCGTGCGTTGTAGTATGCGTTCCCTCAAACCCATTTTATAAGAAAGGCAGCCGTTTGTCTGCACAACTTTCATTCCTATTTGTGCCAGACGCAAAGCGGCTGGAATGGCTGATTGCTTTGTATAAAGATCCCCGCAGCCGAGGCTGCGGGGATCCGCGCAAAAACCAGTGCTTGGCTTACTTCTTGCTGCCGGGCTTCTTCATGCCGCCCTTGCCGAAGTGCAGCTCCTTCAGACCCTCGACCTCGTCGCAGACAGGCTTGAAGCTGCAGGACGCGCAGTCGAGATCCTCGGGCAGACCCTCAAGGATCTTGTTCATGGTCTTGGTGACGTCGTTGACCTTGTTGGCGGTCTCCAGGAGCTTCTTGTAATCCACGGTGGGGTCCGTGATGAAGATCACGCGGACGTTCGTGATGTTGGGGTTCTTCTTGTACTGGGCGATATAGTCGCAGCCGACGCCGCGGAAGCTGATGCCCTTCTTGAGCGCCTTCTTGCTGACGCGGACCTGCTCACGGCTGGACTCCGGGGAGACGCGCATCATGTAGCCGTCGGGGAAGACGTGGTACTTCACGAACTCGATGCTCTGGATGGCGTTGAAGGCTTCCTGCTCATCCTCGGGGATCTCCTTGACGCCCAGCAGGGTGATGCGGGCGAAGGTGGAGTCGCTCTTGATCTCCTTCAGATCGGGACCGTACAGCAGGACCTCGTCGGCGGGGATCAGCTGAGAAGCGGTGGTGATGGCGGTGAAGTTCACGGCCGCCTTGCCGCTGCCGCCCAGCTCATACGCCGCGTCGCGCAGCAGCACGAGCTCGCTGGCGCCGTTGTCCTTCCAGGCGTCACGCTCGGAATAGGCCCACTTCTGCTTCGGAGCGCCGAGCTGCTCCATCGTATTCTGAATATAAGTATTGTAAAGTTCCATTTTGAATCCTCCTGATAAATATTGGCGGGAAATTCGCCGTCAAGATGTACGCGGCGATCGGTTTGGCGTTTCCTTACACCAAGTCAAACTTCTCAAGCGCTGCGCGGACGCCGACCATGATGTTGGAGTCCTCCGGCAGCTCGAACACGCTCTTGCCCTGGATGTCGTTGGCGGCGTGGGCGGGATCGGTGGGGATGAAGGCGAGGTTCTCGACGCCCTCGAGCTTGATGAGCTCGTTCATGCTGGGGTCGACGACGCGGTTGCAGACGATGCCGATGCGCTCGTACTTGATGAGCTCGTCGGCGACCTCTTTGATCTCGCGGCAGACGTTCACGCCCTTGGCGCTCTGGTCCGTGATGAGCATCAGGTGCGTCACCTCGTCGAGCACGCGGCGGCTGATCTGCTCGATGCCGGCCTCGCAGTCGATGACGACATAGTCAAAGTCGCCCGCGAGCATGCTGATGACCTCTTTCAGATAGCTGTTGACGGAGCAATAGCAGCCGGCGGCCTCGGGGCGGCCGATGGCGAGGAAGGCAAAGCCCTCGCACTCGACCATCGTGTCGAAGATGCGGAAGCGCGCCTCGTTGAGGATCTCGATGGCCTGGCGGTATTCGCCGCGCTCGGAGACCTCGATGACCTCATTGCGGATGTCGTCGAGCGTGTGGGTGACGGTGATGCCCAGCGCGGTCGAAAGACCGATGGCGGGATCCGCGTCGATGGCAAGGATGCGCTTGCCGGGGTGCGCCGCAACCAGATGGCGGACGATGGCCGAGCAGAGACTCGTCTTGCCAACGCCGCCCTTGCCCGCTACGGCAAGAATCTTGGCTTTGTTTTTCGTTTCTTCCATTGTGTACCCTCCTGTCGAATGCCTATCAAAATGATATGCATTCCTGATACCAGATATATTTGATCGTATCATATCAAATTTTCTTCCGGCTTGTCTGTGCGTTTGTCACATAAAGGACACCGAATCGTAAATTTTTTATCAATCTGTACAAAATCCAAAATCCGAAACGTGCATATCGAAAACGCGAAAACGACGCGGCGTATTTTCCCATTGCAAAGCGTCGGCACGCATGTTATATTTTTTTCGGTCAATTGACAGCTTTTTTGCAAACGGGAGGTCCGGTCATGAAGGGAATGGAAACGGCAAAAACGCGCATCCGGCGCGAGGTGTTCACGGAGATCGCGCGGCTTGCGTACGAGGGCGGCGACTATGCCGCGGCGCTGCGCGAGCTGCCGTACAGGCTCGTGCCCGGCGAGGTGGGCGAAAACCGCGACAGCATCTTCACCGAGCGCGCCGTCATGGCGGAGCAGGTCCGCCTCGCGATGGGGCTTCCCTATCAGCGCGTGACGGAATACGCGCCCATCGAGGAGGGCATCGAAAAGGCGCTCAACCCCGAGAGCTACTATGAGCCGCCGCTGATGAACGTGATCAAGTTCGCCTGCAACAAATGCCCGGACAACGTCGTGCGGGTGACGGATATGTGCCAGGGCTGTCTGGAGCACCCCTGCATGGAGGTCTGCCCGAAGCAGGCGATCAGCCGCAAAAACGGCAGAGCCGTGATCGATCAGGACAAGTGCATCAAGTGCGGGCGCTGCATGCAGGAATGCAAGTTCCACGCCATCGTGCGGCTCGAGCGCCCCTGCCGCAAGGCCTGCGGCATCGACTGCATGAAGTCTGACGAGCTGGGCAGAGCCGACATCGACTATGACAAGTGCACCTCCTGCGGACAGTGTCTCGTGGCGTGCCCCTTCGGCGCGATCGCGGACAAGAGCCAGATCTTCCAGACGATCCAGTCCATCAAGCAGGGCGACGAGGTGTATGTCGCGCTCGCGCCCGCCTTCGTCGGGCAGTTCGGCCCCAAGGGCGTGCCGGAAAAGATGCGCTCGGCGTTCAAGGCGCTGGGCTTCACGGACGTGTACGAGGTCGCGATCGGCGCGGACCTGTGCGTGATCGAGGAGGCGGCGGACTTTTTGGAGGAGGTGCCCGAGAAGCACAAATTCATGGTCACGAGCTGCTGCCCCGCGTGGAGCACGATGGTGAAGAAGATGTTCCCGCAGTTTACCGAGAACATCTCCGTCGCGATGACGCCGATGGTGCTCACCGCGCGCATGATCAAGCGCCGCCACCCGGGCTGCAAGGTCGTGTTCGTCGGTCCCTGCGACGCGAAAAAGCTGGAGGCGCGCCGCCGCACGATCCGCAGCGACGTGGACTTCGTGCTCACGTTCGAGGAGACGATGGGCATGTTCGAGGCCAAGGGCATCGACGACGTGTTCGCAGGCGAGGAAGCGCCGCTGAACGACGTGGCGCGCGACGGCAGGAACTTCGCCTTTGCCGGCGGCGTGGCGCAGGCGGTCGTGAACGCGATCCACGAGATGGAGCCCGACCGCGAGGTGAAGGTCGCGAACGCCGCGGGGCTCGCCGACTGCAGGAAGCTGCTGATGATGGCGAAGGCCGGAAAGTACGACGGCTATCTGCTCGAGGGCATGGCCTGCCCGGGCGGCTGCGTCAACGGCGCGGGCACGCTCCGCCAGCCGGAGAAGAGCACAAAGGCCGTGCAAGACTTCGCCGACAAGGCCGCGTTCACCTGCGCCAACGACACACCGTATCTGGAGTATCTGCCCCTCATCGAAGAAAAGGGCAAGATCCGCAAATAAACGCGTTCCTCGCAGGCCGTCCGGCTTGCGGGGAAACTATTTCTGTGCTAAACTCAGAGCATGATTCTGAAAGGGGCAATCACCTATGAAATACGGCTTTATCGGATTGGGGAACATGGCGGGCGCCATCCTGCGCGGGATGCACCGCAGCGGGGGCTTTGCACGCGACGAGATCCTGGGCTACAACCGCACCGCCGCCAAGACAGAGGCGCTGCGCGACGAGATCGGACTGATCCCATGCGCGAGCGCGAAGGATGTGGCGGAGAACGCGGACGTGCTGGTGCTGGCGGTGAAGCCGCAGATGATGCCCGACGTGCTGCCCGAGATCCGCGACGCCGTGACGCCGGAAACGCTCGTGATCTCCATCGCGGCGGGCAAGCCCACGACCTATTATGAGGAGATCTTTACTGAGGGCGTGCCGGTCGTGCGCGTGATGCCGAACATCAACGCGAAGGTCGGGCTCTCGGCAACCGCCGTCTGCGCGGGAAAAAACGCCACGGAAGCACATCTGGAGCTCGCGCGCAAGCTCTTTTCCGCCGTCGGCACGGTGTATACGCGCAAGGAAGAGCAGTTTCCCGCGTTCAGCGCCATCGCGGGCGCCTCGGGCGCGTTCGTGCACCTTTACATCGACGCGCTGGCCTCCGCGGGCGTGAAGGCGGGGTTCGCCCGTCCGTTTGCCGAGGAGCTGGCGTGCCAGACCGTGCTGGGCAGCGCGATGCTCACGCACCGGAGCGACAAGCACCCCATCGCCCTGATGGACGAGGTCTGCTCCCCCGGCGGCACAACGATCGAGGGCGTGCACACGCTCAAGCGTCTCGGCTTTGAGACCGCGATCCAGCAGGCGGTGACAGCCATCATCGAGAAGGACAAAACACTTTGATAAGCACCGACCCGGACGCTTTTCCGCGTCCGGGTCGATGCTTACAGTTCGGCCGGGGCAAAGCCCTGATCCGTCAGGATATACACATGGTCAAAGCCCGCGGCTTTGGCCTTTTTTTCCGCCTCCGGGAAGCCGAACGCGACGGTATCGGCCGCGTGAGAATCTGACGAGAGGATCAGCCTTCCGCCCATCTCGCGCAGGGCGCAGAGCAAATACGCCTCCGGATAGAAATCCGTTCGATAGCCCCGGCTGACGGCGCCGGTGTTGAGCTCAAAAAGCTTGCCCGCCCGGACGAGCGACTCCATCGCGTCCAGCGCCGCGCGGCGATAGGCGGGAGAGGCCGTGTCATAGAGCGGCTCCGGCTCATTGAACTTGGTGACGAGGTCGAAGTGCCCAACGATGTCCGCCTCGGAGATATCGGCGATGGAGCGCACGAGCGAGAAATAGTGCGCCGCCGCGGCGTCCTTGTCGCCGTGGAACGCGCCGTCGATCATCGCCTGCGCGCGCTCTCTCGTGTGATCGACCGCCCAGCGCTTCCCGGCAAAGTCGATGGCGTGCACGGAGGCGATCACATAGTCAAAGCCCGAAAAATCCGGCTCGGAGACGAGGTCATATTCCAGCCCCGTATACACCGTGATGCGCCCGGCATAGACCTGCTTCAGCCGCGCCATCTCCGCACGGAAGGCGTCCATGCGCCAGGCCGGGACCGTCCACGGCTCGTGCGGCATGGGGCTGTGGGCGCTGACGCCAAAGCTCGTGAGCCCGGCGGCGATGGCGCCGAGCACCATCTCCTCGCAGGTCGCGGCACCGTCGTCAAAGCGGCTGTGCGCGTGCAGATTCTGGCGGATCATACCATCTTCTCCTGTTTGACCTTTTTGTCGATGACGTGGCGCGACGCCATCTCGGCTTTGATCTCATCGAGCGAGATGCCCATGTCGAGCATGAGCACCATCGCGTGGTACATGAGGTCGCCAAGCTCATAGACCGTGTTCGCGCGGTCGTCGTCCTTGGCGGCGATGATGACCTCGGTGGCCTCCTCGCCGATTTTTTTCAGGATCTTGTCGCGCCCCTTTTCAAAGAGGTAGGAGGTATAGGACCCCTCCTTCGGCGCTTCCTTCCGGCCCTGCAGCAGATCCATCAGATCCTGATACTGAAAGCCCGGCTGCGCCTCACCCTCGAAAACGGGATTGAAAAAACAGCTCTCCGCGCCCGTATGGCAGGCGGGCCCGGCCTTGCGCACCTCGACGACGAGAGCGTCCATGTCGCAGTCCGCCGTGATGGAGACGAGGCGCTGCACGTTGCCGCTCGTCTCGCCCTTGCGCCAGAGCGTCTGCCGCGAGCGGCTGAAAAAGCAGGTGCGCCCCTCTTCCATGGAGATACGCAGGCTCTCGGCGTTCATGTACGCGAGCGTGAGCACCTGCTTCGTCTCCGTATCGACCACGATCGCGGGGATGAGTCCGCGGTCGTCAAATTTCAGTTCGTCAATGTTCAGCATGGTTTATCTCCTTACCAGAATCCCGTTTTCGGAAAGCGTGTCCTTCAGCGCCGCGATCTCGACCTCGCCGAAGTGGAAGATCGAGGCCGCAAGCCCCGCGTCCACCTTCGGCAGCGTCTGGAAAAGCGTCACGAAGTCCTGCGCGCAGCCCGCGCCGCCCGAGGCGATGACGGGCACCGACACGGCATTGCACACGGCGTCGAGCATTTCGAGGTCGAAGCCCTGTTTTACGCCATCGGTGTCGATGGAGTTCAGGACGATCTCGCCCGCGCCGTCGCCGACGCCGCGGCGGATCCACTCAATGGCGTCGAGCCCCGTGTCCTCGCGTCCGCCCTTGGCAAAGACGCGAAACTGCCCGTCCACGCGCTTGGCGTCCACGGAGAGGACGACACACTGGTCACCGTAGCGCTTCGCCGCCGCGCCGATGAGACTCGGATCGCGGATCGCGCCGGAATTGACGCTGACCTTGTCCGCGCCGCATTTGAGCACGCGGTCGAAGTCCGCGACGGTGTTGATGCCGCCGCCGACCGTGAGCGGGATGAAGATCGTCGCCGCCACGCGCGTGAGGATGTCGGTGAACAGCGCGCGCCCCTCGTGCGAGGCCGTGATATCGTAAAACACGAGCTCGTCCGCGCCGGCCTCGGAATAGTATGCCGCGAGCTTCACGGGATCGGACACGTCGTTCAGTCCCAGGAAGTTCACGCCCTTGACGACCCTGCCGTCCTTCACGTCCAGACAGGGGATGATACGTTTTGTGATCATTTCGCCGCCTCCAATGCTTCCTTCAGATCCACGGCGCCGGTGTAGTACGCCTTGCCGAGGATCGCACCGTAGAGGTTCGATGCGCGCAGGGCGCGGATATCATCGAGCGAGGACACGCCGCCGGAGGCGACGATGTCCATCGAAAACGTCTTATTCAGCCGCTCGTACAGGGCGCGGTTCGTGCCCTGCATGGCGCCGTCGCGGGAGATGTCCGTGACGATGATGGTCTGCACGCCGAGCGCTTCCAGCTCGGCGCAGAAGGTCTCGCAGGCGACGCTGCTCGTCTCCGTCCAGCCGTGTGTCGCGACAAAGCCGTCGCGGATATCGACGCCGACGGCGATCTTTTCGGCATATTGCGCGATCATCCGCTCCAAGAACGCACGGTCGCGCAGCGCCGCCGTGCCGAGGATGACGCGGCTGACGCCCGCGTCGAGACAGCGCGCAACGGTATCGTCCGAACGGACGCCGCCGCCGATCTCGACCTTGAGCCTTCCGGCGCGCGCCACCGCCGCCACGCTTTCAAAATTCGGCGTCGCGCCGACCTTCGCGCCCTCGAGATCCACCATGTGGACCCATTCGGCGCCCGCATCGGCAAAGGCCGCGGCAAAATCCGCCGCGTTTTCGCCGTAGACGGTCATGTTTTCATAGTCTCCGCGCAGCAGGCGCACGGCCTTGCCGGCGTAGAGATCGATCGCGGGAAGCAGGATCATACGGGCGTCTCCATTTCACAAAAGGCTCTCAGGATGTTCAGACCCACGCTGCCGCTCTTCTCCGGGTGGAACTGGCAGCCCATGACGTTGCCGCGCGCGACGACGGCGGTCACGTCGACGCCGTATTCCGCCGTGGCGAGCGTGTATTCCGCGCAATTCACGGCATAAAAGCTGTGGACGAAGTACACGCAGTCGCCCGCGCGGGTGTATTTCAGCAGCGGGTGGTCCGGTGCGCTCAGTTTCAAGGCGTTCCAGCCGATGTGCGGCACCTTCAGCCCCTCGGGCAGGACGGGCGTCAGATCCACGACCGTTCCGGGGATCAGCCCCAGCCCGGCGTGCTCGCCGTACTCCATGCTCTTGTCAAACAGCAGCTGCATGCCGAGGCAGATGCCGAGCAGGGGCTTGCCCGCTTGGGACTCGGCGAGCACCGTTTCGCGCAGGCCGGAGGCGGCAAGCTTGTCCGCCGCGTCGCCGAACGCGCCGACGCCGGGCAGGATGATCCGGTCGGCTGCGCGCAGCGCGTCCGCGTCGCCCGTGACGACAGCCTCCGCCCCGATGGCGGCGAGGGAGCTTTTCAGCGAAAAAAGATTGCCAACGCCGTAGTCAACGATCGCGATCATATCACAGCACTCCTTTGGTACTCGGCAGCGCGTCCGCGAGCGCGGGATCGATGCTGACGGCCTCGGAAAGCGCGCGGGCGAAGGCCTTGAACGCGCCCTCGATGATGTGGTGAGAATTCGTGCCGTCGAGCTGCTTGAAGTGCAGCGTCAACCCCGCCTCGCGGCAGAGGGCGGCGAAGAATTCCTCCACGAGCTCGGTGTCAAATGTGCCAACCTTCTCCGTCGGGATCGCGAGCCCATAGCGCAGGCAGCAGCGCCCGGAGAGATCGAGCGCGCAGAGGATCAGCGCCTCGTCCATCGGCAGGATCCGCTGCCCGTAGCGGCGGACGCCGCGCTTGTCGCCCAGCGCCTCCCTGAGCGCCATGCCGAGCGCGATGCCCACGTCCTCCACGCTGTGATGATCGTCAACGAACGTGTCGCCGACGCAGCGCACCGCGAGATCGAACCGCCCGTGCGCGGCAAAGAGCGTCAGCATGTGGTCGAGAAACCCCACGCCGATGCTCACATCGGCGCTGCCCGTGCCGTCCAGCGCGAGCGTGAGCGAAATTTCGGTCTCGGCGGTCTTGCGGTCGATGGTCGCGGTTCTCATGTCGTCGTCTCCTTCCTCATGTCGTCGATGGCGGCGAGCAGCGCGTCCATCTGTTCCCGGGTGCCGATCGTGATCCGGCACCACGGCGCGATGCGCGGCTTGTCCCAATGGCGGATCAGCACGCCGCGCGCCTTCAGCCCGCGGTAGAGGTCGCCGCCGGAGCAGAAGCCCGGGCGCGCGAACAGGAAATTCGCCGCCGAGGGCAGCACCGTGAAGCCGCGCTTTTGCAGCTCCGAGGCCGTATAGTCGCGGTTTTCGACGATGGTCTGCGCGTTGCGCATGTAATACGCGTCGTCCGCAATGGCGGCGGCGCCGCAGGCGGCGGTCATGCGGTTGACATTATAGGGGTTCGTGGAATATTTGATCGTGTTCAGGTCGCGGATCAGCGCGGCATTGCCGACGCCGAAGCCGAGTCTGCCGCCCGCGAGCGAGCGGGATTTGGAAAACGTCTGCGTGACGAGCAGGTTTTCATATTTGTGCACGAGCGGAACGCAGCTCACGCCGCCGAAATCCACATACGCCTCGTCGATGATGACGACGTGATCCGGATTCGTCCGCACGATGCGCTCGATCTCCGATACCGGCAGGAGCCTGCCCGTCGGGGCGTTCGGGTTCGCGAGCACGACATTCGCCCCCACACCGCAGTAGTCGCTGACGCTTATTTGAAAATCCTCTGTCAGCGGGATCTCCCGCAGCGGCACATGGTTCAGCGCCGCGAACACGGGATAAAACCCGTAGGTGATGTCCGGGCAGACAAAGCCGTTGTTCTCATCGCCGAAGGCCATAAAAGCAAAATTTAAAATTTCGTCCGAGCCGTTTGTCAGGAGCACCATGTCCGGCGTGACGCCGTAGCGCTCCGCCACGGCCTTCGTGGCAAGGGTACTCTCGGGGTCGGAATAGAGCTGCAGCCGCTCCGCCTCCGCGGCCGCGACTTTGACGACGGCGGGCGACGGCGGGAAGGGGCTTTCGTTTGTGTTGAGCTTCACATACCGCCGATCCTGCGGCTGCTCGCCGGGGGTATAGGCGGCGAGGAAGGCGTGACGCGTGCTGAAAAATCTGCTCATTTCGCTTCTCCGAATCGAATGCCGACGCTCCGCGCGTGGCCTCTGAGGCCCTCCTCCTCCGCGAAGAGCATGAGCGCGTCCTTGACGTCCTCCAATGCCTCGGCAGAGTAATAGGTGTACTGGCTTTTCTTCACGAAATCGTCCACGCTGAGGGGGCTGCCGAATTTTGCCGTGCCGGTGGTGGGCAGGGTGTGGTTCGGGCCGGCGAGATAGTCGCCCAGCGCCTCGGGCGCGTGCTTGCCGAGGAAGATGGAGCCCGCGTTTTCGACCTTGCCGAGCCAGGAAAACGCGTCGTCGAGGCAGATCTCCAGATGCTCGGGCGCGATCTCGTTTGCGCACGCGATGGCGTCGTCCAGATTTTCCGCGATGACGATCTTGCCGTTGTTCTCGATGCTGGCGCGGGCGATGTCCTCGCGCGGGAGCAGCCGCAATTGCCGCTCCAGCTCCTGCGCGACGGCCTCGGCGAGCGGGCGCGAGTCCGTGACGAGCACGCTCGTCGCCATGACGTCGTGCTCCGCCTGCGCGAGCATGTCCGCCGCGACGACGGCGGGGTCGTTCGTGTCGTCCGCGACGATGAGCACCTCGCTCGGCCCGGCGATCGTATCGATGGCGACGGTGCCGAAGACCTGCTTTTTCGCCTCGGCAACGTAGGCGTTGCCGGGGCCGACGATCTTATCCACCTTCGGGACGCTCTCGGTGCCGTAGGCCAGCGCCGCGACCGCCTGCGCGCCGCCGAGCTTATAGATCCGATCCACGCCCGCGATCTTCGCCGCCGCGAGAATGGCGGGGTCGATCCTCCCGTCGGGGCCCGGCGGCGTCGTGATGACGAGCATGCCGCAGCCCGCGAGCTTCGCGGGGACGCAGTTCATGAGAAGCGACGAGGGATACGCCGCCGTGCCGTTCGGCACATAGAGCCCCACACGGGCGATCGGCGTGACCTTCTGCCCGAGCACGACGCCGTTCGGGCGCGTCATGACAAAGCCCGGGCGGATCTGGTTGCGGTGGCATTCGGCGATGTTGTCGTGCGCCAGCTGCAGGACGGCGCGGTATTCCGCGCTCACGGCGGCAAACGCCTCTTCGATCTCCTCGTCCGTGACGAGCAGCGAATCGAGCTTTGCGCCGTCGAATTTTTCGGTGAGGCGATAGAGCGCCGCGTCGCCGTTTTCCTTCACGTCGCGGAGGATCTCCGCCACGACCGGCCCCACATCCGTGAACAGGGGGCTGCGGATAAAAAGCGTTTCGTTCGGCACGGCGCCGTATTCAAACATGCGGATCATGTTGCATTCTCCAGTCTTTTGCACATGGTTTGGATCTCATCATAGTGGAACTGATAGCTCGCGGTGTTGGCGATGAACCGCGCGGAAATGGGAACGATGGTCTCGAGCGGGGCCAGCCCGTTTTCCTGCAGCGTCTTGCCCGTCTCGACGATGTCCACGATCACGTCTGAGAGCCCCAGCAGCGGGGCGATCTCGATGGAGCCGTGGAGCTTGATGATCCTGATCTCCCGGCTGCACGCGGCATAGTGCGCGCGGGCGATGTTCGGAAACTTCGTCGCGACGCGCAGCGTGCGGGACGTGTCGTCCCGGAAGTCCTTCGGCCCGGCGACGCACATGCGGCATTTGCCCATGCCGAGATCCAGAAGCTCATAGACCTCGGGGCTGTACTCCAGCAGGATGTCCTTGCCCGCGACGCCGACGTCCGCCGCGCCGCGCTCGACATAGATCGGCACGTCCGACGGCTTGACCCAGAAATACCGCACGCCGGTCTCAGGGTTTTCAAACGTGAGACGGCGGGTGTCCTCCAGGACCTCGGGACAGGCATAACCCGCGCGCGCCATGCGCGCATAGACCTTTTCGCCGAGGCGTCCCTTCGGCAGCGCAACGTTCAGCATGCCGACACCTCCCCGTTCCGCACGCGGAGCGTGCGGCGAAAGCGCAGCCCCTCCGGCTCCGCCATCGCCACGCGGACGGTCTCGCCCGCCTGCACGACCGCCTCCGCCGCACGCACCACGGCGGGCAGGTCGGATCCGGTTTCAAACAGCACGAGTACGTCGCCGTCAAAGGCGCTCTGCTCGCGCGCGGTCTCCAGCCGGTCGAGGTACACGGCGAAGCCGAGCGCGCCGCCGGGCTTGCCCATGCGCTGCAGCAGGCGGTCATACCGCCCGCCCGCGAGCACCGCCGAGGCCGCGCCCGGGACAAAGCCGCGAAAGACGATATCGTCATAATAATCCACATCGTTCACGACCGAGAGATCGAGCATCACGCGATCGAGTCCATAGAGCGCGAGCTGTCCGGAGAGCGACTCCAGCTCCGCCAGCGCGGCGCGGCTTTTCTCCGGCAGGGGGAGCGCCTGCGCCGCCGCGACCGTTTCGCCGAGCGGCCCATAGAGCTTCAAAAGCGCCTGCAGCAGCGCGGCAGCGTCCGCATCCAACAGCTCGGAAAGCGCCGGTGCGTTCTTCCGGCTCACGGCGGCAAAGACCGCGCGGCTCTGCTCCTCGTCGAGCGAGGCCGCCTCCAGCACCCCCGCGATGACGCCGATGTGGCTCACGGCGAGCACCCAGTCTTCCGAGAGCGCGGCGAGACTGCGCGCGGCGAGCATCACGACCTCGCCGACGTCATAGCCCGTGAGCGCGCCGATGCACTCCAGCCCCATCTGCGGGATCTCGCAGAAGCCGTCGCCGGGGCGCGGCTCGCGATAGACGTTCTCGTGATAGAACACCTTGCGCGTGTCCGCGCTCATCGTGCTCTTGACGATGGAGAGCGTGATATCGGGCTTGAGCGCCTTGAGTCTGCCGTCCGTGTCCGTGAACGTGAGCACGCGGTGGCTCTGCAGAAAGCGCTTGTTCTCGGCATAGAGGTCATAGTCCTCGAACTTCCGCACCCGGAACGGGGCATAGCCGTAATTCATATATAGGGTCCGCAGCGCGCGCTGCGGGTTCAGAGCGCTCATTTCTGCGCCTCCGTAAGCCGATCCAGCACCATGCGATAGCCCTCGTTGCCGTAGTTCAGGCAGCGGTTGACGCGGCTGACCGTCGCGGAGCTCGCGCCCGTCTGATCCACCGTCTCCACATAGGACGCGCCCTGCTCCAGCAGACGCGCGATCTCAAGCCGCTGTGCCATGGCGACGATCTCCTTGATCGTGCAGAGATCCTCCAAAAACCGGCGGCATTCCTCCGGATTTTGCAGCGAGCTGAGCGCAGCATACAACGCCGCAGTCTGTTCCGTTTCCGGTACTCCCATGCCGATTCCTCCTGTTCGGGTTATAGTGCTTTCAAATAGTAGCACATTACCGCACTAAAGTCAACCGGGATCATTGACATTTTTTCCGATTCTATATTACAATGGAAAAAACGATCCGTTGCGAGGTGTTTTTCATGCATATTCCCTCCGGCGAGAGCCAGACCGTGGAGATCCTGTCGTTTCGCGACGCGATGCGCGCCGCGCCAAAGGAGCCCTACGACGAATCAAAATGGCTGTATGTGCCGCCGTTTTACGACGAGTACCGCTATATCCTCGGCACGCGGGGCTTGAATCCGCTGATCTGCATCGGCATCAACCCCTCCACCGCGAAGCCGGGCGATCTGGACAACACGCTCAAGAGCGTGGAGCGCATCGCGCTGGGAAACGGCTGGGACAGCTTCATCATGTTCAACGTCTATCCCCAGCGGGCGACCGACCCGAACGCGATGGACGCGGCCTTCAACGCCGAGCTGCACGCGGAAAATCTGGCGGCGTTCCGGTATGTGCTCTCGCTCTATACGCGGGACAAGCGCCCCGCAATTTGGGCAGCGTGGGGCACGCTGATCGAAAAGCGGCCCTATCTGATCCCGGCTGTGCTGGATCTTGTGGCGCTGGGCGAGGAATTCGGCGCCGAGTGGCTCACGTTCGGCAAGCGCTCCAAGGCCGGACACCCGCACCACCCGCTGTATCTGCGCGCCGACAGCACGCCGGAGGCATTTGACGTGCGCGCGTACTGCAAATCGATCTCGACATAAAGCACCCGGGGATATGCAGGGTCATGCATATTCCCGGGTGTTTTTTATATTTGGTTGTTCGACGGGCGATCAGTCCGCGACCGCTCTCAGGAAGCTGGTCTCCGCGCCGGAGACAACAGAGAGCACGAGCTGTCCGTCGCTCACGTTGAGATAGACGCTGCGCAGATAGCCGAGCGTCAGGAGCTTTCCGAGCACCGTGGCGGCGATCGGACTCTCGGCGGTGAACACACCGTCCCGGAGCGTCCAGGCAAACGGCACATCAGAGCGCGTCAGCCACAGACCGTTTGGTCTGAGATATTGCCCCTCGGCGGTGCGGATGCTCCAGCCGCCCTGATACTGTGCGAAGGTATATTCGCCGACCTGCTGTCCGTCCAGCGCCATGGTCAGCGTGCCCGCCTGCAGCTCGGTCTTTTCCATGCGGACGGTGATCGTTGCCGCGGAGAGAATCGTCTGCGCGGAGGTCTTCACAAGTCCGCCGTGCGTCGTGTAGATATCCGCGCCGGCGTTTGCAACGATGCAGCGATACTGCACCGTACCGAGCGTATCGGTATCCGGCACATACGTCGCGGTGGTCGCGCCTTCGATGTTCGTCCAGACTTCTCCGTCCGCAGAGCGCTGCCATTGGAAGGTGTTCGCGTCATTTCCGGCGCTCAGCGACGCCTGCAGAACGACCGTTCCGTCTTCCAGCTCCTGCTTCACGATCGCGCCGACCGGAGCCTCCAGCCGCAGATGATCCGAAAGCCACAGCACGCGCTTGGCGCAATACTCGCGAAGATTATAAACATAATCGTCCCAAGTGAGTGTGACGCGATAATGCAGCGCGTATTTGCCCGTGCCGAGCAGGGACATCGTCCCCGGGGCGATCAGATAATCCGCGCAGAGGGAGTTCGTGCCCCAGCGGTCGTTGTTCATCAGCGCGGACGCGCGGATCAGCTCCTGCTGGCGGTCTACATTGGCGGTGAGATCTTCAAAGTACGCTTTGTTCTCGTTATAGATCTCCGCCACACGCCGCATGAAGTCGGCGTGCTTTCCAAGCTCCTGCAGGAGGCTGACGGGCTTGTCCACGGCAAACAGCCCGATGCTGTCGTTGTACCAGCCCTCGGCATTGAGCTGAACGGGCTCGGAAACGCCGACGAGGAACTTGTGCAGCGTCCGCCCGAAGGCGACGTCATAGTCCCAGGCAGGTCCGGCGATGAGCTTATCGTCCGCCGTCAGCCCGTCGCGGTGCATGAGGATGTTGCCCGCATAGCAGTCATAGGTCTTGGACACCTCGTACATCAGGAACAACTTTGCCCAGGAATCCAAGTCAAAATAGTCTAAATACCGGTCGGAGTCATACTCGGTCAGCGCGGCAAACGCCTCGTTGAAGTACGCTTCGATGTACGCCAGGTCCACGCCCTGCTCCGCCGCGTTATCGCCGATGTCCTCGATGTTGATGCGGTTGTGCTTCAGGAGCATGTCGTGCATCCCTTGGATCGCGAACTGGTCCTCGTCCTGCGGGATGTGGTCATTGTCCAGCATGAACCCGTCCTTCGGGGCGGCGTAGTCCTTTTTCGGCGTGAGCAGATAGTTGCCGAGGTACTCCCCGTTCATCCAGACGTCCACGAAGCGCGTCTCAAGACCGATGCCGAGCTGATTCGCCAGATCCATGGCGAGCTTATTGCGCAGGAGCGAGTTGTCCAGATAATTCGCCAGCAGCGACCACTTTTTCGCCTTTACGCCGGGAATGAGCTGCGTGGTGTCCTTTTTGGCATAGTCGTCCTTTTTATAGAACGTGATGTTGTAGGGCTTTTTGCTGAATTCCCAGGTGGAGTTGCCGCGACCCTTGATGCTGATCGGCTTGTCGAAGTCGCCGTAGACCGCCCTGCCGTAGCAGATGGTCTCGTGGTCCTTGTCGCTGTTCATGGCGTCGATCGTGCCGAGATTTTCGTCGAGCTCCAGGAACATCGGCTCTACGCCGACAGAGCCCTGCAGCGTCTTGACGGTCACGTATGCGACCGCGGCGCCGTTGGTGATTTTATAGGTGACGCTCTCGTTCACAGGCGCGACGGGCGCTGCGCCGTTTTCATAGACGGTGCCGTCCCTGGAAATGGTGATGTCCGCATTGTCCCAGGAGAAGCACAGCTTCGCCGGGTCGGCCTTTCCGGGCAGATACAGCGTGCCGACGGTGCCGGTGAGGTCGAATTTGACGCAGATCCTTCCGTCCAGCGCGGCGTCCGCGTTCGCCTCCACATAGAGCGCGGAGTTGAACACGCTCCTGACCGCGCTTTGCGGCTGCTGCGTCTGCGCGTCGGCCTGGCTGTCTCCCGTCTGCTCGTCTCCGACGGCAAACGCCATCCCGGAGCACAGAGAAACGAGCATGCAGAGCATCAGGATCACGGAAATCGTCTTTTTCATGGTATCCCTCCTGTATGTCGGGTTTGAACTGTCAGGATCAGCTTACCACGATTCCCGACAGCGCGTCAAGAATTGTCAATCTTTTATCCGCTAAATTGTAACAATTTTGAACAATTGGAAAGCGAACGCCCGTCTCTGATCGATTTCCCGGTCAGAGTCGGACGTTCGCTTTGTGTTTACATTCCGCGCGCCTTCAGCGCGCGTACCATATCCACATATACGTCGCAGATATCCGAGACGCCGTCGCCGCCTTTTTTCGTAAATGGCGCGCGGCGCAGGTCGATGGCGTCGACATGCGAGATGCCGCGAAACGCGTTGGAGCGCAGGATGTGCTTTTCCGTGCCCCAGAGCGCGGAGTCCACCGTGACGAGCCCGTCGTTTTCGCCCTCGATGCGATCGACGGCGGCGTTCGCCGTGGAGAGATTGATGTCCGAGAACGGATGCCCCATCACGCAGGCATAGCTCCGATAGAGCACGTCCGGCACATCCGGATTTTCGGCGTTGAACTGCGCTGCGCGCGCGGTCGTGAGATCCTCGCACAGGCGCAGGAAGTCCGGGCGCTTGTCGCCCACGACGCGGATCCAGTTGTTCACGGCGAAGGCCGCCGTGTTCCACATCGGGCGCGGCAGCGCAAAGAGCATGTCGACGGTTTTAGAGCCCCGGTGCGGCGTGCATACTGTGGTGATGCTCGCGATCTTCTCCCCGCAGCCCAGCCCGGACGCCGCCATGCGCGCGTCGAGCCCACCCTTGGAGTGGCCGATCAGGTGCACGCGCTCCGCGCCCGTTTCCAGCAAAATCGTGTCGATGCGCGCCGCCAAGGCGGCAGCGTTCGTCTCGGTGCTGCCCCAACAATCCTGAAGCCCATAAAACACCTGCGCGCCGCGGCGCTCCAGCGCTGCCGGGATGCGCCCCCAGTAGACCGGCCATTTCAGATCGCGAAAGCCCGCCCCGTGGATCAGGACGACGGGATATTTTGTCTTACATGTGTCATTCATCTTCGCACTCCAGCATGATCTTCAAAATGACCTTGTCGGTCTCGCGCATGCCCTCACGGGCGAGGATGCCGATGTTGCGGATCGTGCCCTCGACGCCGCGCGTGACGATGCCGTCGCCGCCATGGAAGCGGCGGCCCTTGCGCGCCATGGAATAGCTCAGCAGACCCGCCTCGACCGCGGCGGCGATCTTGGCGGCGCAGGAGGGCTTCGCCCCGTCGCAGACCGTGCCGGAGATCATGCCCATGGCGGTCGTGACCGTCTCGGCAACGATCTGATACGGCTCGTCATAGAGATAGGCGATGCCGGCGGCGGAGCCGATGCCCGCGCTGACCGCGCCGCAGAACGCCGAGAGACGGCCGATGCCGGTCTTCTGGTGGATCGTGATGAGATCGGACACCGCGACGGCGCGCAGCAGCTTTTCGCGCGTGACGTTCATGTGCTTGGCAAAGCGCACGACCGGCATGGACGCCGTGATGCCCTGGTTGCCGGAGCCGGAGACGATGACGACCGGCAGCTCGCAGCCGCTCATGCGGGCGTCCGAGCCCGCGGCGGCATAGGCGCGCGCCTCGGTGCGGATGTCATTGGAGAACTCCAGCAGCGTGCAGCCGACGGCGGCGCCCCACTTGCCGGAGAGCCCTGCGTCGGCGATGGCGCTGTTATACTCCACCTGCCGCCCGACAAGCTTTTCGATGCGCTCGATCGGGACCTCGTCGGCAAACTTCAGGATCTCCGCGAGATTCAGCACGCTCTTGTCCTGCAGATGGTCCTCCGCGGAGGCCACCACAGGATGGTCGAAAAACACATGTCCGTTCTTCTCCACATGGACCACATTGGTGTGATTGTTCGCGATACGCACGACGGCGGTGTCCGCGCCCGCCCGGCCCGTGAGCCGGATGTCCAGCATGCAGGGCGTGTCGTCCATGCAGGAGACCTCGACGGGCGTTGTATCGGCATAGTCCTTGATCCGTTTCAGATCCGCCTTCGAGACGGTTCCGATCACCTGCAGCTCGGCGTTCGCGTCGCCGGCGACTACGCCCGCGGCGACCGCGGCGGCGATGCCCTTCATGCCGCCCGTACCGGGCACGACGACGCTTTTGACGTTCTTCAGGATGTTGCCGCTGACCTCGGCCTTGACGCGCTCCGGCACAATGCCAAGCGTGTCGCGCAGCTTCGCCGCGGCGTAGGCGATGGCGATGGGCTCGGTACAGCCCGTGGCGAGGATGAGCTCCTCCTCCAGGATCGCCACATAAGCGTCCATGATTTCCGTCTTCATGATATGACCTCCCTCTTTCTGATGTGCTCTCTGTTTTTACAACCGCCCGGTCTCTCACCTCCGGACAGCTGTCTTTTACCGTTCGATCAGCGCCCTCGTGCGCGCCGACGCCTCGCGGCGGATCGCTTCGGCGTCCGCGCCGACAGAGAATTCCCCATTCTCATACAGGACGTGCCCGGCGACCATCGTCATGCGCACGACGTCCTTCGCGCCGCTGTAGACGAGATTCTCCGCCGGGGCGTGCACGGGCTGCATGCTCGGGCGCTTGAGGTCGATGACGACGAGATCCGCCTGCTTGCCGGGCGCGATCGCGTCGCAGTCGTTCAGCCCCATACACCGCGCGCCGCCGACCGTCGCCATCCCGAGCACCACGGGCGCGGGGCAGGCGGAGGCGTTGCCGGTTTTGAGCTTTTGCAGCACGGACGTGAGATACATCTCGCGGAAGAAGTCCAGCGCGTTGTTGCTGCTGGGTCCGTCCGTGCCGATGGCGACGCCGATGCCCTGCGCGCGGTAGTCCTCGATCGGCGCGACGCCGCTCGCGAGCTTGGCGTTGGAGCCCGGGTTCGTGACGACCCAGAGCCCGCGCCGCCGGAAGATCTCGGTGTCCTCGGGCGTGAAGTGCACGCAGTGGAAGCCTCCGCCGCCATGGTCAAAATGCCCCAGCCGCTCAAAGAGCACCGTGGGCGTGACACCGTGGCGCTCCACGCATTCGCGGACCTCCTTCTCCGTTTCGGCGTTGTGCGCAAAGACGGGCGCCTGCAGCTTTCGCGCCAGCGCGCCGAGGTCCTGCAGATCCTCCAGCGAGGACGTATACTCCGAGTGCGTGCCGAGCTGATAGGAGATCAACGGATGGAGGGCGTTGAATTTATGATACTCCTGCTCCAGCAGCGCCGCCTTGCCGCCTCCGCCGCAAAGCACCGTGCGAAAGCCCATGTCGACGCTCGCCTGCGCGATCGCATCGCGGAAGAAATACATGTCGAAGGCGGCGGTGATACCGCTCGTGAGATATTCCAGGATCGCAAGCCGCGTGAAGGCATAGACGTCCTCGGGCGTGAGCTTTGCCTCCAGCGGGAAGATCCGGTCAAACAGCCAAGCCTGCAGCGGCATATCGTCGGCGAGCGAGCGCACGAAGGTCATGCCCGCGTGGGCATGGGCGTTTTTGAAGCCGGGCAGCAGCAGGTCGCCGTCGAGATCGATCTCCCGGTCGAAGGCGGGCTTGTCCGCGCGCGCGGGACCGACATAGCAGATCCGGTCGCCGTCCACCCAGACCTCGTCGGCAGAGACGGCGCAGCCGTCCGTCATGGTGATCACGCGTCCGTTAAAAAATCGAAGCATTGTACCTCTCCTTAAGCTCTGTATTTTCTTCATTATACGCCAGGTTTTCATCACTTGGCAATCGGTTTGATGAAAAGTGTTGCAGTTTTTCGAATACGGGGTATAATAGAAACGACGATTTTTCGGACACCAGACATCCGACAGGAGGAAAAAATATGCAGCAGGCTGAAATTTTCACGACCGACTCCGGCTTTGACCGGTTTTTCAAAACGATCCACAACGCGGGCTGTGACAAGCTCTCCCCCATTCTCGGCCAGACGGGCACGGACATCGTGCTCACCGCGCCGGATCTGGTCTATCTGCTCGCGAAGCTCGTGACCGACCGCGACGTGCCGAGCGGCAGAAAGCTCGATCTGCTGGGGACGCTGCTGTACCTGGTCTCCCCGTTCGACCTCTTCCCCGACAAGTGGAAGCTGCTCGGGAAAATCGACGACGCCTACGTGACGATCACGGGCGTGGCCAAGGTGCTCAACCGCGTCGACATGGACATTCTCGAGCGCTACTGGCTGGGTAATCCCAAGGTGCTGACCACAACGCGCAGCGTGCTGAATTTCTTTGACGAAAAATTCGGCTCCGGCTTCCTGCGCAAGTTCATGCAGAACGCCGGAAAAACGGCATAATAGATGCAAAAAAACGCTTCCTGCTCGGATCACAGCAGGAAGCGTTTTTTATAGGATCGGGATCACAGCCGCCGCATCCATCGCCATAAAGAAAACGACGGTCAATACATTGAGCAAAATATACACACCGATCCCGACGCAAAAGCCGATCAGGGCCCATTTGCCCATGGCCTTGGCCTTGACGGGTGTTTTATCCTTTTCCGTGAGATACAGGATCAGACCGATGAGCGGCAGGAAAAACGCCAGCACGTTCATCCCCGTGGACGGCACGTCCGGCTCGGAGGGCGCAAAGCTCCTTGCCACGGGGTCGACCGCGCAGCCGCACTTCGGACAGACGATAGCCTCGTCCAGCAGCTGGTTGCCGCAATGGGTACAGTATTTCATGGGGCAGGTCTCCTTTCCCGGCTTTTTAGCCGAACGCAAACGCCATCACACCGATGAACACGACCCACAGGATCGTAAACAGGATGCTGAGCGCGACGCTCACGATCACGCTGATCAACGCCCATTTGCCGATGGCATTGGCCTTGATCGGCGTTTTGTCCTTTTCCGTGAGATACAGGATCAGACCGATGAGCGGAAACAGAAACGCCAGGATGTTCAGTCCCGTGCTCGGGATATCCGGCTCCGCGGCGGCGACGCCTCTTCCCATCGGCACAACGGCACAGCCGCAGTGCGGACAGACGATCGCCGCATCGAGCAGCTGATTGCCGCAATGACTGCAATATTTCATGTAGAGATCCCTCCTGAAGCGCTACAGCTTCTTCTCCAGAAAGAGCGTTCCGTCCTTTTCCCCGCCGACGGGAAGATAGCCCCGCTTGGTGAAAAATGCGGCGGCGATCTTGTTGGCGTGATAGACATGCGTCATGACGCGCGCAAATTCGCCCTGAACGGCGATTTCCTCCACGGCGCGGAGCATCGCGTCGGCGCAGCCCTGCCGCCTGTGCGCGGGATAGACATAGAAATCATTGATGAACACGGTCTCGGGCTCGGTGGTGTCGCACCAGACCTCGCCGACGGGCTCCCCGGACGGATCCTCCGCCGTGAGCAGATAGTTCAGCGGCGTGTCCTGTCCCCCGGAGAGCACCTCCTCCAGCGCGCCCTGCGCCTCGGTGAGCGCGTGCTGCTCGTTTTCGGTCTTCTGGGTAAGCAGCAGCTCCTGCGCATAGCGGCTCAGATTCCGCTGCAGGAACGTCTCATATTTCTCGCCCTTCATCGGGCGCAGCTCCAGTTCCATATCCTTCTCCCGTCCGGTCACGCGAATTTTTCCCGCTCCGAAACCGCAAGCGCGTCGCAGCGGTTGTTATATTCGTTCTCCGCGTGACCCTTGACCCAATGGAATATGACGTTGTGCGTCTGCAAAAGTTCGTCCAGCGTCTGCCAGAGGTCGACATTTTTCAGCGCGCCGTCCTTGCGCTTCCAGTTCTTTTTCTTCCAGTTTTCCAGCCAGCCGAGATTGATGGCGTTGGAGAGATACTGGCTGTCGGTATAGAGATCAACGGCGCAGGGCTCTCGGAGCGCCTGCAGAGCGTTGATCGCGCCAAGCAACTCCATGCGGTTGTTCGTGGTCTCCGGCTCGCCGCCGGAGAGCTCCTTTTCATACGCGCCGTATCTCAAAATCGCCGCCCAGCCGCCGGGACCGGGGTTGCCGGAGCAGGCGCCGTCGGTATAGATCGTGACCTGCTTCATGCTTCCGGCTTCTCCGGGGTCTCGGGCGCTTCGGCAGTCGTTTCGACTTCGGCTTCGGCTTCCTCGTGCTCGGTGAGCGCGACGGAGATGAGCTTCTGCCCCTCCTGCACGCGCATGACGCGCACGCCCTGTGCGGCGCGGCCGGTGATGCTGATGCCGGAGATCGGGCTGCGGATGATGGTGCCGTCGTCGGAGACGCTGAGCAGATCCTCCTCGCCGGTGACGAGCTTCATCGCCGCCACGGCGCCGGTCTTGTCGGTGACGTTGTGGCTCTTGCGGCCCTTGCCGCCGCGGCGCTGCACCTCGTCGCCGCGCAGGTATTCCTCCATGGCGGTGCGCTTGCCGTAGCCGTTTTCCGTGATGGAGAGGACGAACATGCCCTCGCGCGCGACCTCGGCGCCGACGACGCAGTCGCCGTCACGCAGCGTGACGCCGCGCACGCCCGTGGCCTGGCGGCCCATGGCGCGGACATCCGTTTCGGCAAAGCAAATGCCGAGACCGTCGCGCGTGGCGAGCAGGATCTTATCCTCGCCCGTCGTGCCCATGACGTTCACGAGCGCGTCGCCCTCATCGAGATTCAGCGCGCGGAGTCCGTTGCTGCGGATATTTTTAAACTGTGAGACCGCCGTGCGCTTGACGGTGCCGTTCTTCGTGGCGAAGAAGAGGAAGCTCTCCTCGTCCGTCTCGCGGAAGTGCAGCATCGCGCTCACGCGCTCGCCCGGCTCGACGGGGATGAGGTTCACGATATTCGTGCCGCGGGCGGCGCGGCTGCCCTCGGGGATCTGATAGCCCTTGCGGCGGTACGCCTTGCCCGTGTTCGTGAAGAAGAGGATGAAGTCGTGCGTCGAGGCGGTGAAGACCGTCTCCACATAGTCCTCGTCGCGCAGGCTCTGCCCGCGCACGCCCTTGCCGCCGCGGCGCTGCGCGGTGTATTCGTCGGCGGGCACACGCTTGATATAGCCGCCGTGGGAGAGCGTGAAGACGCACTGCTCCTCCTCGATGAGATCCTCGATATCGATCTCGTTCTCAACGTCCTGGATCTCGGTCTTGCGCGGCGCGCCGTATTTGTCGCGGATGGCGATGAGCTCTTCCTTCAGCACGCCCTTGATCTTCTCGGGATCGGCGAGCAGCTCGTTATAATACGCGATGCGCTTTTCCAGCTCGTCGAACTCCTTCTGCAGCTTCTCGCGGTCGAGACCCTGCAGCGCTCTGAGCCGCATGTCGAGAATCGCCTGCGCCTGGACGTCGTCCAGACCGAAGCGGTCCATGAGGTTCTGCTTGGCGTCGTCATAGCTGTTGCGGATGATGTGGATGACCTCGTCGATATTGTCCTGCGCGATCAGCAGGCCGCGCAGCAGATGCTCGCGCTCGAGCGCCTTTTTCAGATCATATTGCGTGCGGCGCGTGATGACGTCCTCCTGGAACGTGAGATACTCGTCCAGGATCTGGCGCAGGTTCAGGATCTTCGGCTGGCTCTGGTTGTTCACGAGCGCCAGCATGATGATGGAGAAGCTCGACTGCAGCTGCGTCTGGGCAAAGAGGCGGTTGAGGACTACCTGCGGGTTTGCGTCGCGCTTGAGCTCGATGACCATGCGCATGCCGTTGCGGTCGGACTCGTCGCGCAGGTCGCTGATGCCCTCGAGGCGCTTTTCACGCACCTGATCGGCGATGTTTTTCAAAAGCTGACGCTTGTTGACCTGATACGGCAGCTCCGTGACGATGATGCGCGTGCGGTGGTCGCGTCCGTACTCTTCAAATTCCGTGCGGGCGCGGACCGTGAGCTTGCCACGGCCGGTGGCGTACGCCGCGCGGATGCCCGAGCGGCCGAGGATGATGCCCTTCGTGGGAAAATCGGGACCGGTGATGTGCTCCATGAGGTCAAGCACCGTGGCATCCGGGTTTTCGAGCACGCAGACGCAGGCGTTGATGACCTCGGTGAGATTGTGCGGCGGGATATTCGTCGCCATGCCGACGGCGATGCCGTTCGAGCCGTTGACGAGCAGGTTCGGGAAGCGGCTGGGCAGGACCTTGGGCTCGCGGCGGGTCTCGTCGAAGTTCGGATCCCAGTCGACGGTTTCCTTGTCGATGTCGCGCAGCATCTCATCGGAGATGCGGCTCATGCGCGCCTCCGTATAACGGTAGGCCGCCGGGGGATCGCCGTCCACGGAGCCGAAGTTGCCGTGACCGTCGATGAGCGGATAGCGCATGGAGAAGTCCTGCGCCAGACGCACGAGCGCGTCATACACCGAGGCGTCGCCGTGCGGGTGGTATTTGCCGAGCACGTCGCCGACGGCGGTGGCGCATTTTTTGTAGGGGTTGGAGTGCGTCAGACCGCTTTCATACATGCTGTAGAGGATGCGGCGATGCACGGGCTTGAGCCCGTCGCGGACGTCCGGCAGGGCACGCCCGACGATGACGGACATGGCATAGTCGATATAGCTCGTCTGCATCTCGCGCACGAGCTCGGATTCGGTGATCTTCTGGTCGGGGAACGCGATATCCTCCGGCTTATAGCTTCTGTTGTGTGCCATCTGGTCTCGCCTCCCTTAAATATCCAGATTGCCGACGTACTGGGCGTTGGACTCGATCCATTCGCGGCGCGGGGCGACCTCCTCGCCCATGAGGACCGTGAAGATCTGATCCGCGGCGACGGCGTCGTCGAGCGTGATGCGGCGCAGCGTGCGCTTTTCGGGGTCCATGGTGGTCTCCCACAGCTCGTGCGGGTCCATCTCGCCGAGACCCTTGTAGCGGCTGATGTCCACCTTGGCGTTCGGGTTATCCCCGCGCAGCTCCGCGCTGACGCGGTCGCGCTCCGGATCCGAATACGCGACGCGCTGCTGCTTGCCGCGCGAGAGCTTGTACAGCGGCGGCACGGCGGAATACACATAGCCGTTTTCGATCAGCGGACGCATATAGCGGAAGAAGAACGTCAGCAGCAGCGTGCGGATGTGCGCGCCGTCGACGTCGGCATCCGCCATGATGATGATCTTGTGATAGCGGAGCTTTTCGATGTTGAACTCCTCGCCGATGCCCGCGCCGAGCGCGACGATGAGCGGATAGAGCTTATCGTTGCCATAGATCTTGTCCGCGCGCGCCTTTTCGACGTTCAGCATCTTGCCCCACATGGCGAGGATCGCCTGGAAGCGGCTGTCGCGGCCCTGGATAGCGGAGCCGGCGGCGGAATCGCCCTCGACGATATAGATCTCGCAGAGGCTCGGGTCGCGCTCGTTGCAGTCCTGCAGCTTGTCCGGCATCTGGCCGGAGTCGAGCCCGGTCTTGCGGCGCACGGATTCGCGCGCCTTTCTGGCTGCCTCGCGGGCGCGGGCGGCGGTGAGCGCCTTGTCCAAAACCGCCTTGCCGACGGCGGGATTTTCCTCCAGGAAGACCGTGAGCTTGTCCTGCAGGATGCTGTCGACGAGCGTGCGCATCTCGGAGTTGCCGAGCTTGGCCTTCGTCTGGCCCTCGAACTGCGGGTTCGTGAGCTTGACGGAGATGATGGCGGTGAGCCCCTCGCGGCAGTCCTCGCCGGAGACGGAGTCGCCCTCCTTGAGGATGCCGGCCTTCCTGCCGTATGCATTGAGAACACGCGTGAGCGCCGTTTTAAAACCGGTCTCGTGCATGCCGCCCTCGGGCGTGTGGATGTTGTTGGCAAACGAGACGATGTTCTCGTTATAGCTGTCGTTATACTGCAGGGCGATCTCGGCCTCGGAGTCCTCGCGCTCACCGGAGACGTAGATCACGTTTTCATGCAGCGGCGTCTTGTTGCGGTTGATGAAGGACACGAACTCCCGGATGCCGCCCTCGTAGTACATGGACTCGGAGACGGGTTCGGCATAGGAGCCGTCCTCATTGCGGTGCGGACGGTCGTCCGTGATGGAGATGCGCAGGCCCGCGTTCAAAAACGCCTGCTCACGCATGCGCCTGTGCAGCGTCTCATAGTCGTACTCCAAAACCTCGAACATCTCGGGATCGGGCTTGAAGCGCACGGTGGTGCCGGTGCGGCCGGTCGTGCCGATGACGGTCATTGGCTGCGTAATGTCGCCGCGGGAGAACTTCATCTGGTGGATCTCGCCGTTTTTGTGGACCTCGACCTCCAGCCACTCAGAAAGGGCGTTGACGACGCTCGCGCCGACGCCGTGCAGGCCGCCGGAGACCTTGTAGCCCCCGCCGCCGAACTTGCCGCCCGCGTGCAGCACCGTGAAGACGACCTCCAGCGCGCTCTTGCCAGTCTGCGGCTGGATATCCACGGGGATGCCGCGGCCGTTGTCCGAGACGCGGATGATGTCGCCCGCTTCGATCGTGACCTCGATGTGGTCGCAGAAGCCCGCGAGCGCCTCGTCGATGGAGTTGTCCACGATCTCATACACCAGATGGTGCAGGCCGGACGCCGACGTCGAGCCGATATACATGCCCGGACGCTTGCGCACCGCCTCCAGTCCCTCGAGGACCTGGATCTGACTGGCGTCATAGCTTTCCGCACTCTGGATGTTCTTTTCCGTAATGTCTGACATAAAACTACCTCGATCTTACCAAATTCCAGCATTTAAACGGCGGGCGCTGGCGCAACCCGCCCTACGTCGTCAAACCAAAAGAATCTGACTTGGTATTGCTTACAAATTATCCAGTCCGCTCGTCCGGCTGCGGCGCTGCAGCGTCGCGGGGCTGAGCTGGGAGAGAATATAGCGCTGCCCGCTGCCGAGCGAGCAGATGACGAGCGACTTGGGAAGCTCGGCTCCGGCGGCGTTTTCCACCTGTCCCGCCTGCTCCACCATGGCGAGCGTATCGCGCGTGCGCTTCGACCATGTCGCCGTGTCCATATCAAAAATGCCGATGATGCTGTTTTTGCGCACCAGCACATTGTTGCCCAAATGCAGATACATATCGATCCCTCACCGGATAACGCCGTTTTCCACGAAGAAGACCTTCCCGCCTGTGCGGGCGGTGATCTCCGCGTCCTCGCAGCAGGTAATAAGCGTCTGCCCGCCGCCGATGCGGTTTAAGACGAACGCCTGACGACGGCTGTCAAGCTCGGAGAGCACGTCGTCAAGCATCAGCACCGGGTATTCGTCGAATTCCTCGCGGAAGATCTCGCGCTCCGCCAGCTTTAATGAAAGCGCTGCGGTTCTCGTCTGTCCCTGCGAAGCAAAGGCGCGGGCGCTCTGCCCGTTGACGGAGATGACGAGATCGTCCTTGTGCGCGCCCGTGAGACATTGGCCGCTCTCGAGCTCAGCGCGGCGATGGCGCTCCTGATGCTCGCAGATCTCATAATAGATATCCTTTTCCGCGGCGAGCGGATCCGTGACCGTGCTGACAGTCTGATACGCGAGCGCGAGCGCATCCCGCCCGCCGGAAAAGTCGGCGTGGATCGGCTTTGCAGCGCGCTCGAGCCGTCTGGCGTAGGCCGCGCGATAGCGGATGATGCGCGCCGATACGCGGCACATCTGGTTGGAGAAATCATCGAGCGTGTCGAGCAGCGAGGGCTTTTCGTGCCAGTCCTTCAGGATGGCGGTCTTCTGCTCCTGCAGGCGGTGATACTCGCTCAAAAGCGCGCCATAGCCCGGGCGCAGCTGCACGATGGCCTGATCCATCAGCTTCCGGCGCTCGGCGGCGCCGCTGCGGATGATATCGAGATCGCTCGGGCAAAACAGCACCGCGGCGAATTCGCCCTGCAGCTCCGTGCCCGTCTTTTTCACGCCGTTTTGTAAAATCTGCTTGCGCTGCCCCTGCCGCAGAGCGATCTTCACGGTCTGCTCCCGCCCGTGGGCGGTGACGTCCGCGAGGATCTCCGCGCCGGAATAGTCAAAGCCGATCAGCTCGCGGTCAAAGCGCGTGCGGAAGCTGCGTCCGCCCGTGAGCAGATACACGGCCTCGAGCAGATTCGTCTTCCCCTGCGCGTTTTCGCCGGAAATAACGTTGATGCCGGGCGCGAACTCCGCCGACGCGAACTCGTAGTTCCGAAAGCCGTTCAAGGCGATGCGGCGGATCTCCATCAGCCCTGCTCCACCAGCAGCGTCGTGTCGGCGAACGTGACGGTGTCGCCCGCGCGCAGCTTCTTGCCGCGCATGGTGCACACCTCGCCGTTCACCTGCACGAGTCCGTCCGCGATGACGAGCTTTGCCTCGCCGCCGGTCCCGACCATGGCGGCAAACTTCAAAAAGGCGTCGAGCTTGATATATTCGGTTTGGATCTGAATGGTTTCCATTGAAACATCCTTACTGTCCCGCGCGGAGTCTGACCGGCAGGATCATATAGGTGAAGCTGTCGCCGCCGTCAGCCGCCCGAACGATGCAGGGGCTTGAGCCGGTATTCAGGCAGACGTTGAGCTCGTCCGCCGGAGCGGCCTTCAGCGCGTCGGCGAGATAGCGGTCGTTGAAGCCGATCTCGAGCCCATTGCCGTCGCCTTCGCAAACACACATGTCCTCCGCTCTGCCGACCGGCGTGGCGCACAGAAAATCGATGGCGCCGCTGTTGAAGGTCAGCCGCAGCGGCGTGCGCACCTTGTCATCCACGATCAGGGACACGCGGTCGACGACCTGAAGGAGCTCGGCGCGGTCGACCTTGACCGTCACGCGGAACTGCTCCGGGATCGCCTTTTTATAATTGAGGAAGTCGCCCTCCAGCAGACGCGAGAGGACCACGGTCTCGCCGATCTGGAAGGAGATGTATTTGCCGCCGACGTTCATCTCGACCTTGTCCTCGCCGTCAGCGCAGAAGCGCTCCAGATCGCTCAGCGCAGTGCCGGGCACGATGAAGCGGCAGTCATCGCCATAGCCCTCGACCTTCTCGCGGCGCAGCGCCAGACGATAGCCGTCCACGGCGACGATGTTCAAAACGCTGTTCTCCAGCTCGAAGAGCGCGCCGGTATAGACCGGGCGGGACTCGTTCGTGCTGATGGCAAAGGCGCACTCGTTGATCATCTTCTTCAGGATCCCCTGCGGCAAGGAAACGCCGCTCTCGCGGTCGAAGACCGGCAGCTCCGGGTAATCCTCGGCGTTCATGCCGATCACATCAAAATGCGCGCGTCCGCAGCGAACGTTCGCCGTGTCTCCCTGAACAGAGACCGTGACGACGCCGTCCGGCATGCGGCGCAGCATCTCACAGAAGAGTCTGGCGTTGATAACGATCGCGCCGGGCTCCTGCACATCCGCCTCGATGGTCGTATAGATCGCGCGCTTGAGGTCATATCCCGTCACGCGGACGTTCTGTCCCGCCTGGATCAAAAGTCCCTCGAGCGCGGTCACAGGGCTTTTTCCGGCCGCGGCTCTCGCGGCGGAGACGGCAGCCGCCTGCAGGGATGCTTTTTCACAAGAAAATTTCATGGTTGCGTCCTCCCGAAAAAATTGAACCTTTTCTCTCTGAAGAAAGAAATAATTTTAAATTCACAGTATCAGTAGTGATGATAAAATTGTGGAAAAGTGGAAAAATCCTTTGAAACAGCAAAGAAATCGACGTTTGAAAAAATGTGGAACGTTTTTCTGATTTTAAACAGCCTGATTTTGTCATAAAATGACCGACAGGATTTCAACAGTTGAAAATGAGAAAAATGTGGAAAACGGGATCAGTTTTTGGAGTTGATGTTGCTCATGATATCCTGTACCGTGCCGGGCATCTTGGGGTCGGTTTTCAGAAGATCCTCGATCTTGCGGATGGAGCTCAGCACGGTGGCGTGATTGCGCCCGCCGCACTCCGCGCCGATGGCGTTGAGTGAAAGATTCGTGAGATTGCGCATGAGATACATGGCGACCTGTCTTGCCGTGGCGATATTTTTGCTCTGCTTCTTTCCGCGGATCGCTTCACCCGCGAGACCGTAATAGCGGGCGGTCTCCTCGATGATGACGGCTGGCGTCGGGATATAGACGCCGGTGCGGATGACGTCCTGGATCGCGCGCTTGACGGTATCGACCGTGATGGTGGAGTCCATCAGATCATGATAGGCGGTCAGACGCTTGACGACGCCCTCCAGCTGGCGGACGTTGGACGTGATGTTCTCGGCGATGTAGCTCACGACCTCGTCGGAGAGGATCATGCCGAACTGCGCCGCCTTGTTGCGGATGATGGCCATGCGCGTTTCCAGATCCGGGGGCTGGACGTCCGCCAGCACGCCGCCCTCAAAGCGCGTGAGCAGACGCTCGTCGAGCTTGTTCATCTCCATCGGCGGGCGATCGGACGTGATAACGATCTGCTTTCCGGCCTCATACAGGGTGTTGAATGTGTGGAAAAATTCCTCCTGTGTTTGCTCCTTGCCGGCAATGAACTGCACGTCGTCCATCAAAAAGAGATCGGCATAGCGATATTTCTGCCGGAACGGCTCCATGGCGCCGATCTGGATGGAGCGGATCAGCTCGTTCGTGAAATCCTCGGACTTGACATAGACGATCACGGCGTTGGGATCGTTTTCGCGGATATACTGCCCGATGGCGAGCAGCAGATGCGTCTTGCCGAGACCGGAGTTGCCGTAGATGAACAGCGGATTATAGACCTTGCCGGGATTGTGCGCCGCGCCGATGGCGGCAGCGTGGGCAAATTTATTGGAGGGACCGACGACGAAGCGGTCGAACGTATAGACCGCCATCTCCGGGATTTCATCAGAGGTGGGCTTTTTTTCCTGATATTCGACGAGCTCGTCGTTTCCGGCGAGAATCTTCAGCTCGATCGGCGCCGAGAACAGCTCATACAGCGCGCCGCAGATCAGCTCCTCAAAGCGCGTGTGGATGATATCGCGCTTGAAATCGCTGGTCGTATGCACGACGAGCACGTTGTCGGAGATCTCGATCGGCGTGCAGTCGGAAAACCAGGTCTTGACGGCGGTCTGCGTCAGCTCGCCGGAGATGAGCTCCATGACGCTCTGCCAGATCTCATTGAGAGAATTCACAGACGGTCGCCCCCTTTCAGAAAAATAGCGATAGTATGACTGAATAATTATAGCAGATTCCCTGTTGAAAAGCAATACTAAATATTAAATATGTATAGCGTCAGCGTGCGGGATAAAAAAAGAGATGCCTTTTTCAGTAAAATATGCTATATTGCTTTTATACAGCAAAGAAAAGAAGGTCTCAGAGCCATGCAAACACCAAAGCTGATCGTGATGCTCACCTATAATGACAGGACGGTGGAGAACGCGCCCGAGATTTTTGAAGCCTGCAAAGCCTCCAAAGCCGAGCTCTGGGGCTTCAAGGAGGAGGGGCTCGCGCCGGAGAAGATGCAGGCGCTGTTCCGGCGGATGCAGGACTGCGGAAAGCAGACGGCGCTGGAGGTCGTGGCCTATTCGGAAGCGGAATGCATGCGCGGCGCGGCGCTTGCGGCGGCGTGCGGCTGCGACATTCTGATGGGGACGATCTATTCCGATGCGATCCGCGATTTCTGCCGCGAGAATGATCTGAAGTACATGCCGTTCGTCGGCGAGGTGACGGAGCGGCCCTCGATCCTGAACGGAACGGCGGAGGGCATGATCGCCGAGGCGAAGCGTTATCTGGAGCGCGGCGTCTATGGGATCGACCTGCTGGGGTATCGCTACACGGGCGACGCGGCGGCGCTCAACCGCGCGGTCGTCGCGGGTGTGGACGCGCCGGTGGTGATCGCCGGGAGCGTGAACAGCGTGGAGCGGCTGCGCGAGGTAAAGCAGACCGGCGCGTGGGGCTTTACGATCGGCAGCGCGTTCTTCGACGGCTGCTTCGGAGACGATATCCGCAGCGCGATCGATTTTGTATGTGACTATATGGAACAGGCGTAAAAAAACCAGTCTCACCGTGTGAATGCGGTCTGAGACTGGTTTCTTTTATTTCTCCGCGGGTCGAATCTGATCCGGCGGGATGAGATCATAGTCGAACATGACCTCGGAATGGTTATCGAGCACAAGCTCCCGGTCGATGAACGCGCCGGTCTCGGCGTCGAGCCGCTCGCAATAGATCCTGGAGACGCGGTAATACTTGTTCCCTTCCTTTTGGAAGTGGTGGTCCTCCTCCACGAGCGCATAGCGCCAGGGAAACGCGCGCTCGCTGCGCAGCTCGCCGTACAGGCGCTCGTTTTCACACCAGAGACAGAGCTGCACCGTCTGATCCGTATCGTTGCGGAAGCGATAGTCGATGTTGTTATAGCTCACGGAGGTGCCGGAGCTGAAGGGCACGCGCTTGCCGTGATCGGGCGCCAGCGCGTCGGAATGGCTGTGAAACTCCGTGACGGTCATGGGACTGTGCAGCACCAGCAGATGGATCGTGTTGCCGAGATTGCAAAGCCCGCCGCCGAGCCCCGGCTGCAGTTTGCCGCCGACGATCACGCGTCCGTCCAGATAGCCCTTGCGCTTGGTCGTCTTGCCGACGACCCGCCAGAAGGAGAAAGTTTCGCCCGGGCGGATGAGCAGACCGTTGAGCTGCCGGCAGGCAAGATCAATGTTCACGGCCTTGTTTTCCTGCAGGACGGGATCGATGCCCCTGCCGCGCTTGATCAGACCGTTGTCATGGCTGGAGACCAGATTGGCGAGCTTTTCGGTCTGCTTTTGGGATGCAAAGCGCTCCTTGCTGCGCGCGTTCTGGATGTGACGCTTTAGGATCTCCTTCTGCAGAGAGATGGCATAGGTCGTGGGGCTGATCTCGCAGAAGAGCTTGTCTCTCTGAAAAAGCATATCGTTTCCTCCGTCAAAAAGTAAAATCTTGCATAAAAGTATATCACAGATGCTGGAAACATTCAAGGTGCGCCGCTTGACGCAGACGCTTTTCGTTTGCTTTTTTGCCCTGTTGTGATATAATTAAATTTCATGATGGTTAAAAAAAGGCAGGTGAACGGAATGCTGACTGCATTCGAGGCATCGGAGCTGTTCCATGCGCCGGAGACGCCCGCGCTGCGGGCATTGATCGAGGGCGGACAGCTTCCGACGCTGTTTTCCGGTCTTCCGGCGGCGTCCCGGGCACATCTGGCGGCGGTCGTGTCACGCACGACGGAGCGCAGCGTGCTCGTGGTGTGTCCGGATGACGCGTCAGCGGAGATCTTTGCGCGCGACGCGGCCGCGCTTTTGGAGCGCGAGGTGCCGCTGCTGCCGGCGCGCGACTATACGTTCTATACGGCGGAGAGCGTTTCCCGCCAGACCGAGCAGAAGCGGCTGAGCGCGCTGCACGGGCTGCTCACCGGAGAGGCGCCCGTCGTGGTCGCGACGGTGGCGGGGCTGCTGCAGCGCGCGATCCCGCCAGAAAAGCTGCGGCAGGTCTCGTTCACGATCGAGGACGGCGCGACGGTGCCGCCGGAGGACGTGGAGGACGCGCTGCTGCGCTGCGGCTATGTGCGCACGCAGCAGGTCGAGGGTCCGGGACAGTTTTCCCGCCGCGGCGGGATCCTGGATCTGTTCTCCCCCGCTGATCTCGCGCCGATCCGCATCGAGTTCTGGGGCGACGACATCGACTCGATGTCCCGCTTCGACATCGAGAGCCAGCGCCGCACGGACAGTCTTCCCCGCTGCAGCATCCTGCCCGCCGCAGAAACGCTCACAACGCTCTATCCCGGCGGTGCGGCTGCTCTGGGGGATAAACTCACGGCGCTGAGTGAACGCGCCGCAAAGCGCAAAAACGCGCCCGTGGCGGCGGCTCTGGCCCAGACGCTGCGCGCCGACGGCGAAAAGCTCTCCGGCGGCGGACTGCTCCCGGCGGCGGACCGCTATATGGGCGTGATCTATTCCGAATTTTCCACCGCGCTGAGCTATCTCGCGCCGGACGCCGTCGTGCTGCTCGACCAGCCGGGGCGCTGTGCCGACCGCGCGAAGGAATACTTGAAGCTCCTCGGCGAGGACGTGGCGCAGCTGATGGCGTCCGGCACGCTCGCCGCGCGCGCGGACCAGTTCTGTCAGCCGTGGAGCGACGCGGTCCGCCGCGTCGCGGACTACGCGCTGATGTATGCCGACAGCTTCACGCTGGGACGCTATCCCGTCGACCCGAAGGCCGTGTGCGGCATCGTGGTCAAGCAGCTGCCGAGCTACGGCGGCAGCGTGCAGACGGCGGCGGGCGACATCGCGCACTATCTCTCGATGGACTTTCGCGTGGTGGTGCTGGCGGGCGACAGGCGGCGCGCGGAGCTGCTGCAGAACGTGCTGCAGGAGCGCGGCGTGCATGCCCGCGCGCTGGAGCACCCGAAGACGCTGCCCGCGCCGGGGCAATGCGTGATCACGGCGGGCAGTCTCTCGGCGGGACTGGAATATCCGCACGGGAAGCTCGCGATCCTGACCGATACGCAGATCGCCGCCTCCGGCATGCGCCGCAGCCGCCGCAAGGCGAGAAGCGACCGCGAGAAGCTGCAGAGCTATACCGATCTCACCGTGGGCGATCTCGTGGTGCACGAGATCCACGGCATCGGACGCTTTGCCGGCATCGTGCAGATGACGGTGGACGGCACGGTCAAGGACTATATCAAGATCTGCTTTGCCGGGACGGACAGTCTCTATGTCCCGGCGACGCAGCTCGACATGGTATCGAAATACATCGGCGCGGGCGAGGATCACCCCGTGAAGCTCTCAAAGATGGGCGGTGCGGACTGGTCGCGCACGAAAAGCCGCGCCAAGGCCAAGGCGAAGGATCTTGCGCGCGAGCTGACACAGCTCTATGCCGCGCGCGCCAGGACCGAGGGCCACGCCTTTCTGCCCGACACGCCGTGGCAGACGGAGTTTGAGGCCCGGTTCGGTTATCTCGAGACGGAGGATCAGCTCCGGTGCATCCGTGAGATCAAAAACGACATGGAGCGCCCGGTGCCGATGGACCGGCTGCTGTGCGGCGACGTGGGCTACGGCAAGACCGAAGTCGCGCTCAGGGCCGTGATGAAATGTGTGCTCGACGGCAAGCAGGCGGCGATCCTGGTCCCGACGACGGTGCTGGCGCAGCAGCACTTCAACACCGCGACGCAGCGCTTTTTCGGCTTCCCGGTGGAGATCCGGATGCTCTCGCGCTTCAGCACCCCGGCGCAGAGCCGCGCCGTGCTCGCCGAGATGGAAAGCGGCGCCTGCGACGTCGTGATCGGCACGCACAAGCTGCTGCAGAAGAATGTGAAATTCAAAAATCTCGGTCTGCTCGTCGTGGACGAGGAGCAGCGCTTCGGCGTGGCGCACAAGGAGCACATCAAGGAGCTCCGGAAGGATGTCGACGTGCTGACGCTCTCGGCAACGCCGATCCCGCGCACGCTGAACATGGCGCTCTCGGGCATCCGCGACATGTCCACGCTCGAGGAGCCGCCGCACGACCGGATGCCGGTGCAGACCTTTGTGATGGAGCACGACTGGAACGTGCTCGTGGACGCGATGCGGCGCGAGCTGCAGCGCGGCGGGCAGGTGTACTACCTGCACAACCGCATCGACAACATCGAGCGCACGGCGGCGCGGCTGATGCAGATGATGGACGGCGTTTCGATCGGCGTGGCGCACGGCAGGATGTCGGAGGATGAGCTCTCCGCCGCGATGACCGATCTCGCCGAGGGAAAAACGCAGGTGCTCGTATGCACGACGATCATCGAGACCGGCATCGACATCCCGAACGTGAACACGCTGATCATCGAGGACGCGGACAAGATGGGGCTTGCCCAGCTTCACCAGCTCCGAGGCCGCGTGGGCCGCTCCAACCGCCGCGCGAGCGCATATCTGACGTTCCGGCGTGGCAAAGTATTGAACGAGAACGCGGAAAAGCGGCTCGCCGCGATCCGGGAATTCGCCGAGTTCAACTCCGGCTTTCGCATCGCGATGCGCGATCTGGAGATCCGCGGCGCGGGCAATCTGCTCGGCGCGGACCAGAGCGGCTCGCTGATCGACGTCGGCTATGACATGTATTTGAAGCTCCTGGAGGAGGCCGTGCTCGAGGAGCGCGGCGAAAAGCCGGTCAAGAAGGCCGAGTGCGCGGCGGATCTCGCCGTCTCGGCAAACATCCCGGAGACCTACGTCCCCTCGCAGGAGCAGCGCATGGATCTCTACCGACGCATCGCGCTCGTGCGCACGGAGCCCGAGGCGGACGATCTGATGGACGAGATCATCGACCGCTTTGGCGATCCGCCGCCGCAGGTGCACAGTCTCGTGCAGGTGGCGCTGCTGCGCGGCGAGGCCGGTGCCGTCGGCGTGACGGACATCGCGCAGAAAAGCGGCGCGCTGCGCTTTTTGCTGGAGGACTTCGACCTCGAGCGCGTGTCGGCGCTGTACGCCCAGCCGCAGTTCAAGGGGCGGCTGCGCGTGGACGCGGGCGCGAAGCCCGGCGTGACGCTGAAGCTGAAAAATCCCAAGCGCGTGATCGAAGAGGCGCGCGCGTTCATCGCCGCATGGGCGGCCACAGAAAAGACCCCGGACTGATTTTGAAAAGGAGCTCTTTCGTATGAAACGCTATTTGTCGATCGCTCTGGCGCTGGCGCTGCTGCTGGGCGCGCTCTCCGGCTGCGCCGGCGGCACGGAGGTGCGCAGCTATTCCGAGGACGCGCTGAACGCCGACCCGGGTCAGCGCGTGATGGACGCCTACAGCCCCGACATGGTCGTGATGAAGATCGACGGCACGGAGGTGCGCTGGGACGAGTACGCCTTCTGGCTGTGCTCCACGGCGAAGGATCTGGCCGACGAGGCGGGCGTGACCGCGATCGAGGACTGGAACGCGGTCAATGACGCCGAGACCGGCGAGACCTATGCCGACATGCTGCGCAATACGGTCCTGAAGAACGAAAAACAGTTCCACTCGCTGGAGGCCAAGGCGGCGGACTATGGGCTGGAGCTGGGCGAAGAGGGCGCGGCGTACGTCGAGCAGTCGCTGCAGGAATCACTGGACAGCTTCAGCATCCCCTCCGAGGAGGAGGCAGGCGAGCTGCTGCACAAATATTATCTCGACACCGACGTCCTGCGCTATCAGGCGAAGATCGCCTATCTCTATCTGCTGCTGTACCAGGAGATGTTCGGACCCGAGGGCGAAAAGCTCTCGGAGGAGGAGCTGAACGATTATGTGGCGCAAAACGGCTATATGACCGTCAAGCACATCCTCTTCAGCACCGTGGACGAGAACAACGAGCCGATCGACGAGAGCGCCCTGCAGCGCAAGCTGGACCGGGCGCAGCGCGTGATCGAGCGGATCCAGGAGATCGAGGACCCGGAGGAGCGGCTGCGGCAGTTCGAGCGCTATATGCGCGACTACAACGAGGACCCCGGCGCGGAGCAGTACCCGGGCGGCTATTGCTTCACCGCGGGACAGATGGACGCGGCCTTTGAGACGGCGAGCGCGCAGCTGCAGCCCTACGAGATCACGCCGGAGCCGGTGCAGACGGAGCACGGCTATCACGTGATCCTGCGCATCCCCACGACGGGCGACGATGTGCTGGACTATAACGAGGACGGCACGCCCTACCTCCTGCGCTCGGACGCGGCGCAGGCCATCTACACGTCGCTCGTGCAGGCGTGGATCGCCGACGCCGAGGTCGAATGGTCGGAGGGCTTTGAGGATCTCGATATCCAGACGCTCTTTGCAAAGGAAGAGACCTTCTGGGAAAAAGCAGACATATTCCACTGGTTCCATTGAAAACAAAACATGCCGCAGGGGAGAGCTTTTTCGGCTCTCCCCTGCGGCATGTTATTTCTTCTTCTTTTTCAGCGGGACGATGGTGCCGTCCGGGTTTTCGATGCGGAGGCTCTCGAGCGTCTCGAGCGTGCCGCGGCGCCATTCGGCGAGATATTCCTCGCGCAGCGCCTGCCGCTCGGTCTTCTCCGCCTCGGTCAGCTCCCGCTCGCGGGAGATGCGCGTCAGCTCGCTGATGCGGTCCATTTTTTCCTGTGTCATATACGGTTCCTTTCATCGTGTAGGGCGGGGACCTGTGCCCCGCCGTTTGTGCGTCGAATGTCGGCGGCGGGCCACGGGCGCCCGCCCTACGGCGAACGTATTAATTCTTGAGCGAATGCAGCGGCGCGGGGATGCGTCCGCCGCGGGCGACGAAGGCCGCCGGGCTGCAGTCGTTCACCGGCATGACCGGCGCCGTGCCGAGCAGGCCGCCGAAGTCCACGCGGTCGCCCACGGTCTTGCCGGGCGCGGGGATGATGCGCACGGCGGTGGTCTTGTTGTTCACCATGCCGATGGCGGCCTCGTCCGCGATGACGGCGGAGATCGTCTCGGCGGTCGTGTCGCCGGGAACGGCGATCATATCGAGCCCGACCGAGCAGACGCAGGTCATGGCCTCGAGCTTCTCAATCGTGAGCTTCCCCGCCTCGGCGGCGGCGATCATGCCCGCGTCCTCGGAGACCGGGATGAACGCGCCCGAAAGCCCGCCGACGTGGCTCGACGCCATCACGCCGCCTTTTTTCACGGCGTCATTGAGCATGGCGAGCGCCGCCGTCGTGCCGGGCGCGCCGACGGACTCGAGCCCCAGCTCCTCCAAAATTGCCGCGACGCTGTCGCCCACGGCGGGCGTCGGCGCAAGCGAGAGATCGACGATGCCGAACGGCACGCCGAGCCGGTGCGCCGCCTCCTGCGCGACGAGCTGCCCCATGCGCGTGATGCGAAAGGCGGTCTTTTTGATGGTCTCCGCCGCGACGTCGAAGCTCTGCCCGCGCACGGATTTCAGCGCGTGCTCGACGACGCCGGGACCCGAAACGCCGACATGGATCTCACACTCCGGCTCGCCCACGCCGTGGAACGCGCCAGCCATGAAGGGGTTGTCCTCCACGGCGTTGCAGAACACGACGAGCTTGGCGCAGGCCATGCCGCCATTGTCTGCGGTGAGCGCGGCGGCGCGCTTGATGACGCGGCCCATTTCGGCGACGGCGTCCATGTTGATCCCCGCGCGGGTGGAGCCGACGTTCACGCTGGAGCAGACAAAGTCCGTCTCGCTCAGCGCCTCGGGGATGGAATCGATGAGCACACGGTCAGAGGCCGTCGCGCCCTTCTGCACGAGGGCGGAAAAGCCGCCCAAAAAGTTCACGCCGATCTCCTTTGCCGCGCGGTCGAGCGCCTTGGCGTAGGGAACGTAGTTCCTTGCCCCCGTGCCCGCGCCGACGAGGGCGATGGGCGTGACGGAGACGCGCTTGTTCACGATCGGGATGCCGAATTCGGCTTCGATATCCTCGCCGGTCTTCACTAGGTTCCCCGCGAGGCGGCAGATCTTGTCATAGACCTTGGCGCAGCTTCTGTCGATGTCCGTATCCGCGCAGTCGAGCAGCGAAATGCCCATCGTGATCGTGCGGATGTCGAGATGCTGCTGGTCGATCATCTCGATCGTCTGTAAAATCTCATTTCTCTGGATCATGGCGGCGCCTCAGATTCTGTGCATGGCGTTGAACACTTCTTCCCGCTGGGCGCGGATCTGCAGACCGCGCTCCTGCCCCTCGGCGTCGAGGAGCCTGGCAAGCTCGCCGAAGGGTACCGTGCACGCCGAGGCGTCCACGAGCATGATCATGGTGAAATATTCCTGCAGAACGGTCTGACTGATGTCGAGCACGTTCACGCCATAGCGCGCGAGGATATCGCAGACGCTCGCGATGATGCCGACCTTGTCTTTGCCGATCACGGTGACGATAGCACGCATAGAGAAGCCTCCTTACATCATTTCAAATTCATCGAGCGATTTTTCGAACGCCGGGATGAAGTGCGCCAGAAAATAGTCCACCTCCGGCAGCGCCATGCGTTCGAGCGCGGCGCGCGTCTGCTTTTCGGCGGCCAGGAATTCGTCGTTTCCGGCGCGGCGCTCGGCGATGCACTTGACGTACGCCGAGAGCTTGTCCGCTGCCTTCACGAGCGGCGACTCCGTCATGGCCGCGCGGTAGGCGCCCTGCATCTCGTCCGGCAGCATGGCGATGAGCTTTTCCACCGCCAGATGCTCCACCTCGTGGTAGGCGTGTGTGATCTCTTTGTTATGATACTTGATCGGCGTCGGCAGATCCCCAGTAAAGATCTCGCTCGCGTCGTGGAAAAGCGCCTGCGTCACGAGGGCGTTGACGTCGCATTCCTTCCCCAGCACGTCGCGGGAGATGACGCCCAGCGCGTGGGCGAACACGGCCACCTCGTGGCTGTGCTCCTGCACGTTTTCGGGGATGGCGCTGCGCATGAGTCCCCAGCGCCCGATGTATTTCATGCGGCTGATGAGCGCGAAAAAGCCGGAATCCTGCATATCGATCTGCTCCTTGAAAATAGTACGAGCTATTTTATCATGGCGGCGGCACATTGTAAAGCCGAAAAACTATTGCATTTTCAAAGGGTTGATGCTACAATACACGTTTGTGTGAAGAAACAGATTCCAATGAAAGAGTGATCCCAATGGACAAGCTGAGAAACGTCGCCATCATCGCCCACGTCGACCACGGCAAGACCACGCTCGTGGACGAGATGCTCAAGCAGAGCGGCGTATACCGTGAAAACCAGGAGGTCGTCGAGCGCGTCATGGACTCCAACGATCTGGAGCGCGAGCGCGGCATCACGATCCTCGCCAAGAACACCGCCGTCCGCTATGGCGACACGAAGATCAACATCGTCGACACCCCGGGCCACGCCGACTTCGGCGGCGAGGTCGAGCGCGTGCTGAAGATGGTCAACGGCGTCATCCTGCTCGTGGACGCCGCCGAGGGACCCATGCCGCAGACGCGGTTCGTGCTCTCGAAGGCGCTGGAGCTGGGGCACCGCGTGATCGTGGTCGTGAACAAAATCGACCGTCCCGACCAGCGCATCCACGAGGTCATCGACGAGGTGCTGGAGCTGCTGATGGATCTTGACGCGACGGATGAGCAGCTCGACTCCCCGATGCTCTTCTGCTCCGGCAGACAGGGCACGGCGAGCTACTCCCCCGAGGTGGAGGGCAAGGACCTCCGCCCGCTGTTCGACACGATCCTCGATTATATCCCCGAGCCGGAGATGGACACCGAGGCACCCTTCCAGATGCTCGTGAGCAGCATCGATTATAATGAGTTCGTCGGACGCATTGCGATCGGGCGCATCGAGCGCGGCACGATCCGCCAGAATCAGGAGATCGCCGTCTGCAACTACCACGCGCCGGACGCCGCGCCGAAAAAGGCCAAGGCCGTGAGCATGTACCAGTTCGAGGGCCTGAACCGCGCGCCCGTCACAGAGGCCTCCGCCGGCAATATCATCGCCATGTCCGGCATCGGCGACATCACGATCGGCGACACGATCTGCGCGACCGACTGCGTCGAGCCCATCGAATTTGTGAAGATCAGCGCGCCGACGCTGGAGATGACCTTCTCCGTCAACGACGGCCCCTTCGCCGGGCGCGAGGGCAAGTATGTCACGAGCCGCCAGATCCGCGAGCGGCTCATGCGCGAGACTTTAAAGGACGTGAGCCTGCGCGTGACCGAGATCGAAAACGCGACGGACTCGTTCAACGTCGCGGGGCGCGGCGAGATGAGCCTTTCCATCCTCATCGAGACGATGCGCCGCGAGGGCTATGAATTCCAGGTCTCTCCCCCGCGCGTGCTGTATCAGACGATCGACGGGAAGCAATGCGAGCCCATCGAGCGCCTGGTCGCGGACGTGCCGACGGAGGCGGTCGGCGCCGTGATCGAAAAGGTTTCCGCCCGCCGCGGCGAGCTGCAGGAGATGCTGCCCATCGGCAAGCGCACGCGCGTGACCTTCCTCGTGCCGAGCCGCGGTCTCTTCGGCTACCGGAACGAGTTCCTCACGGACACCAAGGGCGAGGGCATCATGGCCTCCGTCTTTGATTCCTACGCCCCCTACAAGGGCGATCTGCAGCGCCGCAGCACGGGCTCTCTCGTCGCGTTCGAGACCGGCGAGAGCGTGACCTACGGCCTGTTCAACGCGCAGGAGCGCGGCCAGCTCTTCATCGGACCGGGCGTGCCCGTGTATGAGGGCATGGTCGTGGGCGTCTGCCCGAAGGCCGAGGACATCAGCGTGAACGTCTGCAAGAAAAAACAGCTGACCAACATGCGCGCCGCCGGAAGCGACGAGGCCCTCCGTCTCGTCCCGCCGCGCCAGCTCAGTCTGGAGCAATGCCTGGAGTTCCTCGCGGACGATGAACTCCTCGAGGTCACGCCGAAGAGCCTCCGCATCCGCAAGCGCATCCTCGACCACAGCCTCCGCATGAAGGCGATCCACAGAAAGTAAACGAAATGCCTACAGCGCCCTTCTGAGTCGGAAGGGCGCTGTTGTTGAAAAGGAAGACGGCGTTTGGTATATTAATAATAGAAACATGTGATGATGCCGGTTGGGGGTGCGTGCGCATGAATGTTCGAACGTATCTGTTACGCCTCAAAAGAGCTGCTGTACTGGAAACCGTGTGGATATGTCTACTGATGAGTGAGCTGATCCTTGCCATCGGGCTGGCAGTTCTAAACTCCGGACAATGGCGCTTCTCAGCGGCGCTGGTTATTGCTGCAGCGATAGAAACCTTGGCGTACTTGCTGTATGTACGCAGCGAATCACGGATGCTCAAAACCTATGCAAATCCGCTTGCATTTCCCGTTCCGCAAAATAGGATTGCCAATGTCTCGCAGGGCAAGCTCGGACAGATGATAGATAAATCAGCCTATCTGTTTCTGGAGACATCGGAAAGCGGCGCTGTACGGGAATTGATACAAATCACAGAACGATTTGATGCAAAGCAGCTCGGGACAGAGCGAAAACGGTTGAACAGAATCATCAACAAACGCTTCAACGTGTCGAGCACGATGACGCTTTACGCGAAAGATTATCGTGTCAATTTGGTGGTGTTTGAAACTTCGCGGAAAGCGGCGGAACAGTGGGTCAACGCGAATGCGGAACAACTCTTGCGGCGAAGCGAGGCAATCATCAACGCTGCGATCGACGGAGATGCGAACGAACTTTTGTTCCCCGCCCTGCAGGAGCGCATTGACCTGAGACAATTTCAAAGATACAGGGCTGCCTTGTTTTTATTAGAGAGTCAATTTGGATTTGAGATATAGGCACAAACAGCACCCGTACCCCAGAACAAGGGAGCAGAAATCAATCAGAACAGCGCGGTGTGGGCACCGCGCCCTACGATGGGAAGACCCCGTCTCCGTAGGGCGCGATGCCCACATCGCGCCTTTCCCGCAGGGTCTTGAAATTTCGCGTTGCCGCAGGGACTCGGATGCGGCTGACGCCTGTAAGGCACATGACCACGCGCCCAAAACCCACGTTGAGCGATGAACCCGTTTTTGCAGCTCGAGGGAGCATCAGCCTGCGTTTCGCTAAGAACCCGCTAAGATTTACAAAATGTTCATAATTTGCTTGTTTTTCTCAATCATGGACCTTACAATTTGAGTGGAGAGCGGGCGGACACACAGGTTCGCCCGAAAACATTATTGAGATATGGAGGCAAAACATGGACAACAACGCAACCAACCAACGCGGTTCGTTTGGTTCGAACCTGGGGTTCCTGATGTCCGCCATCGGCTCTGCGGTCGGTCTGGGCAACATCTGGGGCTTCCCGTACAAGATGGGCGCCTGCGGCGGCTTCACGTTCCTGCTGGTCTATCTGGCGCTGGCGGTCTTCGTCGGCTTCGCGATCATGCTCGGCGAGCTGGCGCTCGGCAGAATGACGGGCTTCGGTCCGGTGAACGCCTATAAGGCGGTCTCGAAGAAATTCAAGTGGATCGGCTGGCTCGCCATCATCGCGCCGTTTCTGATCATGACGTTCTATTCGGTGCTCGGCGGCTACTGCATCTGGTACATCATCATCAACGTCAAGGGACTGTTTGCCGGTATGCCCGGCAGCGAGAGCTTCGGCGCGATGCTCACGAGCCCCATGCTGCAGATCGGCATGATGGTGCTGTTCATGCTCATCTGCTGGTTCATCAACCTCAACGGCGTCGGCGGCGGCATCGAAAAGTTCAACACCGTCGGTATGCCGGCGCTGTTCGTGATGCTCGTCATCATCATCGTCAAGGCCTGGACGCTGCCGAACGCGGGCGAGGGTCTGAAGTTTATGTTCGTGCCCGGCTACGCGGTCAAGAAGGGCTTCATTGCGGAGGCTCCGAACATCGTCTCCGTCCTGGCTACGGCAGGCGGGCAGATGTTCTTCTCGCTGTCGCTCGCGATGGGCGCGATGATCACCTACGGCTCTTACCTCGACAAGAAGGAAAATCTGCCGAAGAACTCTCTCATCATCGTCATCTCCGATACGCTCGTCGCGCTGATGGCGGGTCTCGCCGTCATTCCCGCCGCCGTTGCCAACGGCATCAACCAGGGCATGGCGGTCGGCGACATCAAGCTCAACGGCCCCGGCCTGCTGTTCAGCACGCTGCAGGACGTGTTCCAGAACATGGGCGCCATCGGCGGTCTGTTCGGCATCATCTTCTTCCTGCTCGTTCTGATCGCGGCGATCTCCTCCGCGATCTCCCTGATCGAGGCGGTCTCCGTCACGTTCATCGACCGCGCCTCGGCGAAGGGCAAGGAGCCCAGCCGCCCGCGCACGGTCACGCTCGTCTGCGTCATCATCACGGCCATCGCCTGCCTCGTCGCGGCGGACGGTCTTGGCAGCAACGGCTTCGCCCCCTGGCAGTTCTTCGGTCAGGGCGAGGATGCGGTCGCCGGTTGGAACGACTGCTGGCTGGACTTCATGGACGTCTGGTCTGAGGGCGTCATGATGCCGCTCGGCGCGATGCTCATGTCGATCATGGTCGGCTGGGAGCTGAAGCCCAAGTTCTTCCATCAGGAGATCGATTCCGGCTACTCCGGCGGGATCCACGGCTTCTGGGGCTTCTGCATCAAGTGGATCTGCCCGATCGTGATGTTCTTCATCCTGCTGGCGCAGGTGGACGGCTTTTTCGGCTTTGGCTGGTTCTAAATCAATAACCGCTTGATTCGAACCGTTTCTCTTTTTTCCATTTTCCAAAGCAACCACGCGTTTACCGCCCCCCTCCAAGGGCGGTAAATGTGTGGTTTTTGTGCTAAGAAATCGCAAAGTTCGTCCGGGTGCGGTCGGATCTGCACAGCGGATGTGGTACAATGACTGTTCGGGGAGGGGCTGACATGAAACAACAAACGCGGCTTTCACAGGGCGTGCGCGACGCGCTGATCTCGGCGGGGATCTTTCTCGCGGCGACGGGCGTCTGCGCGCTGATGGCCCATATCCACGACGACAACAACCCCTTTGCGCCGCAGGTGTTCACGCTGGCGGTCGTGCTCATCTCCTATTTCACGCGCAGCTATGTGCCGGGCATCGTCTGCTCTCTGCTGGGCGTGGTATGTGTGAACGTGCTGTTCACCTATCCGTTTTACCGGATGAATTTCACCGCGACGGGCTATCCGCTCACGTTTGCGGTGATGCTGTTCGTGTCCGTGCTCGTGAGCGCGCTCACGACGCGGGTAAGGCGCGAGGAGCAGCTGCGCTTTGAGATCGAAAAGGAAAAGCTGCGGGCGGGGCTGCTGCGCGCCGCGTCGCACGATCTGCGCACGCCGCTGACCGGAATCATCGGCTGCAGCTCCGCGATCCTGGAGCAGGACGCGCTCTCGGACGCGGAGGTGCGCGCGCTGGTCCGGGAGATCCGCACCAGCGCGCTGTGGCTGCGCCGCGTGACGGAAAACATCCTCTCCGTGACGCGCTTTCAGGAAGGCGTTGTGCTGCACACAGAGCCGGAGACCGTCGAGGAGGTGCTCGGCAGCGCGATCCGCAAGTTTCGCCGCAACACGGGCAGCACGCTCTCGGTCACGGTCGGGAGCGACACAGAGTTTTTGCTCGTGCCGATGGACGGACTGCTCATGGAGCAGGTCTTCATCAACCTGCTGGACAATGCGGCGCGCCACGCCGCGGGCGCGACGCGGGTCGCCGTCACGATGGCACGGGACCGTGACCGCGCGGTGATCACGTTTGCGGACGACGGCTGCGGGATCCCGCCGGAGCGGCGCGGCACGCTTTTTGAGCCCGGCGCGCCCAGCACATCGGCTGACGGCGGCATGGGCATCGGGCTGAGCGTATGCCGCGCTATCGTCGAGGCGCACGGCGGTACGATCGGGCTTGCAGCTTCGGCAGACGGCGCAAGCTTTGTGATCCGTCTGCCGCTGGACACGTTGGAAAAGGAGGAGACAGAATGATCCGGGACAAGGTTCTCGTCATTGAAGACGACACGGCGATCCGCCAGTATCTGAAAACGACGCTGCACGCCCATGGATATGACGTTTTGCTGGCGGAGACCGGCAGAAGCGCCATGCAGACGATCACCTCCCATTGTCCGGATGTGATCCTGCTGGATCTCGGGCTGCCGGACACGGACGGAGGCGAGATCATTCGTTCCGTGCGCGCATGGTCGCGCACGCCGATCGTGGTCATCTCCGCGCGCGACACAGAGCTTGACAAGGCGAAGGCGCTGGACATGGGCGCGGACGATTATCTGACCAAGCCCTTCGGGACGGTGGAGCTGCTGGCGCGTATCCGGACGGCGCTGCGCCACACATGCACCGCCGTCGAGGACGAGGGACTCGCCCTGACGGGCTTCTATCGGGTCCGGGATCTCGCGATCGACTATAAGCGCCATCGCGTCACACGCGCCGGCGAGGAGATCCGGCTCACGCCGAACGAGTTTCGCATCGTGGCGCTGCTCGGCAGGCACGCGGGACAGGTGCTCACCTATCAGACCATCATGCGGGAGATCTGGGGACCCGCCGCCGTGGGCGACAACAAGGTCCTGCGCGTGCACATGGCGAACATCCGCCGCAAGCTGGAGCGCACGCCCTCCGAGCCGGAATACATCTTCACGGAGCTCGGCGTTGGTTACCGCATGGCGGAGGAGGAATAAAAAGAATATCGGCGCGGTGTGGGCACCGCGCCCTACAGGGAAAGCAGATCCTTCTCCGTAGGGCGCGATGCCCACATCGCGCCGTTTGGTTTTGCCAAAAAGACACGCTGTTATTCTTTCGGAAGCGCACGTCTGATCAGAAACAGCAATATGGTTACGGCGAATGAAATAAGACCGATCAGTTGGACCTGTCCGAGCGTGAGATCAATATGGAAAACGCGCAGAAATTTTTCATATCCGACAGAACCGAACAATTCAAAAACAATCCCCGAAATACCAATAAGAAGCCAAGGGAGCGCTGCGATCATCATAAGTAATGTGACAACATGTTTTATGGTTTTTCGCATTTTATGAGACGCCTCCCATCCGTAGGGCGCGTGTGAAAAGACCCCAAATCTATGATTTGGTCGGTCGTTCCATGCGTAAGCTATGCCCACATCGCGCCGTGTCTATGTATTATATTTCCTCATAATACCGATCCAAAGCCCATTTGTCTGGGTTCAAATCGATATAATTCCAACAGTTCAGATAATCTTGCTCGTCCCGAATGATATGGTCGTGAAACGAGGTCTGCCAGAGCGGTTTTCCGACGGATTTTGTCACCAGCGTTTTGAAGGAACGAATCAAGCTTGAAATGTCGCGGCGGTCGGGATTTGATGCATCATCCAGAAGAAGCAGCAGATGAATGTGATTCGGCATAATCACATAGTTCTGCAGACCCGGTATACGCAGCGCGTGGCGCTCCGCGATTTGCCCAATGTTTGTTAAAGCGATTGTTGCGGGGACTGTCGCGCCGTCGCCGGGGACAACGCATGACAGAAGCGGTTTTCTGCCAGCTGTACAGATCGTAATGAAGTAAGCGCCGTTTCTTGAATAATCATATCCGGGCAGGCGCAGATGTTTTCGGGAAGGTTTGTGCATGAGGCATCTCCTTTGCGCTGCGTGCGAAAATCGGCGCGGTGTGGGCACCGCGCCCTACGATGGGGATAACCCTTTTTCGTAGGGCGCGATGCCCACATCGCGCCTTTCCCGCAATCGCTTAGAATTCCGCGTTGCCAACGGTTCTCGGGTGCAGCTCCACGTCGCGGATGTTGCTCACGCCGGTGAGATACATGACCATGCGCTCGAAGCCGAGGCCGAAGCCCGCGTGGCGCACCGAGCCGTATTTGCGCAGATCGAGATACCACCAATAGTCCTCCTCGTTCATGCCCAGCTCCTGGATGCGCTGCAGCAGCACGTCGTAGCGCTCCTCGCGCTGGCTGCCGCCGATGATCTCGCCGATGCCGGGCACGAGGCAGTCCGCCGCGGCGACGGTCTTGTTATCATCGTTCAGGCGCATATAGAAGGCCTTGATCTCCTTCGGGTAGTCCGTGACGAACACCGGGCGGCCGAAGATCTCCTCGGTGAGGAAGCGCTCGTGCTCGGTCTGCAGGTCGATGCCCCATTTCACGGGATAATCGAACTTCTTGCCGCTCTGAAGCAGCTTCTCGATGGCCTCGGTATAGGTGATGCGGCCGAATTCATTGTCCACGACGTTGTGCAGACGGTCGAGCAGTCCCTTGTCGACGAAGGAGTTGAAAAACTGCATCTCGTTCGGGCAGCGCTCGAGCACGGTGTTGATGATATACTTCACCATGCTCTCCATGCACTCGAGGTCGTCGTCCAGGTCGGCGAACGCCATCTCCGGCTCGATCATCCAGAACTCGGCGGCGTGGCGCTGCGTGTTGGAGTTCTCGGCGCGGAACGTGGGGCCGAAGGTGTACACGTCGCCGAACGCGAGGGCGAAGTTCTCCGCGTTGAGCTGGCCGGAGACGGTCAGGTTCGTGCTCTTGCCGAAGAAGTCCTTGGAGTAATCCACCTTGCCGTCCTCGGTGCGGGGCAGGTTTTCCAGATCGAGCGTCGTCACGCGGAACATCTCGCCCGCGCCCTCGGCGTCGGAGCCGGTGATGATCGGCGTGTTCACATACACAAAGCCGCGCTTCTGGAAAAACTCGTGCACGGCCTGCGCCGCCACGCTGCGGACGCGGAACGTCGCGTTGAAGAGGTTCGTGCGCGGACGCAGATGCTGGATCGTGCGCAGGAACTCCACGCTGTGGCGCTTTTTCTGCAGCGGGTAATCCGGCGCCGAGACGCCCTCGACCGCGATCTCGGTCGCCTTCAGCTCAAACGGCTGCTTGGCCTCGGGCGTCAGGACGAGCACGCCCTTGACGATGAACGCCGCGCCGACGTTCTGGCGTGCGATCTCGTCATAATTCGAGAGCTTCTCGCGCTCCATGACGACCTGCAGGCTCTTGACCGTGCTGCCGTCGTTGAGCTCGATGAAACCGAAATTCTTCATGTCGCGCGTCGTGCGCGCCCAGCCGCAGACGGTCAGCTCCTTGCCGTCAAAGGCCTGCGGATCGGCAAAGATGCCGGAAATACGAGTTCTGTCCATGCTGTCACCTCATTATACGATTATTTTCACTGCGGAGGGATGGTTCACCAGATGCACGACCTGGTGCGAGCCGCCGTCCTCCCCGTCCCGGGTCCAGGCGATCGGCTTGTCGAACGTGACGGTCAGATCCGCCGACTGCAGCAGGATCACGTTCACGCCGTCATATTTCTGCCCCAGCAGCCCGGAGGCGCTCCGGGTGAAGTCGGCAAAGCTCTTCGGCGTCGGCACGAGCAGGACCTCAAACTTGCCGTCCGAGAGGCTCACGAGATCCTTTTTCAGCTTTACGACGCCGGCGACGCGCGTGGAGTTCGATACGCCGCCGTATAGGACGTCGCCCTCGACCGTGCCGCCCTCATAGTCGATGCGGACATGGATGCTCTCCAGCTTGGAAAGCGCCCCCGCCGCGTGCAGCATATAGGCCAGATAGCCCAGCGCCGCCTTTTCGTTCTGCGGGGTCGCGTAGCTCACCTCTGTGAACGCGCCGAAGGCCGCGACATAGGTGAAATACGCGTCGTTCTGGAACCCGCCGACGTCGAAGGGATGCGGCGTGCCCTGTGCGATGACCAGCGCCGCCTCGACCGTGTCCTTGGGCAGTCCCAGCGTGTTCGCCACGTCGTTCGTGGAGCCCAGCGGGATATAGCCGAGCGGCGGCGGATCCGGGATCTGCATCAGGCCAGCGATGACCTCGCTGAGCGTGCCGTCGCCGCCGATGCAGGCGATCGTGTCAAACTGCGGCGCAAACTCCGCCGCAAAGCGTGTGGCGTCGCCCTGCGCCTCGGTGAAAAACACCGTGGTGCGGTAGCCGCCCTCGCTGAAAATACGCATCACATCGCCGAAGCCGTCCTTATAGCGGGCCTTCCCGGCAACGGGATTTATGATGAGCATGAGTTTCTTTTTCATATTGTGCTCCCTTTTGGGTTATCGTATGAAGCTGCCGACCGGATGGGTGCGGCGATCAGTTCCGTGTATCCCATAACGAAAAAAGGCATGACCATGATGGCCATGCCTTGTATTTCGAGATCAGCCAAGCTGGTTCATCTTCTGCGCCATCGCGGATTTGCGGTGCGCGGCCTTGTTCTTGTGGATCAGACCCTTGGACGCAGCGCGGTCAACAGCCTTGACAGCAACTTTATAGGTACTGACGGCGGCGTCATGATCGCCAGCGGCAACAGCGGCGTCAAACTTCTTCAGATCTGTTTTCAGCGCCGACTTCGCGGCCTTGTTGATCAGATTCTGACGCTTGGACTTGATGTCATTTTTCATCACAGACTTGATGTTCGGCATTTCCTAATCGTCACCTCCTACCATAAAGTATACAGTCAATTTCTGACTTGGCAGTATTCTGCATTTGTTGATACTATCACGAAAGCGCTGAAAAATCAAGTATTTTTTTCATTTTTTCTTGATTTTGTATACGCTTGTGTCTGCGGGAAAAACTGAACACAAGATGATGTGTTTTTTCGGCAATATGGAGGAGATTTTTCTATGGACCATCCTGTTCGGACCGACCTTGCGGTCGAAGCGAGAGCCCTGCACGCGGCAGATGCCGCGCTCTCCGGCGTCACAGCGGAGGAAACGCTGCGCGACGGCTTTTCCGTAACCACGGTGCGGATCACATCGGATGCAGGTTCAGATGTATTATGTAAACCAAAAGGCGTGTATCACACGGTCTCACTGGAGCCGGTGCTGCGCCGGGAGGACGATGCGTTTGCGCGTGCGGTCGGCGTGCTGTCCGTGCTTTTACGGCAAACGCTCCCCCTCTCGCCGGATATGACGGTTTTTGTTGTTGGGCTCGGCAACCGGGCGATCACGCCGGATGCGGTCGGTCCTGTGTCAGCCGAGCAGATTCTGGCGACGCGGCATCTGCGGGAACAGCTTCCGGACTCGTTCGGCAAACTTCGCAGCGTTTCTGTTCTGGCGCCCGGTGTGCTGGGTATGACCGGCATAGAATCGGCAGAGATGGTTCGAACGCTCTGTAAACAGGTCGGCGCTGACGCGGTCGTTGTGATCGACGCGCTTGCCTGCTCTGAGGCGGAGCGTCTGTGCCGCACGGTTCAGATCACCGACGCCGGGATCGTTCCCGGCTCCGGCGTTGGGAACGATCGCGCGGCGTTTGACCGGGACGGGCTCGGCGTTCCTGTGGCCGCGGTCGGTGTGCCGACGGTCATGGATGCCGGGATCGTCAGCGAGACGGACTCGTTGAACGGCCTGTTCATCACGCCGCGCGATATCGATGCTGTTGTGAAGGATTTTTCAAAAGTTGTGGCTTATGCGGTCAATCTCGCGCTGCAGCCCGAGCTCACGATCTCTGATCTGGATCTTTTGCTCTCCTGAAGTTGTTTCACGTGAAACATCCTCAGAAGAAGCTCGTTTCACGAAGGATTGTTTCACGTGAAACAGCCCAGAAAGACATATTGCAAAAAAAGAATATCCCTGTTATAATGATGCCAACCATTTAACAGGAGATTATCATGGCCAAAATCATTGCCGTGGCGAACCAAAAAGGCGGCGTGGGGAAAACGACGACCTGCGTCAATCTGACGTGCGCCATGAAGAAACGCGGCAAACGCGTTTTGCTGGTGGACTGCGACCCGCAGGGCAACAGCACCTCCGGCATGGGCGTGGACAAGCAGAGCACGCCGAACTGTTATGATATGATGATCAACGGCGCGGCCGCAGCCGACTGTATTCGCACCACGAAATGGGGCGATGTGCTGCCCGCGAACGTGAACCTGTCCGGCTGTTCGGTAGAGCTGGTGCAGGTCCCGCAGCGGGAATATGTGATGAAAAACGCGATCTCAACGGTCGCGGACCGGTATGATTATATCTTCATCGATTGCCCGCCGTCGCTGGAGCTGCTCACGATCAATGCGCTGACCTGCGCGACCGGGGTACTGATCCCGGTGCAATGCGAATATTACGCGCTGGAGGGCATCGCCGATCTGGTGCGCAGCATCAAAATGTGCAACCGCGGGCTGAACCCCGAGCTCGGGATCGAAGGCATCGTAATGACGATGTACGACGGCCGCACCAAGCTTTCCGATCAGGTCGTGACCGAGGTGAGACGTTTTTTCGGCAAAAAGGTGTACAAGACCATGATCCCGCGCAACGTACGGCTCTCGGAGGCTCCGAGCCACAGGAAACCCGCGATCGCCTATGACAAGGAGTCGAAGGGCTCCCGCGCCTATCTCCATCTGGCGTCAGAGATAATCAAGCGAGAGGAAAAGGCAGCCGAAAAGGCAAAAAAAGAGAAAGCCAAAGCGGAGGAAGCAGATGGCAAAGGATAAGAAAAAAGGGCTCGGAATGGGTCTGGACGCGCTCTTCGGCGAGGAATTCGAAACGACCGCCGCAGAGGAAAAAGACACGACCGAGCTTCCGATCGCAAAGATCGAGCCGCGCGCCGATCAGCCGCGAAAGCATTTTGATGAGCAGGCGCTGCTGGACCTGAGCGAGTCCATAGAGAAGCATGGCTTGATCCAGCCCATTACAGTACGCCCGCTCGACAGCGGATACTATCAGATCATCGCAGGCGAACGACGATGGCGCGCCGCACGCAAGGCGGGGCTGGAGACCGTTCCGGTTCACATCATCACAGCCGACGAGCAAAAAGCCATGGAGATGGCGCTCGTCGAAAATCTGCAGCGCGAGGATCTGAATCCGATCGAAGAGGCGCTGGGCTATCAAACGCTGCAGAATGAATACGGCATGACACAGGACGCCGTTGCGAAAACGGTGGGACGATCGCGACCAGCCATTGCAAACGCGCTGCGTCTGCTGGGTCTCAGCGAGCCTGTGCGGGAACTGGTCGAATCCGGGATGCTGTCCGCCGGACACGCCCGCGCACTGCTGCCGCTGGAGGACAGCGAGCTGCAGCTGGAAGCGGCAAACGCAGTCATTGCCAAGGAGCTGTCCGTAAGAAGAACGGAGTCGCTTGCAGCAGAGCTCCTGAAGGAAAAAAAGGAGCCCGCGAAAAGCAAGCCGCCGGCCGTAGACTATCTCGGAGAGTGCGCGCGCGAGCTGGAGCAAACGCTCGGACGACGCGTCCGCATGACGCAGGGCAGAAAAGGCGGGCGCATCGAACTGGAATTTTATGATGCCGACGACCGCGAGGCGCTGCTCGAGGCGCTGAAGCAGCTGCCGCGGCTGACACGCAGATATGAAAAGTGATACGCAAACTTGATATAGAGGAGATAAAACAGAAACATGATCGACATTCGACTGATACGTGAGAATCCCGACCTGGTGCGGGAAAATATCAAAAAGAAATTTCAGGACGCCAAGCTGCCGCTGGTCGATGAGGTGCTGGAGCTGGACAAGGCCAACCGCGCCGCGATCAACGAGGCGTCGAATCTGCGGGCACAGCGCAACAGCCTATCCAAGCAGATCGGAAAGCTGATGGGACAGGCCAAAAAAGACCCCTCCAAGCTGGAGGAGGTCGAAGCCATCAAGGCGCAGGTTACCGCGCAGGCGGAGCGTCTCGCGGAGCTGGAAAAGGAAGAGGAAGCGCTGAACGCGAAGATCCGCGATATCATGATGCGCATTCCGCAGATCATCGACGAATCCGTGCCGATCGGCCCGGATGACAGCCACAATGTCGAGGTACAGCGCTTCGGTGAGGCATCCGTACCGGACTTCCCGATCCCGTATCACACCGAGATCATGGAGTCCTTCGACGGCATCGATCTGGATGCGGCGCGCCGTGTCTCCGGCAACGGATTTTATTATCTCATGGGCGATATCGCCCGGCTGCACGAGGGCGTGCTGGCATACGCCCGCGATTTTATGATCGACAAGGGCTTTACCTATGTGATCCCGCCGTTCCTGATCCACGGCGCTGTCGTGGAGGGCGTCATGTCCTTCCCCGAAATGGACGCCATGATGTATAAGATCGAGGGAGAGGATCTCTATCTGATCGGCACGTCCGAGCACTCCATGATCGGCAGATATATCGACCAGATCCTTCCCGAGAGCGCGCTGCCGCAGACGCTCACGAGCTACAGCCCCTGCTTCCGGAAGGAAAAGGGCGCGCACGGCATCGAGGAGCGCGGCGTCTACCGCATCCATCAGTTCGAAAAGCAGGAGATGGTGGTCGTCTGCAAGCCCGAGGACAGCATGTACTGGTACGAAAAGCTGTGGCGGAATTCCGTCGAGCTCTTCCGCAGCCTGGATATCCCGGTCCGCCAGCTGGAGTGCTGCTCCGGCGACCTTGCGGATCTGAAGGTGAAGAGCTGTGATATCGAGGCATGGAGCCCGCGCCAGCAGAAGTTCTTCGAGGTCTGCTCCTGCTCCAACCTCGGTGACGCGCAGGCCCGCCGCCTCCGCATCCGCATCAAGAGCGAGGACGGCAAGAATTATCTGGCGCATACCCTCAACAATACCTGCGTCGCCCCGCCGCGCATGCTGATTGCGTTCCTGGAGAACAACCTGCAGCCCGACGGCACCGTCCGAATCCCCGAGGTCCTGCGTCCCTACATGGGCGGCAAGGAAGTCCTCATCCCCAAGTCGAAATAAGCCGAACGGCTTTTTCGAATAGACAAGCATTTCAATAGAAAGGAGAACAAAAAATGAGCAAACTCGTCAGCGAATTCAAAGAATTCATCATGAAGGGCAACGTGCTCGATATGGCGGTCGGCGTCATCGTCGGCGGCGCGTTCGGGTCCATCGTCAGCTCTCTCGTGGAAGACGTCCTCGGCCCCATCATCGGTCTGATCGTCGGCGGTCTGGAGTTCAGCAAGCTGAGCTTCGGTATTGGCGACGCCCAAATCATGTACGGCAACTTCATCCAGGCGATCATCAACTTCCTGATCGTCGCGCTCGTCATCTTCGCGCTCGTCAAGGCCGTGAACAAGGCCCGCGACCTCGCCTCGAAGAAGGAAGAAGAGAAGCCCGAAGAGCCCGCCGGTCCCACGACCGAAGAGCTGCTTGGCGACATCCTCGCAGAGCTGAAGAAAAAGCAGTAAGCGCCCGACACGGAATTACATAAATTCCCAAATATTTCTGCTTGACACCACAGGGCTTATATGCTATTATATATAAGCCCTGTGGGGCAGAAGTCAATATCGCGGAGTGGAGCAGTCGGTAGCTCGTCGGGCTCATAACCCGGAGGTCGCAGGTTCGAGTCCTGTCTCCGCAACCATGTCGAGTGAAGATAACGGATTTCGTTATCTTCACTCTTTTTTGTTGCAGCGGCAAGGTTTTTGCCTTGCTGCTTTTCTTATGCCGGGAGGGGAATGTACTCGATCTCCACGCCTTGGCGCACATCTGTCCTATAGTCCCGGCTGCAGCGAAAGGCGCTGTCCGGGAGCTCAATATAGCCGACGAAGCGGTAATAGATCACGATCCGTTGGGTGCGGCTCTTGCCGGAGCCCTGGGCCTCATAGACGTCGATGTGGTCGATGAGCTCCTGCAGCAGGGGAGCGGTCAGCGTTTTCATCTCCATGAACTTCCGGATCGCGGCGAGGAAAGACTCGGATTTCAGCGACTGATCTTCCAGCTCTGCAAGCCTTGCGTGGAGCGCAGCGATCTTTTCTTTCAACTCCAGTCGTTCGACCTCATATTTGTGGGACAGCTGCAAAAACCACTCATCTGTCACCTTTCCGGAAACGTTGTCCTCATACAGCTTTTCGAACAGATGCACCAGCATCTCGCTGCGGACGGTGGCCTTTTGAAGGTCGGCTTCCGCCTGTTTTCTTTCGGCGATCATTTCCTGATTCGTTTTCTGCGCAAGCAGGGCGGCAAAGCCCTCTTCATCGTGGTGAAGGTACGAGGCCAGCCGACCGAGCTCCAGCATGGCGATCTGCTCCACGGCATCAGCGCGGATATAGTGACGGGTTTCGCAGGTGCCGCGATAGTCCTTCACATAGTTGGAGCAGCTGAAATAGTGGATGTTCTTGTTGATCGTGTTGGTGTGGTACCAGAGCTTGCTGCCGCAATCGGCGCAGCGGAGCAGATCACTGAACATGTTCTTTTCGCCGTTCTCGGGCTTTGGCGGACGGTGCTTGGTGTTGCCGAGCATCTCCTGCACCCGATCGAATACATCACGCTCGATGATTGGTTCGTGGACATTTTTGAAGACCAGCCAATCCTCACGCGGATTGTCGATGCGGTCCTTCTTTTTGAAGGATTTGGAGTGCGTTTTGAAGTTGAGCACGTCGCCGCAATACTCCTGCCGGGACAATATGCCGAGCACCGTATTGTGCTTCCAATCGTAAGGGTCGGCGTTGACCTTTCTTCCGCCTCTTCCGATCCCTTTGGAGCGCCAATAGGCGGTGCAGGTCAGCACTTTTCGCTCTTTCAGAATGTGGGCGATGGAATCTGCGCCTTTGCCGTTTAGATACATGCTGAAGATCTCCTTCACGATCACGGACGCCTCCGGATCAATGATCCATTTCTTCGGATGGTCCGGGTCCTTCATGTACCCATACGGTGGCTGCGAGAGCGGTTCGCCGGAGTTGCCGCGAATGCGGTGCGCGGTGCGAACCTTGCGGCTGATATCTCGGGCGTACATCTCGTTCATGACGTTGCGGAACGGCGCGAGCTCGTTTTCTCCGTCGTCGCTGTCCACGCAATCGTTGATGGCGATGAAGCGAATGTCGTGGTCGGGGAAGTACGTATCCGTGTAATAGCCGACCTTCAGATAGTCACGACCGAGGCGGCTCATATCCTTCACGATGATGGTGGAGACATAGCCCATTTCAATGTCCTCCAACAGGTTCTGAAAGCTGGGGCGGTTGAAATTGGTGCCGGTGTATCCGTCATCCACATAGTATCGGGTGTTGCCGAAGTGATTTTCTTTGGCATATTTCTCAAGCATCCGCTTCTGATTGGCGATGGAATTGCTGTCGCCCTCGGTGCCGTCGTCTCTGGACAGGCGGCAGTAGAGCGCGGTAATTCCCGTGTTTTGCGGTTTCTTTTTCGACTGCATTCAGCCCTCCTTTCCGGCAGCCGAACAGGCATCTTCACCCGTCAGCATACCTTCTTCCGTAAAGGCTGACAAATCTGCAAAGTCACTGCCGATATAGTGGCGCAGGCAGTGGGACAGCGTTTGTTGATCGTTCCGGTGGTAGTCCACTGGGACATACCGGGACGCCACGGTATACCGGACGCCGTTGACGGTGTATTCCTGCTCGTCATGACCGATGCCGACGATAAAGACAGGTTCGCTGTTCATTCAGAGCCCTCCTTATCTGGTGTCGCGGTCTCGGTAGCGCTGCTTTTTCAGCAGGTTGAGACCGGCGATAATGTCTTCTTTGATTTGCTTATCCGTATAGTCGGCGGGGAAGTAGGAACGAAAATCATCCCGCCGCAGACGGATCTGCTCCCGCTGGTTTGGCTTCGGCTCGGACAGGACTGACGCGACAATCTTCGCGGTATCTCCCGCATAAAGCATTTCGCTCTCTTTTCGCATCCGACATGCCTGTGAGTAGGACGGTGTGCAGTCATAGAGTTCGATGGCGTCCGCCACGGCGCGTTGTTCGTGTTGCGACAGATACGAGAGTTCAACACCGACTGAAAAAGCAATACGCCCTTCATCCATCAGCGTGAGCAGCGGCGGGATCAGATGCGTAAGGCGGATATAGCGTTTAACCTGCCTGCCGCTGTCCTCCTCTGAAATAGCATCGACGGTCAGCTTCGGGCCAAGTTGGCCCGAAGTCCTGCCCTGATGCTTCAGTGCGTCAAACTTCATCTTATAAGCAAACGCCTTTTCACTCGGGAGAATGTGCTCCCGGTGGAGATTGCTGTCTACCAGCTGAATGGCAGCTTCCTCACGGCTGACGGCATGAACAAAGGCAGGAACCTCAACGATCCCTGCCTTCTGCGCTGCCCGGAGCCTCCGGTGGCCGGAGATGACTTCATATTCATTTGGTGCATCTTCCAGTGGCCGAACGATCAGCGGCGTGAGAATGCCGAGCTCCCGGACGCTCTCCACGAGGGCGTCCATTTCGGCGTCGTCCCGCACCTGATAGGGATGACCCTCAAACGGGTGCAGATTTGCAATTGCAATATTGGTTGTGGTATTCATCTTTCATAACTCCTTTGTGTTCTGTGTCGTTCGGGAATGGGCTGTTCCCGCTGTTTCAGTTCGTTGTCATAGACCAAATCGAGCGTTTCCTGCATATGAAAAGACCGCGCCTCCACGGACTTGGCGAGCTTCAGTTGCTCACGCAGAGCCGTGATCGACGCGGTCTTTTCGGTTTTCTGCTGCCGCAGCGATTCCTTTGTTTCGGGATCGGCACGGCGCATTTTGTTTTGTATGGATGCGCGCTCGGCGGTCATCTGATCGAGCGCTGCCTGTTTTTCTGCAATGAAGGCCTGCAGCTCATCCATGGTTTCAATTCCAGTCTCACCGAGAAAGCATGTTTCCCTGTCATACTGATCCAGCTTCCGCAGCTCCTCCCGGAGGAAGGGGCTGTTGGGTTTGTAAGCCGTTCCCTTCGGGAGAATACCGAGCTGATAGCAATAGTACAGATACAGCCGATAGATGTGCGACGGCCTCTGATGCGGTTGATGGGCATGGCGCAGGTGCTCGGGAACATCAGTCTGCCAACAGACAACCGCCTTCTTCGTCTGACTTGGATGCGATGCCAGGAACCGATACATGTTTTCCGGCACCCAGCGCTTATCCAGCGTGTCCAAACGCGTGAAGTGCGTATATTGTGGCAGCCGGATGCGGTAATGTACGCGGTCGGAGAAGTCTGTGATATATCCCAGCCGTCGAAGATATGCCTCCGCGTCCTGCAGCGTGCAGCTGTTTTGAAACGCCTCCCGAATGTCCTCGCGGTAGACGTTATACCGGGTCGGCTTGCCGTCCTTCTCATCAAAATACGCGGGACGGGACGGCGCCTTATGCGGTACGGGAACGACGGACAGACCATGCACCTGACAGTAATAGTCCGACACACGACGCATCCATTCGATCTCTTGCTTGGAGTGGTTATACTTCTTCCCATCCACGAAGGACACGGAATTGAAGACAAAGTGGTTGTGCAGGTGATCTTTGTCCAAATGGGTCGTGACGATGATTTGAAAGCGATCGCCCCACATAGCCTTTGCGGTCATGACGCCGATCTCATGACACAGCTCCGGCGTGACCTCGCCGGGCTTAAAGCTCTGGTAGCCGTGCCAGGCGATGTATCCGTCGGTCTTGTGAAACTGCTTCTTGGTCAGGATCATCTGCTGCACGGCGGTCTCTCTGATGCAGTTGATGGCGGTGACGAATTGACCGTCTGCTGTCGCTTCGGGACGTTCCACATACCGGGCTGCGTTCCAGAGATCCTCCAGATCCGGAATGGGGCAGGTTTTCTCCGGGTTCTCGGCGTAGTCGATCACGTCCTGAATGTTGCCGGAAATATGCCATAGTTTGGTCGTCGCCATCAGGACACCTCCTGGTCCAGCGTGTATGCTTCCTGCAGCTCTACGATGCTGCGCTCCAATCGGTGCGCTGCTTCTTTGAATTGCGGAGAGAGATTCGCTGCACGCAACATCATTTCATGGATGTCGTAGAGCTGCTTCATCACGTCCCAGAACTGCTTGGGCGGGATGGCCTCCGAGGATTTGCCGTCGATAAGGGAGCAGATATACTTTGACTGCGACATCCCGCGATCCTTTGCCAATCGTTCCAGCTTGCGTTTGAGCTTCGGCGGAAGTCGGATCGTGGTTTTCATGGTTTCGTGTTTCATAATGATTACTCCTTTGTAAATTTGAACGGGGGTATTCAGGGGTGCTCCCCTGGGACGAATGGATTGTGACGGCACAATCCGATGCTCGCTACCCTTATGGACAGGGGCGGGACGCCTCCATCCAACAGATAAGAAACATGCAGCCGCACATGAAAAGGGGTGTCACTTTTTGGGAAAGGTATCGCTACAAATCGTGTGCGATTCCTCAGCCGGTTCCACTTCGGATAATCGTTGAAGGGCGAGGGGCGAATGAAAACCGGCTGAGAAAGGGTGTACGTTCGTACGACCAATGTCACAGCATGCGGCATATTCCTTTGTAACCTCGCAGCCGCCTTCGATCCAGATAGAGGTTGTTGGTCGGCTCCAGACCGTATTTCTGTGCCTGCATCCCCATCTGCTGAACAAAGCTGCCCATGGACATGGTGTGATACGCGTTTTCCTCGCACCAAGTCTGATAGACCTCATAGAGATCCCTGGTGCTGCACTGATACCCTTCGCCGATGCGGATGTAGCCTTCGGATTCCAGAAATCCGGTTACGGTGTTGCTCTCGTAGATGCTGTCCTCCAGATTGCGCTTCGCTCGTTCGCTTTCCGTGAAGTGAAAGTCGTTTTTCAGCAACCGGCGCAATCCCTCCAGCGCCCACAGAAAGATGCCGTCGATCTCTGAGAGCAGCTTTTCTGACAGATACGGATCGTCCACTCTGTTTTCCGGCCGATCCTTTGTCTTCAGAATAAGCTGCCGGCGATAGAATCCGTCACTGCGGTCATACAGCGATTTCAGCGACCCGTTGCCGAATCCGATCAGCCGTGCGTACATGGCACCCTGATAGCTCTGGATGCCCTTTCGCTCTAAATCCATAGGAGTCTCCGCTGTGACGATGGCCTTGATGATGTTTGTCTCCGGGAGCGCTTCGAGCTTCATGTCGTCGTCCACCAAGAGGAGCTTGTGCTCCAGATCCGCTCTGGCAAAGCGGTTTGTTGCAACCTTCGCGATGCTTCCGGTGTTGAGAGAGCTTCCGAACAGAGCGGAGAGGACGACGCCGATCCGGGATTTGCCTTCGCCGCCACGGCCAACGATCATCAGCATTTTCTGCCCTCGGGTGGAGGGAATCAGACAGTAACCGATATACTCCTGCAAGGTAGGGATGTCCTCCGGATACAGCAGCTCATGGAGAAACTGCAGCCATCGCTTCGGCTCCGGCGCATCGGGGAGATAGGACACAGGGAGGCGGCTGACGCAGACCTCCTTTTCTGTGGACAGTGTACCGTCCACAAACAGAGTGCCGTTTGCGACGTGGATACGGTCTGCAAGCGCAGGAATCGACGCGCAGTAGGCTTCCGACTTCAAGACCTCGAACAGCGCCGGCACTTTCTTGGCAAGACCGTTGTGGATATACGGTTTCAGCCGTTTGTAGATCTCGCTTTTCAGCAGGCCTTCGTCTGCGATCCATCCGTCCACGCCGAAAAACTTGCGGTTCATGCATACCATTGGCAGTTCTGTGAGAAGATCCTCACAGAACAGCACCTCATCGACGCCGCCGTTCAGCAGCCAACGCGGCGCTTCCTGCTCCGTGTCGGCCTGGATTGCCTCATCCACAGGGGAGAGGACTTGGTTTTCTTTGTTCATAGTATTTTTCTCCTTTAATCATGATTGGTTTTTGGCGTACGAACGTACACCCTTCACTGCTCTCTTTTTCAGCCAGTAGAGTATTTGCAGCCCTCCTCTCATATAGATTTGGCTGGAAAAAGTGGGGGCAGTTATCAACAAATAAAAAGCACCTGCCGTAGCAGGCGCAGCGCGTGTGGTTTGCTAGAACATATGACCAATCCTTTCTGAGGGAAGGCGTCCCTCTATATGGGCAACGGCACTTCTACCCCCGAAATGTTCCTGAGATTTGATTTTTTATAGAAAAAAGCGACATCGGCGTCATTTGTGTCATAAACGCAAAAAGCGCCTGCAGGGGGTTACCCTCTGCAGGCGCTCAATCGGATTCCTTATTGAATTGTTCGTAAGCCTCGCCGATCTTTTTCAGTCGTTTCAGAACGGCGCTGTGTGTTTTGAAGCCGGTTTTCTCCGCGATCTCTTTCATCGTGTACCCCTGTGCACGGAGCATCAGGATGCGACGATCGGTCGGATCAATGGCTTCGAGAAACTGCTCTGTGTCAACCAGCGCAATCACCGCATCCTCGAGCTTGCGACCGGGAGCTCCGAACTTAAGCGGAAAGCTCTCAAATGGGTTTTTGCAGTTGTCTTCATCTCTCTCTTCTTCCTCCCGCAGCCGCTTTGCGCGCTCTGCCTCCAGAGAGCACTCCGCATGGGGCGATCGAGTGTGGTACCACGAACGGTAAAAGTCACGCTTCTTATTGCTGTTGCGGCGGTCGAAATCTTCCGGGCATCGAAACTCATTCGCGGTTTGAAGGACGGCGTTCAGATGATGCTTTTCCATCGCAGCGGGAACGATCTGCGACAAATGAATATGAAACTCTTCCAGAGGAACATAACCGAAGGTTAGGTGCCTGGCACTGCGATACAGCGTCTCAGCCGAGGGAATGATACCGCTGTCCAGCAGCTCCTGCACCCAGTATCCGCAGGAATGCGCAATAATGTATTCCGGCGCATAACCCGAGTAGGCCTCCATGAGTCCCTTGAAGCCGAGATGATTCCAGACCATGTAGGCGTAGCTGTCCATCATGAGCTCAAGAAACAGGTCGCTCTCGACCGCACGGATCACGTTCCAGTCGGTGAAATACGCGTCGATGCGTCGAGGCAGCTGCAGCTCCGGTGGAGCACGTTCTACAAGCTCCTTCGGGAGGAACAGATATGCCGGGATGTATTCGGAGTTGCGATAGGGCGTGATTTGGCCGTTTTTCCGTTTCAGCTGGATCGGCATATGCATCCGCTCCTTCCTGTTTAGCGTGTTGCCGGAGCGAGGGAGGGAGTCTCCCATGCTCCGACGATATTCTAACAGGAAACGAGTCCCATAAACGGGACTCCGAGAACTTGATATTCGTTTTTGTGGCGAAATCTTTAAAATTGCCTGGAATAATCTCGTATTGATTTTAGATTGAAGATATATTATAATTAGAGATACTTAGAGTTAAAATTAGAGATAACAGGAGGAGATTATATGGAATACCCGAGGAAAGAATCTCTTACCGTAGAATTCAAAAGTGATCTGCGTGTGTATCCCTTGAACAAATTATATGAGGATCTTGTTGGATTGGCAAATACGGATGGCGGCGTGCTGTTTCTCGGAATGGAAGATAACGGATCTCCTACCGGTGTGGATGTGCAGCACAAAAACTGTCAGGAGATGGAGGCTCGAATTCAGGATAACACGATTCCGGCGCTGTTTGCGAAAGCAACTATTGTTCAGCTGGATGGCGTTGACGTTCTGATGCTTGAGGTTCCGATTTCAAGGCAGCTTATGATGACATCTGAAGGAAAGTATCTCCGGCGCCGTTTGAAACGGGACGGAACCCCAGAGACGGTTGCTCTAAAACCGTATGAAATACTCCAGAGGCTGTCCTATATTCAGGCAATTGATCCTTCGGCACAAGTAGTGGAAGACGTGGAGGCTGAGCGCGCGCTTAGTCCGCTGGAACGAGAGCGACTGCGCAATATGATTCGGATTTACCACGGCGACGCATCTTTGCTGGAGCTTTCTGATGATGAATTGGACGGGGCGCTGGGATTCGTACGAGAGCGCGACGGAAAGAGATATCCCACGATTGCCGGTCTTCTGATGATCGGAAATGAAACCTATATCCGGCAGTGCGTTCCCAGTCATGAGGTTTTATTTCAGGTTCTGGATGGCGTAAATGTTCTGTCAAATCCGCCGGCGATGCACGCCTCTCTGCTGCAGACATTTGAAAAGGTCGATCTTTTGTTTCAGTCACGGATAGTGGAACAGGAGCTTCAAATTGGCATGTTCCGCGTTCCGATTCCGAACTATGAAAAAGACGCCTTTCGCGAGGGCTTTGTAAACGCTTTGGTGCACAGAGACTATTTTCGCGTTGGCGCCGTTCAGGTGCAGCTTCAGCGTGACTCTCTCACGATCGCAAGTCCGGGCGGATTTATGGAGGGCATCACATCCGAAAACATTCTGACGGCAGCCCCAACGCCCCGCAATGCGCTTTTGGCGGAAGCCGTAAAGCGAATCGGTCTTGCTGAGCGAACCGGGCGCGGAATTGATAAAATATATATTGCAATGCTGAGAAGCGGGCATGCGATTCCTGATTTTTCTGCCTCGACGAACACATCTGTCGTTTTGAAGCTCAATAGTGCAGAGCTGGACGAAAACTATATTAAAATGATCGTTCTGGAAGAAGAGCGGCTGCAGAAGGCCATGCCGGTTGATGCGCTGATTGTCCTTTCGGTCCTGAAAACAGAACGTCGCGCAACGCTCAAATTCCTTGCATCTAAGATTCAAAAGGATGTATCGGAAGCGAGAAGTGTTGTGGAGTGGTTGATCGAGCTCGGGATGATCGAAGGCGTTGGAAACGGCAGCGCTCGGCGATATATGCTCAGCTCAAAGGTATATTCCATTACAAATAATAAAGCCGGATATACCCGTCAGAGAGGATGGGATACGCTTCAGGAGCGGGAGCTGATCCTTGCTCACATGGACAAATATCATGAGATCGACCGTCAAGGTGTTGTCGAGCTTTGCAGATGTACGCCAAACCATGCATCCTGGCTGCTGCGGCAACTAACAGCCTCCGGAGATTTGGAGCTTGTTGGAAGCGGCAGGTTTGCAAAGTATGTTTTAGCAAACAAAGATCATCTCTAAGTTCAATTAAGAGTAACTTAGAGATACTTAGAGAAAGTTAGAGATAATCATGATAACGAAGTATCACGCCAAATATTATGCGACCGTTTTGTCGAACCAAGCCATCGGCGGGCAGATCGACAGTTTGTCGCAGTCGCTCTTGAATGCCGCTGTGGATATCAATCCGCACCAGATCGAGGCAGCGCTGTTTGCGTTTCAGTCTCCGCTGTCCAAGGGCGTCATTTTTGCAGATGAGGTCGGTCTTGGCAAGACGATTGAAGCAGGTCTTGTTCTCTGCCAGTATTGGGCAGTCGGAAAGAGAAAGATCATCGTGATCTGTCCCGCTTCGATCCGGAAACAGTGGGGATATGAGCTCACAGAAAAGTTTGGTATCGAAAACGAAGTGCTGGATGCCAGAAACTACCGGGATTATGAGCGGCGGGGCTTGGACCCGCTTGATCAAAAAAAGGTTGTGATCTGCTCCTATAACTTTGCCGCACGCAAAAAGGATGAGATCAAGCGGCATGGGTTTGACTTTGCCATCATCGATGAAGCGCATAAGCTGAGAAATGTTTATAAAAAGAAGGCAAAAACAGCACAGGCGATCAAAGAAGCGCTCTCCGATGTGAAAAAGCTGCTTTTGACAGCCACACCGTTTCAGAATTCCCTCATGGAGCTGTTCGGGCTCACCAGTGTTGTGGATGACAACATCTTTGGCGACGCGCGCTCCTTCCGTGCGGAGTATGTGTATGATGAGAATCTGTCGGACCTTCGGCAGCGGCTTTTGCCCTATTATAAGCGCACACTGCGCCGGGATGTGAGGGAATACATCAACTACACGAATCGCCTTCCGATCACGCAGCAGTTTGACGCCACGGATCTGGAATCGAAGCTGTACGAGGATGTTTCCGAATTTCTGCGCCGAGAGGACATTTATTCTGTCCCCAAGCGTCAGCGTATGCTGACTACGATGATCATCCGGAAAATACTGGCGTCGTCTACCTATGCGCTCATCGGAACGCTGAGGACGGTGAAAGCCCGCCTGGAGCAGATGCTGAACAATGAGGCTGTTCGGCAGCTCACACTGGCAGATTACATGGATGAGGACGAAGCGGAGCTATATGAGGAGGATGACGACGAGGAAAACCTGCTGGAAGACGAAAAGATCGATCTCGATAAGCTCCGGGAAGAGATCCATACCATAGAGGGATTTATCGAAACTGCGCTGAAGATCCAGCATGATTCCAAGTCGGAAGCACTTTTGCAGGCGCTTGACCAGTCGTTCCAAATGCTGCCAAAGACCGGTGCGAAGCAAAAAGCCCTCATTTTCACCGAATCCACGCGGACGCAGCAGTATCTGAAGGATTATTTGAATCAGCATGGTTACGCAGGAAAGATCGTAACCTTCAACGGCTCCAACAACGATCCCGATTCCAACGCGATCTATGATGCCTGGTTGTCCGAGAATGCTTATAACGGCAAGGCGAGCGGCATCAAGGCAGCGGATAAACGCGTCGCATTGGTGGAGCATTTCCGGGATGAAGCGGAAATCATGATCGCCACGGAAGCGGCGGCGGAGGGCCTGAATCTGCAGTTCTGCTCTTTGGTGGTCAACTATGATCTGCCGTGGAACCCGCAGCGAATCGAGCAGCGCATCGGCCGCTGCCACAGATACGGTCAGAAATGTGACGTTGTGGTCGTCAATTTCGTGAACCGGCGCAATTATGCGGATGTCCGAGTTTATAACCTGCTGCTCGACAAATTCCATCTGTTCGATGATGTGTTTGGGGCATCTGACGACGTGCTGGGCCAGGCGGACGCAATAGACTTTGAAAAGCGCATCTGGGAGATCTATCAGGAATGCCGCACGGAAGCCGAGATCAACGCAGCGTTTGAAAAGCTCCAGCAGGATCTGCAGGACCAGATCAACGAGAAGATGAAGGATGTGCGCGAGCAGGTTCTCGAGCACTTTGATATCGGTGTTCAGGAGCGGCTGAAGCTTGCCAAAAGCGAGACCGGCGCGTTCCTGAATCGGTACGAGCACATCTTTTGGGAGTTGACCAAGTATATTCTCGGAAAAGATGCAGAGTTTGACGATGAAACGCATGCCTTCCGCCTGCTGCGGCCGATTGTTGGGTGCAGAACCGGAAAGTATGAACTCCTGTCCTGCGTGACGGATGGGATTCCGTATCGCCTTTCGCATCCGCTGGCGCAGTATGTTCTGCAGACGGCCTTGTCGCTGCAGACTGAGGACGGCGCTGTTACCTTCCGTGAGAACGATCTGGCGCTGAAGGTGACGCTGCCGGATTATCTGAAAAACCAGTCCGGCTATCTGGTCCTTTCCCATTTGGCGGTCTCTGCCTTTGACGATGAACAGTATTGCCTCTTTACCGCTTTTACAAAGGACGGGAGATTCCTCACGCAGGAGGATTGTGAAAAGCTGTTCCTCTGCGGCGGTGCGGAGACGGTGCTTCGGGAGATTTCGCCGGAAGTCCGCCGGAAGCTGGGCGTCAATTCCGTACAGCACACCAAGAGCAAGCTGCAGCAGATCGACAGCCGCAATCTGGAATACTTCCGCGATGAGGAAGAGCGCATTTTCCGCTGGGAAAAAGATCTGATCGAGAGCATCGAGCGTGAGTTGGATATCGTAAAGCGCGCGATTCGGGAGCAGGAGCGGCTGTCCCGCAGCGCAGCAAATATGGAGGAAAAGCTCGCCATCACAAAGAAGATCGATGAGCTGGAACGGCAGAAGCGCAAGAAACGCAATGAGCTTGCTGACCGCGAGGACGAGGTCAGCGCGCAGCGCCGACGCATGATCGAGGAGCTTGATCGCCGAAAGGTTCAGAAAACCGCAACGGATGACATTTTCGTCATTGCCTGGAATGTCGTTTCATAACTGAACAAAATGAAAAAGAGCGCCATTTTCGGCGCTCTTTTTTCATGTTTGGCTTGCGTCACAACGGTTAGTATGTTAGTATGTAAACATACATACTTTTTGGAGGAGGTGAGAGAATGTCAAATGAAAAAGAAGCCTTCGGCGCATTGCTTCGGAGGCTGATAAAAGATGCTGGTATCACGCAGAGTGAGTTTTATGAGCGCGCGGAGATCACGAAACCATATTTTTATGACATTCTTCGGGGCAACCCGCCTCCGCCATATTTACAAAAACTGTTCATGGAAATTTTGAAAGCGCCGCATCAGGATGTCCTTACGTTTTATGATTTAGCGGCGCATATACGAGAAGAGCTTCCGGCAGACGTGCAGTTGGCAGTGAAGGAACACACTTCTCTGATCCCGCAATTTCGTGCTTTGATTGAACATACAGAACAGGAGAAACACCATGAATGAGAGAATGAAGCGATTCACCGATCTGATGCGTCAGATCTTCGAGCTGGATAAATCCGATCTGGATTTCGGAATTTACCGCATCATGAACATCCGCAAAGCGGAGATCGAGCGGTTTCTGACGGAAGGTCTGCCGGAGAAGGTGCATGATACGCTTGCTCCGTTCGCGCAGGGGGATCAGGACGAGATCAAAGCCCGCATGGCGCAAATAGAGCAAGCTTTGGGTGACGTATCAGCCATTCCTGATGCAGTCCCCATGAAGGCGGAATATCTGCAATTGCAGAAGCAGCTCGCTGAGGGTACGGATCTTGCCGCGTTGGAGACGGACGTCTATTCTGCGCTGTATTCCTTCTTCAACCGGTACTATGAAGAGGGCGATTTCATCTCCAAGCGCCGCTATAAGGAGGGCGTCTATGCCATTCCGTATGAGGGCGAGGAAGTAAAGCTCTATTGGGCGAATCAGGATCAGTATTACATCAAGACCAGCGAAAACTTCAAGGACTATACTTTCCTCGTCGGGGATTATACCGTTCACTTCCGGCTGGTGGACGCCACGACCGAGCAGAACAACAACAAGGAGCAGGCGGACAGCAAGCGCGTCTTCATGCTCTTTACGGAGGATGAGGAGAATTATCCCGGCATCCGGACCTTCGAATACAACGATGAGACGAAAGAGCTGATCATCCGTTTTGTTTTCGATATTCCGGAGGATAAGAAGCGGAAGTATTTCGATGAGAACTACGCAGCGATCCGCAGCTTCGTCTTTGATAATCATCTCCCCATGTGGCAGGAGCTGCTTGCGCCGATCGCGACTGGGAAGGGCAAGGAGACGACAGACCTGCTGCAGAAGCATCTGAAAGGCTACGTTGCCAAGAACACCTTTGACTATTTCATTCATAAGGATCTTCGCGGCTTTCTGTCCCGGGAGCTGGATTTCTATATCAAGAGTGAGATCATGCATCTGGATGATCTGGATACCGGGAACGAAGCGCGCGTGGAGACGTATCTCGCCAAGATCCGCGCGGTGAAGCGCGTCGGCAAGATCATCATCGATTTCCTCGCGCAGATCGAGGATTTCCAGAAAAAGCTCTGGCTGAAAAAGAAATTTGTCGTCGAGACGAACTGGTGCATGACGCTCGACCGCGTGGATGAATCCTTCTGGCAGGAGATCATTGAGAATCGGGCACAGATCGAAGAATGGATCGCCATGTACGCCATCGATGAGGTGGAGCCCGCCATTGGAGTGGAAGGCTGGACCGATCCGCCCAGCATGGAATTCCTGCGCCAGAATCAGAATCTGCTGATCGATACAAAGCATTTCAGCGATGATTTCAAGATGAGGTTGGTAGCGACAATCGATCATTTGGATGAACAGACCAGCGGGTTGATGATAGATTCCGACAATTATCAAGCGCTCAAACTTTTATATGATAAGTATTATAAGTGGTTCAATAATGTTCACATTGATCCTCCGTATAATACGGACACGAGCGGCTTTTTGTATAAAAACAACTATCGTCATTCCAGTTGGGCGAGCATGATGCTTGACAGACTAATTCTTGCGGATCAGATGCTTGAGGACGAAGAAGGCTCTTTACAATGCCATATTGATGAAAATGAATATGAGCTATTGTTTAATATTTTTAGTCAAATCCCAAGGCAGAACGCGGGTACAATAATATGGGATAAGCTCAATCCAATGCTAGGTCGCAAAGGAGTAGCAACCCAGCATGAGTATGTTGTATTTCGATCAAATTTTGACAAATCTATTTATGCAAGAAACGACAACATTGATAGAATTTTTGCCTATGAAGAAGCCGCTATAGCACACCATAACGGGATTAATGAGGAGAGCAGGAAAGAATTTGCTTCTATGCTCAACAAAGATGAAAAGCTTTCAGGAGGAGATAGAGCATATCATTTCATTGACGACGATGGAAATGTATTTCGTCTTGTGGCAATGGGTGCACCAGAAAAGCGAACAGATCCCAAATATTTCATTCCGTTGATTCATCCTGTAACAGGAAAGCCTTGCCCAGTGCCTTCAAATGGGTGGTCGAGAAAACCTGAAACGATGGAGCAAATGATTAAAGATGAAACTATCGTTTTTGGAAAAGACGAGAGCACACAGCCGCAAAAGAAAGTAATTTTGTCTCGTGCTGGGGAGAGGCAAATATCGTCAGTATTAGAGAATGGTAAAAGCGGAAAAGCGGACTTGGATAAATTGGGATTTGATTTTCCGTATGCTCATCCAGTTTCTTTATATGAAACTTTAATATCAGCCAATCACGGAACTCATATTTTAGATTTCTTTGCAGGATCTGGTACAACCGGACATGCAGCAATCAATTTAACCCGAGGGGATGGCAAAAGTAGAAAGTATTGTCTTGTAGAAATGGGAGAATACTTTGATAAAGTTACTAGACCCCGCATGCAAAAAGTTGTTTATGCTGCCGACTGGAAAGATGGCAAGCCTCAGAATCGCAATACCGGAGTTTCCCAAATCATCAAGTATATGCGTCTGGAAAGCTATGAAGATGCCCTCTCCAACATAAGTCTCAACGATGACGTTTCTCACGGCATGGTCAGCCTGTTCGATGAGGAGTATCTCATCCACTACATGCTGGATCTGGAGAGCCGGGACAGCCTGCTGGACATGGAGGCGTTCTGCGAGCCCTTCTCCTATCAGATGAAGATCACCGAGAAAAACGAATGCAAGACACGCCCGGTCGATCTGGTGGAGACGTTCAACTATCTCATCGGCCTGACCGTGGTGCGTCAGGGAGCCGCTTCGTATTTTGCCGCGAAGCCGTCCGAGGAGGCTGCCTATGAGGGCGCCGTCGATCTGGTGAAAGATTTTGGAGGGGAATATGCGTTCCGGCAGATCGAAGGCACGCTCCCGGATGGCAAACGCGCGCTCGTGATCTGGCGCACCGTGACGGATGACGTTCTGAAAAGCAATGCCGCGCTGGATGCCTATTTCACCAAGTACCGCATCAATCCCGCCGACCGCGAATACGATGTGATCTTTGTCAACGGCGACAGCAATCTGGAAAATCTCCGTACTGCCAATGAGAGCTGGAAGGTTCAGATGACCGAAATCGAATTCAAGCGGCGCATGTTCGAGGAGGCGTGAGCATGGCAAGACGACAAACCACGCCTGAAGTCCCGTTTGACGATCAGCTGATCCTGTTTCGCTATTTCCTGCGGGAGCTGGGAATCCATTCCCTTTCCGATCTCGGGAGAAAGCTGAACACGACGGAATACGAGGGCGTCAACGAGAGCGGGAACACCTGGTTTTATGAATATCTCGCGCAGATTGCCCGCAGAAACGGCGGCAATGTGAGCGCCGATCGGCTGCGGCTGTATGATGAGAACATTTGCCGCCACACGAAGCAGATCGGCGAAAAGCGCGGGAAGCTGCAGTGGAAATACTTTCAGTATCTCTCGCTGCTCTTTACGGAGATCTATCTGGATCGCTATTTCTCCGACAGAGACGGTTTCTGCAAAGACCTGAATGCGTTTCTGGCGGAAGTCAGCACGGACTCCCTCGGCCTGATCCAGTTTGAGCCCTATACGCCGGAGAAGATGAACAAGCTGGCGTTCATGTGCGCGACCGGCAGCGGCAAGACGCTGATCATGCATGTGAACATTCTCCAGTTTCTGCATTACTTCCGCAGAGCAAAGCGGCTGAACAGCAGGCTTTCGATCAATAAGATCATCGTGCTGGCGCCGAACGAGGGCATGAGCAAGCAGCATCTGGAGGAACTGAAGCTGTCCTCGATCCCCGCCGCCATGTTCGACAAGGACAGCGGATTCACCGTGCAGCGGGAAGACGTCCTCGTGATCGACATGAACAAGCTCAAGGAAGAGGGCAAGGTCAAAACGGTCTCGGTCGACAGCTTTGAACAGAACAATCTGGTGCTGGTGGACGAAGGGCATCGCGGCCTCTCCGGGAACGTGTGGTACGATTATCGCACCAGACTTTCCGCCGACGGGTTTTCCTTCGAGTATTCTGCGACGTTCAAGCAGGCGCTGAATGCCAACGCCCGCGGCAGCACCGCCAAGGCGAAGGAAGAGCGGGCACTGATGGAGGAATACGGGAAATCCATCCTCATGGATTATTCCTACAAGTATTTCTACGAGGACGGATACGGCAAGGATTACCGGATCTACAATCTCAGAAGCAGCATTGACGATGAACAGCGATTGCTGTATCTGACAGGATGCCTTTTGTCCTTCTATCAGCAGATGAAGCTGTACCGCACCGCAGGCGCCTCGCTCCGAGACTTTCACATTGAGCAGCCGCTGCTGGTATTCGTCGGCAATCGCGTGACGTCCACGACTTCAAAGGATGAACTGACGGATGTTGAAGAAGTGCTGCGGTTTCTGGATCAGTTTGTGCGAAACAGAGGGAAGTCAACAGGTCGGATCGCGGATGTATTGAACAATGAAACTGGTTTGGTGGATGAAAACAGCGACGATCTGTTCTATGGGGATTTCTATGCCCTGCAGCATATTTTTGGCTTAACTCCGGACGCAAATGTGGTGTTCGATGATATCCTTCGCTTGGTGTTCAATACGGATACCGGCGCGGAGGAGCCGCGGCTGCATCTGGCAAACATCAAGCAGGTTCCGGGCGAGATCGGGCTGAAGATCGGAGAATATGGAGATTATTTCGGCGTGATCAGCATCGGCGATACCGCAGGCTTGATCAAGCTGTGCGATCAGCAGGGGATTCCGTCAAAAACAGAAGAATTTATTTCCGCCTCGATGTTCCGTTCGATCAACAGTAAGGATTCCAGAATCAATCTGCTGATCGGCTCCCGGAAGTTCACCGAAGGTTGGAACAGTTGGCGTGTCTCTACGATGGGGCTGATCAACTTCGCCAAGGGCGAGGGCTCGCAGGCCATTCAACTGTTTGGTCGCGGTGTGCGTCTGAAGGGATATCAGGGCTGCCTGAAGCGATCCCGCAAGCTGGAAGACCGAAGCGCGGCCGTGCCGAAGGATCTTGAGATTTTGGAAACGCTCACGATTTTCGGCATCAAGGCGCAGTATATGGAGGACTTCAAAAAGTATCTGGAGCTGGAAGGCGCCCCGACCAACGAGAAGCCGCTGGAGTTTACGCTGCCTGTGATCAGCCGATACAAGGAGGTTGCAGACAAAAAGCTCCATGTGATCAAGGTCAAGGACGGCGTCAATTTCAAGAAGCAGTCGAAGCGGCTGGTTTTGACAGCGCCTGATGATGGGTTCCTGCGTTATCTGCTGCGCAGCAAGACGAAAATCGACTGCCGCAGCAAGATCCAAACGATCGATTCCACGACCAGCATGAAGATGGAATCCGCCCCGGAGGAGCATACGCTGCCGGAGGAATGCCTGCCGTTTCTGGATTACGTGCGCATTTTCGAGGAGCTTGAGTTATATAAAAACGAGAAGTTTTATTATAATATCAGCATCGTGAAGGATGAGCTGATCGGAATCCTGAAGACAGAAGGATGGTATGCTCTGCTGATCCCTGCCAGCCATCTGAAGGTCAATTCTGTACCGAGACTGGAGGCGGCGACGGATTACGCGGTCATGGCGCTGAAGTCCTACATGGATAAATTCTACCGCTATGAAAAAGCGCGTTGGGAAGCGCCGTGGCTGGAATATGCGGTGCTGGACGCCTCCGATAACAATTTTGTAGATGAATACTCGATCAAGTATGATCGGCAGGGTGACTTCGATCACACCGGCGAGGAGCTTGGAGCCTTCATCTCTGAAATCAGCGCGATCCTAACTGAGCAGCAGGGAATAGACGGCTACGAAAAGCGCTTTAAGGATCGGCTGGTGCTGTTCGATTTCCGATCCCATCTGTATGCGCCGCTACTCTGTCTTCAAAAGAGCGGATTGAAGATCCAGGTTTCGCCGGTCAGTCTGAACGAGGACGAAAAGAAGTTCGTGGATCTGCTCAAAGCCTATGTTGACGGCGAACCGGCGCTGCTTTCCGGGAAGACGCTGTATCTGCTCCGGAATAAGAGCAAGGTGGGTATGGGATTCTTCGAGGCTGGCAATTTCTACCCGGACTATATTCTCTGGATCGATGACGGCGATACGCAGTATATCTCTTTTGTAGATCCGAAGGGCCTGCTGCAGGTTTCTCATGACGACCCGAAGATCGAGTTTTACAAGACGATCAAGGATCTGGAAGCACGTCTCGCTCCGACGGCGCAGGATAAGCGAATCGTACTGAATTCGTTCATCATGTCCGGCACAAGCGGCGTGCTGCTGAGCGACCGATGGAACATGGAAAAACCGGCGCGGGAAGCAAAGAACGTATACACACTGGATAACCCCGAATGTGTGCAGGCAATGATCGAAAAGATCCTGCAGGCATGAAAAATCGCCGATGCGCGTTCTGCGCATCGGCGATTCTTTTCGTGAATTGGCGCCTCACCTGGCACCTGGGGCGCCAAGGAGTCAGTTATCCACGCGGCGGACAGGGATCGTTACCGTGAGAATCCTTCGCACGGATCTTTCCGTCAACCCCGTGAATCACAAGTTCGGAATGCTGATTTCTCGCAATGCCTCTCGCGATTGCGATTGCCTCAGCCTGCGTTGCGGTGCGAGCGGTTGCTCTCGTGTTCCCGGCACCTTTGACCTGCCAGCCGCCGGCGGCGTGACGGGTGACATGCTGATTCTTACCCATGAAAGCACCTCCGATCAGACACGCGGCAAGCTGAGCAGATTGTCGCGCGTGGTCCCGTTGGGAGTTGAGCGAACGTACTTCTCGTAGTTGGGACTCAGAGCGGTGACTAGATTGGGGTAAGGATAGATGTTTACCTTGATGGTTCCAGGATGCTTCCGGAGATGATCGTATACAGCAGCCTTCTTGTAAAAGCCGGGGTTGGGACACCCAGAGATGTAGATCTGATCAATCTCCAGCAGATCATTGGAATGGAAGCTGTAAGGCTTCATTTTGATTGACGTTGCAAAATATGACATGATAGTCCTTTCTGCCTAATAGGCGGTCGTGTGCTTGTACCGACATCTATATCAGCAGACAAATAAGAAAAATCGCCTTATGAGGGAAACGCATTTTTGTGAACTATTGCGTCTTGAGCCAGAGGAGAATCCGTGATACACTTGTAGGCGTGAGAAAGGAGTAGTGCGACGATTGAACCAACGGAGCTCTATTGACTCACGATAACAGCGCGATGGGTGCCAGCCGTCGCGCTTTTTTCTTTGTCTGGCAACTTGCATTATAACAAATGCCTAACGGAAAATCAATATCTTGGGTGCAGATCATTTGATTAAACTATATGTTGTGTCAATTTCGACGCGTTCCTCGGCTTTTTGCACAAATCTGTATAGATTGGAATTAAGAAGCACGGTGAGCTAAAGAGACTTTTCACACAGGAAGGAGGTGAATTCCGATGAGTAAATACACAGACGATGAGATCCGTGCCATGAAAAAGATCACATGCAAAATTGCGGCGGACTATCTTGGGATCGCTCCGATGTCCGTCAGCATCGGTATGCAGCAGAACCTGCTTCCGATCGGTTTTGCCATTCATCATGAGGACCGGTATTCAGACAGTTGGTCATACAACATCATCGCGGAGCGGTTGATTGCCTACAATCACGGCACCATCAACGAGGTGCAGGTGGAGGGGATCGAGCGCAATCTGGAGCGGATCATAAGTGAATTTTCGGAAATGAAGAAGGATCTGAGTTTTTTATTGCGCGCCAAGCAAGATTGAAAGAGGTGAAAGCGGCACGAAAACAGCGAGAACAGATTCAGGAAAGAGCAGAAGCGCAGGCTGCATTTTATTATGACGCATTGAGATATAAGGTGGGAGGTGAGTCTATGGAAAAGAAAACGATTTCTTTTCAGCGGGAACAGCTGTATCAGGAAATCTGGGAGATTTCGCTCTCCAAAGTCGCAAAAAAATATGACGTTCCGTACGCAAAGCTGAAGGACGCCTGTGTGCAGGCAAATATCCCACTACCATCCCTGTCGTATTGGGGAAATCTCCAGTGCGGGAAAGAGGTGAGCAAAACGCCTCTGCCGCCATCGGATCAGCAGGAGATTTCCGTAACATTCTCTTATCGCGTGAATACGAATGCGTTGGGTGCGCTTCTGGAGAAAGAATCAGAAAAGGCAGCATCCCCGGAGCCGGAAAAGAGTTCGGATCCGCCACAAAAAACAGAGCGGGCACCAATAACGGCAACCCCTGCAGGAAACAAAAATTTGTATGATAGGGAAACACTTTATCAGGAAGTTTGGGAACAGCCTGTCACAAAAGTCGCTGCGAAATACGGAGTGTCGGATGTCATGATCCGCAAGGTGTGCATTGCGCTAAATGTTCCGCTGCCGCCTCGCGGTTACTGGGCAAAAAAGCAGGCAGGGCAGAAGCTGGAGAAAACACCGCTTCCGGTTACAGCAGACAGGACAGAGATTGCAGGCAGGCGGACGAATCAGCAGACGGAACCGGCTCCCGCTGAGAGCATGATGGACAGGCTTGCATTTCTTCCGGATGAGGAACGCAGTCGTTTGCTTCAGACGGCGCTGGCGCTGCAAGCGTCACCGGATGTCAAAAAATTACACCCGATCCTCCAACAGCATAAAGCAGCATTTCACGCATGGGGAAAGCAGCACCCACGAGATCCGTATGCGGACTGGAAACGGAATTCCTATAGCCCGAAGCCTAAGGATGAGCCTCCTCTTTGGGAATGCGTCTCAGAGGAGACGCTTCCGAGAGTGTATGGCATTCTTGATCCGCTCTATCGTGCGGTCGAACGATTGGGCGGAAGCATTCAAAAGGACCTCACCATGATAATACGCGGCGAGCAGGTTGCGCTTGGTATCTCAGAGGGCAGAGACAAAACCGCGCATGTTCTGACAAAAAGCGAACAGAAGGAACTGGAGCAGTATGAGCGTGACAAGCTGAGACGCTCCTACGTTTGGGAGCCAAAATTCCGAAAGTACGACTATATTCCAAACGGGAAGCTCCGCATCTCTGCATATGGTGACAGCTTTTTCCGGGATACCAACACATCGGGCGTGGAAGAGCGCATCGGGGAGATCCTGCTGGCGCTCTATATGGAATCTGAGCGCGTGCGCATCGAACGAGAGAAGCGGGAGGAAACCCAGCGCAAAGCGAAAGAGGAAAGGCGGCAAAAAGAACTCCGCCGCCAGCGGTATAATGACGAAATTGACCGCTTGGATGCACTGCTCAACGAGGCGTCTGACTTTCAAATAGCCTGCAAAATCCGCGCGTATGTTGCTTCGGTTGCGTCAAAATCGGATTTGAGCGATGCTGAGAAGGAATGGATTGCATGGGCAACGGCGAAGGCAGACTGGTATGATCCGACCGTTGCGGCCGTTGATCCTGTGTTTGGGAAGCGAGACCATGGGGAAAGCACTGAGCAAAAGAGACCGACCAAGAGAGGCCACTACTACTGGTAAGAAAAGCAATCCCGCTCCGGGTGACCGAAGCGGGATTGCTGCATCAATTGTAAATCAGATTGGACATTACGACTTCTTCTGCACAGTTTTGGATGGAATTCATTTTCTGCACCCAGGCCATCTGGTCCTTTGCCTTCATAGCTTCAGTGATGCCTTCGCGTTTGACCATCTGCTTCATCAGACGATCAAGCATTTCCTCTGCGCTGCTGTCTACATCCTCCAAATGGGCGTTAAGTGTTCCGCTCATCTGCATGGCGTCATATATAGGCCGCTGATGTTTGCGGAGAAACTGCCTTCTGCGTTCGCCCCAGATGCCGATCTTTGGTGACACGGGTGCAATCAGATCCGGGATCAGATAATCGCCTTCCCAATGGTATGTCAGCTTCATTTGAAAAACCTCCTCCAAAACGACTCCACCTCCGGTGCGTCGATCACGCGGAGAATCAGTAACTCCAGCTCCCGCTTCTGCGGATCGCCATCCGCCGTCGCGTTGCGCATATCGTACAGTCCGCGCACAATGGCTCTTTGTTCATCAAGGTTCATGCGAATGACTAGTTCCACAAGAAAAACCTCCTCTGCGATTCTGGCACTATTGTACCGAATGGCAGGGGAGGTTGTCGAATGTGTGAATATCGCGTATAAAAAAGCATGGTTAAATGAAAATTGATGGAATAGGGCGCTACTTGAAAATAGAGATATGTAGATGTAGAATATTATCGGAAATAGAGGGGTTGTTTTTCGTTAGCGTTACGCAACGTTTGTTTCAAAGGCCAGAACAATGTTCCGCCTTTTGCCCTTTCAAAGACCTTCCAAGCGAGCGGTCTTTTACTATTTGACGGTTAAGCTTCAAATGCGTCAGAAGGTTGAGCCCCTCTATTTCTTTTCTGAGGTGAAATATGGAAAGCAAAGAAATCAAGACCAAATTTTTTCAACTCAAAACACGCACCGATGTCGCGGACATTCTTGGAATTGATGAAAGAAGCTTGCGGTTCTTTCTTTTCAAGGTTCGTCCAGAGAATATGTATATTCGCTTTCAAATTGCTAAACGCGGTGGAGGGTTCCGAGAAATCTGTGCGCCAAACCGAAAACTTAAATCGATACAGCGAAAACTAGCAGATATATTAGAGATCGTTTATCGAGAAAAAGCGTGCGCGTATGGTTTTGTTAGAGGAAAGAATATCGTTCAAAATGCGAGGAACCATACAAAAAGCGAGTTAGTTTTGAACATAGATCTCAAAGACTTCTTCTCACAAATTCATTTTGGCCGTGTGCGAGGAATGCTAATAAAGCCGCCGTATGGGCTAGGAGAAGAAGCTGCGACAACTATTGCACAAATTGCTTGCCTTGATGGAAAGTTGCCTCAAGGTGCCCCTTGCTCGCCTGTTATTACAAATATGATTTGTGCATCTTTAGATAACCAACTAATGAGGTTAGCAAAAAAGACAGGGTGTATTTATACGCGATATGCCGATGACATCACTTTTTCTACAAATAAAAAGCAGTTTGATGATGAAATTATATTCTTAAATGGGGGTTCATTGGAACTAGGGAAAGGTCTTTCAAATGTTTTGACAAAAAACAGCTTTATCGTCAATCCTGATAAAATAACGCTCAGAGCAAAAAGCTCACGGCAAGAAGTAACAGGTCTAGTTGTCAATCAGTTCCCTAATTTGAGAAGAGAATATGTGAAACAGCTCCGGGCAATTATATACAATTGCTCTAAAAATGGGGTGTATCATACAGCGCAACAGTATATAGAAAAGGGCTTTTGTAATAATACGAAGATAGCTACAGTAGTGCATGACCCAAATCATAGAGAAGAAGTTGAAAATTGGTTTCGGCAAGTTATTGTTGGAAAGATAAACTATATCCGTCAAATAAAAGGCGCTGGTCATGCAACATATAAAAGCTTTGCTTTGAGGTACAATCGTCTCGTTGGAGAGGACTTTTTCGAAGTGCCGCAAGACGACCTTTTGGCAGAATTGATGAGATCTGTTTATGTTTTGGAGAGCGAAGAAAGGCAGGGGAGTGGATTTGCGGTAAAAGGAATCGGACTGTTCACTTCCAACCATGTTACAGGCGATGGAGCTAAATATGAAGTATTTCTTCCTGACGGGCAAGGCGACGTCGAAATAAAGGGTATTATTTCAAATGGAGATAATTTGATTGATTCGGATGATACGATCGACTTTGCTCTCTTTGATGTACCCTTTGCCAATGAAAGCAATCTGGAGATAGGCGATAGCGACGAAGTAAAATTCGGCTCAGATGTTATTATTGCATCGTTTCCTGACTATGCAAAAGGTAATTCTGTGCGCATTGAACACAGAACAGTGGCGGGAGAAGCGCGGCTTTTTGGCTCAAAAATTATTATTATTGATGGTGTAATTTTCCACGGTGCAAGTGGTGGCGTTGTAGTAAACGACAAAAACAAAGTGATAGGAATTGTTAAAGCAGGAATTCAGGATGCGGTTTCAAAAGACGAATTGCTTTCAAACCAGCGACATGGTTTCGTTCCAATTAATTTAGTAATGCAGCATATTAGGGAGCATCAACGGCCGGCTTCCGAAGAAAACCATCAAGAGACAATGACATAAAGGCTGCACGTTATGGTTTGAAGAACCTGTTCGTTGCCTATAAACCAAATCCGTTATCTACACTCGTACCAGTAAAAACCCCTGAAATCTCGAAGATTTCAGGGGTTTTATTATATCTGTTGATTTGGGGAGTCCTGGGATTCGGATACGATTTCATGTGATGCTGCGCTTTCCGGCGATCAATGGACGATCCTCCGGTTGTACCGGGCGGAGCGACCAAGCGGCTGCGAGATCCGGGAGCGCAGAGGGCGCTTCACCGCAGGTGAGCACCTCCAGATGCAGGCCGTCCGGGCGCTGCTCGGCGCGGTAATCCGCGACCCACGGCAGGGAGAACATCGTGTTTTCCAGTCTCAGGAACGCCTCCGCGTCGAGGCGCGAGACCGTGTCCAGCCGCCGGATCTCGCTCCCGCAGGGGCAGGGGCCCGGCAAGATGCGAGCCCGATCGCCGGTGCGGTAACGGATCATCGGCATGACCTCCATGCCGATCGTGGTGATGACGAGCTCGCCCCATTCGCCCTCCGGGAGCGGCGCGCCGTCGGAAGACACAATCTCCGCGATCACGTGGTTTTCCCGCAGATGCATGCCCGCGTGCGCCGGGCAGGTGATTGCCCCGCCGAGCGCCATCTCCCGCGAGCCGTAGTGCGGAAAGAGCGCGGAGCCGAGCAGCGCCTCCGCGCCGCGCACCACCGCTTCGGGGCAGGCGTCGCCGCTCACGAGCGCGCGGCGGAGACTCCCTCTGCCGCAGACCCGCAGCAGGCTCAAAAGCGGCACCGGCATGCCCACAAACGTGTCCGGTCGCTCCTGCTCCAGGATCTCAGCAAGCTCAGCATAGCTATTCCCGACGCCGACGCGCAGCGGCTTTGCCTCGAGACGCTCAATGGCCTCCGCGATCAGCTCACCGAGCCCGTTCGGGCCGGAGAAGGGGAAGCAGATCATCGTGACGCTGCCGGGGAAGATCAGCTCGCCCAGCCCCGCCGTGAACAGCTGCACCGCGCGCTCCAGATCACCAGCGGTGTAAAACAGCCGCTTGGCGGCTCCGGTGGTGCCGCTGGTGCGCTCGGTGATCACACGCTCCACCGCGCTCTGGGAGAGCAGCAGCATACTGCTTCCGTGTTCTGCAAGATCTTCTGCAGTCGTGAACGGCAGCGCCTTCAGATCGTCCAGAGAACGCAAAGACGCCGGCAGGTCTCGGTAGAACCCCTGCCGGTCGTATTCTTTTTTCAATAGCGCGTTGAGCTTTCTCAGCTGCATGGCCTCGATCTCCTGTCGGGAGGTCGAGGCCATGGCTTCCTGCTTACGAATCAGCGCGTCCAGCCGCGTGATGGTCATTCCAGCAGATCCTTTTCCTCCAGCAGCTCCATGACCGTCTCATAGGTGAAGGCCATGATCTGCGGGCAGTGCTTGCCGCGCTGTGTGAAGTCTCCGTGCAGTACGCACATGCACTCCGTGCCGCCGTACCGCTCTGTGAGGAACTCCGTAAACCGGCGCACAAATTCTGCCAGCACCTCCCGGTGCAGAGGGTGATCCGCGCCGTCCGGCTCGCGTTTGCCGGTGAAGTAGGAGACCATGCAGGCGCCCGCGGTCAGACAGCCGCAGGTGTTGCTGGTGAAGCCTACGCCGCCGCACAGGCCGCCTGCCGCGCCGACCAGCGCGGGGTTATCCTCACCCACGGTCTCCAGCAGCAGCTTCATCAGGATCTGCGAGCAGAAATAGCCGCATTGCGCGTGCGTCATGATCCGTTCCATCAGTTCCATGTGATCAGTCCTTTCTCGCAATCAGCATCCAATATGTGCTCTTTCCCTTCGGGGCAGGGCAGGGGTCATCGGTGCCCTCCCAGATCGAGCGGAGATAATACGCCCGCCACGCTTTCGTCCAGTCTTCCTTGTGGATCACTTTGAGTCCCGCCGCCTCCAGCAGAGGCTCGGGATCTTCAAAGAAGAGGTCTGCCAGCAGCAGCTTGCCGCCGGGCTTCAATAGTCTTGTGCTCTCTCTGATTGCTCCGGGCACGTCGCCGGAGACGAAAAAGGCGCATTCACTCATCACAGCGTCGAAGCTGTTGTCCGAAAAGCCGGTGTGTTGGAGATCTCCTTCCTCCACGGCCGGCGCGGCCTTTTTATCGACGCCGGATGCGTCGAAGCCGAGACGCCGAAGCAGCCGCACACCGTCGCCGTCGCCTGCGCCCAGATCCAGCACCCTCGCGCCGGGCTGCAGATCTGCCAGATCGATCAAATGTCTGGTGTCTCCGGGATGCCGCGTCATTTGTCCTCCAGGGCCTTTTCCACAGAGAGCACCTTGCCCAGCGCCAGAGACTCCGGCACATAGACAAACCCGCACTTGGGGCAGACCGGCAGCTCCACGGGAAAGCCGTTGTCCAGATAGAGGAACTTTGCCTTGCCCTTTTCCAGCGGCACGCCGCACTTCAGGCATTGGAGCTTGCCCTCGGGGTCTATGGTGTAATAGCTTCTCTCGTCCATCAGCCCTGCCTCCTTACTACCTGCATCCGGTGGCTGTACGCCCGGTGCACGATATAAGCATCCGCACCGTCTTCCGTGAAGCTGACCCAGAAGGTCGTGTTGCCGATGCGTGTGCGGGCGATGATGAGCCCGCTTTCGCCGTCCAGCACAGCCTCGCCGGTCTCGCGCATGGCGCGTAGCACATTTTCCACGTCCTCGGTGAGGATCATGCGCTGATCCATCATCGCCCGGGCCTCCGGGGTGTAGGTCACTTTGAATTCCGGCTCCATGCCCTTGGTCTCCTCGTTCCAGTATTCCAGCAGCAAATCCCGCTTCAGCGCGCGGCGATTGCGCCGTTTTTCGCTGATGTCCGGCGCGTCCTGTGCATCCTTGCCGTAGACCAGCTCCAGCAGATGGTGCGTTTCCTGCCCTGCTCTGGCGAACCGGTCGCGGCAGGCCATGCAGTAGGTGATCCAGGGCCCGTCGCCGCGAGAGATGCACTGCTCCGTCAGCTCCGAGGCGACCTCCGGATTCGCGTAACCGGCTAGACCGCCGTAGCCGCAGCAGGGCGCGCGGTCCAGAGCGTCCGTCGGCTCTGTCAGCGCACATCCCAGCTGCTTTGCAAGGCTTCGGATCGCGTTTTGGGTTTCGCTGTCGCCTCTGGCGCCGCAGGCGTCGTGGAGCGCGGCGGGGCGGTCGAGCCCCTTCGCGCCCTCCGGCAGACCGCGCTGCAGCAGCATGTCCCAAATGCCGACGACCTGCAGCCCCTCGTGCCCGCGGAGCTGCTTTGCGCAGGTGGGGCAGCCCGCGATCACGATGGGGTCGCCCAGCTTGGAGAGCTCAGAATCCAGAAACGCCTCTGTCTGTTCATAGATCTCCGTGCGCCCCGCCCAGTCGGCGATGGCGCCGCAGCAGCCCAGCATGAGCGCCACGCCGCCCTCCAGCCGCGTGGAGAGATCCTCCCACGCCGCGCGCACCGTCTCCGGCGCGACGGCCGCGGCCTGACAGCCGGGGAAGAACACGTAGCGGCAGGTCTCATACCCCGGCTGGGGCCGGGAGAGGAAAGCCTCTTCATTGGAGAACAGCATGTCCAGCAGCGCGAACTCGTGGGGCGCCAGGGCCATCTTGTCCGTGGCGACCATGTTCTCCCGCGCCATGTGGCAGACGCGCGCCATGTCCATGCCGTTGGGGCATACCGCCGTGCACTGGCCGCAGAGCGCGCAGGAGTTCATGGGCTTGTTCAGCTGATGGTCGCCCATGATGATCTGCGTGTTGTTGTAGATCTCCCGCGCCAGCAGGCCGGGGTGCTTGCCGTAATGCCGCAGATAGGCGCAGGTTTTCAGACATTCCTCGCAGCGGCACTGGAGGCAGCGCTTGGCCTCTTCGATGGCCTGCTGGCGCGTGTAGCCCTCCGCAGCGCCCGGTACGCGTTGCAGCGCCCCGGCGGCAGAGAGATCGGTGTAGAGCCTGCTCTCGCTCGGCCCCTCATGCCCGCGGGTGTTGCGGGGGTCGAGCTTCTGCGCCAGACGATCCGCGGTCAGCGCCGCCTTTTTCGCGCCGAAAGCCGCGTCCATCACGCCGCTGCCGCAGCCCATGATCAGATTTTCCGGCTCATAAAGCATGACTTCCGGCGTGCATTCCGCTTCGGGGAAAAAGATCTTTGCCGCCGCCTCCGACACGCAGAGGATCTGAAACGCTCCGCGCTTTTGCTCGAAGAAGTCCGGCGTCAGTTCACAGCCGAACTCGAAACGAATTTCCTTCCGCTTCAGCCGTTTCAGCTCCAGGTCGAAGGCCGTCTCATCCAGAAAAGGCGCAGCGCCGCGCAGATACGTCTCCTCGTCCGGCTCAGCGCAGAACACCGTGACCGGATACATCTTCTTTTCCAGCTCGCCGGCGAGAAAGAGCGCGAACAGGCCCGAGCCGAAGACCGCTGCCTTCTGCTTTTTGGTGCTGCGAAACACGCCGCCCAGTTTGGACTGCTCGCCGAAGCGGGCAGCGGCTGCCTCCACCGCTCGGATGGCGACGCCGTCGCCGCGCTCACAGAGGCGGCATTTGGCCTCGCACGGCGCCTCGCAGCCATGCGAGAGGATGAGCGGGAATGGCGCGATCTTTTCATACAGCTGCAGCGCTTTTTTGAAGTTCCCCGCAGCCGCCGCTTTCAGCAGGGCGCGGGTGTCCAGCTTCAGCGGGCAGGCTGCATTGCAGAAGGGGGGCTGCTCATAGACGCAGCGTTCCACCATGCTGTCGATCTCCTCTTTGGAGATCTTGCTGACGTTATAGACATGGGTCGAGCCACGCTCCGGAATTCTGCTTGTCATGGCGATCCCTCCCGATTGGAAACATGGGGATGTGGACGAATGTCCACATCCCCAATATACCATGGTTTCTCAGATTTGAACAGTCTTACGCCTCAAGCGCTTTGAGCGCGGCGAGCACCTTGTCCGGCGTTGCCGGGATGCGGGTCACGCGGGCGCCCGTGGCGGCGAAGATGGCGTTGAGGATGGCGGGATGCGGCGCATCCAGCGGAGCCTCGCCGCAGCCGGCCGCACCGTACGGGCCGGAGGGACGATAGGTCTCGTTGTAGTGCAGCTCGATGTCGTCCGGAACGTCGTTCGGATACGGGATGCCGCACTTCATGAGGCTCACGTGCTTCGACAGATCCTCGAAGTCCTCCGTCAGCGCGAGGCCGATGCCCTGCGCGAGACCGCCGTAGAAGTTGCCGTCGACAAGGAGCTTGTTCATGATCGTGCCGACATCGGCCACGCAGGTGAATTTTTCCACCTTGACCTTGCCGGTCTGGGTGTCGACACAGACCTCGGGCAGGAAGATCGTGTACATGTAGGTCGCGAAGGGCTCGCCCTGGGCGGTGTCCTGATCGATCGGGTGGTCGGCGCAGAAGGTGGTGACCCAGTTGCCCTCGACCTTGAGCTGCTTGCCGTCGGCGACCATCTCGTCGTAGGTGCGGTAGGTGCCGTCGTCCTTCTTCATCTCGGCGAGCAGCGCTTCGGCGGCGAGACGGCAGGCGTTGCCGCTCATGACCTGCGAGCGGGAACCGCCGGCGGGGCCGGAGTTCGGGGTGAGCTTCGTGTCGTTCATCACGAGGCGGATCTGCTCGGGCTTGATGCCGGCCTGACGCAGGGTCTCATGCGCGGAGACGAGCGCGCCCATGTCGGCGCCCTGACCGTGATCCTCCCAGGAGACGTAGATCGTGACCGTGCCGTCGGGATTCAGCTCCGCGAAGGCGGAGGAGGTGTCCACACCGTCGAGGCCGCAGCCGTAGACGCCGAGGGAGACGCCGATGCCGTACTTATAACGGCCGTCGGAGGCGGCGTTCTTCTCCTCGCAGCGCTTCTTTCCGGCGTAGTACAGCGGGCGGGCCTTCTCAAAGAGGGCCTCCTCGCAGTAGACCTCCGGGGGATAGCCGGTCGGGATCGTGGTGCCCTCAGACTCCTTGTAGCAGTTCATGGCGCGCATCTCGAAGGGATCGATGCCCATCTTGGCGGCAAGGCAGTCGATGGCGATGTCGGAGCCCATGAAGGACTGCGGCGAACCGTAGGCGCGGAAGGCCGAGCCCCAGGCGTGGTTCGTGAAGACGGTCTGGCTCTTGTTGCGGATCGAGGGGATGCCGTAGCCCGCGCCGGTGAACTGGCTCAGACGCATGGTCAGCAGATCGCCGAACTCGGAGTACGGGCCGTGGTCGACGTAGTTGTCGCCCCAGAGGGCCAGCAGCTTGCCGTCCTTGTCGGCGGCGAGCTTGATGTGCATGAAGGCGGGGGAGCGCTTGCCGGTGTAGGTGATGTTCTGGAACTGGTTGAAGACCAGAGAGACCGGACGCTCGCAGATCTTCGCCGCCGCACCGAGGATGGCCTCGTTGGTGGGGGAGAACTTATAGCCGAAGGTGCCGCCTGCGTGGTTCTGCACCAGACGGAGCTTCTCCATGGGAACGCCGATGCCGCCTGCGATCATGGGCATGTGCAGGTGGATGCCGATGGACTTGGAGTGCACGGTGACCATGCCGTCCTCATCGATGTAGGCGTAGCCGCAGTCGGGCTCCAGATGCAGATGGGGCTGGCGGGAGCAGTAGCTCTCGATCTCGACCTGCTGCTCGTCAGGGATGCTGTCCCAGTCAAAGTCGGGACCCTTGATGCAGTTGGTCTCGAAGAAGACGTTGGGGGTGCCGGGATGGATCTCGATGGCGTCGGGGGCCATGGCGTCCGGGGCGCTCATGTAGGCGGGCAGCTCCTCGATCTCCACCTTCACGGCGTCGGCCGCGGCACGGGCGTGAGCCTCGGTGTCAGCAGCCACGATGGCGATGGCGTCACCGAACTGGAAGATCTTGTCGGAGCAGAGCACCGGGCGCTCAAAGCCGTCGGTCTTGTTGTGCTTCGGCAGCATGACGAGGCCGTTGATCTGGTTGGTGCCGCCGGCAGCCAGAATGTCCTTGTAGGTGATAACCTTGAAGACGCCGGGCATCTTCTCGGCCTCAGAGGTGTCGATGCTCTTGATGTTCGCGTGGGAGACCTTCGCCTGAGTCAGGGCCAGACGGAGGGTGTTCTCCGGCATCTTCAGTGCGTCGTCAGCGCCGAAGTCCCAGGTGCCGGTGACCTTCTGGGCGGCGGAGGGACGGATGTACTTCGTGCCCTTGATGCTGTCGCCGGTGGGCTTGAAGACCAGATCCTCCTTGGTCATCTCTCCGCGCAGCACGGCGGCGGCGTCCATCACCGCGTCGATGAGGGGCTTATAGCCGGTGCAGCGGCAGAGGTTGCGGGTCTTGTTGAACCAGTCGCGGACCTCTTCTCTGGTGGGACTGGGGTTCTGCTCCAGCAGCACCTTGGCGCTGATGATGAAGCCGGGGGTGCAGAAGCCGCACTGTGCGCAGCCGTGGGCCATCCAGGCCACCTGCAGGGGATGCATATCGCTGAGGGTGCCGACGCCCTCGATGGTGGTGATCTCGGCGCCGTCGGGTACACGGCTCGTCTTATAGATGCAGCTCTTGGTGACCTTGCCGTTCATGATCACGTTGCACGCGCCGCAGTGGCCTTCGCCGCAGCCGATCTTGCAGCCGGTGAGCAGCAGGTGCTCGCGCAGCACGGTGGCGAGCGTTTCGTCCTGTTCCATGACGAGCTTGCGCTCCACGCCGTTGATGATCAGTGTTTTCCGAATCATAGCATGTCCTCCTTTTATGTCGTTGGTTTTCGTTTACTTCGTGTGTCCGCCGCAGGGGTCATGGTCAAAGCCCTTGCCGGTGAGATCGCGGAGACGTTCCAGCCCTCTTGCGGAATAGAAGACGAGCTGCGATGTGCTCCCGTCCAGATTCTCTCCGCTCAGACGCAGCAGGTTCGCGTTTTCGTAAAAGTCGATCGGCAGCTCCCGGCGAAAGACCTCGCCGGTTTTCTCGTCCGTGACCTCCACGATGACGCTCCGCGCCGTGATTTCAAACAGCTCCTTGTCGTCCATGGACATACCTCCCCTGCGGATACTGCTTCTATTTTATATTTTAATAGACATGATCGATTTCTATCAACTTACAACAAAAAGCAATTCGGAGAAAAACCGAATTGCTTTTTATGAATCTTAGACAAAAACGCGCCGAAATGTTCTAAACCTGTCATTCAGTCCGATGTCAGAACGGGATGACCAACGTGCCTGTGATGTCGCAGAGCGGCACGCCGGCAAGGCGCTGCCCGGTTTCCGCTTCATATCGCGCGAGTGCCTCCCGCACACCGGGGAGGCCGGGGTGGTTCCAGTCGTGCAGCAGGAGATACCCTCCCTGTTCCATGCGCGGCACGAACCAGCGCAGCCCCGCGAGCGTGCTCTCCTCCAGATCCGCGTCGAGCGAGACGAGGGCGAATCGTTCGTTTTCAAGTCCCGCTGCGGTCGCGGGAAAGAGCCCTGCACGGATGACGGCCTTATCCGCTCTCGGCAGACGGCGCAGCACCGCTTCGGCAGAGGCGTTCTCATGCGCCTCGGCGAGCCCCTCCGGCGCAGCCTCCGCAGGGTCGAAGCCCGCGAACGTATCAAACAGGTACAGCCGTCGCTCCGGCAGCAGCGCGTTCATCGCCGCGGCGAACTCCCCGCGAAAGACGCCGAGCTCCGCCATCGCGCCGGGCACGGCGCCCAGCGCCCGTGAGATCGCCTCGAGCGTTTTGTACCGCACCCAGTCACCCGGCGCGGCAAGGGAGCCATCGTCCCAGAGCGGCGCGCGCACCGGTACCTCCTGCCGCTGCAGCCGTTCGACAAAGGCATCGCCCAAGGCTGCCCGCGCCGCGTCGTAGGAGCGGTTGCGGTCGATGAGCGCCAGATGATTTTTCAGATACAGCACCTTCTCCGGCGAGAAGGGAAAGGCCGGCGCGTCCTTTGCCGTGACGATCAGGAGGTCAACGGTGCGCTCCGCGAGCATCGATATGGAGATGACGGGCCGCCCGAGAAAGGTCTCCCGCGTCGGCTGCGATTCCACGAAGGCCGCGATGCGCGTTGGCTCGAGCGTTTCACGCGTCAGCTCGCCTGCGCCGCAGCCCGTGCCGTAAACATAGATTTCCATGCCGTTCCCTCCTTTGTCTGTAGTTTATCACACATTTCACAATAAAATCGACTGTTATTTCTTTACAAATCGGACTGTCGGGTTTATACTTAAGAAAACTTAAGAAAATGGAGGGACTGCCGTGCAGAGCCGTACGGATCGCCCGGAGACCGCCGCGCTGATCGTGGCGGCGGGCATGAGTTCGCGCATGGGCGACTTTAAGCCCATGCTCACCATCGGCGAGATGAGCATCGCCGAGCGCGTGATCACCACGTTCCAGCAGGCGGGCGTGCATCGCATCGTCGTCATCACGGGCTATCAGGCTGAGCTGCTGGAGCACCACCTCGCGGGTCGCGAGGTCGTCTTCCTGCGCAATGAGCGCTATCGGGAGACGCAGATGTTCGACTCGGCCTGCATCGGCCTGCAGTACCTGCGCGGGAAGTGTGACCGCGTGCTCTTCACGCCGGTGGACATCCCGCTCTTCACGGCGGCGACGGTGCGCGCTCTGATGCGCTCTGATGCATCACTTGCCTGCCCGGTCTGCGAGGGGAAGCCCGGTCACCCGACCATGATCTCGGAGCGTCTCATCGACGGCATTCTCGCAGACTCCGGGGAAAACGGCCTGCAGGGGGCGTTTTCGCGCTGCGGCGTGCGGATGGAGCAGGTTCCCGTCTCCGATCCCGGCGTCCTCCACGACGCGGACACGCCCGATGATTACCAAAATCTCCTCCGCTATCACAACGAGCAGCTGGTTCGCCCGGTGGTGCAGATCTCGCTGGCAAGGGAGAAATCGTTTTTCGATTCCCGCGCCGCCATGCTCCTCGCCCTCGTGCAGGAGACGGGCTCGGTGCGCATGGCCTGCCAGCGGATGCAGCTGAGCTACTCGAGCGGTTGGAATGTGATCCGCACGCTGGAATCCCAGCTTAGCCGCCCGCTGGTGGAGCGCTCGCAGGGCGGCGCAGGCGGCGGGAAGAGCAGCCTTACCCCGGCGGGGAAGCAGCTGCTCACACAGTATGAGGATTACGTCTCTGCAGTCCGCACCCAGGCGGAGGCGCTCTTTGACGACTATTTTCGCGGGGTGCTGGAATGAGAAAGATCTTCCTTCTGCGCCACGGAAGACCGGATTTCCCGCTGGGGATGCGCCCCTGTCTTGGGCATACGGATCTGCCCCTCGGCGCGCTCGGGCGCATGCAGGCCTGCCGCGCGGCGAGGTGGCTGGCGTCAAAGCAATTCGAGGCGGTCTATGCCAGCCCCCTCAAAAGAGCGTTGGAGACCGCGAAATATTGTTCCGATGACCTGCGCATTTTACCGGATCTGCGGGAGATCGACTGCGGCGACTGGGACGGATTGGATTTTGAAGAGATCCAGCGCCGCTGGCCGGAGCTCTACGCTGCGCGCGGCAAAGATCTCTCCCTCCCGATGCCGAACGGCGAGACGGTCGACGCAGTGCGGGAACGCGCCCAAAGGGCGCTGCAGCAGATTCTCGCGGAGACGACGGGGGACGTGCTCATCGTGGCGCACAGCTTTGTGATCCGCACCCTTTTGGGCGACCTGAACTGCCGTCTGCCCTATGCCTCCGTGACGGTCTTGGGCGACCCGGAATGCGTCGGCTTCGTGCCGGAGGAACCGCTCACAGAGCTTCTGGCGGAGGCGCTGCTCAAGGCGGCTGCCCCCGGGGAAAAAATCCAGGCGCACTGTCATGCCGTGGCGAAAGAGGCGCTGCGCATCGCGGAGCGTTTGCCCATGAAGCTGGACGCAGCGCTTCTGGTTTCCGCTGCGCTGCTGCACGATGTTGCCCGCGCAGAACAGCACCATGCCGAGACCGGTGCCGCCTGGCTGCGGGATCTGGGCTATTCCGCTGCAGCAGAGATCATCGAACAGCACCACGATTTTGCGGGAACAACCCTGAACGAAGCCGCGATCCTCTATCTGGCGGACAAATGCGTCCTGGAGGATCGCGTGATCCCGCTCGCGGAGCGGTTTACAGCAAGCGAGGCCAAGTGCCGCACCGAGGAGGCGAAGAAAGCGCACGCGCGCCGTCAGAAAGCGGCGGAGCGGCTGCGCGAGGAAGTCAACACCCTGTGTCAAACGGAGGTAGTACAATGAAAATGATGTTTCAAACAATAGCACAGCGCCTGCGCGCCGGAGAGGATCTCGTGCTCGTCACGGTAGTGGCCTCCTCCGGCTCCACCCCCAGGGGCGCGGGCTCCAGAATGCTCATTTCCAAAACCGGGCGCATCTGCGGCACGATCGGCGGCGGCGCGGTGGAATATCGCTCCGAGCAGCTCGCACAGGAGGTGCTGCAGAGCCGGAAGAGCCGCGAGCAGAGCTTTCTGCTCACGAAGAACGATGTGCAGGATCTCGGCATGATCTGCGGCGGCGATGTGCAGGTGTTTTTCCACTTCCTCGCCGCGGGCGACGAGCATGTCCTTGCCCTCGCGGAGGCTGCGGAGGCACTCTTCGCCGAGGGGCACGATCTCTGGCTCGTGTCCGAGCTCTCCGCTGGCGGCAGTCTGGGGCTCTATTCCCGCGAGCGCGGCTTTGTCGGGCTGGATGTGCCCGAGGCGCTGCGCGACGCCATGCGCCGCCGTCCCGTGCGCGAGGAACTCGACGGGCGCGACTTCTATGTGGAGCAAATTCAAAGCTCTGGGCGGGTACTGGTCTTCGGCTGCGGCCATGTGGCGCAGGCGCTCGTGCCCGTGCTCGCCGGGGTCGGCTTTCGCTGCGTCGCCATGGACGACCGCGCGGAGTTTGCGAGAAAGGATCTGTTCCCCGATGCGGAGGATGTGCGCCTGATCGATTTTACGAACCTTGCCGCCTCGGTCACAATCACGCCGGAGGATTATATCTGTGTGATGACGCGCGGTCACGCGTTCGACGCCGTCGTGCAGGCGCAGGCGATGATGAGCCCCGCCTGTTACATCGGCGTCATCGGCAGTCGCCGGAAGATCGCGGGCGTCACGGCGCGGCTCAAGGAGGAATACGGCTTTGCGGACGCGGAATTTGACCGCGTCACGTCGCCCATTGGCCTTGCCATCCGCGCGGAGACGCCGGAGGAGATCGCCATTTCCATCGCGGCGCAGCTCATCGCCCTGCGCGCGGAACGAACCGGAAGATAGAAAGAAGACGAACCATGCCAAAATTTGCAGTTATCAGTGGCTTTCTCGGTTCCGGGAAAACCACGGTCATGATGGCGCTGACCAAGCACGATCCCGCCGTCGCCATGATCTCGAACGATCTCGGCGAGGGCGTGGAGCTGGCAGATCATCGCTTTGCCAAGCTCTCCGGCTGCAGCGCCGATCAGATCACGGACGCGTGCATCTGCTTCTGCCACGACCGGCTGATCGAAACGGTGGAGGCGCGATTCGCCGAGGGGAAGACTCTCGTCGTATCGGACATTCCGGGCTTCGGCGTCGGCGCGCTGGAGCACGTCTACCACGGCCTCGCGGGAAAGCTCGATTTCGCGCCCTTCACGGTGCTCGTCGAGCCCGCAACGATCCAAGCGCTCCGAGCCGGAGGGGATCTCGCGCACATCCAGGACGCCCAGCTGCGGGAGGCCGATCTCATCGTGCTGAATAAATGCGACCTCCTCACGCTGGAGGAGGCCGCCGAGGCCTGCGCATATCTCGCCGAATGCTATCCCGAGGCGGAGGTGCTCCCCGTCAGCGCCCGCCGGGGCGTCGGGATCGACGCGCTCTGCCGCGCTTTGCGCGAGGGCAGCGCCTCCATGCGCCACCCCGAGATCGACTATGACGGCGATCTGCTCCAAAACGAGATGGCGAGCCTGAGCGAGGCCTATTATCAGTATCACGCCCGCGTCTGCTGCTTCGACTTTGACGGCACGGCGTATCTGCGCGATCTCGCCGAGGAGATTACCTTCACGCCATACAGACCCGTGCGCGTCCCGCACTTAAAGCTCCTTGCCTGGACGCCGGACGGAGATTACGGCAAGGTGGATTGGATGAGCGGACAGGCGCTTCAGATCACGCGCGCGTTCGCTCGTCCGTGCACGGAGCTCGCCGTCGTCATCAACGCGACGGCGGCGTGCGAGGCCAAGATGCTCGACAGCATGATCTCCGTCGCGGAGCAGACCGTCTCTGACCGCTTCCAGCTGGAGACCACCGTGCATAAGCGTGAATGCTTCGGTATGGGAGAGTGACATGAGCGAGATCATCCGATCCACGCGCTCCGTCTGTCCCGTGTGCCTGAAAAATCTCCCCGCCGCGCTCTGCCGCGAGGAGGACGGGCGCGTATATTTAGAAAAAACCTGCCCCGCGCACGGCGATTTCCGCGCGCTCGTCTGGCAGGGAAAGCGGGATCTTGAAGCGTGGCTGCTCTCCGAGCCCGCGATGGCAGAGGGAGAGGGGCAGTGCTGCCCGTCGGACTGCGGGCTCTGCGGCGATCATCAGGCCGGGAGCTGCTGTGTGCTGCTCGAGGTCACGCGCCGGTGCGATCTGCGCTGCCGCTTCTGCTTTGCCGACGGCGGGAGCGCGCAGGAAGACCCGACGGCGGAGACGATCGAGGCTGCGATCACAGACATCGTCCGCCAATGCGGCCCGGTGCTGCTGCAGCTGAGCGGCGGCGAGCCGACGCTGCGGGACGATTTGCCCCGCCTTGTCCGCTTTGCAAAGGACGCCGGGTGCAGCTGCGTGCAGCTGAACACGAACGGCTTGCGTCTCGCGACGGATCCGGACTATGCCGCGCGCCTCGCCGAGGCGGGGCTGGACATCGTCTTTCTGCAGTTTGACGGGGTGGACGATCAGATCTATGAGACCCTGCGCGGTGCGGCGCTGCTGAAAGAGAAGACGGAGGCGATCCGCGTCTGCGATGCGTTCCGTCTCGGCGTCACGCTCGTGCCCACCGTCGTGCCCGGCGTGAACGACCGCGCGCTCGGCGAACTCGTTCGCTTTGCGTGCGAACACGTCCCCGCCGTGCGCGGCGTGCATTTTCAGCCCGTGAGCTATTTCGGGCGGCACGACGCCGCACCGGATGCGCGCTATACACTTGACCGGCTCATGGCGGATCTGAGCGCGCAGGCGGGTATCCCCGCGGACGCCTTTCTCCCCTCGCGGTGCGATCATCCGCTCTGCGGGTTCCACGCGGCGTTCCTGCTGGAGGAAAACGGCAGCCTGCGCCCGCTTGCCCGCTTTCAGCACGCCTCGCGCACGCGGGGAAAGGCGCAGGACAACCGCGCCTATGTCGCCAAGCACTGGCGGCGCGCGCCGGAGGAGCCAAAGCCGGATCTTTCCGGCGAGATGGATTTTGACACCTTCCTCTACCGACTGCGCCAGCAGAGCCTCACGCTCTCGGCCATGGCGTTTCAGGACGCGATGAATCTGAACGTCGAGCGGCTGCGCCAGTGCACGCTGCATGTCTACCGCGACGGCGCGATCGTGCCGTTTTGCGCAAACTATCTGACGCCAATAACAGCAAGAGGTGATTTGGAATGAAACTGGTCAAAACCGTCGACGCCGTCGGCCATGTGCTGTGTCATGACATGACGCAGATTATCCCCGGCGTGACGAAGGACGCCCGCTTCCGCAAGGGCCACGTTGTAACTACAGAGGACATCCCGGTGCTCCTGAGCATGGGCAAGGAGTCGCTGTATGTCTGGGAGAAGTCCGAGGGTATGCTCCATGAGGATGAGGCGGCTGAGCGTCTGCGCGCGCTGTGCCAGAACAGCGGCATGCGCGCCAGCGCCCCCAAGGAGGGCAAGATCGAGCTGACCGCGGAATTCGACGGGCTCTTTCGTGTGGACGTCGAGCGGCTGGAGGCTGTGAACAGTCTCGATGAGATCATGATCGCGACGCGCCACGGCAACACGCCCGTCAGGGAGGGAGACAAGCTCGCGGGCATGCGCGTGATCCCGCTGGTCATTGCGGAAGATCAGCTGCGCGAGGCCGAGACCGTCTGCGGCGACAAGCCTCTGCTGGAGCTGCTGCCGTACAGACTCAAAACCGCTGGCCTTGTCACGACCGGAAACGAGGTCGCCAAGGGGCTCATCGAGGACGCCTTCACGCCCGTCATCATCCGCAAGCTCCAGCGCTTCGGCATCGAGGTGACGCACCACTGCACGCCCGGCGACGATATGGACGCCATCACGCAGGCGGTGCTGGACTATCACGCGGCAGGCGTGGACATGGTGCTCTGCACGGGCGGCATGAGCGTCGATCCCGACGACCGCACGCCCGGCGCGATCAAGGCCACCGGCTGCGAGATTGTCACCTACGGCGCCCCGGTGCTCCCGGGCGCGATGTTCCTGCTCGGGTACTTTGACGACGGCATGCCCGTCATGGGTCTGCCGGGCTGCGTCATGTACGCCAAGACCACGATCTTCGACCTGATGCTCCCGCGCATCGCGGCGGGCGTGCGCGTGACGAAGCGGGATCTGAAAAAGCTCGGTCACGGCGGGCTGTGTCTCAGCTGCCCCACCTGCACCTGGCCGAACTGCGGCTTCGGGAAATAATGTCGACAGAAAGGATGGAAAACGATGCTGACATGGAATGTGACCTATCACTGCAAGCCGGGGCAGAGAGACGCTTTCTATCAGGCGCTTTGCGCGCTTGGCGTCCGGGCAAACTCCAGAGCGGAGGACGGCAACTGCCGCTACGACTATTACTTTGCGGCCGAAGCGCCGGACGATTTGCTGCTGGTAGAGACGTGGACCACGCCGGAGCTCCAGCAGGCGCACTGCCAAACGGAGAAATTCGCGCAGCTGCAGAAATGCAAGGCGCAGTTCTGCAACGGCGTGGAAATTGAGAAATTCACCTGGTAAAAGGCCTGTTCACCGCCTGCAGACCAAATCCGTTATCTGCACTCGAACCACTAAAAAACCCTGTATTCTCAACGGATTCAGGTCATAAGGATGCTTTTCCTTGTGAGGAAGGGTGCAGTTCTAGAAAGAGGACTGCACCCTTTCGCTTTATGCGGGTGTACTGCTTGCCTGCCTAGATTGAATCTCAGCCATCATTTTCTGAAGCTCTTTTTCTGTCGGCAAGTTGATCATTCCAACGGCGGTGAAGTAAATATCAACCTGAACATGCCGCTTGCCATCAATTTTCTCTGAATTGTGAATTTCAATGCGACGAATCAGCGTATTGACCAATTCCGGGGTGAGAGACCGCAGGTCTGTGAATTCTCTGAGTCCTTTAAGCAGTATTCGGAGGTCAACCGTATTCTTTTGCATCTGCGAAAGTGTCTGTTCACATTCACTGACGGACGCGATCAACTCTTTCTGTTCCGCCTCATACTGTTCCGCCATTCTGGCATAACGATCGTCAGGAAGTCTCCCACACACGTTGTCCTCATACATCCGAGTCATCATCCTGTCAATCTCCCGGATCCGGCGTTGGTTCTGGTCAAGCTTTTGCTTTGCTGCCTGTATATCATGACCGCGGGATATTACGCTTTGCTGCTGCAGCATATACAGGAAAACCGGCTCATAGCAACGCGCAAAATCCGCAAGATCGCTGATGGCCTCCAGAACGATTCTCTCCAGCATCACATCTCGAATATAGTGAATGGAACAGCTTCCGCGTCCGGATTTATAACGGGAGCAACGAAAAAATTCCTTTTCGCGCGGAAGACTCTTGGCGGCGCAGAAATGCAGCCTTGATCCGCAGTCCGCACAATAGACCAGCCCGGAGAAGAGACTGGTTTTTCCTTCGCTGGTCAATCGGCGCTTGCACTTTCGCAGCTCCTGTACACGCAGCCAGGTATCTTTATCAATGATCGCCTCGTGTGTGTCGGGAACGATCTGCCAGTTTTCCTCCGGATTCATTACGCGCTTATGAACCTTATAGCTGAGGATTGTAGATTGGAAATTCACAGCGCAGCCGGTATACTTGCGGTTTGCCAGAATCGCTTCGATGGTGGCATCTGACCAGAAATACGGATTATCACGAACTGCATGGTTTGTAGGTCTGCCAATACTCTGATAGTACGCACAGGGCGTCAGCACCTTCTCGTTTTGCAGAATTCTCGCGATTTTACAAGGCCCATTGCCAGCGAGGCATAGCGAGTAGATTTTTCGTACGACGTCAGCTGCAGGCTCGTCGATCAGCCATTTTTCCTGATCCTCCGGATCACGCTTATAACCAAACGGGACGTTGAAGCTGGTGCGTTTTCCGCTTGCAGCTTTCATTGCCCAAACTGCACGCACCTTTTTGCTTGTTTGCGCGGCATACCACTCGTTAAAAATGTTGTGAAACGGTACCATTTCGGAGCCGCCGCCCTGTTTGGAATCTACGTTTTCCTGAATCGCGATAAAGCGAACACCCAGAGTGGGATATTTGATTTCCAAGTACTGGCCGACCTCCAGATAGTTTCGTCCAAAGCGGGAAAGGTCTTTGACGACCACCGTGTCAATTTCACCGTTTTCGATCATAGCCTCCATTTCTTGAAAGCCGGGTCGGCTGAAAGTGGTGCCGCTGATGCCGTCGTCCACAAAGAATTTGGGATGCAGCAGTCCATGTGATTTGGCGTACTCCATCAGGATGGTTTTCTGATTTGCAATGGAATTGGATTCGCCGTCAATACCATCATCCTGGCTGAGACGGCAGTAGAGCGCTGTGATTTTCTGATTCTGCCCTTGATTTACAGCAGTTGTCATTATAATTCTCCTTTCTGTGACAACCGGGCATTGCAAGGTGGGTTGATCTTACAATGCCCGGCGGGATTGTGCAAATGTACCGTCAGGTAATTTGCGTCTTCAGGAGCAGCATGATCTGCTCCAGCATGCTTTGCCTGCCTTTATCGCAGTAGAAGGTTCTCACGTCGTAGACGGTGTGGCCATTTTCAACAGAAAACCGGTCGGATTCGGGAACATCCACATAAGCAGCCATGTTCATGTTATCTTGCACCTCGATCCCTCCTCCGTCGATAGTCGGCTTCGACCAAGCGCAGGATTGCATCGGAAATCTGCTTTGGCGTATAGCTTGAAGGGAAGTATTTCTTGAGATCAGCATATTGAAAGCTGACCGTCTCCCGCTGATTGGGTTTTTCTTCCGAGAGAATCGCCTCGATGCGATTGCGGACACCGCCAGCTTCACTCTCCCGGTGCATCCGGCAGGCCTGCGAATAGGACGGCGTGCAGTCATACAGCGCAATGGTATCCAGTACGATGCGCTGTTCCTCGATTGTGAGATAGGACAGCTCCACGCCCACGGTGAAGGCGATGCGGCCTTCGTCCAGCAGATCCAGCAGACCGGGCAGCAGATGGGTCAGGCGGATGTAACGGTGGATTTGGTTTCGGCTGTCACCGGTCTGCTCCGCCATCTCCTCATAGCTGTTCAACCTTTTCCCAACTTGGGAAAAGGTGCGCTGTCCCTGCCGGTTCATGGCGTCCAACTTCATCTTGTAAGCGAACGCTTTCTCGCTCGGAAGGATTTGCTCCCGATGGAGATTGCTGTCCACCAGCTGGATGGCGGCCTCATCGCGGTCCACAGCATGAATAAAGGCAGGGACTTCCTTGAGCCCTGCCTTCTGTGCTGCCCGGAGCCTCCGGTGGCCGGAGATGACCTCGTACTCCGCTGCGGTATCCTCCAGCGGACGGACGATCAGCGGCGTGAGGACGCCCTGCTCCTGAATGCTCTCGATGAGGCGATTCATTTCGTCGTTGTCCTGCACCTTATAGGGATGGCCCTCAAAGGGGTGAAGGCTCTGAATGGGAATGTAGATTGCTTGCATGGTGTTTCTCCTTTTTCATTTTGTTCTCATTAACATGTTTTTCAGCGCTCCCGGCTGCGGTTTCGTTCCCGCTGAAGCGCCTGGGTTTCCATTTTCCGTTCGGTCTCGAGGGCCTGCTGCATGGCCGGGATCTGCGCCTCGATGTCCCGTGCGGTTTTCAGATCTTTCCGGAGCGGTTTCATCTGCTCTGAGATGGCGCTGCTCTTTTGCTTCAAATGCTCCTGCTCTGTCGGATCAGATGTTCTGCGGAGTTTGTTGCGGACGCTCTGCCGCTGCGCTTCGAGATCGGCGATCTGCTCTTGTGTCTCGCTGATGAACGCGCGCAGCTGGGTATCTGTTTCAATACCATTCTTCGCCATCAGGCGTACCTGCTGATCGTACCGGTCGAGCTTCGCTGCCTCCATGCGCATCTCCGGCGAGAGCGGACGGCAGCGTGCCTGCTCCGCCTCCGGGCCGGTCAGTCCGGCAACGCGCGTGATCAGGAAGAACAGCAGGCTCACCCAGACC
>JAFUCD010000005.1 GCA_017459865.1 Oscillospiraceae bacterium
CTTGTAGCGTGGAAGCGTGCTCGCAATTCAGCACAGAAAGGTATCTCGTGGCATTTTACTGCGTTTGATGCTCGTATTAAACTGAAACACTTATATCCGGAAATAAAGTTTTAGGTGTTACGAAGTAGTAGGGGCGATTCATGAATCGCCCGTATTACTGATACCAGCCGCCTGCATGTAAGCAATCGAAAGGAGAACCGCACCATGCGCGTCATTACCGGAACCGCCCGCGGCCGCCGTCTGCGTGAGCCGGAGGGCATGGCGATCCGTCCCACGACAGACAGCGTGAAGGAGGCCATCTTCAACACGATCCAATTCGATATCGAGGGACGCCGCGTGCTGGATCTCTTCGCCGGCACGGGGCAGCTCGGCATCGAGGCGCTCAGCCGCGGCGCGCGCGAGTGCGTCTTCATTGACGAGAGCACCGCCGCCGTGAAGCTCATCCGCGAGAATCTGAAAACCTGCAGATTGGAGGGCACGGTCCTGCAGACGGACGCCATCGGCTACCTCTCGCAGGGGCAAAAATTCGATTTGATCTTCCTCGATCCGCCTTATGATACAATATTGATAGAAAAAGCCTTGCAAACTGTTGCAAAATCCGATATACTGACGAAAGGTGGGATTATCGTTTGCGAGTCCCGCCGTGAAAAGGTCCTGCCGGAGATGCCCGCGCCCTATGTGCTGCGGCGCGAGAAGAGCTACGGCAAGATCAAGCTCACCCTTTACGAAAGGCAGCCCGACGCATGAAAACAGCCATTTATCCCGGCAGCTTCGATCCCATGACGCTCGGTCACCTGAATGTGATCCGCCGCGCCTCCGGCATTTTCGACCACGTGGTGGTCTGCATCATGAAAAACGCCGGCAAGCAGTCGCACATGTTCACGACGATGGAGCGTGTGGAGCTGGCGAGAAAATGCGTCTCGCGCTTCCCGAACGTGGAGGTCACGACGTTCGATGGCCTCGTCGCCGAATACGCCGCGACGTTCCCGGAGGGCGCTGTGATCGTCAAGGGTCTGCGCGCGAACACCGACTTTGAAAACGAATTTCAAATGGCGCTCATCAACAAAAAGCTCAACCCCGAGCTCGACACGATGTTCCTGACCGCCACGGAGAAATATACCTTCCTGAGCTCGTCCGTGGTACGGGAGCTCGCGACCTACGGCGCCGACCTGACGGACTTCGTGCCCTTTGAGATCATCGGGGACATCGAGCGTCGGGCGGCCCAGCGCTGATGCGCGCATATCAAATTAGGAGGCAGAGACATGGACAACGAAGTAATGGAACTCATCGAGGAGCTCTACGGCATTGTTTCCGAGGCTTGGAGCGTGCCGCTGGGGAATGACAAGTGCATCGTTGAGCGCGACAAGATCCTGGAGATCCTGGACGACATCAAAACCGCGCTGCCTGTGGAGCTGGCGGAAGCCAAGCGTCTCGTCTCCGCCCGCAACGAGTTTATCAACAATGCCAAGCGTGAGGCCGAGGGCATCCGCAACCAGGCCGAGGAGCGCGCGCGCCAGCTCGTCGACGAGCAGGAGATCGTGCGCATCGCCCGCGCCAAGTCCTCTGAGCTGATGGCCGAGACCGAGAGCAAGGTCAACCAGCTGCGCCAGGCCAGCGCCCAGTTCTGCAGCCAGTCGCTGCAGGATACCGAGGCCGCCATCTCCGCCGCGCTCACGGCGACGGACGCCGCCATCTCCAACGCGCTCAGCAAGGTGCAGGCGACCCGCTCCGGCGTCCAGCAGGCGCTGGGCATGAAGCCCGCCGCCCCCGCCGCGCCCGCGGAGGACCAGCCGCAGATCTCCTTTGAGCCCGACGAGGTCTAACAAACAGCATACCCGAAGCTCCGCCGATCAAGCGATCGGCGGAGCTTTTGCGCTTGGATGGGGAAGAACCGGGCGGATGATATCCGCCCCTACGCCCGCACTCGGACAGAGCGGTAGGGGCGTGTGAAAAGACTCCAAATCTTTGATTTGGCCAGTCGTTCCATGCGTTAGCTGATACCATCCGCCCGCACAGGCCGCACAAATTTTTTCATTTCCCCCTTGACAACCTTGTATCACTGTGCTATTGTATTAACCGCTTAGTACAACAAAACAATCATACAATTTTCCGAAAGGGGAGGTGATCATTTGGAATGGACGATCCGGGGCGACGCTCCGGTGTATGCACAGCTCGTGGAGCAGATCACGCTGGCGATCATTCGCGGCGAGTATCCGCCCGGGGAGCGGCTGCCGTCGGTGCGCGAGCTCTCCGCAGAGGCGGGGGTGAACCCGAACACGATGCAGCGCGCGCTCTCGGAGCTGGAGCGCGAGGGCTTCGTGCAGACGCAGCGGACCGCGGGGCGCACCGTCACCGAGGATGCGGCGCGGATCGCGGCGGAAAAGCGGCGCTTCGCCGACGCGGCTGTCCGCACGTATTACGCGTCCATGCAGCAGCTCGGCTATGAGAGGGCGGAGGCCGTCTCATTCATTCAACAACCTTAAAGGGGGAAACCAACTTGGCTATTTTAGAATGCAGGGGGCTGACCAAGCGCTACAGCAGTTATTCCCTTGCGCTGGACAATGTGGATCTCACCATTGAACCGGGTGGGATCGTCGGACTGCTCGGTCCGAACGGCAGCGGCAAGTCCACGCTCATCAAGCTCGCGAACGGTCTGCTCACGCCCACCTCGGGCGAGATCCTCGTCGGCGGCTATAAGCCCGGCGCGGAGACGAAAAAGCTGATCTCCTATCTGCCGGAGCGCACCTATCTCGCCGACTGGATGCGCGCCAGCGAGCTCATGGACATGTTCGAGGATTTTTATGAGGACTTCGACCGTCCGCGCGCCGAGGAGATGCTCAAACACATGAACATCCCCACCAAGATGCGCATCAAGGAGATGAGCAAGGGCACGCGCGAGAAGGTGCAGCTCATCCTCGTCATGAGCCGCCGCGCCAAGCTCTATCTGCTCGATGAGCCGATCGGCGGCGTGGATCCCGCGACGCGCGACTATATCCTGCACACGATCATCTCCAACTACGATCCCGAGGCCGCCGTGGTCATCTCCACGCACCTGATCGCGGACGTGGAGAACGTGCTCGATAACGTCATTTTCATCCAGAACGGTCACATCATCCTGCGCTCCACCGTGGACAAGATCCGCTCCGAGCAGGGCAAGAGTGTCGACCAGGTCTTCCGGGAGGTGTTCAGATGCTCTTACGGTTATTGAAACAGGACCTGCGCTCCACCGGGCGCATCATGATCGTGCTGTATGCGGCGGCGCTGGTGCTCGCCGGGATCTCGCGTCTGCTCTCCTCGTTCGTGGATGAAGCTGTCGGCAGCGTGCTGATCCTGTTTTTCTCGCGTGTGATCTCGGTGCTGTTCTTCGTCGCGGTCGCGGCGGTGATCGTCATGACGTTCGTGCTGATGATCATCCGGTTTTATAAAAATTACCTCACTGACGAGGGGTATCTCATGTTCACGCTGCCGGTCACGACCGGACAGCTCATCTGGTCGAAGCTGCTCACGTCGGTGCTGTGGGTGATCGTGTCAACCTGTGTCGGCGTCCTCGCGATCTTCATCATCACGGTCGGCACCGACGCGCACGACGTGGTGTTCGGCATCGACTTCGGCCGCATGCTGGAGGGCTTCAGCGGCGGACAGTCGTTCTCGCTGATCCTGCTCGTGATCGTGCTCGCGCTGCTGTCCGTGGCGCATACCTATCTGCGCTGCTATGCCTCGATGGCGATCGGCCAGAGCTTCGGCAGCCACAAGCTGCTGCTGAGCGTGGTGTTCTACATCGCCTTTGGCATCGTCGGGCAGATCCTCACGCTTGTGCTGGTCAATCCGCTGCTGAAGATGGACCGCCTGCAGGAGGCGCTCATGAACGCGGAGCCGTTCAACATGATGGCGAGCGTGGTCGGCGGCGTCGATGTGTACTATCTGCTCGTGTGCGTGTTCTACTTCGTGATCACGTACCTGTTTTTCCGCAAGCGGCTGAATCTGCAGTAACGCCTGCAGCTTTTATGGGGCGGATCTCATCCGCCCCAATTCACATTAAATCGTCAAATTGTACTTGACAATCTGTCGAACATGTGTATAATGATTTTTGCAATCAAACATTTCCGTCGAAGCCTCTGGGATCGCATCGAGACCGGAGGGGGAGGAAACTCTGGAGAATCCCGCCGTTCCAGGCGGGTGCCGAAGGTGCAAGGTGGTCTGACTTACCGCCGAATCTCTCAGGCAAAAGGACAGAGCAGGTGTACGGGAGCTCATTCCCGCGCTTGTTTGCTGCTTTTTCTTCGGAGTCATCGTCCTGTCGGACGGTGGCTTTTTTGTTTGAAAATCCGAAAACCAAAAGGAGAGGTCAACATGTCATTTGCGGAAATCGTCACAGCGGTAGATGATTTTGCCTGGGGTCCCGTGATGCTGATCCTGCTGGTCGGCACAGGCCTGTATCTGAGCATCCGTTCCGGGTTCCTGCAGTTCACGCGCTTCGGCTACGCCATGCGCAACACGATCGGCAAGATCTTCACCAAGCAGCAGGCGGGCAAGGGCGAGGTCACGCCGTTCCAAGCCATGACGACCGCGCTCGCGGGCACGGTCGGCACGGGCAACATCGCGGGCGTCACCGGCGCGATCTTCATCGGCGGCCCCGGCGCGGTGTTCTGGCTGTGGATCTCGGCGCTCGTCGGCATGGTCACGAAGTATTCCGAGGTCGTGCTCGCCGTCAGGTTCCGCGAGCGCAACGCGGCGGGCGACTGGGTCGGCGGTCCGATGTACTATATCAAGAACGGTCTGGGCAAGGGCTGGATCTGGCTGAGCTTCGTGTTCGCGTTCTTCGGCATGACGGCGTCGTTCGGCATCGGCAACACCACGCAGGTCGACTCCATCGCCACGGCGATCGGCACGGCGGTCAACGCCTTCGGCGGCGACGTCAGCGCCAACACCGTCCTGCTCTTCGGCAATGCCGTTCCCGTGTTCCGTCTCGTGATCGGCATCCTCGTCGCGCTCTTTACCGCGGTCGTCATCATCGGCGGCATCAAGCGCATCGGCGCCGTCACGGAAAAGCTCGTGCCCGCGATGGCGGTCATCTATATCCTCGCGGCGCTCGCCGTCGTGTTCGGCAACATCGGTCAGATCGGCGCTGTCCTCGGCGATATCTTCACCGGCGCGTTCACGCCCGCCGCGGTCTGCGGCGGCGCTGCCGGCGTGGTCATCATGACCACCATCCAGAAGGGCATCGCCCGCGGCGTGTTCTCCAACGAGGCGGGTCTCGGCTCCGCGCCGATCGCCCACGCCGCCACCTCCGAGACCGACCCCGTCAAGCAGGGCGTGTACGGCATCTTCGAGGTGTTCATGGACTCCATCGTGATCTGTACGCTCACGTCGCTCGCGCTGCTCATGGGTCTCTATGGGCAGGGCGCCGAGATGGCGTGGGGCAACGGCGCCGGCTCCGAAATGGTCGTGCAGGCGTTCTCCGGCATCTTCGGCGGCAAGATCGCCTCGGTCATCATCGCGGTGGGTCTTAGCCTGTTTGCGTTCTCGACGGTGCTGAGCTGGGCGCTGTACGGCTCGCGCTGCGTGGAGTTCCTGTTCGGCAAGGTCTCCAAGCCCGCCGCGCTGATCTATAAGATCCTGTTCTGCATCATCCTCGTCATCGGCTCCACGCTGGGGCTCGACATCGTGTGGGACATCGGCGACGCGCTCAACGGTCTCATGGCGATCCCGAACCTGATCGCGCTGCTGCTCCTGTCCGGCACGATCATCAAGATCACGAAGGAGCACTTCGCGAAGAACAAGTAAAGCAAAACAAGATAACTCCCCGGAGATCCCCAAAACGGGAATCTCCGGGGAGTTGTGTATACAGCTTCACGCAGTAAGGGCGGCGATCTGCCGCCCGCATTTTATAGGGCGCTTTCCAATCTTTCCTTCACGGCGTCGAGGTACGCGCGCGTCGTCACGCCCGTGCAGCCGCAGAGGGAGGCGAGATCCCCGGTCATGACGCCGTCCTCGATGGCGGAGAGCGCCGCGGCCTCGAGCGCGTCGGCGTAGCGGACAAGGTCGTCCGTCCCGTCGAGCTCGCCGCGCTTGCGGAGTGCGCCGGACCACGCGAAGATCGTCGCCACGGGGTTGGAGGAGGTCTCCTCGCCGTTTAAGTACCGGTAATAGTGTCGTGTGATCGTGCCGTGCGCCGCCTCGTACTCAAAGTTCCCGTCGGGGCTGACGAGCACGCTCGTCATCATCGCGAGCGAGCCGAACGCGGCGGACACCATGTCACTCATCACGTCGCCGTCGTAGTTCTTCAGCGCCCAGACCATGCCGCCCTCGGAGCGCATCACGCGCGCCACGGCATCGTCGATCAGTGTGTAGAAATACGTCAGCCCCGCCGCGTCGAAGGCGGGCTTGTACTCGGTCTCGTAGATCCGCCGGAAGATGTCGCGGAACGCGCCGTCGTACTGCTTGGCGATCGTGTCCTTGGCGGAGAACCAGAGGTCCTGCTTCATGCTGAGCGCGTAGGAAAAGCACGCGCGGGCAAAGCTCTCGATGGAGCTGTCCTTGTTGTACTGCCCCTGCAGCACGCCCGGGCACTCGAAGTCATAGACCGTCTGCGTCTGCTCCGCGCCGTCCGCGCCGCGATAGGTGATCGTCGCGGTGCCGGGGCCGGGGATGCGCATTTCGGCCGCCCGATACACGTCGCCGTAGGCATGGCGGGCGATCGTGATGGGCTTGACCCAGTTCGAGACGTGGGGCTTGATGCGCGCGGTCACGATGGGCGCGCGGAAGACCGTGCCGTCGAGCGCGGCGCGGATCGTCCCGTTCGGACTTTTCCACATCTGATGCAGCTTGTATTCCTCCATGCGTTTGGCGTTCGGGGTGATGGTCGCGCACTTCACGCCGACGTGCAGGCGGCGGATCGCTTCTGCCGCCTGAAGTGTCACGGCGTCCGCCGTCTCGTCGCGGTGGGGGAGACTCAGATCGTAGTATTCCGTTTTCAGATCCACATAGGGCAGGATCAGTGTGTCCTTGATCATGCGCCAGAGGACGCGGGTCATCTCGTCGCCGTCAAGCTCGGCGATGGGGTTTTTCATCTCGATCATGCCTTGCGCCCCTTTTCTTTATAAAAGTTCATGAGACAGCCGTCGAGCAGGATCTGCCGCTCGTCGTCGGTCAGCCCGTTCAAGCGCATGACGCGCGTCTCGACGCCGTGTTTGCCGATGAGCTTGACAGCCAGCTCGTCCGCGCCCGCGGCGAGCTGCGCTCTGACGTTCTCGATCCAGACCCAGTCCCCGGGCTCATAGTCAAAGCCCGCGTCCTCGTCGGTGGTCAGCGGCAGCATGCCCCAGTTGATGCAGTTGGAGCGATAGCGCTTCGTGGCAAAGGCGTAGCAGATGTTCGCGGCGCCGCCCAGCACACGCTGGCAGCTCGCGGCCTGCTCGCGGGCAGAGCCGTCGCCGGGACGCCGCGCGAAGATGACCGAGCCGATGTGCGTGTCCCGCAGGACGTCCGCGGACATGCCCACGGCGGCGAGCGCTTCCGTGACGCTCGCGTCGGGGGCTTCGGCGAGCGCGCGGATCTCGGCCGTGCGCGGGACGTACTCCGGCACGCGGCGCGAAAGCGCGAACTGCGCGAGCTTCATGGGGTTGGAGCGGTAAGAGCTCGTCTCGCCCGAGGGGATCAGCTCGTCGGTGGTCGTCACGTCGTCGTGGATCACGGCGGCGAGCCGCAGCAGGAGATTGTCCTTCAGCGCCGGGATCTCGGGCCACTCGGTGATGTTCGGGCCGAAGCGGAGCTCCGCGTCGGGATCGGCCTTGCCGAAGCCGAAGTACACGCGCTTTTCATAAACGCCCTTGTCGAACGCCCGCGGGCCCTGCAGGGGCTGGACGTAGTCGACCTCGGTCGCGGGGGTGAGCGCGCCGTGGTTTCGCGCCGTGGCGGCGATGCTGCGCGCGTCCATCAGGATCACGCCGGCGAGCTGCCCGTCGCCGGGGCGCGAGCCCTCGCGGTTCGGGAAGTTGCGCGTCGTGTGGCGGATGGAGAGGGCGTTGTTGCCCGGCACGTCGCCCGCGCCGAAGCAGGGGCCGCAGAAGCAGCTTTTCATCAGCGCGCCCGCCTCCATGAGCTGCTGCGCGACGCCGGAGCGCATCAGCTCCAGATTCACCGGCACGCTCGGCGGGTACACGCTCAGGGAGAAGTAGCCGTTTCCGACGTCGTGCCCCTTGAGGATGGCGGCGGCCTCGGCGATGTTGTCATACATGCCGCCGGCGCAGCCCGCGATCACGCCCTGGTCGAGCATGAGGCGTCCGTTCACCACCTTGTCGGTGAGATGCAGACCGGCCTTGCCGCCGAACTGGGCCTGGGCGCGCTTTTCCGTCTCGCGCAGGATGTCGCCGGGGTTTGCCAGCAGCTCCCGGATCGGGTACGCCTCCGAGGGATGGAAGGGGAGCGCCGCCATGGGCTCGACCTTGTCAAGCTCGATCTCGATCATCGCGTCGTAGCGCGCGCCGTCGCCGGGCGTGAGCCGCCGGTATTCGCCTGCGCGTCCGTGCGAGGCGAGATACGCCTCCACCAGATCGTCCGTCTCCCAGATGGAGCTTAGGCACGCGGTCTCGGTCGTCATCACGTCGATGCCGATGCGGTAGTCCATCGGCAGGTACTTCACGCCCGGACCAGTGAACTCCAGCACCTTGTTTTTCACGAATCCGTTTTTATAGACCGCGCCGCACAGCGCGAGCGCCACGTCGTGCGGGCCGACGCCCTGCGCGGGGGTGCCCGTGAGCCAGACGAGCACGATCTCGGGCTCTGCGATGTCGTATGTATTTTTCAGCAGCTGCCGTACCAGCTCCGGGCCGCCCTCGCCGACGCCCATCGTGCCGAGCGCGCCGTAGCGCGTGTGGCTGTCCGAGCCGAGGATCATCTTCCCGCAGCCCGCCATCATCTCGCGCGCGTACTGGTGGATGACGGCCTGGTTCGCCGGGACGTAGATGCCGCCGTATTTCTTCGCCGCTGAGAGGCCGAAGATGTGGTCGTCCTCGTTGATCGTGCCGCCCACGGCGCAGAGACTGTTGTGGCAGTTCGTGAGCGCGTAGGGGACGGGAAACTCCGTCATGCCGCTCGCCTTCGCGGTCTGGATGATGCCGACGTAGGTGATGTCGTGCGACACGAGACTGTCGAAGCGGATGCTCAGACGGTTCGGCTCCTTCGCGCTGCTGTGCATGCGCAGGATGCGGTCCGCGATCGTGGCATAGCGTTTTGCGGTCTCGTCCGCGGGAACGGGGTGCCCGCCGCGCAGCATCACGGGGGAATCGTGCAGGGTGATCATGGCATTTCCTCTCTTTAAACATAAGATAACGCATTAGAGTATACCATATTTTTTGAAAAGTACAACCCCATTCTGCAAATTTATTTTTTAATTTATGCAAAATTCGGTTGCAATTTTGCGTTGGAGCCGCTATAATACGCATGAAAATGAAATTTCCGATTTAAAAAATTGCAAAAGGAGCAATCCCGCCATGCCAAGAATCCACCCGGTCTATGAACAGGACATCCACTCGCTCTATGCCAAGCTCGCCGCGCAGTATGTGATCCCCCAGCGCTGCCTGGACGATCCGAACATCAAGCACGGTCTCAGAAACGCCGACGGCACCGGTGTACTCGCGGGCGTGAGCAACATCGGCAGCGTGCAGGGCTACTATCTGGAGGACGGCGTGCGTCAACCGGCGCCGGGCCGCCTGTATTACCGCGGTATCAGCGTCGAGGATATCATCGAGGCGCACCGCGCCGCCGGGACCTTCGGCTATGAGGAGGTCGCGTATCTGCTGCTGATCGGCAAGCTCCCGACCGTCCGCCAGCTCGAGGCCTTCACGCATCTGCTGGAGCAGGCGCGTGTGCTGCCCGACCGCTTCAACGAGGACAACATCCTCCGCTCACCGAGCGCGAACGTCATGAACCAGCTCGGCCGCTGCGTGCTGGATCTCTATTCCTATGACGAGAACCCCGACGACACGTCGCTGGAGAACCTCACGCGCCAGTCCATCGAGCTCATCGCGCGCGTGCCGATCATCTGCGCCAACGCCTTCCGCGCCAAGCGCTTTTACTTCGACGGCAAGTCCATGCACCTGCACAACCCAAGCTCGGGACTGAGCCTGTCGGAAAACTTCCTGCGCATGCTCCGCAAGGATAAACAGTACACGCCCGAGGAGGCGCATCTGCTGGATCTGATGATGATCCTGCACGCGGAGCACTCGTCGAATAACTCCACCTTCGTCTGCCGCGCGATGTCCTCCTCCGGCACGGACACCTACAGCGCCATCGCCGGGGCGGTCGGCTCGCTGAAGGGCCCGCTGCACGGCGGCGCGAACGCAAAGGCCATGACGATGTTCACGATGCTCAAGGACGAGATCGGCGAAGATCCCACGGACGACGCGCTCTCGCACTATCTCGACCGTCTGCTCGACAAAGACGCGGGCGACCGCTCCGGCAAAATCTACGGCCTCGGCCACGCGGTCTATACGATGTCGGACCCCCGCGCCGTCGTGATCAAAAAGTACGCCCGCAGCCTCGCCGCCGACAAGGGCAGGGAGGGTGATCTCGTGCTCATGGACCGCGTCGAACGCATGGGCGTCGACAAGATCATGGAGCGCCGCAAGCGCCCGATCGCCATGTGCGCGAACGTCGACATGTATTCGGGCCTCATCTACGACATGCTCGGCATCCCGGCGGACATGTATACGCCGCTGTTCGCCAGCGCGCGCATCGCCGGCTGGTGCGCCCACCGCATGGAGGAGGTCGCCACCGGCATCCGCATCATGCGCCCGGCCTACCGCGCCACGCAGATCCGCAGCCCCTATATTCCGGTAGAGGAGCGATAAACGCACCGCACCCTGTAGGGGCGGATACCATCCGCCCGCAATGCCGCACTCCTTAGGGGCGGATATCATCCGCCCGCAATGATCGCTATGAATCTTTATCCGAATCGAAAATCAAACCGACTCGAGGAATATGATTACGCCTCAAACGGCGCATATTTCATCACGATCTGCACACGGGATCACCGGCACCTGCTGTCCCGCGTCGACGGAACGGAGGATGCGGCGAATGTTTTGCTGTCCGAGTGGGGTCAAGTCGTAGACGCCGCGATCCGTGAGATTCCGACGCATTATGAGAATGTGACGGTTGATCGGTATGTCGTTATGCCGAATCACGTGCATCTGCTGCTTCGAATCGGGGAGACGAACGGGCGGATGGTATCCGCCCCTACCGTTGTCGGAAGCCTGAAGCGGTTTGTTTCAAAATCGATCGGAGCGCCGATCTGGCAAAAAGGTTTTTATGATCATGTCATCCGAGGAGAGGATGATTATCTGCTGACCTGCAGGTATATTGATGAAAATCCGCAGAAATGGCTGCTTGGCAAAGACGAGTACGCATAGCGCACCGCACCCTGTAGGGGCGGATACCATCCGCCCGCAATGCCGCACCCTCCATCCGCATATTTCCTCCGGTATCCGGGAAACATCCCCTTATACCGGAGAATTTTTTTTAGAAAATAATTACGAAAATGCTTGACGAATCTTGTGCAATATGTTAGTATTCTATTTTGCGTGGGTCTGCGCGCGGTTTCGCGCCGCGCCTGTGCAAAAAAACACAAAAACCCCTTGATTTTTCAATGGTTTTCTTGTGATTTTTATGATTTATCCGCCGCTTTAAAACGGTGAATAAATAGATTTTATTTTTTGAGGAAAGGAGGAAAACCATGCCGACATTCAACCAGTTGGTGAGAAAGGGCAGAAAAAAGGTGAGCTACAAGTCCACGTCTCCCGCGCTGCAGAAGGGTCTGAACACCCTGAAGGGCTGCGAGACCGACCTGAGCGCTCCGCAGAAGAGAGGCGTTTGCACCGCCGTTCGTACGTCTACCCCCAAGAAGCCGAACTCCGCGCTTCGTAAGATCGCCCGTGTGCGTCTGACCAACGGCTATGAGGTGACCGCCTACATTCCCGGCATCGGCCACAACCTGCAGGAGCATAGCGTCGTTATGATCCGCGGCGGCCGTGTCAAGGATCTGCCTGGCGTCCGTTACCACATCATTCGCGGCACGCTCGATACCCAGGGCGTTTCCGGCAGAATGCAGGCCCGCAGCAAGTACGGTGCGAAGAAGCCCAAGGCTGGCAAGAAGTAATTTCCCAACAGCAAATTTGCCCTGTTGGTAACGATATACAGGTTCGTTGCCCGGGGCGCAGCGGAGGCTGAAAGACGCCTTCGAGTACCTGTGAAATCATTCTTATAATGAAGGAGGGAAGATTAGTGCCCAGAAGAGGTAACGTTCCCAAAAGAGAAATTTTGCCTGATCCGATGTATAACAGCGTGCTGGTGACCAAGCTCATCAACAGCATTATGCTCGACGGCAAAAAGGGTGTTGCGCAGAAGGTCGTTTACGACGCTTTTGACATCATCAAGGAAAAGACCGGTAAGGAGCCGCTCGACGCCTTTACCGAAGCCATGAACAACATCATGCCGAGCCTCGAGGTCAAGGCCCGCCGTGTCGGCGGCGCGACCTATCAGGTCCCGATGGAAGTTCGTCCCGAACGCCGTCAGACCCTCGGCCTGCGCTGGCTGACGCTGTTTGCCCGCAAGCGCGGCGAGAAGACCATGAAGGAGCGCCTGGCCGGCGAGATCATGGACGCCTGCAACAATACCGGCGCTGCCGTGAAGAAGCGTGAGGATACCCACAAGATGGCCGAGTCCAACAAGGCTTTCGCGCATTTCCGCTGGTAATCTTCACACTAGGAGCAAACACTTATGCCCAGACAATATTCCCTGGAAAACACAAGAAACATCGGCATCATGGCGCACATCGATGCCGGCAAGACGACCACCACCGAGCGTATCCTGTTCTACACCGGCGTCAACTACAAGATCGGCGAGACCCACGAGGGCACGGCGACCATGGACTGGATGGAGCAGGAGCAGGAGCGCGGCATCACCATCACGAGTGCTGCCACCACGTGCTTCTGGAACGGCACCCGCATCAACATCATCGACACCCCGGGCCACGTCGACTTCACCGTTGAGGTCGAGCGCAGCCTGCGCGTGCTTGACGGCTGCGTGACGGTGCTGTGCGCCAAGGGCGGCGTCGAGCCCCAGTCCGAGACCGTTTGGAGACAGGCAGACCACTATAATGTCCCGCGTATGATCTATATCAACAAGATGGACATTATGGGCGCGGACTTCTTCAACGTCCTGAACATGGTCTATGAGCGCCTGCAGTGCAACGCCGTTCCCATCCAGCTGCCCATCGGCTCGGAAGCGGACTTCCGCGGCATCATCGACCTTCTGGAGATGAAGGCGGACGTCTACTACGACGATCTCGGCAAGGACATGCGCGTCGAGGAGATCCCCGACGAGCTTCGCGCCCAGGCCGAGGAGTACCGCGAAAAGCTGCTCGAGGCTGTCTCGGATGTGGACGACGAGATCATGGAGCTGTATCTCGAAGGTGAGGAAGTTCCCGTCGAGAAGATCAAGGCGGCCATCCGCGTCGCGACCACGACGAACAAGATGGTCCCCATCGTGTGCGGCACCTCTTACAAAAACAAGGGCGTGCAGAAGCTGCTCGATGCGATCGTGGACTATATGCCCTCTCCGCTGGATATCCCCGCCATCGCCGGCACCGACCCCAAAACGGACGCGCCGCTGGAGCGCCATCCCGACGACTCCGCGCCGTTCTCCGCGCTTGCCTTCAAGATCATGACCGACCCCTATGTCGGACGTCTCGCCTTCTTCCGCGTGTACTCCGGTACCGCCGAGGCCGGCAAGACCGTCATGAACTCCACGAAGGGACAGCGTGAGCGTCTGGGCCGCATTCTTCAGATGCACGCCAACCACCGCGAGGATATCACGCAGGTCTATTCCGGCGATATCGCGGCGGCGGTCGGCCTGAAAAACACCACGACCGGCGACACGCTCTGCGACGAAAAGAACCAGATCGTGCTGGAATCCATGGAATTCCCCGAGCCGGTCATCCGCGTCGCGATCGAGCCCAAGACCAAGGCCGGTCAGGAAAAGATGGACATCGCGCTCCAGAAGCTGGCGGAGGAGGACCCCACCTTCAAGGCATACACCGACGAAGAGACGGGCCAGACCATCATCGCCGGCATGGGCGAGCTCCATCTGGAGATCATCGTCGATCGTCTGCTGCGTGAGTTCCGCGTCGAGGCGAACGTCGGCAAGCCGCAGGTTTCCTATAAGGAGACCATCACCAAGGCTGCCACGGTCGACAACCGCTACTCGCGTCAGACCGGCGGCAAGGGCCAGTTCGCGCACGTGAAGATCATCGTCGAGCCCAACGAGCCCGGCGCCGGTTACGAGTTCGTCAACAAGATCACCGGCGGCGCGATCCCGAAGGAATTCATTCCTGCCGTGGATCAGGGCATCCAGGGCGCGATGCAGGCCGGCATCCTCGCCGGCTACGAGGTCGTAGACGTGAAGGTCACGCTCATCGACGGTTCGTTCCATGAGGTCGACTCTTCCGAAATGGCGTTCAAGATCTGCGGCAGCATGGCCTTCAAGGAGGCCTGCGCCAAGGCGGGGGCGACCCTGCTCGAGCCGATCATGAAGGTCGTTGTCACCGCGCCGGAAAGCTATATGGGCGATGTGATGGGCGATATCAACGCCCGCCGCGGCCAGATCTCCGGCTCCGATATCCGCAACGGCGCCGCCATCGTCACGGCTGATGTGCCGCTCAGCTCGATGTTCGGTTACGCGACCGACCTGCGCAGCAAAACGCAGGGCCGCGCGACCTACAGCATGGAGCCGAGCCACTTCATCGAGCTTCCCAAGTCCCTGCAGGAGAAGATCATCCACCAGGGCAACTAACGTTCAATTTGCGCATCCGCGCTTTTTGTAGGAAGACCGAAAAACATTCAAACTATAAAACCATAGGAGGAAATTCTAATGGCAAAGCAGACTTTTAACAGAACCAAGCCTCATGTCAACATCGGTACCATCGGCCACATCGACCATGGTAAGACCACCCTGACCGCCGCGATCACCAAGGTCCTGGCTATGGCCGATCCCGAGGCCGCTGCCTTTACCGCTTATGACCAGATCGACAAGGCCCCCGAAGAGAAGGCCCGCGGCATCACGATCAACACCGCGCACGTCGAGTATCAGACCTATGACCGCACCGGTCTTGACGGTCAGCAGATCCAGGGCCGTCACTATGCCCACGTTGACTGCCCGGGCCACGCGGACTATATCAAGAACATGATCACCAGCGCTGCTCAGATGGACGGCGGCATCCTCGTCATCGCTGCTTCCGACGGCCCGATGGCTCAGACCCGTGAGCACCTCCTGCTCGCCCGTCAGGTCAACGTTCCCTATATCCTCGTCTTCCTGAACAAGGTCGACCAGGTCGACGACCCCGAGCTGCTTGAGCTCGTCGAGATGGAAGTCCGTGAGCTGCTCGACACCTACGAGTTCCCCGGCGACGACACCCCGATCATCCCCGGCTCCGCTCTGAACGCTCTGATCAGCGAGTCCACCGATCCCCATGCTCCCGAGTATGAGTGCATCTGGCGCCTGATGGATGCTGTCGACACCTGGATCAAGACCCCCGACCGCAAGGCTGACCTGCCCTTCCTGATGCCCATCGAGGACGTCTTCACGATCTCCGGCCGCGGCACCGTCGTCACGGGCCGTGTCGAGCGTGGCACCGTCAAGGTCGGCGACAAGGTTGAGATCGTCGGCATCAAGGAGACCCAGAACTCCGTCGTTACCGGCACCGAGATGTTCCACAAGACCCTCGAGTACGCCGAGGCTGGCGACAACGTCGGCTGCCTGCTCCGCGGCATCGACAAGAAGTCCGTCGAGCGTGGCCAGGTTCTGGCTGCTCCCAACAGCATCCACCCCTACACCAAGTTCACCGGCCAGGTCTACGTCCTGAGCAAGGAAGAGGGCGGCCGTCACACCCCGTTCTTCAACAACTATCGTCCCCAGTTCTACTTCCGTACCACGGACGTGACCGGCGTCATCAACCTCCCCGAGGGCGTCGAGATGTGCATGCCTGGTGATAACGTCGACATGAACGTCGAGCTCATCACCCCCATCGCCATCGAGAATGGTCTGCGCTTCGCGATCCGCGAGGGCGGCCGTACCGTCGGTTCCGGTGTTGTCATCGGCATCAACGAGTAATCTGCATCCCTATGGACGCGCTGTGAAAGCAGCGCGTCCTTTTTGCTGCATGAAATGGGCGGTTCAGACACTCTGAATGCGCTCGCAGGGGCCGTTCATGAACGGCCCGCCACCCGCACTTGACCCTGTAGGGGCGTGTGAAAAGACCCCAAATCTTTGATTTGGTCGAACGTTCCATGCGTTAGCTGATATCATCCGCCCGCCGCACCGCACCAAACTCCCGAGGTGATCCCTGTGAAACGCAAAACACTTTGTACTATTTTGGCTGTTTTTCTGCTCATCGCGCTCCTGTCCGGCTGCGGCGGCGGAAGATCCGACGCCATCCCCACCGTCTTTGTCCACGGCTATTCCGGCTGGGGCAGCTATGACGTGAGAAATGAGACCTTCCAGTACTTCGGCATGAACACGATGGACCTCGGCGTGTATCTCACGGACGAGGGCTATCCGGTGTACTTCGCCTCCGTCGGGCCGCATTCGAGCGCGTGGGACCGCGCCTGCGAGCTCTATGCCCAGCTCACCGGCACGCGCACGGACTATGGCGCGGCGCACAGCGCGGCGTGCGGGCACGACCGCTACGGCGTGGACTTCACCGGCCGGGCGCTGATCCCGGACTTCGATTGGGACGCGGAACACCCCGTGAACCTCGTCGGCCACAGCTTCGGCGGCGTCACCGTGCGGCTTCTGCTGGATCTGCTCGTAGACGGCGCGCCCGAGGAGGTCGCCGCTTCCGGCGCGGATACCAGCCCGCTCTTCACCGGCTCGCACACCGGCTTTGTGCACGCGCTCGCCATCCTCGCCGCGCCCTCGAACGGCACCACCGCGGTCTATACCGGGGATGGGGGAGACGCCTTTGCCGCCGAGACGCGCGGCTATGACCCGCACCTTGAGCAGTTCGGCATCGTCTCAGACGGCTCCATGACTGAGACCGACGCGGCGGCACAGATGGAGGTTGTCGGCTTTTACGACCACCATGACAGCGCGCTGAACGACATGACGGTCGACCGCGCCTGCGCCATCAATGCGACGCTCGAGCTGCAGCCGGACGTGTACTACTTCTGTTACTACGGCGTCGCGACCAAGGATGAAAGCGGCGTTCAGGTCCCGGGCCCGACGATGCTCTCCCAGCTGCGCGGTCTCGCCGCCGCGATGGGCAGCTATACCGGCGTCACGCCCGGCAGCTTCACCGTCGGCTATGGGGACGCGGCGCAGACCGTCTCCGTGCCGCAGCAGACGCTTGACGCCGAGTGGCAGCCGAACGACGGCATGGTGAACGCCGTCAGCGCATCCTGTCCGTATCATCTCAGTGAGACGGGCGAGCGGATCTATGACGCGCATACGGATCTTCTCGCAGGCAGTACCGCACAGCCGGGCGTGTGGAACGTCGCGCCCGCCCTGAGCTGGGACCATCTCGGCATCGTGGGCGCCATGTGGCCGCTCGACCGCAGTGGATTGGAGGAATTCTACGCCGCGCTCATGGAACGTCTGCAGCAGTCCTGATGCGCAAAACGAATTGTTCCGTTTGATCCCCGAAAACATCCGCAGGCCGTTTCCTGCGGTTCTCCACACGTTCAAACCCTCACGCTCTCCCGCGCGCCCCGCGCGCCATGCGGAATGGAACTTGTGCTTGTGTTTTTTCTTGTTGTTTCTCTTCTTTTTTGGTTTTCTCTTTGTTTCTTCTTAAGGTTTTGAGATTTGCGACGGTCAGGTGAGTCCTGCCGCGCGCTTCGCCCGATAGAGTGTGGCGCGGGAGATGCCCATCTTTTCCGCGACCTTGTCCCAGCTCTGCTCCTGTACATAGAGCTCCTGCGCAAGCTCCAGATCCACCTTGGAGCGCGGTCTGCCGCCCTTTTCACCGTTGCCGTGCGCGGCGTAGTACCGGATATCGGCATACTCGATGTTCGTGATCATCTGCCGGATGATCGAGCACGCGGGATAGGGGAGTGACTCCACTTTGCGGCGATTGAGCCCGCATTCGATGAGATACCAAAGCAGATCGCCCTGTTCCTCATCGGGCGCGAGCGCGATCGCCTCGAGAAAGCTCTCGTAAAACACAAAGGCCTGCCGCGGCATCGACTTGATTTTCTCCACTGTTCAACACCTCCTTTCCGTATTGCCTGAGGCAATTATACCACAAAAGAATCAATTTGTCAAGATACTAAATGATTTAAAAATCTCTTTTTACAGACCTTTTCCGCGGCTTGACAAGCCCGGAAGCGTTCCGTTATACTGATATCAGAAATCGATCAGGAGGCGTCTCTATGGCGAATATCAAGGGAGAATCCCGTCTCACATTCTGGGAGGCTACGAGCATCATCATCGGCCACGGCGTCGGCTCGGGCATCCTGTCGGTGCCGTTTCTGGCGGCGCACAACAGCGTCCGCGAGATGCTGTTGATCCTCGTGTTCTGCTATCTGTTCAACCTCGTGCTGCATCTCATTATCGCCGAGCTCAGCTACAACAACGGCGGCGCACAGTTCATCAGCTGTTTCGACGCGGAGCTGTTCTCGGGCAGACTGAAAAAGGTCTTCACGTGGGCGGCGTTCGTGCTGCTGGGCGTGAGCGTCATTTTCAATGTCAGCGCCTTTCTTACGGGTGCGGCGGCGGTGTTCCGCGAGTGGTTCGGGCTGCCGGATCTCGTCGGCGTGCTGATTTTTTATGTGATCGGCGCGGGCGTGGTGTTCGTGGGCATGAAGCTCGTCGGCGTCTGCGAAAAGCTCGCCGTCACGTCCATGGTCGCCGTCGTGGGCGTCCTGTTCGTCGCGACGCTGCTGCAGAAGACCGGCGCGCTGCCGACGGGCTTTCGCGGCGTGAAGAACGCGCTGGCGCTCTTCAGCATGATCTCGTTTTCGCTCTCCGCCGTGATGAGCACGCCGCAGGTCGTCAAGGGCCTGGAGGGGGACGTGAAGCGCATCCGCGGCGCGATCGCCGCGGGGCTCGGCATCAACGCGGGGCTCATTTTCCTCATCACGCTCATGACGCTCCTCGGCGCGGGCGCGGACGTCACGGAGGACGGCGCGCTCGTGGATCTCGCCGGGCACCTCGGCGGCTGGGTCGGCGTCGTGGGCTATGTGTTCACGCTGCTGGCGCTCGCGACGAGCTTCTGGGCGAACACGCTGAACCTGCGCGATATCGTGCATGAGCAGACGAAGTGGGGTCTGCGCGTCAGCTGGCTTGCGGCGAGCGCGCCGTGCCTTGTCATCGCGCTGCTTGGTCTTGCGAGCTTCGTCGGCTTCACGCGCTTTGCCAGCGCCATCCAGGTCGTCACCGGCATCGGCATAATTTGGGCGTATCATCTGTCGAGAAAACGGACGGGCGCGTCGCCGCTTGTCGGAAAATTCGGCACGCTGCCGTTCCAGCTGCTCGTGATCTTGATCACGCTGCTTGCCACGGTCGGCTCGTTCGTGTCCGTGGGGTGAGCGCGCGATGAAACGGCTCCTTTGGCTTCCGGCGCTTGCCGCCCTCGGCTCGGCCGCGCTCACGGAGGAACTTTACGCCTATGTCTTCCTGCGGAGATCGTCGAAGCTTATCGCCGCGGCGCTGGACAGGCGCGGACACGCGCAGGACTATTACACCGCCCGCGACACGGCTGCCGCCGTCATGCGCGAGCGCGCGCAGCAGCGCTGGACGATCCGCTCCGATCGCGGCGAGCCGCTGCAGGGCTATTATTTCCCGGGCGGGGGCGTGGGCAGGCGCGTGGCGTTTGTTGTCCACGGCTACCGCTCCGAGCACGCCGATACGGCGGGACGGTATTATGATTTTTACGCGCGGCGGGGCTTCGACCTCTTTTGCTGCGACCACACGGCGCACGGCGCGAGCGGGGGAGACAACATCGGCTTTTCCGTCCTGGAGACGGAAGACTGTCTCAAGTGGCTGGACGAGCTGATCCGCCGCCTCGGCCCGGAGGTCCAGATCGTGCTGCATGGCTTTTCGATGGGCGCGGCGACCGTCCTGCGGATGTCCGACCGACTCCCGGAGCAGGTGAAGCTCGTCATCGAGGACAGCGGCTTTGCCTCCGCCGAGGGGCAGCTGAAGGGACAGCTCGGTCCGCTCTACCCGCTCATGCGGCGCTTGAATCGCCTCGCCGCGGGCTACGACCTCCGCGACGGCGACACAGCCCCCGCGCTCGCGCGGGCGACGGTGCCGATCCTCTTCATCCACGGCACGGAGGACCGAACGGTCCCCTACGAAAACGGTCCCGTGCTGTACGAGTTCTACGCAGGCCCGAAGGCCAGCCTCTTCGTCCGGGGCGCGAAGCACATCGAGTCCTATCACGTCGCCCCCGAGGAATACGGAAACGCCGTCGACGGGATGATCGACGCGTATATAAACTAACAACAGGCGCACCGCTGCGTTGCGGTGCGCCTGTTGGCGTCTGTTTGGCAGCGTCAAGCGCCGCCGGAGTATATGCAAAAAACGGGCGGATATCATCCGCCCGGATCACGCAGTCTGCATGATCCGGGCGTTCGAATCTGTTAAAGTTGCTTTTCGGAGATGTTACGGCAGGGGACGCTTTTTTCTGCAGTCTGCCTTGTAGAGCGCAAGTGAGACAAAGTGAAGAGCAAAAAGGGCCGCAAGAAGAATCAGCAAGATCCATTCAACGATCGTATCGACGATGGTCGTCTGCAGCCATGTTTCGAAAGCGGGAATGTGTGACTCGAGCAAAGAGGAGACGAGCATCATAAGTAATGATAGCCCCAGCAACAAAAAAGCTGCTTTGCCTGTTTTCGTGGACAGCTCGATCTTTGCAAATCCGATAGCGTCCTTCGAAATGAAGTACATCAGCTCGTTGTTGTGCACCCACGCGGGATACCGGAGCACCACGCTTTGCCCATTGAAGGACACGCGTATGGTTCCGCCGGCTTTGGCAAGCGGGACCGAAAGATCGAGCTTGATCGGGCGCTCCGGCGAGCTCCCGTCAAACCGGGAAGCGCTCTGAGTCTTCAGAGCCTGCGGATATGGAAACTTATTTTTGTCATAATGCTTCAGCTCACAGGCCTTGCCTCCGGTCCCGGATGCGCCGCTGCGCGGAGCATTACTTCCGTTTTGCATGACAGTACTTTGCTGCGGCGGTTTTTCAGAGGATTGTCTTGGCGGATCCTGAAAGATGAGCGTAATGCCGCCGTTCGGCTCGTGGATGATGGTCGCCAGCTGTGCGGTTTTCTGCAGCTCCTGAACACGAGAGAGGCGCAGGGCGGCGTCTTTCACGCTTGCGCGGTCGGGATTTGTGGAGAACTGCAGCGTTGCCTGCCACAGGAGCGCGCCATTGTGAACGATTCGAACCGGATAGAGGACGGGCTGCTCTGTCTCGATCAGAGACGCCACATTGTGCTGCGAGATCCTGCACAGCATCGGACCGATCGTCTGCGCCACGGCTGCCACCTCCCGGTTTTTGATATGTAAAGTATATCAAATCCGCCGGGCACCGTCAAGCGGCACAAGATCACCGGACAGGCGCGCGGGCATCCGTCATACGATCCCGCGCAGTTCTCCGTCCAGCGCCGTGCTGTGCACGTCGCCGCCGATCACGACGCCGTCAAAGATCCACAGCTGCACCACCTCCGGCGCCGCGCCGTCGCCTGTGGTGCGCTCGTAGGTCACGCCGGTCACGGTCCTTCCGGCGTATGGCTCCAGATCGAAGCCCTGCGCGCGCTGCACGGTGTTGTAGTCCTCCATCACGTCGTCGAACGGGTCCGGCAGCACGGTCTCAAATACAGTCTCGCTCTCCGGCTGAACGTCCCAGCCGAGGTCATGCAGGTACGCCACACGTCCGGCGGTCGTGTCGACGTGATAGTGCGCCGAGAGGATGCCGCGGCTCCCGACCGCGAGCACGAGTCCGGCAAGCCCCGTCGCCGCCAGTACGACCAACGCGCACAGACACCGGCGCGTCAGACGCGGCATTCGGATGCGCATCGAACCACCTCCGATCCTGTGAAAATTCCCGCTATCCATCCTATTTTTCTTTTCCGCAGAATATGCTATAATAGGGCGATCATTCGAAAAGGATCCCGGAGGGAGGAAAACGCCTTGATGCGTCTGGATAAGCTCGTTTCGCTCGCGGGGGGCGTCTCGCGTCAGGAGGCGCGGCGGCTCATCGCGTCCGGCGCGGTCGCGGTGGACGGCGAGACCGTCACGCAGCCCGACCGCAAGGTCGACGAGACCGCCGCCGCCGTCACACGCAGCGGCGCGCCGCTGCGCTGGCAGCGTTACCGGTATTTCATGATGGATAAGCCCGCGGGCGTGCTCACCGCGACGACCGACCGCGACCAGCAAACCGTTCTGGACCTGCTGCCGGAGGAGCTGCGGCGCTTGAAGCTCGTGCCCGCCGGACGGCTCGACAAGGACACGACCGGGCTGCTGATCCTGACGAACGACGGAGACTATGTCCACCGCGTCATCTCGCCGCGCCACCATGTCCGAAAGGTCTATTATGCCGAGACCGAGGGCATGCCCACCGAGGACGACGTGCGCCGCTTTTCCGCAGGCATGACGCTCGCGGACGGGACCGTGTGTCTGCCCGCGCTGCTGGAGCTGCTGCCGGAGCGGGGCGCGTGCCGCGTGACGCTCCGGGAGGGGAAGTATCATCAGGTCAAGCGCATGCTCGCCGCCTGCGGCACGCCCGTGCGCACGCTCCGCCGGATGTCCATCGGAGCGCTGTTTTTGGACAATATGCTGAGACCGGGAGGTTACCGGGAGCTTACCGAGGCCGAGGCACAGGCGGTTTTTCTGGACGCAGAGCCGCAAAATTAACATTTTTATGATAGATTTTGTAACAAAATCACAATAATTCGAAAATTATTCACAAAAAACAACCATTTCTCTATTGAAATTTGCACAGAAATAAGCTATTATGTAAAACATAAAAAGTATACAAAAAAGAGGAGCACCACCGAATAACAGGCGGAACAGCTCCGGAGCTGATATCCGGGGCGCGCCGCCGCATGGATAGAGAGGAAGGACAAGAATATGTCGAGCAGAATTTTCCAGGGCGTTATCGTTCAGATGAAGGACGCGACCGATCGCTGCATCGGCGTCGTGGATGAGCAGGGCTTCGTCATCGCGTGCAGCGAGCTCGCGACGATCGGCTCGCGGCTGGAGGACTTCCAGGCCGCGGTCAGTTCCGCGCCCGAGCCGCTGTTCAGCACCGCCGAGCGTACGTTCAGGATCCTCTCCGGCAGCAGCGCGCGTTTTGAGTATGCCGTGTTTGTCGAGGGGACCGACGCCACCGCGCGCAGCGTGTGCATCCTCGCCTCCGTCGGCATGCATGAGGCGAGCACGAACTTTGAAGAGAAGCACAACAAGGCGGCCTTTGTCAAGAACATCATCTCGGACAACATTCTGCCCGGGGACGTATATGTTCGCGCCAAGGAGCTGCATTTCACCACCGACGTGCCCCGCGCCGTGATCCTGATCCGCCAGCAGGAGGCGACCGACATCGCCGTGCTCGAGCTGGTGCAGAATCTGTTCCCCGACCGCCAGCATGACTTCGTGCTGAGCGTGAGTGAAAGCGACATCGTCGTGATCAAGCAGCTGCAGGAGGACGAACCCTCCGAGCAGGTCTGCGCGCTTGCGGAGAGCATCGAGCAGACGATCCGCTCCGAGCTGCACATCCGCTCCGTGATCGGCATCGGCACCACGGCCTATCATCTGCGCGAGCTTGCCGACCGCTACAAGGAGGCGCAGGTCGCCATCGAGGTCGGCCGCGTCTTTGAAGACGACAAGCCCGTCATCCACTACGAAAATCTCGGCATCGGCCGCATCATCTATCAGCTGCCGGTGACGCTCTGCGAGATGTTCCTTTCCGAGGCGTTCAAGAAAAACCCCATCGAGGCGCTCGACGAGGACACGCTCGACACCATCAACAAATTCTTTGAAAACAACCTCAACGTCTCCGAAACGGCGCGCAAGCTGTACGTCCACCGCAACACGCTTGTGTACCGTCTGGAAAAGGTGAAAAAGATCACGGGTCTGGACCTGCGCGAGTTTGAAGACGCCATCCTCTTCAAGGTCGCCGTCATGGTCAAGCAGTACCTGAATTCGCAGAACAATACCAAGTTCTGAGCCTGATTTTTCACCGATAGATCACTGGCAAATACGCTGCTGCCCCCGATACGGGGGCGGCAGTAGTGTCTGTCATTAAATTGGAGGACATCTTATGGTTCAGATGAACGGAGTCAAGATGGTCTATGACTCCTCGAAGACCGTCGCGCTCGAGGACGTGTCGTTCACGATCAACGAGGGCGAGTTCGTCTTCCTGGTCGGCCCCTCGGGGTCCGGCAAGACGACCATCATCAAGCTCATCACCGGAGAGGTCAGGGCAGCGGAGGGCATCATCGATGTCAACGGCTTCGATATGATGAAGATCCGCCGCCGCAAGCTGCCGAAGCTGCGCCGCACGCTGGGCGTTATCTTTCAGGACTTCCGCCTGATCGATAAAATGACGGTGTATGAAAATGTGGCGTTCGCCATGCGCATCGTCGGCGCGTCCAACCGCGAGATCCGCAAGCGCGTGCCGCAGGTGCTCGAGCTCGTCGGTCTCGACGGGCGCGAGAAGCGCAGCCCCTCGGAGCTGTCCGGCGGCGAGCAGCAGCGCGTCGCCATCGCCCGAGCGCTGGTGAACAACCCCAGCATGATCATCGCCGACGAGCCGACCGGAAACCTTGACCCGGCGCGCAGTCTGGAGCTGATGCTCCTGCTGGAGAAGATCAACGAGCTCGGCACGACCGTGCTCGTCGTCACGCACGAAAAAGAGCTCGTCAACGCCTTCGACAAGCGCGTCATTTCCCTGGAGGAGGGGCGCATCGTTGGCGACGGCATGGACGGCTACTACGGCTACGACCCCGAGCGCCTGCAGGAGGCGCACGCGGCCGCGCACGGCGAGAAAGGAGAGGATGACTGATGAGCCGCTTCTTTTATCTGCTGTGGCAGGGCGTGAAGAACATCTTCACCCACGGCATCATGTCCTTTGCCTCGGTCGCCGTTATCACGGCGTGCCTCGTTATCATGGGCGCCCTGTCGCTCATCACGTGGAACATCAACGCCATGATCAACGAGATGCAGAATCAGAACAAGGTCATCGCCTACATCGACGAAAATCTCTCCGAGGAGGACGCCCGCGCGCTGCAGAGCCAGATCGACGCCGTTGTCAACACCGAGTCCGTCGAGTTCGTCACGCGCGAGGAGGCCATGGAGAATTTCGAGTCCGACTATGACGACACGCTCTTTGAGACGATCGATTCCTCCGTGTTCCGTCACCGCTATGTGATCACGCTGGACGATATCTCCCAGATGAAGGACACGCAGGCCGCCCTGCAGGCGATCGACGGCGTGGCCGACGTCAACGCGCATCTGGACTATGCGCAGAAATTCATCACCTTCCGCAACATCGTCTCCATCGTCTCGATCGTGCTGGTCGGCGTGATGCTGCTGGTGAGTCTGTTCATCATGACCAACACCATCAAGCTCGGCGCCTTCACCCGCAAGGACGAGATCGCCATCATGAAGATCGTCGGTGCGACGAACCGGTTCATCCGCTTCCCATTCGTCATTGAGGGTCTGCTCCTCGGCGCGGTCGGCGGCGGTCTGGCCTATCTGATCGTCGGCGGTCTGTACACCGTGGCAAAGCGCCGTCTCATGACGACGATGATCGCGGGCCTGTTCACGATGGTGCCGCTGCATACCGTTATGCTCCCCATGCTCGTCGCGTTCTTTGGCATCGGCATCCTCGTCGGTGTGATCGGCGGCGTGAGCGCCATCCGGAGCTACTTAAAGGTCTGATCCCAGCCTCAAAGGAGGTACTTACCAATGAATCGAAAAACAGTCAGAGCCGTGATCTGCATCATGCTCGCCGTGCTCATGGTCGTTTCGCTGCTCGCGGTGCTGGTCCCCGCCAGAGCCGTCACGCAGTCGGAGATCGATAATCTCAAGGCGCAGCAGGACGCCATCAAGGCGCAGCAGGCACAGCAGGCCTCGAACATCCAGGCGCTGCGCGACCAGAAGGCCGATGTGCTTGCCCAGAAGGAAGCGCTCGACGCGCAGTGCGCCCTGCTGATGCAGGAGATCACGAACGTCGAGGCGCAGATCGAGCTGTATAACAACCTCGTCGCCGAAAAGCAGGTCGAGCTCGAGGAGGCGCAGGCGAAGGAGGCCGAGCAGGCCGCGCTCTTCCGCACCCGCGTCCGCGAGATCGAGGAAAACGGGCGCATCTCCTATCTGCTGCTCCTGCTGGACTCCAAGGACGTGGCGGATCTTCTGTCGCGCATGGACATCGTGGGCGAGATCATCGCCTATGACAAGCGTCTGGAGGAGAGCCTGATCGCCGCGCGCGAGGAGGTCGAGGCCGCCAAGGCCGCGCTGGAGCAGGCGCTCGCCGAGCAGGAGGCCAAGAAGGCCGAGCTCGAAACGCAGAAGGCCGCGCTCGAGGCGCAGGTCGCCGAGGCGCAGCAGCTCATCCTCGATCTGCAGTCGAACATCGACGCCTACACCGCCATGTATAACCAGGCCGAGGCGCAGAAGCAGGCGCTGCAGAACCAGATCAACCAGAAGGTCGCCGAGCTCGTCGCACAGGAGCAGGCCGCCAGACAGGCCGCGCAGCAGCAGGCCGCGCAGCAGGCGGCGGCGGGGCAGACGCCGACCGCGACCTATAACGCCGCGGCGGCAGCCGGTGCGACCGGCTCGATGATGTGGCCCGCCACGAGCCATGCCATCTCCTCGCCGTTCGGCTATCGCGTCCACCCGATCAGCGGTGTGCGCAAGCTCCACGCCGGTGTGGACATCGGCGCGAGCTACGGCACGCCGGTCGTGGCGGCGGACGGCGGCACGGTCATTCTCGCCGGCTGGAACGGCGGCTATGGCAACTGCGTCGTCATCAACCACGGCAACGGTCTCACCACGCTCTACGGACACATGAGCTCGCTTGCCTGCTCCGTCGGGCAGAAGGTCGGCAAGGGCCAGACCATCGGCTATGTCGGCTCCACGGGCGCGTCCACCGGTCCGCACCTGCATTGGGAGGTCGCCGTGAACGGGCAGGTCACGAACCCGCTGGCCTACGCGCAGTAACAATACCAACAGCATACAGCCGGACAGCTAATTTTGCAGCTGTCCGGCTCACGGCTGTTTGAATGCGGGAACAACACCCGCGAAATCCTTGTCTGAGTCCCGTCGGGAGGGAAGCTATGAACGAACAGACCAATATGCCCGAGAACGGCAAAAAGCGCCGCGCCGGACAGAAGGGAAGACGCCTCACCGCGCTGTTTGACACAAAAATCAGCGTTCGATCCGCTATCATAGCCTGTGCGCTCTGTGTTGCGGTGAGCGCTGTGATCGCCACGGTCGCCGCCCACGCGGGCTTCGGCGGCGGGGCGAATTACAAGATGGCGAAAAAGCTCGCCGAGGTCAAGTCCGTCGTGGACAAGAACTATATCGGCGATTCTGATTCCGACGCGCTCACGAACTCCGCCGCCGCGGCGATCGTGTCCGCCACGGGCGACCGCTGGAGCTATTATATGACGGCGGAGGAGTATCAGGCGTATCAGATGTACTCCGCCAACGAGTACGCCGGCATCGGCGTCACGCTGCAGGCGGGCGCGGGCAGCAACGGTCTGCAGATCGTCGCCGTCGCGGCGCAGTCTCCCGCGGAGAAGGCGGGGCTGAAAGCGGGCGAGTCCATCCTGGAGGTGGACGGCGAGTCCGTCTCCGGCAAGACGCTCGCCGATGTTCAGGCGCAGATCCGCGCCAAGGTCAACCAGACCATCAGCTTCACCATCCGCGGCGAAAACGGCGAGAACCGCACCGTCAAGGTGGACTGCACCGTGATCCACACCGACCCCGTCACGTACGAGATGCTGGACGATCAGATCGGCTATATCAAGATCAACAACTTCCAGTCCGGCGCGGGCGCGGGCGCGATCAAGGCCGTGGACACGCTGCTGGCCGACGGCGCGAAGTCGCTGGTGTTCGACGTGCGCGGCAACCCCGGCGGCAGCGTCACGGAGCTTGTCACGATCCTCGACCATCTGCTCCCGGAGGGCGATCTCTTCGTGAGCGTGGACAAGGCCGGCAAGGAGACCGTCACATCGTCGGACAACCTCTGCATCAAGGTGCCGATGGCGGTGCTCATCAACTCCAGCTCTTACAGCGCCGCGGAGTACTTCGCCGCCGCCCTGCAGGAATATGACTGGGCGACCATCGTCGGCGAGGCCACGACCGGCAAGGGCCGCAGCCAGACCACCATCGTCCTGAAGGACGGCAGCGCCGTGCACCTGTCGAGCGCGCGCTATCTCACGCCCAACCGCGTCGACCTGTCCGAGCAGGGCGGTCTGGAGCCCAACGTCAAGGCGCTGGCAGGCGCCGACGACAGCGAGCTGGATCTCCAGCTTGAAGAAGCGATCAAACTTTTGCAATAACCAAAATCACAGGGAAGAAGGAAGTCACATGTCCAACATCGAAAATCGTTTCAAAATGAGCCAGGAGCGTCTCGAGGCGCTCAAGGAAGAGCTGCACTATCTCGAGACCACGCGCGAGAAGGAGGTCGCCGAGCAGATCAAGGAGGCGCGCTCCTTCGGCGATCTGTCGGAGAACAGCGAGTATGACGAGGCCAAGACCGAGCAGGGCAAGCTCTATTCCCGCATCGCCGAGGTCAAAAACCTGATCGAAAACGCCATCATCGTCGAGAAGACCGAGACCGAGGAGGGCGCCATCGTCATCGGCAGCGTCGTCAAGGTGCTCGATATCGAGGAAAACGAGGAGCAGGAATACCAGATCGTCGGCTCGCAGGAAGCTGACCCCATGGCCGGCCGCATCTCTGACGACAGCCCCTTCGGCTTCGCGCTCAAGGGCCACCGCGAGGGCGACGTCGTCACGGTCGAGGCCCCCGTCGGCGAGCTGCAGTTCCGGATCCTGAGCGTCAAGAACGACTGACGTCAAACCGGGCTTGCTTCATTCCGCCGCCGGATTTCGGCTTTGCCGCTATCCGCCGTCTCCATGTCCGCGCCCCCGGTTTTCCTTTCCAAATCGAAACGGATGTTTCGATTTGGGTTATTACCGTACCCAGTAGGTGCGGATATCATCCGCCCGCCATCCACCGCACTTCGTAGCGCGCGATGCCCACATCGCGCCGTTTTATAGAGAGGAACCACAAGGTATGAGCCAAGACAACAACCAGACCACCCCCGCCGCGCCGGAGCAGGACCTCTCCGAGCTTCTGCAGATCCGCCGCGATAAGCTCAAGGCGCTGCAGGACGAGGGGCGCGATCCCTTCCAGCGCACGCGCTTTGTCCGCACCGCGTATTCCGCCGAGATCAAGGCGGATTACGCCCGCTTCGAGGACCAGACCGTCGAGGTCGCCGGGCGCATCATGTCCAAGCGCGGCATGGGCAAGGCGATCTTCTGCCACATCCAGGACGACAAGGGCCAGATCCAGCTCTACATCCGCAAGGACGCGGTCTCGGAGCAGGAGTTCGCCGATTTCCGCAAGTATGACATCGGCGATATCATCGGCGTGACGGGCTATGTCTTCACGACCAAGACCGGCGAGATCTCCGTGCATGTCACGCAGGTCACGCTGCTGAGTAAGTCCCTGCGCCCGCTGCCCGAGAAGTTCCACGGCATGACGAACACGGAGCTGAAGTACCGCCAGCGCTATGTCGACCTCATCATGAGCGCCGACAGCCGCCGCAACTTCGAGATCCGCTCCGCCTTCATCCGCCACGTGCGCCGCTATCTCGACGACCACGGCTACATGGAGGTCGAGACGCCCGTGCTGAACACGATCTCCGGCGGTGCGACGGCGCGACCCTTCATCACGCACCACAACGCGCTGGACATCGACATGTACCTGCGCATCGCGACAGAGCTGAACCTCAAGCGCCTGATCGTCGGCGGCATCGAGCGCGTCTATGAGATCGGCCGCATCTTCCGCAACGAGGGCATGGACACCAAGCACAACCCCGAGTTCACCACGGTCGAGCTCTATCAGTCCTACGCCGACTTCAACGACATGATGGATCTCTTTGAAGAGCTGCTTTCGTCCGCAGCCGATCAGATCCTCGGCACGCATCAGGTGCAGTGGCAGGGGTACGATATCGACCTCACGCCCGGCTGGCCGCGCCTGACGATGGCGGAGGCCGTCAAGCAGTATGTCGGCGTCGACTTCATGGAGATCTCGGGCGACGAGGCCGCCGTCGCAGCCGCGAAGGCCGCCGGCGTCGACATGGACGGCGTCGAGCCCACGTGGGGACACGCGCTGTATGAGTGCTTCGACCAGAAGGTCGAGGAGCAGCTCATCCAGCCGACGTTCATCACGATGCATCCCGTGGACGTCTCGCCGCTTGCCAAGCGCAGTCCCAAGGATCCGCGCCTCACCGAGCGCTTCGAGCTCTTCATCTGCCACAGCGAGATGGGCAACGCCTTCTCCGAGCTGAACGACCCCATCGACCAGCGCCAGCGCTTCTTAAAGCAGGTCGAGCTGCGCGCCAAGGGCGACGACGAGGCAGGCATGATGGACGAGGACTTCATCAACGCCCTCGAGTACGGCATGCCCCCCACGGGCGGTCTCGGCATCGGCATCGACCGCTGCGTCATGCTCCTGTGCAACGCCTCTTCCATCCGCGACGTCATCCTGTTCCCGACAATGAAACCTTTGGACAAGGAAACGCAGAAATAACCTGTGCTACAGAGACTTATAGGGAGTGTTCGTTTGGAGATTCTCCAAAGTGTTCTCCAAAACTCCCCAAAGTTTCTCCAAATTCAGAACGAGAAATGTGCAAATCACTTTTAGTCGCTGAAAAACACTATTAGTACCGATTGAGACCTATCGTCTGGAAACAGATAGGTAGGTCTCTTTTTTTATGCCCGCTGATAGATCTCTGCTTTGCGGAGGTTGTCAGCGGGCTTTTTTGTTTCCTAAAAAAATTTTTTGATTTTGGTGTTGAAAAAAATGCTTTCGATGTTGCGGTACAGGAGTAGAGGCAAAAAACCTCACTGCTACTTGACAACTGAATACACATTCATCAGATACGTTCCTGAGCGGGGGCGAAAGCCCCAGCCGAATGAAGGTGCGCCAAGACCCTCCTGCCCATCCGGGTTATAACGGAAAGCAAGTTGGCGAGCGTTTCCGAACCATTCTGAAATATCCGATTGCTACGGATATGGCCATAAAACGCTACAGGGTTAATGATACTTCTCTACGGAGCTGGCGGAGGACCCGGCAGGGGTGAGATTCCCATGGACTTGTTTCGCAAGCAAGCGTCTGATGTATTCCCATGTGCGTGGGGTGTCGAGGACAAATAACGCACAGGTACATAGCGGTACAGAAATGGATCGCTGTGAATTCCAAGAAAGGAGGAAACGCATGGAAAACTGTAAAGTGATCGCTATCACGAACCAGAAAGGCGGCGTCGGCAAAACGACTACTACAGTTAATCTAGGCGTGGGCCTTGCAAACACCGGGAATAAGGTCTTACTGATTGATGCTGACCCGCAAGGGAGCCTCACGGTGAGCCTCGGTGTAAAGAACCCTGACGAGTTGGATGTGTCGCTATCTTCGCTCATGCAATCGGTTATAGAAGATGAACAGCCTCCCGGCAATGCGATTATCGCCCATAATGAAGGCGTTGATCTGCTTCCTTCTAATATTGAACTGTCCGGCATGGAAACGGGCTTGTTCAATATTATGAGCCGTGAGTACGTTCTGAAATCCTGTATCGAGGGTATGAAAAAGAACTACGACTATATCCTTATCGACTGTATGCCTTCTCTGGGAATGATGACGGTCAATGCGCTTGCTGCGGCAGACAGTGTGATTATTCCATCTCAGCCGAACTTCCTGTCAACCAAAGGTCTTAACTTGCTTCTGCGCTCGATTGCGAAAATCAAGCGGCAGATCAATCCGAGACTGAGGATCGACGGCATTCTGCTGACGATGGTAGATAACCGCACCAACAATGCAAAGTCGATTATCACATCGCTCCGTTCTTCAGTAGGAGAAAACATCCGCGTGTTCGAGTCTGAAATTCCCTTTTCGGTAAGAGCAGCGGAGTGCAGTCTTTCCGGAGAAAGCATCTTCTCCCACGACAAGAACGGAAAAGTGGCAGCAGCGTATGAGGCACTCACGAAGGAGGTGACAGAGATTGAAGAACGTGCAAAAAATCGACCTGGGCCTGACTGGATACGATGAGTTGTTCGCAAATGACGAGGAACGCAAGGTAAACAAGCTCCCTCGCATTTTCGATATTCCCATCTCGGAGATCGACGATTTCCCCGACCATCCCTTCAAGGTGAAAATTGATGAGGATATGGACCAGCTTGTCCAGAGTATCAAAGAGCGCGGGATCATCACCCCTGTCACACTTCGCCCGAAGGAAGACGGACGCTACGAGATCGTATCAGGCCATCGTCGGAAAAAGGCTTGTGAGATCGCAGGACTGGACACCGTAAAGGCAGAGGTCCGCGAAATGAGCCGCGACGAGGCCATTATCTTGATGGTTGAATCCAACCTACAGCGTTCCACCATCCTCCCGAGCGAAAAGGCATTTTCATACAAGATGCGTCTTGAGGCCATGAAAAGGCAGGCAGGCAGACCGGCTCAAGATAATTATTCCCCAGTGGGGAACAATTCTTTGGGCACGAAATCATCCGAGATTATGGCGGACGAAGTGGGAGAAAGCAGAAATACTATTTTCCGCTATATCCGTCTCACGGAGCTTATCCCGCCGCTTCTCGACCTTGTTGACGAGGGACGTATCGCGTTCAGACCGGCAGTTGAATTGTCCTACCTCAAAAAGGAAGAGCAGGAAGACTTGCTGGAGGAAATCTCCTACGCTGACGCGACGCCATCCCTTGCCCAGGCAATCAAGATGAAGAGATTCTCCCAGGAAGGCAAGCTCTCCAATGAGGTCATTGAGTCCATCATGAGTGAAGAGAAGCCAAACCAAAAGGAGAAGATCCGCATTAAGTACGAAGATGCGAGACGGTTCATTCCTGACAGCGTTCCGTACAACAAAACCGGTGAGTATATTATGAAAGCGCTTGAGTATTATCACCGGGTACAGGAACATCAGAAAGACCGAGGTGAAGCAAGATGACCCTTACGCCAAGGGAGTAGTGTACCCTTTGGGAGAAGCTTTGCTGTTTCCCCCTCTCACACTCTCCCCCTGTTTCACCAGCTTACCAGCTCAAAGGAAGAAGAGTAAGGAGATAGGCGTACCTTTGCCTTACAAAACGGATGACCGTACAATGATGGTGAGAAAAATCAAGGAGGCGATCCTATGAGGAAGTCACTTATCATCACGGTTGTCATAGCCCTGCTGTGTTTATGCGGATGCGAGGCCGTTGTAACGGTTCCGGAGAGCCCTGAACCGACTAAAGCAAGCGAAATGCTGCTGACAACGACTGCCGCAGAAGAAAGCACAGATAAGCTGGAAGCAACCACCACATCAAGCGTTGAAATAGATGTACCTGAAAAGAACGAAGAAGAAGTTGGAACCCCGACAGAAGATGTTGTCTCTGTGGACAACGAAGCTGGCCCAGCAGAGAATAATGACCCGGTAAGCTCAGAAAGCACGGTCCCTTCTTTTGAGGAAGTAAAAGCGGATAAGCCTTCGGAGCAAGCCGAGACTCAACTGCCAGCACCGATTGAGCCCCCCAGGGAAACGGAACAGTCCAAGCCTAAAGAACAGCCGGTTGCTACTGAACCCGACGAAGCACCGGCAGAAGTTCCGGCACCTACGGAGTCGCCCGCAACAACTGAACCGCCTGCCCCTGCTGTGACGGAACAGCCAGTGGAGACACAGCCAAAGACCGCATACGATTATGAATTCGATATCAATGCGATCCGTGCTGACTGCATCGCCATCGGTCAGGGTATGGGCTACACGTTGAATACCTCGCTGTCTCCGCAGAACGCAACATGGTGGAATCCGATAACAGCATCGGAGTCCAATCAAGGAACGCTATGCTAAACCTTGATAAGCGAGAAAATGAGATCGTTGACGGTGAGCGAGCAGAGGAAGAACCGAGCCGGTCCAGCGATGACAGAGAGCGATAAAAAACAATTTGCACATTTGTAATGTCGTGCGTCTCTCGCTACAATGAAGTCAGAAAACAGATGGAGGTGCTTGAGATGTTCCGGCATAAAGCAGAAAAGCGAATCGTAGAGCTCAGCTCCGAACAGCTTCGGCTTGCCAAATATGCGCTGCTTGAGTTCAGAAACAAGCTGATCGCGCAGGGCAAGCCCACGGAGGATATAAACGAGCTGCTTCTGAAAATCATGAAATAATACCTTGATAGCCGCAGGGATAAAACCTTGCGGCTATCGCTTTACATAGCCGTCGATGCTTACCACATCGGCGGCTAAATCTTTATGAAGGAGGTTTTGCAAATGACCAATGAAGAGCTGAATACCGCACTGTATGAGAAGATGTTCGCTGAACAGCAGCGGTATCGTGAATGGCTGCTATCTCAGCCGCCTGATGAAATCCTCAATCACTGCTATGAGTTCACGGTGAGAGAGGATATCGTCCTGGCTCTGGAGTACCACAATCTGTCTGACAAGCAGTGCAAGGCGCTTTTGCAGTCGCGCAGCCCGCTTGCCGATGTGTTCAAGGACTTTGAGAAGCGAGAAACAGATCATATGGACAACATCCGTGACACCATAGAGTGCCGCGCCAATGCGATCATCCGCAGAGACTTTATGCGTCAGCAGCAGGAAGCGAGGTGATGCACGTTGGGATATATTGCGGCAGATGACATTCTAAAGGCCAGGGAGATGGATCTCATGACCTATCTCCGCAACTATGAGCCGCAGGAGCTTGTTCGTGTATCCGGCAACACCTACTGCACACGCGAACACGAGTCGCTCAGAATCAGCAACGGGAAATGGTATTGGTTCTCTCACGACATCGGAGGAAAATCCGCTCTTGATTATCTGATAAAAGTCAAGGACTACTCCTTCATAGATGCTGTGAAAACCATCCTTGGAAACGCCGCAGTGAAAGAGCCGATCCCTTATCACCAGAAGGAGAAGGTCAACCGTGTTCTTCTGATGCCGAAGCTGGATAAAGACACTTCTCAAATAGAAAAGTATCTGTATAGCAGAGGTATCCATCCGGCTGTGACACTCTACTGCATTGAGAAAAAGCTTCTGTATCAGACGGCAGAGTATCACAATGCGCTTTTCGTAGGCTATGACAAGGAAGGCACTCCCAGGTACGGAGCTCTTCGGGCTACAAGGAGCCCTTACAAAGGCGATTTGACAGGGAGCAATAAACACTTCTCCTTTTCCATGAATGAGAACCCGGCACCCGAACACATTCATGTCTTTGAGTCTGCGATTGACGCCATGAGTTACGCGACGATGCTGCTCCTGAATGGAAGAGACTGGAAGAAAGAAACGTTCCTTTCTTTGGCTGGTGTCTATAAGACGAAGCGGGAGAAAGTTGTGCCTGTTGCACTGGATCGCTTTCTGAAGGACTACCCAAGCATAAAGACTGTCCATCTTCATCTTGACAACGACGGCATAGGGCGCGGGGCTGTCGCCGGAATCGTATCCGGACTCCAAGAGAAGTACACGGTGCTTGACGAGCCTCCCTTGCACGGGAAGGACGTCAATGATGAACTCAAAATCCGCGTCGGAATCACGAGAGAAAGAGAGGAAATTGAACGATAATGGACATTACGATTTATCAGATCAACATGGGTCGGGACCATAATCGTATCGCCTTTGAAGGACTGGACTTGCTCAAACTGTATCAGGGTTCAGACAAGATCGACAGCCGCATTTATGACCGAGTGTTCGAGGGCGAGGTGGATTGTAACGACCTTGAGGATGTGTACCGCAAGTTCAATCTGGAACACCCGGAGGGCTATAAGGGCCGGTCTTTGTCCGTGTCGGATGTTGTCGAAATCGTGGACGAGAACGGCGATTCGACCTTCCACTTCTGCGACTCTATCGGTTTCAAGCAGATCGACTTCGATCCCTACCTGACAGAGGAATACAAGGAAGATAAGATCAAGGTCGTTCTCTGCGAACCCGGCAAGGTGGCACGAGTAGCCGAGATCAGCAACACGCTTGCCGATCTCCAGAAGACCGTCAAGGGCGATATCGAACAGTTCTGTCCCTACGAGGAGGCTGTCGCCATCATCTGCAACGAGGAAGGCAAGTTCAACGGCATGATGCCCAACAGAGCTATTTACAGTGAGCCGCAGGAGATTGAAATGTCCTACGGTGAACTGACGAGCAGGTTCCGCGAGGCCGAACGAAATGGAGGCGAGCATCTCACGGGATATATCGTCTTTACCGAAGACAGTTTCACAAAGCCATATCCGGAGGCTGCGCGAACCTACGCCGTGAGTAGCAACAATAAGGCGTTCCAGCCCAATATGGGCGGATACTCCATCTACGCCAGCGCACTGGATGGCTCCGATCCGATGATCCGTCTGGAGGGCTATATGCAGAGCGAAAAGGGCGGCAAGGACGGATGGAAGATTGAGAGGTGCTATATGAAGAGCGCCGAGAAGGAAATGATCGACGTTATCTTCGGTCCCTTCTTCATTTGCGATTGCAGCGGCCCCAACTACGGGTCCCTGAATCAGGAGCAGATCGACCGTTTCATGAAGCAGTTTGAAAACCCTGAGAGGCTCATTCGCTTGAATGGAACGCTGATGTCTGTTCCTTATAAGCCGGAACCGGATCTTTCGAGGTGATGGAGGTGAGGGTATGAGAATCATCAACGATACCTTTATCATCGGGATTGACAGCGGCTACGGTAATATCAAGACCGCAAACTGCTGCTTTCCGGCAAGTGTTGCAACCTACGACACCGAGCCGGTCTTCAAGGATAATATGCTGGTGTATGGGAATCGCTTCTATCTGATCGGGGAAGGCCATAAAGAGTTCCTTGCAGACAAGACAAGGGACAATGACTATTATGTCCTGGCACTTGCCGCGATTGCAAGGGAGATGAACATCAAAAAGCTTACCTCTGGCAGGATCAGAATCGCCGCAGGGCTTCCCCTGACATGGGTAAGCGGCCAGCGGGATGACTTCAAGAACTACCTCCTGCAGAACCAGTCAGTTGAGTTCTCGTTTCGCAATACCAATTACTCTATTGAGGTGGTAGGCGTCGATGTGTTCCCGCAGGGCTTTGCTGCCGTGGCTGACAGGCTCTCCGATTTCAAGGGTGTGAATATGCTCTGCGATATCGGCAACGGCACAATGAATATCATGTTCATCAACGACAAGAAGCCGGTTCCTGGCAATATGTTCACAGAGAAGTTCGGAACGCACCAATGCCTGTTGGCTGCGCGAGAGAACGTGATGAGGGTTCATCATACTACCGTCGATGACGCGATCATCAACCGGGTGTTCCGGTTCGGGACAGCGGACATCAATGAGAAGTATCTGAAAACAATCACTGATACAGCCACAGAGTATGTGGAGGAGATCTTCCAAAGACTCCGTGAGCATGAGTACAACCCTGAGTTGATGAGGCTCTATGTTCTCGGCGGTGGAAGCTGCCTGATCCGAAACTTCGGCACCTTCGATAAGGAACGTGTCACGATCAACGACGATATCTGCGCCACGGCAAAAGGCTATGAGTACCTGGCAGAACTGAATATGCGCCGAGGTAGTTCCTGATGAACCTCAAACGATTCAGTATCCGGTTCAACCTCGATGATCCCAACGATCTGAAGGCGTGGAGATATCTGCATCGAAAATCAGATCATGTTGTAAGCAAGGAAATCATCGAGACGATCAATAAAGCCTGTGAGCTGTCAGATGCGGAGAGACTTCTCCGGAAAGTGGTTTCTGAAGAAATGGAGAAATCTTTGAAAGCATTCTCCTTTGAGCCAGTAAAAACTGATCCAGAGACAATCGAAACGGAAAACAGCATAATGGATTTGAAATGTCAGGCTCTCGTGCAGTCTGGCCGGAGGTCCTTTCCATCTACGCTGTAAAAACCACCAACGACCCGGATAATCCGCAGGAAGTGGCGTCTATGACTGACGAGAAGAAACAGCTTCTGAAGGATATCTTCTGGGAAATGAATGAGATTTCTTATGAAACCGAGGAAAAGACAGAAACGGTCATAGTTGAAACAGATGATGGAGAAGGCAACATCATAGAAGAGGAAGTCGAAGAGACAACTGTTTACCTGTATATCACTGTAAGCCATAAGACCGTAGAGGAAATGATGGCGCAGTACGGCTTCACCGAGGATCAAAAAGCCCAGGTTGCTGAGCTTCTCGCACAGGACAGCAGTATGTGGGCATCTGTTCTCTACGGCATCTACGGAGCCGACGATCAGATTGTTGCGGTTGCGCTGTCTCAGCTTGGCAATGTGGGCGGCGAGCCCTACTGGAGCTGGTACGGTTTCGGCTCTCGTGTTGAGTGGTGCGCCTGCTTTGTCTCTTGGTGCGCCGATCAGTGCGGTTATATCGAGACTGGTGTTATTCCCAAATATGCAGGCTGCGTCAACGGCGTCAACTGGTTCAAGGATCGAGGCCAGTGGGCAGATAACGATATCGAACCGGCACCAGGTATGATCATCTTCTTCGATTGGGATAACAAAGGCAGCTCCGGCCCGCAAGACGGCGAATCCGATCATACCGGTATCGTTGAACGGGTTGAGGACGGCATTGTCTACACGGTCGAAGGAAACTCAGGTGATAGCTGCCGAGAAAACCATTATGCTGTAGGCTACTACGAAATCCTGGGCTACGGGATTCCTGCCTATTAACAGCAAATGCCACCCAAATGGGTGGCACTTACATATGAATGTCTTTGTATTTGTCTAATTCAAGGATTATTCGGTAGATCTGCTCTTGTTCTGATTTGCTCTTTGTCAGTAGAAGCTCATAGCATTTTGAGGGGATATCTGTGCCGTCATCCGGTGTGCATCCAATCTTATCGAAGAGCTTGGAGAGAGGAACTTCTATTGCAGCAGCAATCTTCTCTATGCTCTCAAGCGTAGCATTTTTCTCTCCGCGCTCGACCTGTCCAATATATGTTGGATGGCAGCCGGAAAGCTCAGCTACCTTTTCCTGGCTGAATCCTAACTGAAGTCTGTAACTTCTTATTCGTTGACCAACTGTCTTTGCTATCTCACTCATTTTAGGCACCTCATTGTGTTCTGAATATAGTCTATAAATATTGGAACTGTTTTTCCACAGACCATTGATATTGTTTGCTCTGCGGTGTATACTATAAGTATTATAATTGCGAAAAGTAGTGCCTTTAAGCACTGATTGAGGGCTGAACGATGATAAATCAAACTTGTTGCTTTACCGGTCATAGAAGAATACCGTTGGATCAACTGGAAAGCGTGACCCAACGGCTGAGGGATGCTGTTATTGCAAGTATTAAGGACGGCTATCTGTATTTCGGTGCTGGCGGAGCATTGGGATTTGATACTCTTGCTGCACAGACAGTATTGGATCTGAAAAAAGACTATCCACAGATTAAGCTTATCCTTGTCCTGCCCTGTAGAACGCAAACCAGGGGCTGGAAGCAAGAAGATATTGAAGAATACAACCGAATAATGAAGGGTGCTGACAAAGTAGTATATACATCACAAGATTACTATAACGGGTGTATGCACAAACGTAACCGTCACCTCGTAGATAATAGCAGCAGATGTATTTGTTTTCTTACCGAGAAAACAGGCGGCACATTTTATACTGTCAATTATGCCTCTGAACATGGGCTGACAATATTCAACATTGCTAAATAGCTATCGCAATATGTGCCCATAACTCCTTCTCACATGCACAACTACACTCTCAACGAGAAAAGGTGCGACCATTTTACCGCACCTTTTCTTTGCATAATGCGAATATCAGCCAAATCCATTGAAAAAAGAGATGGAGTGTGGTATAATATATTGTGCGTTTTTGTAACCACGAGTTGGTGGCCCTAATCCATGCTATATGGAGGTATCATATGAAGGTTCGTTACGATAAGCTGTGGCGTCTAATGAAAGACAATAAAATGAAGAAGAGTGAACTTGCGAAAGCAGCTGAGATTAGTTCCTATGCCATGACCAAGTTAAATCGTGATCTTCCGGTCAGCATGGAAGTTATGATGAATCTTTGCAAGGTCTTTCACTGTGATATTGGGGACCTTATGGAAGTTATCGAAGAAGACTAATGGCGACCGCTTACGGCGCTACAACAGATATTTGAAAGCGAGGAAGCGTAAATGGCAAGAGCAGCAGCTAAACCTAAAAAAGAAATTTCGATGGAGGAAGCTCTCTGGAAATCTGCGGACAAGCTCCGTGGCTCTGTCGAACCGGCAGAATACAAGCATGTGGTTTTAAGCCTTTTCTTCTTGAAGTTCGCCAGCGACAAGTTTGAGGCTCAGAGGAAAAAGCTAATTGCTGCCGGATATGAGGCACAAATCGAGAAAACCTTCGCCTATACCAAAGACAATGTGTTCTATTTACCCCCGGAGAGCAGATGGTCATACATCATGGAGAACGCTAAGCAGGACGATATCGCGTTGAAGATCGACACGGCTCTCTATACCATCGAAAAGACGAACCCTGCATTAAAAGGCGCCTTGCCGGACAATTACTATTCTCGCCTTGCCATAGACACCAACAAGCTCGCCTCTCTCCTTGATGAGATTGACAAGATTAACACGGATGACGAGGAAAATGACATCATTGGACGAGTCTACGAATACTTCCTCGGGAAGTTTGCTCTTGCGGAAGGTAAAGGCAAGGGCGAATTCTACACGCCCAAATGCATCGTGAATCTCATTGCTGAGATGATCGAGCCTTATCATGGAATCCTGTATGACCCCTGCTGCGGTTCCGGCGGTATGTTCGTGCAGTCCATCAAGTTCGTAGAGGCACACAGCGGAAACAAGAAAGAAGTCTCTATCTACGGCCAGGAGTACACAAACACCACCTTCAAGCTGGCGAAGATGAATCTTGCTATCCGCGGTATTTCCGCAAATCTCGGCGAGATGGCTGCGAATACCTTCACGAATGATCAGCACAAGGATTTGAAGGCTGACTTCATTATGGCGAATCCCCCCTTCAATCAGAAGGAATGGAGAGCCGATAACGAGCTGACGGACGACCCCCGTTGGAGCGGGTACGAAGTTCCGCCTACGAGTAATGCAAACTACGGATGGATACTGAACATCGTCTCAAAGCTCTCTCAGAACGGCGTCGCCGGATTCCTGCTTGCAAACGGTGCGCTGTCCGATGATGGCACGGAGCTGAAGATCAGGCAGCAGCTCATAGAAAACGACCTTGTAGAAGCGATTGTGATTCTACCGAGAAGCCTCTTCTATACCACTGACATCAGCGTTACTCTCTGGATACTCAACAAGAACAAACATAAGAGAACCGTTGAGCAGAATGGTAAGCTGATCCAGTATCGTGGGCGTGAAGGCGAGATCCTCTTTATGGATCTGCGGCAGATGGGCAGTCCATATGAAAAGAAGTACATCGAGCTGACAGAGGAAGATCGCGCCAAGGTAACAGGTGTCTATCACGCATGGCAGCGTGAAAGCTATGAGGACAACTATGAGGACAACTATGAGAATGTACCAGAGTTCTGCTATTCCGCGCCTAAAAGCGAGGTCAGGGAGAAGGGCTACACCCTCGTCCCGAGCCGGTATATTGAGTTCATTAACCGAGACGAGAATATTGACTTCGACACCAAAATGAAAACGCTGCAAGCAGAGCTGAAAGAACTGCTTGTAGCCGAGGAAAAGTCGAAGAAGGATCTGCTCGACGTCTTTAAGGAGTTAGGATATGAGATCGAACTATGATGTTTTAGGCAACCATATCCGCACCATTGATACAAGGAATAGCGAGCTGGTATCAGATAAGGTTCTTGGTATCAACATAGATAAGTTCTTTATGCCGTCAGTGGCCAACGTAATCGGAACGGATTTGAGCAAGTACAAACTCATCACGAAAGGTAAGTTTGCTTGTAATCCCATGCACGTTGGACGTGATGAGAGATTGCCTGTCGCGCTTTTCGCGGAAGATACTCCGGCGATAGTATCTCCAGCATACTTCATGTTTGAGATCAAAGATGAAAGCAAGCTTGATCCAGAATACTTGATGATGTGGTTTCGTCGCCCGGAGTTCGATAGAATTTGCTGGCTTAGAACAGATGGAAGTGTGCGCGGCGGGATAACATGGGAAGACCTTTGTAGGATTGAGTTGCCCGTTCCCACTATGGATGAGCAAAAGGCGGTGGTCAATAGCTACAAGGCAATTACAGATCGAATCGCTCTAAAAAGGCAGATAAATGATAATTTAGAGGCGCAAGCTCTTGCTCTATTTGAAGAACAGTTTGCAAGCGCATATTCCGCTTCAGACTTGCCGGAAGGCTGGCGGAAGCAGCGTTTAGACACCATCTGTACCGTCAAAGGTGGGAAACGACTTCCTGCAGATGCTGAGCTTTTGGACGATCCCACAGAGCACCCCTATATTCGTGTCCGAGATGTTGGAGCAAGTCGCTATGTTTGCTTAACCGATCAATTTCAGTACATCGATGACGAAACTTATCAAGCGATTGCCCGCTATATCGTAGACACCGACGATATTGTTATCTCTATTGTCGGCACAATCGGACTGATTGGTAAAATCCACTCGACTCTTAACAAAGCCAATCTTACTGAAAACTGCGTCAGGCTAACAGGTGTAAAGGGCGTAACTCCAGATTATCTTTATTACACACTTTGTATGAAGAAGAACAATCGAGAAATCGAACTCCTAACAGTAGGCGCAGTGCAAGCTAAGTTGCCGATGTATAACATCCAGTCGATTGATATTATCATTCCTCCTGATGATTTGATTCGGAGGTTTCAAGACCGGATGGACATATTTAACAGTCAGATAGAAGCAAACTCTCTTGAGACTCAACGCCTTGAAGAGCTACGGAACGTTCTTCTGGCTAAAATATCTGATTAAGCCGCTAAATTATCATTTATAGGAGAGAAATCGTGACAATAGATGATATTCTTCAAAATCAAATTCTGCCGTTTGAAACAGACGATGAGAAGTTGAAAAAGATATTTAGCTTTTTCCTTCACTCGGCACCAACTATAGATAGTTCTACTGCGGCTAATATTCCAGTCGACCGCTTGGCAGAAAACTGGAATACATACATTTGTGATTTCTCGCCGAACACCTATGCAGTGATTGCTCCGAATTGCGTTTTCAAAAACCATCTCGGGAAATACAATTTGGACAATAGCAATACTATAAATCGGAAGACAAAAGGCTTTGTCTGTAAGAGAAAGACCAACAGCGAAACAGAATATGAAAGCGTGTTTAGGCATATAAGAAACTCCATTGCCCATAGTAATGTTTATATGATTAACGCTGGAAATCGAAAATTTATTCTGCTTGAGGACTTTAATAAGAGCAAAAATCAAAGCGCGAGGATCCTTCTTTCACAGACTGATCTGCAAAGGCTCAAAGCAACAATTATGAGATAATAATTTGGTGGAAGCGATGTTGGTATGATGAAGGGAGTACCAATATGCAAAGCCAGCTTATTAACGAGATTATTCAGGGGATGCTACCTTTCCTTAACAACTTTCAAGAGGACAAGCTTCAAACTGTGCTCAGGAAAGTTCTGAGCAGATATGAAGTCGTGGAGGGAAACGAAAAGCACGAGCAGGAGTTGGACTATGTTGCCCTTTTTCTGTCGGCAAAGCGCATCGAGGGCTGCTCTGAGAAGTCCCTGCAATACTATGAGGCGACGATCAGGGCAATGCTGACCGAGACAAAGAAGGATGTCCGGCAGATCGAGACGGATGATATCAGAAGTTATCTGACGACCTACCAGGCAAGGAAGCAATCCAGCAAGGTCACCATTGATAACATTCGCCGAATACTGTCGAGCTTCTTCTCTTGGCTGGAAGACGAGGATTACATACTGAAAAGCCCTGTACGCCGCATCCATAAAGTCAAGACTGCATCGAGCATTAAGGAAACATACTCAGATGAAGCCCTGGAGCAGATGCGTGATAATTGTACAGAGCTTCGGGACTTGGCAATGATTGATCTCCTTGCCTCCACCGGAATGAGAGTCGGCGAAATGGTACTGCTTAACCGAGACGATATAGACTTTGTGGAGCGGGAATGCGTAGTCCTTGGCAAAGGAGATAAAGAGCGAATGGTGTACTTTGACGCCAGGACAAAGATTCACCTGCAGAACTATCTGCGATCACGGACAGACAGTAATCCAGCGCTCTTCGTGGCTCTCAATGCGCCGTTTAATCGCTTGCAGATTAACGGTATAGAAAAGAGACTTAGAACGTTTGGAAAGAACCTTGGCATCAATAAGGTTCACCCACACAAGTTCCGTAGGACACTTGCAACGATGGCAATCGACAAAGGAATGCCCATTGAGCAGTTACAGCAACTCTTAGGACATAAGCGGATAGATACGACTTTACAGTATGCGATGGTAAAGCAAAGCAATGTAAAGCTGGCACACAGAAAATATATAGGATGAGGTGTCATAATGAAGGAAGGATACAAGCTGCTTGGCGGTTATATCCGCCAAGTAGATGAGAGGAATATCGAGGGTAAAGAGGATAATCTTTTGGGCGTTTCAGTTCAAAAGGCATTCATTCCGTCTATTGCGAACACAAACGGGACGGACTTCACGAAATATAAGATAGTTAGGAAAAGACAATTCACCTATATCCCAGACACTTCAAGACGGGGAGATAAGATAGCTATCGCACTTCTTGAAGACTATGATGAGGGACTTGTGAGCAATGTCTATACTGTCTTTGAAGTGATTGACGAAAACAAACTCTTGCCCGAATATCTTATGCTTTGGTTTATGCGTCCAGAGTTTGATAGATATGCGAGGTTCAAGTCACATGGCAGTGTGCGAGAGGTTATGGATTGGGATGAGATGTGCAAGGTCGCGCTTCCCATACCTTCTATTGAAAGACAGCGAGAGATTGTAAAGGCCTATCGAGCACTTACTGATAGGATTGAGTTGAAGCGGAAGATAAATGATAATTTAGCGGCTTGAAATGGTTGCAAGAACAGTCCCTTGCAGATCCTCCAGCTTTGTAATCTCAGCAAGAGACCATCCCAAAAATTGTGTAAACCTCCGATGTGGTGTAGAATAGGAGCACCACATTGGAGGTTTTAACAATGAGCAGCAGAAAGAACCGCAGTCCGGAGGAACAGGCACGGAGGGCAAAAATCCGGGAGCTCCTAC
>JAFUCD010000035.1 GCA_017459865.1 Oscillospiraceae bacterium
ATAATAGCAGGCGATCTCGCCCAGAAACTCCGTGGCGAAGATGTGGATCAGAATGACGATCTGCATCCCGGTCGGGAACGTGATGCGCAGGTTTTTCTGCACGATGCTGGGAAGCAGAAACAGCGCCAGCACCAGCAGGCAGATAAATGCATTGTCCCACGAGCCCAGCATCACCGAACGCACCAGCGCCGCGACCACCACCGGCTGCAGGATCAGCCAGACAATCAGTGCCGGACGGTTGGTCTCCCATTGCTCGCGGAACGTACGGCGGAGCCGGTTCCTGTCCTTTTCCGGTTTTTTCGCTTTCATCGTGTATCGTTCCTTTCATCATTCGACTCCGCGGCGTTCTGATCCGCGAGCGCATAGCAGTAACGAATGTATTCCACCTGCTCCCGGCCCTCCGCCGTCTCTTCCATAAAGCGATAGACCCGATCCCGCAGCTCCCGCTGCGCTTTACGCGGCGAGAGCGACGGATCCGGGAACATTGGATCCGAGAAGATCACGGTCATTCCCGGCTTTTTCAGCAGTTGAAACAGACCCTTTCGCTTGCGGTATGTTGTGACCATGGCGATCACGGGTGCGTTTTCTTTGACCGGGTAACGGAAGGCGGTATCTGAAAAGGGCCGGATTCCGGTATAAAACGGCCAGATGTGCGCTTCGGGATAGATGGCGACGCAGTTGTTTTCCTTGTATCGCTGCGAGACAGCTTCCAGAAAGGCACGCATCGCGGACAGCTCCGTGGGGATCGGCAGTGCGCCGAGCATCATCACGATATGTTTGAGACCCGAGATCGAGACCGCGTCCGGCCCCGCGATGATATAGGCCTTTTTCGGGTAAGCGGCCATGGCCGGTACAAAAGCGTCCAGCACCCGGGTGTGGTTGCCATAGAGATAATATCCCGCGCCGCGAAGAGACCGCGGCGCTTTTCTGTTTTCAAAGCGAAGTCCCAGATAGAGCTTGGAAACCAGAAACACAATGGGAACGGCAATGATGTAATAGACAAGAAAGGACAGACCTTTCCACAGGACGGAGCTTCTCACGTAGGGAAAGTCCGCGCCGACTTCGCAGGTGTTGATACTCGTCCCGGCGAAGTCATCGTTGACAGGATCGGAATAATACTGCACGCGATCATTTTTCATGGCGCTTTTTCTCCACCGTGTCCAGCATCATGTTCTCCATGGCGTCCATGCAGGTCTGGAAATCAAATTGCTTTGCGTAGCCCAGATAGGCCTGGGAGCAGCGCTCCCGCTCCTCTGGGTGTTCCAGCCACCAATCCATCTTTTGCGCCAGATCTGCCGGGTCGTCATAGCGAAACAGATTGTCGTCGCTCAAAGCGAAATAGCGCGTGGCGCTGCGGGGTGAGTCCGCGATCAGAGGGACCCGTCCGCAGGCGATCGCTTCGAGGCAGGAGATCGCCTCGATCTCGATCTCGGCAGGATGAACATAGAGATCAGCGCTGTTGATCATGTCGATCAGCGTGTTGCGGTCATAGAACTCCATGATCGGCTGGGGAATGCCGCGCCTTCTTGCCTGCCGCTGCAGCGTGAGCTTCAGCGGTCCGGTTCCGGCAAAAATGAGCTGGATCTCGTCCTTGTGTTGGGAGAGGGCCACCGCATCGATCAGCACCTTGTGGGATTTCTCCGGACTGTAGCGCCCGGTAAACAGGACGACGAAACGCCCCCGGAGCGCTTCCGGTTTTTCAACAGGAATGGGCTGAAAGGTGCTGCTCACGCCGTTGGAGATGATGCGGTGCGGCGTCGGGCCGACGATTCCTTCAAAGGTATCGCAGATAAACTGGGACGGGTAATGAATACAGTCGCAATATCGGTATAGCTTATGATAAAAGGTCTTGTAAGCGATGGTGTTTGCGAGCGGAAAATCCATCATAAAAATGTGCCCCGTCACATTCTCCGCCTGGCAGTGGAAGCCTGCGGTCAAGGGGATGTGATGTTCGTGAGCATACGCTGCCGCAGCGCAGCCCACGGCAAAGGGCATCATCACATGAATGAGATCCACGTCCGCAATGGCGGCCTCCAGAATCGCGCGGTCCACCCTCGCGGGGGCCACGCCGTTTTTGGCGACGTAGCCGTTGATCGGCCCGAAATTCATTTTGGGCACAATATAGTAATCCTGCTGTCCGGCGCGCTCCGGGTCGGCGCAGACCACGCGCACGTTGTGGCCTTTGGCACGCAGGGAACGAATCAGATTCATGGCTGCGATGGTCGTGCCGTTGTTTTCCTTGCCCAGCACATCGCAAATCACTGCAATTTTCAAGTGCATCCTCTCTTTTCCGCTGTTCTCGAAAAGGCCGATCCGTTTGATGGGACCGGCCTTTCGTTTGTGTTACTCGCTCAGCTTTTTCTTTGCAAAGACCACCGCTGCGGCGGCGACGATGCAGAAAACACCCAGAATCGCTACTTTCTTTTTGTTCATGTTTTTCACCTCCTCCGCTTGTAAATCGTATATCAAACAGAATGCAGATGACAAATCTGCTCTGTGCGCCGTCAGACGCCGAGATCCATGAGCCCTGTGTCGATTTGCTCCCAGGGCATTTCGGAGGCGTTACTGCCGAAGTGCCCATAGCAGGAGACGCGGGAAAACCGCGGCGCGCGCAGATCAAACTTCTGCATGATCGCGGCGGGGCGGGCGTCCACCTGGTCGGCAATGGCCTGACAAAGCAGCGCATCGGAGACGATCCCGGTGCCAAAGGTGTCCACGCGGATGGACATAGGGTCGGCAAGGCCAATGGCGTAGCTCAGCTGCACCTCGCATTCCTGTGCAAGCCCGCCCGCGACGATGTTTTTCGCCATATAGCGCGCCATGTAGGCGCCGCTGCGGTCTACCTTGGTTGCGTCCTTGCCGGAGAAGGCGCCGCCTCCGTGGCGGGCATAGCCCCCGTAGGTGTCCACGATCAGCTTCCGCCCGGTGAGGCCGGAATCGGCTGCCGGACCGCCCTCGACAAAGCGCCCTGTGGGGTTGATGAAAAACTGTGTCCGCTCGTCAAGCATCTCTTCCGGGAGCGTCGGCAGAATGACGTGGCTCAGCAGCGCCTCACGCAGTTCGGCGGTTCTGATTCCCGGCTGATGCTGCGCTGAGAGCACCACCGTCGCGATCCGTTTCGGAACATTGCGCTCATACTCCACCGTCACCTGCGATTTCCCGTCCGGCAGGAGAAAATGCAGTTGCCCGCTGCGGCGCACAGATTCGAGTTTTTTGGACAGCGCGTGCGCTAGCTCGATGGGCAGCGGCATCAGGTGCTTTGTCTGCGTGCAGGCAAAACCGAACATCATGCCCTGATCGCCTGCACCGGCGTCCAGCGCTTCCGAAGCAGCGCTGCGGCAGATGCCGCGCGCGATATCTGCCGACTGCTGCCGCAGATCCACGGTCACACGGCAGGTCTCGGCATCGAAGCCGTGACCAAATTCGGTATAGCCAATCTCCCGAATCACGCCGCGGGCGATTGTCTCATAGTCCACATTGGCGTCGGTGGAAATTTCGCCGAAGATGTGTACCTGATCCATGCAGGCTGTGACCTCACAGGCGACGTGGGACTCCGGATCTTGGGCAAGCACCGCATCCAGAATGGCGTCCGCGATCTGGTCGCACACCTTGTCCGGGTGACCGCGGGTCACGGATTCCGAGGTAAAATAGGTTTTTTCCATAGGATCCATCTTCCGCATCGTTCAATCCTTCTGCGCGGCGCGCTCCGCCTTCTGCTTCAGCCGCGCGTCCCAAATCTCCTCTGCCTTGGGCGCCCAGCATTCAGCGTAGCTGTCGCACTTGGCGCAGAGATGCTCCGCCGTCTCCGGGGACTGCATATCCGTCGACTTCGCGCCGGTCTCAGCCACGATGGCGCGCAGCTTCGTAGGGTTTTCCAGCATGGGGCAGGGCTGCATCATGTTCTGGTTGAAGGGCTGGCCGTCGTGGTAGGCCTGAAACAGCGGGGAGCGCATGGTCTCCAGCAGTGTCTTTTCCCGGATGTTGGAGTCGGAGTAGTGGATGAACACGCAGGGATCCACATCGCCGTTGGCATTGATGTGCATATACTTCCTGCCTCCGGCGATGCAGCCGCCGACAAATTCCGCGTCGTTCTGGAAGTCCATGGCGAAGAGCGGCTTCTCGCTGCGATAGCTGCGGATACGCTTGTAGACCTCCGCGCGCTGCTCCGGATTTGGCAGCAGCGCAGGGCTTGCGTCATTGCCCACGGGCATATAGTGGAAATACCAGACGAAATAGGCGCCCGTCTCGATGAGCATGTCGTAGTATTCCTCGGAGGTGATGGAATCCCAGTTTTCACTGGTATAGCAGCAGGAGATGCCGTAAAGCAGCTTCTTGCGGTGCAGAAGATCCATGGCGGTGCGAACCTTGTCATAGACGCCAGCTCCACGGCGGGCGTCCGTGGCTTCGCCGAAGCCCTCGAGGGAGATGGCCGGGACAAAGTTTTTCACGCGCAGCATCTCATCGGCAAATTCCTCGTCGATCAGTGTGCCATTGGTGAAGCAGAGGAACACGCAGTCGTCGTGCTTTTCGCAGATGCGGATCAGATCCTTTTTGCGTACCAGCGGCTCGCCGCCGGTGTAGATGTACATGTACACGCCCATTTCCTTGCCCTGACGGATGATGTCATCGATCTCCTCAAAGCTCAAATTCAGCTTGTTGCCGTATTCCGCCGCCCAGCAGCCGACACAGTGTAGGTTGCAGGCGGAGGTGGGATCCAGAAGGATCGTCCAGGGGATGTTGCAGTTGTATTGCTCCCGCAGCGCTACGCGCCGGTCGCCGCCCACGAGATTCTCGTTGAGGAAGAAATTCACCGCCACCGTCGTCAACACATCTGGATCTACATCCTTCAGCATGTGGCGTACATAGGGATAGTACGCGTTTTCGGGATCGGTGAACGCTGCGCGGATCGCCGCGCGCTGATTTGGGTACTCCCCGTGGGCAAATTTGTCCGCCCAATCGATCATCTGCGGCAAATTCTTCTCCGGGTCCTTGTAGACGTGCCGAAACATCCGAGTCAGACCATACTTTTTCAGTGTTGTGGATACATTCATCATGAAAACCTCCGTTTCGTGTTTCGTTCTCCTTTTTATTTTTGCAGCGTTCTCAGATAGCGGAAGATCAGCAGCGACAAGATCGTCATCACGATCTGCGCCGCCACAGCACCGATGAAAAGCGGCGAGCGGACGTTCTGGATGCTCATGCCCATCACGGTGAACGCGATCGTAATCGGCAGCATCCCGGCGAGCGTCCCGATCAGATAGACCCAGATATGAAACCGCCGCGCGCCCATATAGATCCCCGCGACATTGACCGGCAGGCCAACCGTGCGAAAGAGGATCGTGACGACCCACTCGTTCTGCGCCCAGAGCGCGTCCAACGTTTGGAGCTTTTTATATTTCCGGCTCAGCGCGTCTGCCACATCTGCTCCCATCTCATATCCGAGCCAATAGGGGATCATCGCCATGATCGCGACGCCCAGCATGTTTAACGCCAGCGCCGCGGGAAAAGGATAAAGTACCCCGCACAGCGCGAACAGCACGCCGCAATGAATCAGCACATCCAGACTTTTCAGCGCGAACAGCACGCAGATCAGCAGTGCCGCGAGCCAGGGGTTCTTCGGTCGCCAACGGAGAAAATCCTCCAGTGTCAGATCTCCATTCTCCCGAACGAGCACGTACAAGATCCCAATCCAGATGATCCCGACCACGACGCTCGTGAGCCGCAGCTTCTTTTCATTTGACACTGCGCGCTTACCCCTGTAACCGCAGAAAGCCGGGCAGCGCGTGAATGCGCACCGTCTCATAATAGCCGGACTGCTCCCCGTCCAGTGACCATTGGAGCTCCGGCGGATTATACACCACGAGCTCCCGCACATGCCGGAGCGTCAGCCATGGGCCGGTGTAGTCCCCTGCGGTCACGGCGCGCACCGCGTGATCCAGCTCAGGTAGTGAGTGCGGCGCTTTCACCAGTACAAGCTCCAACAGTCCGTCCGAGAGATCTACGCCCTGCGCGGTGAGATCCAGATACCCGCCCAGATTGCGCGCGTTGCTCACAGCGCCGAAGAGATATTCGCCCTCGATGGTCTCCCCGTCTGCCCACAGCTTCATGGGGATCGGTTTCAGGCGGGAGAGATCCCGCATCCCGTCCAGCACATAAGCATGGTAGCCGAGACGGTTTTTGCGGGTCTGATCTGTGGTATATGCCATCCACGAAAACGCGCCGAAAAGGGCGGCGTTCGTGAAATAACTTCCCTCGAAGCACCCGATGTCATACTGCCGGACTTCTCCTGCGGCAATGGCCTGCAGCGCCCCTGCAACATCCTTCGGCAAGCCGCGGGAGGCGCAGAAATCGTTGGTGGTGCCGCAGGGAAGGTAGCCCAGCGGCACATGGGTCTCGCTCTGTGCAAGGCCGGAAACAGTCTCGTTCAGCGTACCGTCCCCGCCGGCGCAGACCACGAGATCGAAAAACTTGCCATAGGTTCTTGCGAACTGCGTCGCATCCCCCCGCGCCGCCGTCACCATGGTGGTGACAAGGTATCCTGACTCCATCAGCGCGCGGATGCACTCGGTCACACTTTTTTGTATCGTCTTCCGTCCCGCCACCGGGTTTATCAAAAACAGTGCCCGCTTCGGGAAGGAATGGTTCGTTGATTCGTTCATATGCTTCCTCCGTCAGATCCCCGCCAGGCGCAGGCAAACGTATGCCGTCGGGATGGCTAAAAGCAGGCTGTCCGCCCGGTCAAACATGCCGCTGTGGCCGGGGATCAGGTCGGAAAAGTCCTTGACGCCAAGCATCCGTTTGAGCAGGGATTCCGCAAGATCGCCGATCGGCGGTATCTGTCAGACTTGCCAGTATCAAGACGCCCAGCGCCCAATAGAGATGGCCGGGAAAGTCCAGATACAGCAGCACGGTCAATACTGGAACCAGGAGCATTCGAAGGATCGTCAGTTTGTTCGCCGTAGTCATCGTTTCGGAATCACCTCCGCCGTGGATTCATCATGTTGGTATGATTGTAATTTTTTTCATGCAGTCTCTCAACAGACCGAAAAGAGCCCGTGCTCAAAAGTCGCAGCATTCGACCCTTTCGCCCGTTTTTTGAGCAAATTAGCTCATTTGCCTAATTTTTGGAGAATCCGGTTTGACTTTGCAATTTGCATTTGATAGATTGAAATGAGCCGGAATGCACAACTGGAGTGAAGGGCATGGCAAATGTAAACATCACCAAGCGCGTGATCCGCGAAACGTTTCTGGAACTGCTCAACGAGCGTCCCCTGAGCAAGATCACGGTAAAGGACATTGCGGATCGCTGCGGCATCAACCGCAACACGTTCTATTATCACTATCAGGACATCGCCGCTCTGATTGAGGAGATCTGCTCCATGGGCATGGAACGCGCCGTTGCGGACTATCCCTCGATCCAGTCGCTCTCGGACTGTCTGGACGTGATCCTGACCTCCGCACAGGAGAATCGTCGCGCCATCATGCACATCTACAATTCCGGCAACCGCAGCGCCTATGTCAGCGCCCTGTGGCGCATCTGCGAACACGCGGTGCGCACCTATGTGGATACGGTGGTTCCTGCCGAGGATCTCTCTCCCAAAGATCGGGAGCTGATTATCCGATATCACAAGTGTGAATGCTTCGGAATGGTGATCGACTGGATCAGCAACGGCATGCAGCAGGATCTTCTGGAGGATCTGCAGCGCCTGTGCGAGCTCCGCAAAGGCTCCACGGAGGAGCTGATCCGAAGGAGCAAGCTGGATAAGCCGGAATAAAAAGCAAAATGATACAGCCGCCAGCAGCTGGCGGCTGTATTGTTTTGTGATTGGATGTGTGGCGCTTCCTCAACCTGCAACGGTTTTGCAGAATGTCATAAGGATCTTGGCCGCCTGCGCACGGGTCGTGGTGCCCTTCGGATCCAGATAGACCGTACCGTTTACCAGTGTTCCCTGGATGAGCGCCTCGGAAACCGCCCAGCGCATTGCCTGCTCGGCATAGGCGGAGACACGATCCGCGTCCGGAAATCCGCTCAGGTCTGCCGTGCCGGAAACATCTGCGTGAAGCTCGCTGTCCGCATATCGATAGAGGATCACCGTCATATCCTGCCGCGTCACCGCACTGTCGGGATCAAAGCGCGTTGCGGAAACACCCTTGACGATCTGATGTTCCGCTGCCCAAGCCACGGCCTGTCGATACCATTCTTGCGTCAGATCCGTAAACGGTGCGGCGTGCTTTGCGCCGGGCGAACCCGCCTGCCGCCAAAGGATTGTGACCAGCTGCGCGCGGCTGAGCGCGGTGTTCGGCGAAACGGTGGTAGCGCTTGTCCCCTTGATCAGGCCGTGTTCGATGCAGTAATCCAATCCCGTGTGCGCCCAATTCCCATAGGCAGGCATATCTGTGAATCCGGCACCGGGACAAACATGCTCCGCAGGCGCTTTCGTATCTGCCGGGATGCTTGCGAGCATGGCGGCCAACTCATAGAATTTTGGCTGAAGCGTGGATTTGTTTTTCGTCTGCCCAACCATGTTGATATGATCCGTGCGCTCAATTTTCTCAATGTAATTCCAACCGCCCTTCTCGGTGCCCGGTTTGAAGACCATCGTACCGTCGGCAGCGGTACCGTAGTTTTCGTTGATACGGTCCGTGGAGTTTTCATGCGGCGCTATGGCGGAGCGCACGCTCACGATGCCGTCATTTTCCCACCACTCCGGCGTAACCTGCACGTGCCCCGCCGCGTAGTTCACATGTGCTCCCATATAGGTCGCGCTTTTCAGCATCGCAGGGTTGATGTCATGGTATGGCAGATAGCTGTTCGGATAATTCAAGGTGTCGACAAAGTGTCGACACCTTGAAAGCGTCGCCAATTTGTTTGCTGCGCAAACAGAAAACTGTCTAAAAAGCTGACACTTTTTAGACAGTTTTCGGCGACAATGTATTGAAATCGAGGCGGCCTTGCCCCTCGAGCTCCCCGCTGCTCTGTTTCATAAGTCAGCAGCATAGGTTTGTCTACAGTCTGATAATTGGGCACCCGGTAGGTGTCGGAGCAGGCGACCGAGAAATAATAAATGTCGTCCTGCGCTTTGGCATAGCCATTGAGAACCGCCGCACCGTCCACGTCCAGGTCGTAGACGGCGGTATCCGTAACGCTGCTGTCCCAAATGCTGCTGTTTGCAACGCGCTGCAGATAGGAGGCGTAATCCTCATCCGGCTGACGCACCAACCCCCCACTGTTCCAGCTTGAAGTCCAATCCGAAGTTCTGCTCATTGATGTTTGCGCCGAAGGCCGCGCCCAGCACGCCGATGGCGCTGTTGATCCAATCCGTTCCGGAGCGGTAGACCTTCGTGTCATACTGGCTGCCGTCGTGCGGCGTGCAGAGCGTGGTGACGCTCTCGATCCAATGTTGGCTCTCCCCCGCGAAAAGCGGGCTGATCGATCCGTCTGTGGTTGCCCTGCGCTCATCCGGATCTCCGTTTTCCAGCAGCTGCGCCAGCATGCGGAGCGTCTCGCCGCCCATGCTGTGACCCACCAGATGGACTTTTTTGTGCAATCCGGATCGCTCAAGTGTTTTTTCGGCTGTTCGATCAGCGGCTTTCTATGGCGTCCTTCATGCGTCTGACGTAGTCTGCCACATAAGGCACGGCGTCCCGCCCATATTGCGCCACCAGCTTCATGATGGCGGAGCCCACGATCACGCCGTCCGCCTGCGCGGCCATCTGCTTTGCCTGCTCGGGCGTGGAGATGCCGAAGCCGATCGCGCAGGGGATGTCTTTCTCCTGCTTCACGAGCCGCACCATCGCGCCGACGTCGGTCGTGATCTCGCTGCGCACGCCCGTGACGCCGAGGCTGGAGACGCAGTAGACGAAGCCCTCCGCCTCCCGTGCGATTCTGCCGATTCGATCTGCCGAGGTCGGCGCAATGAGTGACACGAGTTCCAGTCCGTGCGCCTTGCAGGCGGGGCCAAACTCCGCCTTTTCCTCAAACGGGATGTCCGGCAGGATGAGCCCCTGAATGCCCGCCTCGACGCAGCGCTCCAGAAACCGCTCCGTTCCGTAGGAGAAGACAACGTTGGCATAGGTCATGAACACCATCGGGATGGTCACGTCCCGGCGCAGGTCGCGCACGAGGTCGAACACCTTGTCCGTCGTGACGCCCGCTTTCAGCGCGCGTTCATTTGCTTCCTGGATGACCGGCCCCTCGGCGGTGGGGTCGGAGAACGGAATGCCGAGCTCGATGAGGTCCGCGCCGTTTTCCGCCGCGGCCCGTACGAACCGCGCCGTTGTCTCCAAATCCGGGTCGCCGCAGGTGATGAAGGCGATGAAGGCCTTGCCGTTTTGAAATGCGTCGGCGATTTTAATCATGCAGATCCTCCCCTCTGTAGCGGGCGATGGCGGCGCAGTCCTTGTCGCCGCGGCCGGAGATGTTGATGACAATGATCCGGTCTTTTCCCATCGTCGGTGCGAGCTTCATGGCGTGCGCCACGGCGTGGGCCGATTCAATCGCGGGAATGATGCCCTCCGTGCGGGAGAGATACTCGAACGCCTGCACCGCCTCCTCATCCGTCACGGCGACGTATTCCGCGCGGCCGGAGTCGTGGAGATACGCGTGCTCCGGGCCGATGCCGGGATAATCGAGGCCCGCGCTGATGGAATAGACCGGCGCGATCTGGCCGTATTCGTCCTGGCAGAAATAGCTCTTCATGCCGTGGAAGATGCCGAGCCGCCCGGTGGCGATGGTTGCCGCGGTCTCAAAGGTATCGACGCCGCGACCCGCGGCCTCGCAGCCGATGAGGCGCACGCCGGTATCCGGGATGAAGTGATAGAACGCGCCGATCGCGTTCGAGCCGCCGCCCACACAGGCGAGCACCGCGTCCGGCAGTCGGCCTTCCTTCTCTAAGACCTGCGCGCGGATCTCTTTGGAGATCACGGCCTGAAAGTCGCGCACGATGGTGGGGAAGGGGTGCGGTCCCATGACGGAGCCGAGCACGTAATGCGTGTCGTCGATGCGGTTCGTCCACTCGCGGAAGGTCTCGGACACCGCGTCCTTCAGCGTGCCGGTGCCACTATCCACCGGGCGCACCTCCGCGCCCAGCAGCCGCATGCGGTAGACGTTCAGTGCCTGGCGGATGGTGTCCTCGCGGCCCATGTAGACCACGCACTCCATGCCCATGAGGGCGGCGGCGGTGGCGGTGGCCACGCCGTGCTGGCCCGCGCCGGTTTCGGCGATCACGCGCGTCTTGCCCATGCGCTTTGCCAGCAGCGCCTGCCCGAGCACGTTGTTGATCTTGTGCGCGCCGGTGTGGTTTAAGTCCTCGCGCTTGAGATAGACCTTCGCGCCGCCGAGATCGGCCGTCATGCGCTTTGCGTAATACAGCCTTGACGGTCGGCCCGCATATTCGCTCAGCAGCTCGGCCAGCTCGCGGTTGAAATCCGGGTCGTTTTTATAGTGTTCGTAGGCGTCCTCCAGTTCGGTGATCGCGTTCATCAGCGTCTCGGGGATATACTGCCCGCCGTGGATGCCAAATCGTCCTTTGCTCATGTTCGTTCCTCCCTGTCTGTCAGCGCCGGGAGCGGAAACCGCTCATCTCCAACAGCGATTCCAGCTCCTCCAGATCGCCGGAGCGGATGACGATGATGGGCCCGCCGCTCTCGCGATCAAAGGTGTCGTAGAGATAGTCGATGCTGATGTACGCCCGGTCGATGACCGCAAGGAGCTTGTCCAGACTCCCCGGCACGTCCGGGATCTCAACGGCGATCACGGGGATCTGGCGGAGCAGATAGCCCGCGTCGGAGAGGAGCTGCGCCGCCTTTGCACTGTCGGATACAAGCATCCGCACGGTGCCGTACTCGGCGCTGTCGTTGGTGACGAAGCCGTTGATGTCGATGTTTGCCTCCGCGAGAATGCGGGTGATGGCGCGCATGGCGCCTCTGCGGTTTTCGGTGTAAATGGAAAGCTGATTTACCATGGTTTATGCCTCTTTCTCGGGTTTAAGTCTCGCGGCACACACCGCCGCGAGGATCTTGCTTCGGTCCTTGATGCCGTCTGTCTCCACGCCGGAGGAGATGTCCACCAGCGCGGGGTGCAGCGTTTGAATGGCGTCCGGAAGAATCTCCGGAGTCAGGCCCCCGGCGAGGAAAAACGGTCGGGTGAACGCAGCTGCGAGCGTCCAGTCAAAGGCCTTGCCGGTGCCGTAGCCGTTGTCCAGCAGCACCGCGTCAGCGGTGCTGCGCTCCGCTGCGGCAAGGTCGTCTGCCGTGCGGACCTTGAACGCCTTCCAGATCGGGAGGTCGGTCTGCTGCCGCAGCGCGGCGATATAGTCGTCGTCCTCCTGTCCGTGGAGCTGGATCACGTCCAGCCCGATCTGCGCCGCCGCGGCTGTGACGGTTTCCAAAGGCTGATTTACGAATACGCCCACCGCCTTGATCTTCGGATCGAGGCGTTTTTTCATCGCCGCCGCCGTTTCCGGCAATACGTTTCGGTGACTTTTGGGAAAGTGCAGGATAAAGCCGATATAATCGGGCATTGCCTCGTTCACATAGTCGATGTCCGCGTCCCGGCGGAGCCCGCAGATCTTGATTTTGGTCATTTCGTCGCCTCCCGCATGGCGCGGAGCATCGCGCCCTTGTCCGCAGCGCGCATCAGCACCTCGCCCATGAGCACCGCGTCCGCGCCGATTTTCCGCAGCGCAGCCGCGTCCGCCGGGCCTTTCACGCCGCTCTCCGCCACATAGATGCACTCCGGCGGGATCCGATCGCGCAGGCGAGCGGCGTTTTCAAAGTCCACTGTGAAATCCTTGAGATTTCGGTTGTTTACGCCGATAACCCGCGCCCCGGCGCTGACCGCGGAGGCGATCTCCTGCGCGTCATGTGCCTCCACCAGCGCGGTGAGACCGAGCGCGTCACACCGGGCGAGATATGCCGCCAGCTGCTGCGTGTCCAGCAGCGCGCAGATCAGCAGCACTGCGTCCGCACCGAGCACCTTTGCCTGGTCGATCTGATAAACGTCCACGGTGAAGTCCTTTCGGATCATGGGCGTCGGGATCGCGGCGCGAATCTCACGGAAAATGTCGTCCGAGCCGAGGAACCACTTCGGCTCTGTGAGGCACGAGACGCAGTCCGCGCCCGCCGCCGCGTAAGAGCGGGCAATTTTGAGATAGTCAAACTCCGGGTCGATGATCCCTTTGGAGGGTGATGCCTTCTTCACCTCGCAGATGAAGCGGAGCCCATCGCCGCGCAGCGCATTTTCAAACCGGAAATCGCCCCGGGGCAGACTTTTGGCCAGCGCGCACATCTCGGCATCGGAGATGTTCTGCCGATCTGCCGTGACGCGCTCTTTCGCATAGGCGGCGATGGTGTCGAGGATCGTGCTCATGCGTTGGACGCCGCCTTGAATTCGTCCGCCTTTTTCAGCGCCGCGCCGGAGTCGATGAGCTCGGCTGCAAGCTTCACGCCCTCCGCCATGGTGGGCGCCTTACCCGCGATGCAGAGCGCCGCGCCCGCGTTCAGGAGGACGATGTTTCGCCTGGTGCCCTGCTCTTTGCCGGAGAGGATGTCCAGCGTGATCTGCGCGTTTTCTGCCGGCGTGCCGCCGACGATCTCGGTCTTGAGCCCGAGTGGCAGACCGAAGTCCTCCGGGCGGATCTCATAGCTCTTGTATTCCCCGTCAATGAATTCGCACACGGCAGTCGGTGCGGAGGCGGAGATCTCGTCCAGGCCGTCCCAGCCGTGGACGACCACGCCGCGCGTGGTGCCGAGACTGGTGAGCACTTTTGCCAGCGGTTCGACCAGCAGCGGGTCGTATACGCCCAAAAGCATATATTTCGGCTTTGCGGGGTTCGTGATGGGGCCGAGGATGTTGAACACCGTGCGGATGCCCAGCTCCTTGCGGATGCTGCCCACGTATTTCATAGAGCTGTGGTACTTCTGCGCAAACAGGAAGCATGCGCCCACCTCATCCAGCAGCCGGACACAGGTCTCCGGGTCCTGCTGGATGTTCACGCCCAGCGCCTCCAGGCAGTCGGCGGTGCCGCTGGAAGAGGAGGCCGCCCGGTTGCCGTGCTTTGAGACCTTTACGCCGCCCGCCGCCAGGACGAACAGGCTGGTGGTGGAGATGTTGAAGGAATGGGAGTGATCGCCGCCGGTGCCGACGATCTCGAGGGTGTCCATTCCGGTCTCGACGGGCGTTGCATGCGCGCGCATGGCGGCGGCGCAGCCGGAGATCTCGTCGATGGTCTCGGCGCGGGTGCTCTTGGTGCTCAGCGCTGCGAGGAAGGCAGCGTTCTGGGTGGCAGTGGTCTCGCCGGACATGATCTCGTTCATGACGGTATAGGCCTCATCGTAGGTGAGATCCTGCTTCGAGACGATCTTGACAATGGCTTCCTTGATCATGGTGTTACCTCCAAAAAATTACGAATGATGGCGACCCCGTCCGGGGTGAGGATGGATTCCGGATGAAACTGCAGCCCGAACACGGGGAGCTGCGCATGCTGCACCGCCATGATCTCCCCGTCGTCGGTGCGGGCCGTGACGGTCAGCGCCGGCGGCATGGTGGCGGGATCTGCCGCCAGCGAATGATACCGGGCGACCGGGATCGTCTCCGGCAGGCCGCGAAAGAGCGGGCAATCGGTTTTGATTCTGGCGTCGGACTGCTTGCCGTGCATGAGCTGCTTTGCATAGGTCACCGTCGCGCCGTAGACCTCGCAGATGGCCTGATGGCCGAGACACACGCCGAGGATCGGAATCTTCCCGGCGAGGGTGCGGATCACGTCCTCACAGACGCCGGCGTCCGCGGGGCGGCCCGGCCCGGGCGAGAGGATGATCCGCGCAGGCTTCAGCGCTTCTATCTCTGGCGCTGTCATGGCATCGTTGCGCCTCACGCGGATCTCCGGGTCGATGGAGCCGACGAGCTGATAGAGATTGTAGGAAAAGCTGTCGTAGTTGTCGATTAGTAAGGTCATCCGTCGATCCCTCCCTCCGCGCTGCGCACGGCGTTTAATACCGCTGCGGCCTTGTTGATGCACTCCTGATGCTCGTTTTCCGGCACGGAATCGGCCACGATTCCCGCGCCGGCGCGGACGAACACCTTGCCGTTTTTCTTGTATGCCAGCCGGATGGCAATGCAGGTGTCCATGTTGCCGGTGAAGTCGATGTACCCGATCGCGCCGCCGTAGATGCCGCGCTTGACGCCCTCCAGCTCATGGATAATCTCGCAGGCGCGGATCTTCGGCGCGCCGGAGAGCGTTCCGGCAGGCAGGACGGCGGCGATCGCGTCCACGGCGTCGCAGTCTTCCCGAATTTCGCCCCGAACGGCGGAGCCGATGTGCATCACGTGAGAGTAGCGCTCGACGTCCATATATTTCTCCACCTCAACGGTGCCGAATATTGAAAGCCGCCCGAGGTCGTTTCGCCCCAGATCCACGAGCATGTTGTGCTCAGCCAGCTCCTTCGGGTCGGCGAGGAGCTCGGCTTCCAGCGCTTTGTCCTCCGCCTCGGTCTTCCCGCGCGGGCGCGTCCCGGCGAGTGGGAACGTGTGCAGCACGCCGTCTGTGAGCTTCACGAGCGTCTCCGGGCTCGAGCCCGCGATCTCCAGAATGTCGCTCGAGATGTAGAACATATAGGGCGAGGGGTTTTGGCTTCTCAGCAGGCGGTAGACGTCAAGAAGACTGCCCTCCGCATCTGCCGTCAGGCGGTTTGAAATCACGGCCTGGAAAATGTCGCCCTCATAGATGTAACGCCGCGTTTTTTCCACCATGGCGCAGAAGCGCGCTTTATCGAACAGCGGCGTAAAGTCGCTTTTGAGCCGCAGCGGCGGATTCTCCGCCGGGGTGCCGTGCCGGATGAGCGCCTCCATGGTGTCGAGCTCCAGACACGCGGCGCGGTAGTTTTCCTCCAGCTCGTCGGTGCGGATGTTCACGATCATCGTGACGGTCTGGCGAAAGTGGTCGAAGGCGATCACTTTGTCAAAGAGCATCAGGTCGATGTCGTTGAACTGCTCCTCATCTCGGCAGTCCAGATCGAGCGTCGGCTCGGCGTAGTGGATGGATTCATAGGCGAAATAGCCCATCAGCCCGCCGGCGAACGGCGGCAGCCCCGGCAGCCGGGGGCTTTTATTCTCCGCGATGATCTGCCGGATGTAGCTTGCTGGCTGTGCGTTCGGAATCGTCACGGTCGTGCCGGAGCGAATCTGTACCGCGCCGTCCCGGCAGGTGAATTCCAGCTTTGGGTCATAGCCCAAAAAGGTGTAGCGTCCCCGGCGGGCTGCGTTCTCCAGACTTTCAAGGATGAAGCAGTGCCGGCTCACGGCCTTGAGCGCGCGCAGCACCTCCACCGGTGTGCGGCTGTCTGAGAGGATCGTCCGGCTCACGGGCACGGAGCGGAAATCCCGCTCGTACTGCCGCGCCTCATCCAGCGATGGAAAAATGTTTTCTTTCATGTTGCGCTCCTTTCCGGGCAAACAAAAACGCCCCTGATCTGCTTTTCAGCAGATCAAGGACGAAATTCGTGAATTCCGCGGTGCCACCTTGATTCGCGGCCTTGGCCGCGCACTTGGCAGGGTACCATCATACCCTCGGCAACTGACGCGTGCCGACACGTCGCAGCTTTCACTGCGCCCTCCGTGGACCATTGTGACGACCCGTTTGCCGCGGACTTCTCAGCCCTGCCCGCTCTCTGTAAGCGCGTATGCCGCCTTTACTCCCACTTCATCGGTTTGAGATGCTTTATTGATTTAACTCGATTATACACAAATTCCGTGAATTGTCAATTGGCTTTTTCTGAAAAATCACGCGAGGCTCACTTTTGTGACTCTCGCCCCATCAATATCATATGCAGAGACAAAGTTTGCGGACCTGCATGTTTCTGCCTTTGCAATGCATCACTTTTCAATGACTGCCCTATCCGCTGAAAAGGAACGATTTCAGGGCTTTTCTTATGTCGAAAAGGAGAACCATTTTACTCATTTTTTGCTTCCGGGGGGCAATGGGGGGGCAATACAGAAATTGAATTTCTGAAACCCTGCGACCTCCGGGTTAGAAATACGGATGCTTTCGTATGTTCGCTGAATATAAGAATGAATATTTTTCGTGCGATTGAAATATGTAACAAGCCAGCACAGGAGCGCGCTATCACCTGCCCCCTGAGCTGGCTTTTGAAGTCTCATGAGACCTCTTTATGTCGAAGCTATTCGTTCTTCAGATAAGGAACTTATCACGCTATTTGCGTTTCGTGGCTTTTCGATCAACCAGTTATCTGTTCATTTTCAACAAAGTCGGTTTGTGATTTTTCGCAGAATCAACAAAATTAAAAAAGTTCTGAAAAAGCCGCACATTTAGGGTCTTCTCACCGGCTGGTAAGTGAGGGGGAAAGTCTTTCTCATTGTTCCTTGAGAAGTGAATATCCAAATCGCTGAGACTTCAGTCCTGATGATATGCGAAAGCACGAGCCTTTTGGCATGGTACGGTTTATGTAGGGGCATCCGGCGCTCATTTCAAGGGCAGATATGAGCCGGCTGGATGTACTCCAAATCGGCTTTCCAAAAGTTTGGCGGAAAAAGGTGCGTCAGTTTCAGGTGCCGGTCCTTGCGCTGCTTTTGTGTTATTTCTATGCAGCTTGGATTGCTATAATAGTAAAAATATACAGTGATATAGGCAAGAAAAACGGAAAGGGGCGATCCTATGACCAACCTTTGGAAGAGAAGCATCAGTCTGTTTTTGGTGGTTTTGACGCTGATGAGCGTCATGATCCCGGGCGTTTCTGCAACGGAGCCCACAGACCTCCCTGCCAGCGACAGCCCCATGCTCTATAACACCACCGATTCCAGCAAGATGCCCAGAGAGACTGCGAGTTTGACGGACGTCTACGGCCAGATCGACACCGAGTCCGCCAATGAGATCGACTCCATGTTCTCCGACGAGGCATGGGCCAGATTCGCAGAGGATATGGACCGCATACTGGACTTCGAGCCGGTGGAGGACAAGGAGGCCGCACCGGTCTTAAAGAGCGCCGACCACTTTGTGGAAGACGGCGGTCTGCAGGCCTATTTGAAGGGCGGAAATCTCCTCATGGGCTCCGAAGTTGGCCTCCAACCCAACAAGGAAGAAAAGGTGCAGGTGCTCGGCGCGGACACCAACGCCGGCGCGTGGGTCTATGTCGTGGACAAGGACGCCATGTGCTTTGTGGTGAAGGACACGGACGGCGCGGGCATTCCGAATGCGCTCGTGACGATCTCCTATCTCGACGACGCCGGCAAGCGCATCACGAAAAGCGCGGTGGCCACGGCGGGAAATACCCCCGGCATCGCCGTGTTTGACGACATCCCGGACGCCTTCTTCGGCGTCGTGGATATCCAGGCGGAGGGCTATCGGTCGCGCTCGGTGCTGGATAAGCAGATGGGCGCAGGGGAGCAGTATACCTATATGCTGGAGCCGACGAAAGAGAACGATCTGTACATCCGCGGCGTCGACCTCTCCGGCAAGGATCTGATGAACGAGGAGACGCCCCTCTCCCTTATGGACATCGACACGGAAAATCTCTCGTTGAAGGTGCTGGTCACAAAGTCCGGCAGCGCCAGCTTCCCCGGCTCCGTGGAGATCCAGTCCGCCAATCGCGGAAAGACCGTCCTTACCATCAGCAGCACCTCCGGCTATGCCTATGACAGCAACACCAGAGTCTACACCGCCGAAAAGCGCTGGGTGGAGCAGAAGGCGGGCCTGCTGCAGGACGGCGACGAGGTGGTCGTCAAGGTGGGCGGCGATACCTTTCCGCTGGAGAACCTCACCGTGAAAAACGCGGTGTTCAACCAGCTGGGCACCAACAAAACCGAAATGCCCGTCACCACCGAGTCCGCCCCCGGCAATCTGGCGGACAAGATGGGCGGCAACGGCATGCTCAACAGCACCTTCCAGATGCTCCAGGTGCCGGTCACCGTGGGCTTTTTCCCCGACGGCAGCATGATCCTCATGGCTTCCTACGACATCACGAAGCTGGCGCCGGAGATGGAGACGAAATACAGCTCCCTGTTCCAGAAATCCTGGAACCCCAAGAACCTGGATACCACCGAATCCGCCTTCGAGGTCTTTGAGCGAAGCTTCTGGGAAAACGCCGAGAAGGTGAAGGGCGGCTCGGAGGTCCTGAACTCTGCGGACAAAATCAAGTGCATTTCCAATAAAACCTACAACTTTTCCATGAGCTTCTCGGTGTTCCTCCGCTCCAACTACAACGCCGAGACCAAGGACCACTACGGCACCGGCGGCATCCTGTTCTGCGGCAGCTTTTCCGGCGGCGTCACGGAGTATTTCCTCTTCACCGCGGGGCCGGTGGTGATCCCGGCCTACATCGGCTTTGAGGCGGGGATCGCCGTCAAGACCACGCTGAACGTGAGCTTCAACATGGACAAGCCGCCGGTGGGCGAGGCCAAAGACACCAAGTGGAAATATGCCAACAACGGCAGCGACGACTTGAGCGGCAGGATCGAGGTGATCGTGAGCTTCTCGGTATTCGGCGGTGTGGGCGTGAAGGGCGTACTGGGCGCTTGTGCCACCGGCTATGCGAACATGGACATCGCCACGGTGCTCGGAAAGGGCAGCGCCTCTCTGGTGGAGAACCCGCACACCTTCATCGACGTCCTTTACGGCATGCGGATCGAGTATTATCTGCTGTTCTATACCGGGGAGATCAATCTGGACTGCCTCCAGGACTCGAAGCGAATCTACGACAGCGACTGGACCTCCGCTCAGCTGATGGCCGAGGCGGTGGAGAACATGGAATTTAAGGATATGGATCTGGCCGCCTGCGCGGAGAAAATGGTGCCCGCCCTGATGGATGACGGGAAGGAGCACGACGAATACTTCATTCTGCAGAACACCGAGCAGCTGGAGGGCAACGCCACGACCAAAACGCTGGATTATGACGTCTACCCCGACACCCAGATCCAGATGGTCACCACCAAGACCTACAACGTGCTGTTTCGCATCTGCTCCAACGGCGTGCGGACGGACATCTACTATCAGCGGCAGGACCCCGACACCGGCTTCTTCTACCAGGGCTATAACAAGGTCACCCTGCCGGAGGGGGAGACCCGCTCCGTCACGGAGTTCGTGGTGGTCCCCAACCAAACGAACCGCAGCGACCCGAACTATTGGGACAAGGTCTACATCGGCGCCATCGTTGCTGACAGCACGCTGCCGGAGAGCGAGCGTATGCGGAGTACCGACGTGGTGACCATGGTGGTGGATGTGGATGAGTGCGAGACCGTGAGCTCCGTCGTGGCGAGCGATCCCGCGAAGCAGGGCCAGGTGCTCTACAGCGCCCCCATGCCGGCGGGCAGAGAGAACTACTGCTCCGTGGCTTATGCAGCCACCTATCTGCAGGAGCAGAACGGCACGCAGATCAACAGTCTCAAGAGCTTCGTCAGCGCTGTCCCCACCTACACGAACTACTGGATCTCCAGCTGCGAGGCCGGGACGCCCGAGGTGCGCAGTTACACGAATCTCGGCCAGAACAAGATCTGCTCCAACGGCGTCATCGCGCCAAACGAGCCCAGCTACTGGCAGGTGAACCCTTACGCCTCTTCGGACAAGTGGCTGGTGATGAAGGGATACGGCGCCAACGGCTTCTATGCGCCGGATCTGCGCTGCAACATCCGTGTGGACATCGATGGCATGGTCGACATCGCCGATATTTCCTCCGGCAAGCTGGACTTCAACAGTCTCGTCACCAACTGGAGGTATCTCAACGGCTGCAACTACTTCATCGCCGGAGACAGCGTCTACTGGATGAACAAAAAAACCAGCGGCTCCAGCTACGAATGGGTGGTGGAGAAGGTGCAGGGCGGAAACGGCATCGTCTCCGTGGACAACTCCTACGCCATGATCAGCAACCAGGCCCAGTCGGCCATCTACATCATCGACGTGGTGGGCGACTATGACGTGGACGTGGCTGCCGACACCAGCACCCTGACAAGCAACAAAATTCAGGTTTATACCCTGATCACGGAGGAGAAGATCTCCGGTAAAGTAGTCGCCGAGCTCCACGGTCCTCTGGAGCTGAAGTTTGCCAAGGGAGAGCAGGTCAACATTTTTGCCGCGGCCTACAATCCCAACGAGTGCAAGGCTCGAGGCCTTTTCGTGGTCTACACCACCCCCAACACTAACTCCGAATCCAAATATAACACCAAAATCCGCACCTGGCAGCAGAACGCCGACAGCGGCATGCTGGTGACGGATGTGAAGATTCCGGATTATCTGGTGCGGGACGGACAGCCGGTGATCGATCTCTACGCCACAGTGAAAAACTACGGTTACTATATCGGCGGCTGCGCGCAGTACACCGTCTATGATGAGACCGGCACCAAGCTGACCATGGTCTGGAACGGCGAGGACTCGGCGGATCTGAATATCGGCGGTACAGAGCTCTATCCCGGTGACAGCCGCGTGGATCATCTCCAGGTTCGGCCGAATCCCAACTGGGATCTCAACCAGGAGCACGAGATCATCGTGGATCTCCGTGCCAACCGATATAACGGCGACATGGACGATTTCGTGAACTCTGCCGCCCTCAAGGCGGACAACATTTCGTTTACCGCCCGGAATTCGGTGATCGGCGACAAACACTATGTCAGCACCACGTTTACCAACAACACTCTCATCGGGGGCCGGACGCCGATCATTCAGGCGGTGCTCCGCTATGCCGATGAGAGCAAAACCCGGACGCTGACCTTCCATCTGCCCACGAAGGAGCCGATCGTCCAGTTCACCGCGTCGGACGAGGATATGACCGGGCAGGTCTATCACTACGACATCGACATGGAGCCACTCTGGGAGGATGGGCTTCTGGGCGTCACGTTCTCGCTGGTGAACGATGCCGGCGAGCAGCAGTCCAACGAGGCGGTCTATGTGGCCAACCCGATGGAGAACACCAAGCCCGGCTCCGGCACGCACGACTGCCCCTCGGCGCAATTTGCGGACATTGACCAGACCGCATGGTACCACGAGGCGGTGGACTACGCCGTCACGAATGGACTCATGAAGGGCGTTGCAGACGACGCCTTTGACCCCAACGGCGTCACCACGCGCGCGATGCTGGTCACGATCCTCTATCGCATGGAGGGAGAGCCGGCTGTCAGCGGCAAGAGCCCATTCACGGACGTGAAAGCCGACCTGTGGTATACCGACGCGATCAAGTGGGCCAGCAAAAACGGCGTCGTGGAGGGCTATGGAAACGGCAAATTCGGCCCGGCGGACACCCTCTCCCGCGAACAGTTTGCCACGATCCTGATGCGCTATGCCAAGATGAAGGATCATGATACAAGCAAAGCTGCGGATCTCTCCGGATATACGGATGCGGCGACCATCAGCGCCTGGGCGAAGGACGCCATGCAATGGGCGAATGCGGAGAAACTCATCATTGGCCGCACGGAAACGACGCTGGTCCCTCTGGGAGAGACCACACGCGCGGAGGCAGCCGCGATCCTGATGCGGTTTCAGGAAAACACATAAATCATGAAAGTAACGGTGATTTCAACGAAAAAGAGAAGGAAGAGCATGTTGAATCGGAAAAGGATTTGGATCGTTCTGTTGGCGGTGCTGATGCTGTTTTCTGTTGCGGGATGCGCGGGAAAAGCGCAAACCCAGTCGGAGTCTCGGATCGGGATCATTTCAGCCATGGATAATGAGGTTTCGCTGCTGCTCTCTGAGGCGGAGATCGACCATGTGGACACCATCGGCGGCGTGGAGTTTCATGTGGGAACGCTGCATGGTCAGCCTGTCGTAATCATGCGCTCCGGCATCGGAAAGGTCATGGCCGCCTCCGCGGCCACAGCTATGCTGAACAATTACCCGATCTCGAATGTGATCTTTACCGGCGTTGCGGGAGCCGTCGGTGACGAGACCCGGGTCCTGGACCAGGTGATTGCAACGCGCCTGGTGCAGCACGATTACGGCACCATGACGAACGAAGGTTTTGTCTGGGCCAGCGGCGTAGACGGAGAAGAAGACGACGAAAAAGGCTATTATTTCTGCGACCAGGATCTGGTAACGCTTGCTTATGACAGCGCTGTTCAGGTGATGGGCGAGGAGCATGTATTCAAAGGAACGATCGCGACGGGGGATCAGTTTGTCGCCTCGGAGGAATACGTGAAGACGCTGCAGCAGAGCTTTGGCGCCATTGCCTGCGAAATGGAGGGAGCCTCTATCGCGGCAGTCTGCACGCAGTATGAGGTACCGTTTGTGGTCATTCGTGCCATGTCGGACAAGGCGGACGGCAACGCACATGACAGCATTGAAAACATGGGTGATCTGGCGGCAGACAACTCCAGCCGGATTGTTATGCAGATGCTCGACTCGATGCAAAAATAAAGGACGCAGCCCAAAAAACCGGAGGAATCGGAACGTGACAGATCACAAAAACAAACAGAAATGGACGGCGATCGTCTGTCTCCTGGCGCTTGCGCTGTGCCTGCTGACAGGCTGCGGCGCAAAGGGCAAAGAGGCGATCACCGCGCTTGACCAGCTTAACGAGCCGGGCACGAAGATCGGCATGGCGAATGATACGAATGATGACAAGCTGGTGGCTGAGAGGCTCCCGCAGGCAGGACTTGAATACTATCAGGACGCCATGACCGGATACATCGCGGTGAGCCAGGGAAAGCTGGACGCCTTTGTATACGGAAAGCTTACAATGGAAACAGCCATCCGAAACGGCATGCAGGGCGTCCGACTCCTGGACGAGACCTTGGGGGAGAGCTATACCATGGCGGTTGCGATCGCCCCGAACACAAAGATCCCTGATCTGGAGAATCAGATCAATGCTTTTCTGGATGAGGTGAAGCGGGATGGAACGCTGGACGACATGGTCGACCGTTGGCTCGTTCGCAAGGATGAAACGATGCCGGAAATCCCGATCCCGGAGAGCTCTGAGCTCCATCTGGTCATAGGGACCTCCGGCGTCTATGAGCCCTTTACTTACTATGTGGGCACCGAGCTGCGGGGCTATGATATCGAGCTCGCCTATCGCTTCGCGGCCTGGCTGGGGGCGTCGGTGGAGTTCAAGGTCTATGACTACAACGGAATCATCGCGGCGGCGCAGGGCGGCGATGTGGACTGCGTCTTTGCCGCGCTCTTCATCACGCCCGAACGTCAGGAGGCGCTCCGTTTTTCGCAGCCGACCTATGTGGAGGAGATCGCCGTCATGGTGCGCGATGAAGGCGCGGCGCCGGAAGCATCGGGCGGCACCACGCACTGGCAGGACTACAACGGCAAAAAACTTGGCGTTCTGGTGGGCCCGCTGATGGAGGACGCGGCCGCGGAGTTTTTCCCCGACAGCGAATACTTATACTTTGACAGTTATCCGGACTGTGCGACCGCCCTGCTCACAGGCAAGATCGACGGCTTTCTCGGCGACGAGCCGGGTATGATCTCCATGCATGCGGAGCAGCCGGAGATCGACTATATTCATGAGCCCTTGACTGAAAACAACTATGCCTTTGCCTTCCGGAAGGACGATCCTGAAAGCGCTGCATTGTGCGAGGAGCTGAACGAGTTCCTTTCGCGCGCCTGGGAAGACGGCACCATGGACGAGATCGCGGAGACCTGGCTTGGTGTGGATGAGGCACGGAAGGTCGTGGACATGTCCGACCTGACAGGGGAAAACGGAACGATCCGGGTCGCGACCACTTCCACGGATATGCCCTGGTCGTATATCAAAGACGGGAAGAATGTCGGTTATGATATCGACCTCGTGGTGCGCTTCTGCCGTGACAGAGGCTATGGGCTGGAGATTGGAGATATGGACTTTGCCGGACGCATCCCGGCGGTTCAATCCGGAAAATACGACTTCACCACTGACATGAACGTGACGCCGGAGCGAGAGGAACAGGTGTTGTTTTCCAGCCCGACGGCTCACGGAGGCATCGTGCTTGCGGTACGCGCGGCTGATCTCGATGCGCCGGGCTCAGAAGATGACGCGGTTGTACCGACGCTTGCTGATATGGAGCACGCCTCCATCGCCGTGCTGTCGGGAACGACCTTCCCAGAGGTTGTGGAACGACGTCTGCCTGATGCAGAGATCCTGTATTACAATTCGACGGCCGACGAGGTAAACGCCCTTAAGAGCGGGAAAGCGGATGCAGTCGCGATCGATGAGCCTGTTGCGCGCAATATGATGGCGGAAGATGACTCGCTTTCCATGGTATCCGAGAAGATCGACACCATCGATTACGCCTTTGCATTCGGAAA
>JAFUCD010000036.1 GCA_017459865.1 Oscillospiraceae bacterium
GTGCAGGACAACGACGAAATGAATCGCCTCATCGAGAGCATTCAGGAGCAGGGCGTCCTCACGCCGCTGATCGTCCGTCCGCTGGAGGATACCGCAGCGGAGTACGAGGTCATCTCCGGCCACCGGAGGCTCCGGGCAGCACAGAAGGCAGGGCTCAAGGAAGTCCCTGCCTTTATTCATGCTGTGGACCGCGATGAGGCCGCCATCCAGCTGGTGGACAGCAATCTCCATCGGGAGCAAATCCTTCCGAGCGAGAAAGCGTTCGCTTACAAGATGAAGTTGGACGCCATGAACCGGCAGGGACAGCGCACCTTTTCCCAAGTTGGGAAAAGGTTGAACAGCTATGAGGAGATGGCGGAGCAGACCGGTGACAGCCGAAACCAAATCCACCGTTACATCCGCCTGACCCATCTGCTGCCCGGTCTGCTGGATCTGCTGGACGAAGGCCGCATCGCCTTCACCGTGGGCGTGGAGCTGTCCTATCTCACAATCGAGGAACAGCGCATCGTACTGGATACCATTGCGCTGTATGACTGCACGCCGTCCTATTCGCAGGCCTGCCGGATGCACCGGGAGAGTGAAGCTGGCGGTGTCCGCAATCGCATCGAGGCGATTCTCTCGGAAGAAAAACCCAATCAGCGGGAGACGGTCAGCTTTCAATATGCTGATCTCAAGAAATACTTCCCTTCAAGCTATACGCCAAAGCAGATTTCCGATGCAATCCTGCGCTTGGTCGAAGCCGACTATCGACGGAGGAGGGATCGAGGTGCAAGATAACATGAACATGGCTGCTTATGTGGATGTTCCCGAATCCGACCGGTTTTCTGTTGAAAATGGCCACACCGTCTACGACGTGAGAACCTTCTACTGCGATAAAGGCAGGCAAAGCATGCTGGAGCAGATCATGCTGCTCCTGAAGACGCAAATTACCTGACGGTACATTTGCACAATCCCGCCGGGCATTGTAAGATCAACCCACCTTGCAATGCCCGGTTGTCACAGAAAGGAGAATTATAATGACAACTGCTGTAAATCAAGGGCAGAATCAGAAAATCACAGCGCTCTACTGCCGTCTCAGCCAGGATGATGGTATTGACGGCGAATCCAATTCCATTGCAAATCAGAAAACCATCCTGATGGAGTACGCCAAATCACATGGACTGCTGCATCCCAAATTCTTTGTGGACGACGGCATCAGCGGCACCACTTTCAGCCGACCCGGCTTTCAAGAAATGGAGGCTATGATCGAAAACGGTGAAATTGACACGGTGGTCGTCAAAGACCTTTCCCGCTTTGGACGAAACTATCTGGAGGTCGGCCAGTACTTGGAAATCAAATATCCCACTCTGGGTGTTCGCTTTATCGCGATTCAGGAAAACGTAGATTCCAAACAGGGCGGCGGCTCCGAAATGGTACCGTTTCACAACATTTTTAACGAGTGGTATGCCGCGCAAACAAGCAAAAAGGTGCGTGCAGTTTGGGCAATGAAAGCTGCAAGCGGAAAACGCACCAGCTTCAACGTCCCGTTTGGTTATAAGCGTGATCCGGAGGATCAGGAAAAATGGCTGATCGACGAGCCTGCAGCTGACGTCGTACGAAAAATCTACTCGCTATGCCTCGCTGGCAATGGGCCTTGTAAAATCGCGAGAATTCTGCAAAACGAGAAGGTGCTGACGCCCTGTGCGTACTATCAGAGTATTGGCAGACCTACAAACCATGCAGTTCGTGATAATCCGTATTTCTGGTCAGATGCCACCATCGAAGCGATTCTGGCAAACCGCAAGTATACCGGCTGCGCTGTGAATTTCCAATCTACAATCCTCAGCTATAAGGTTCATAAGCGCGTAATGAATCCGGAGGAAAACTGGCAGATCGTTCCCGACACACACGAGGCGATCATTGATAAAGATACCTGGCTGCGTGTACAGGAGCTGCGAAAGTGCAAGCGCCGATTGACCAGCGAAGGAAAAACCAGTCTCTTCTCCGGGCTGGTCTATTGTGCGGACTGCGGATCAAGGCTGCATTTCTGCGCCGCCAAGAGTCTTCCGCGCGAAAAGGAATTTTTTCGTTGCTCCCGTTATAAATCCGGACGCGGAAGCTGTTCCATTCACTATATTCGAGATGTGATGCTGGAGAGAATCGTTCTGGAGGCCATCAGCGATCTTGCGGATTTTGCGCGTTGCTATGAGCCGGTTTTCCTGTATATGCTGCAGCAGCAAAGCGTAATATCCCGCGGTCATGATATACAGGCAGCAAAGCAAAAGCTTGACCAGAACCAACGCCGGATCCGGGAGATTGACAGGATGATGACTCGGATGTATGAGGACAACGTGTGTGGGAGACTTCCTGACGATCGTTATGCCAGAATGGCGGAACAGTATGAGGCGGAACAGAAAGAGTTGATCGCGTCCGTCAGTGAATGTGAACAGACACTTTCGCAGATGCAAAAGAATACGGTTGACCTCCGAATACTGCTTAAAGGACTCAGAGAATTCACAGACCTGCGGTCTCTCACCCCGGAATTGGTCAATACGCTGATTCGTCGCATTGAAATTCACAATTCAGAGAAAATTGATGGCAAGCGGCATGTTCAGGTTGATATTTACTTCACCGCCGTTGGAATGATCAACTTGCCGACAGAAAAAGAGCTTCAGAAAATGATGGCTGAGATTCAATCTAGGCAGGCAAGCAGTACACCCGCATAAAGCGAAAGGGTGCAGTCCTCTTTCTAGAACTGCACCCTTCCTCACAAGGAAAAGCATCCTTATGACCTGAATCCGTTGAGAATACAGGGTTTTTTAGTGGTTCGAGTGCAGATAACGGATTTGGTCTGCAGGCGGTGAACAGGCCTTTTACCAGGTGAATTTCTCAATTTCCACGCCGTTGCAGAACTGCGCCTTGCATTTCTGCAGCTGCGCGAATTTCTCCGTTTGGCAGTGCGCCTGCTGGAGCTCCGGCGTGGTCCACGTCTCTACCAGCAGCAAATCGTCCGGCGCTTCGGCCGCAAAGTAATAGTCGTAGCGGCAGTTGCCGTCCTCCGCTCTGGAGTTTGCCCGGACGCCAAGCGCGCAAAGCGCCTGATAGAAAGCGTCTCTCTGCCCCGGCTTGCAGTGATAGGTCACATTCCATGTCAGCATCGTTTTCCATCCTTTCTGTCGACATTATTTCCCGAAGCCGCAGTTCGGCCAGGTGCAGGTGGGGCAGCTGAGACACAGCCCGCCGTGACCGAGCTTTTTCAGATCCCGCTTCGTCACGCGCACGCCCGCCGCGATGCGCGGGAGCATCAGGTCGAAGATCGTGGTCTTGGCGTACATGACGCAGCCCGGCAGACCCATGACGGGCATGCCGTCGTCAAAGTACCCGAGCAGGAACATCGCGCCCGGGAGCACCGGGGCGCCGTAGGTGACAATCTCGCAGCCGGTGGCCTTGATCGCGCCGGGCGTGCGGTCGTCGGGATCGACGCTCATGCCGCCCGTGCAGAGCACCATGTCCACGCCTGCCGCGTGATAGTCCAGCACCGCCTGCGTGATGGCGTCCATATCGTCGCCGGGCGTGCAGTGGTGCGTCACCTCGATGCCGAAGCGCTGGAGCTTGCGGATGATGACGGGCGTGAAGGCGTCCTCGATGAGCCCCTTGGCGACCTCGTTTCCGGTCGTGACAAGGCCAGCGGTTTTGAGTCTGTACGGCAGCAGCTCCAGCAGAGGCTTGTCGCCGCAGACGGTCTCGGCCTCGCGCAGCTGATCTTCCGCAATGACCAGCGGGATCACGCGCATGCCCGCGAGCTTGTCTCCCTCCCTGACGGGCGTGTTGCCGTGGCGCGTCGCGATCATGATCTCATCGAGACTGTTCACAGCCTCCAGCCGCTCGACGTCCACACGAAAGAGCCCGTCGAATTCCGCGGTCAGCTCGATCTTGCCCTCCTTGGGGGCGCTGGCGCGCATGCCGCTGTTCTGGCACAGCGCGCGCAGACGCTCAGCCGCCTCATCCTCATGGAGCATACCCTCGGACTTCTCCCAGACATACAGCGACTCCTTGCCCATGCTCAGGAGCACCGGGATGTCCTCTGTAGTTACAACGTGGCCCTTGCGGAAGCGGGCGTCCTTCGTCACGCCGGGGATAATCTGCGTCATGTCATGACACAGCACATGGCCGACGGCGTCGACGGTTTTGACCAGTTTCATTCCAAATCACCTCTTGCTGTTATTGGCGTCAGATAGTTTGCGCAAAACGGCACGATCGCGCCGTCGCGGTAGACATGCAGCGTGCACTGGCGCAGCCGCTCGACGTTCAGATTCATCGCGTCCTGAAACGCCATGGCCGAGAGCGTGAGGCTCTGCTGGCGCAGTCGGTAGAGGAAGGTGTCAAAATCCATCTCGCCGGAAAGATCCGGCTTTGGCTCCTCCGGCGCGCGCCGCCAGTGCTTGGCGACATAGGCGCGGTTGTCCTGCGCCTTTCCCCGCGTGCGCGAGGCGTGCTGAAAGCGGGCAAGCGGGCGCAGGCTGCCGTTTTCCTCCAGCAGGAACGCCGCGTGGAACCCGCAGAGCGGATGATCGCACCGCGAGGGGAGAAAGGCGTCCGCGGGGATACCCGCCTGCGCGCTCAGATCCGCCATGAGCCGGTCAAGTGTATAGCGCGCATCCGGTGCGGCGTCGTGCCGCCCGAAATAGCTCACGGGCTGAAAATGCACGCCGCGCACGGCGGGGACGTGTTCGCACGCAAAGCGAACGAGTTCGCCGAGCGCGCGGTCGTTCACGCCGGGCACGACGGTGGGCACGAGCGTGACGCCGAGACGGAACGCATCGCAGACGCGGATCGCCTCCGTCTTCTCTTTCAGCAGCGCCGCACCGCGCAGGGTCTCATAGATCTGATCGTCCACCCCGTCAAACTGCAGAAAGACGATGTCCAGCCCCGCCTCGGCGAGGCGCGCGGCATAGTCCGGATCCGTCGCGAGACGCAAGCCGTTCGTGTTCAGCTGCACGCAGCTGCACCCGGCGTCCTTTGCAAAGCGGACAAGGCGGGGCAAATCGTCCCGCAGCGTCGGCTCGCCGCCGCTCAGCTGCAGCAGCACCGGGCCGCATTGGCGGACGATGTCTGTGATCGCAGCCTCGATCGTCTCCGCCGTCGGGTCTTCCTGCGCGCTCCCGCCGTCGGCAAAGCAGAAGCGGCAGCGCAGATCGCACCGGCGCGTGACCTCGAGCAGCACACAGCAGCTCCCGGCCTGATGATCGCCGCAGAGCCCGCAGTCCGACGGGCAGCACTGCCCCTCTCCCTCTGCCATCGCGGGCTCGGAGAGCAGCCACGCTTCAAGATCCCGCTTTCCCTGCCAGACGAGCGCGCGGAAATCGCCGTGCGCGGGGCAGGTTTTTTCTAAATATACGCGCCCGTCCTCCTCGCGGCAGAGCGCGGCGGGGAGATTTTTCAGGCACACGGGACAGACGGAGCGCGTGGATCGGATGATCTCGCTCATGTCACTCTCCCATACCGAAGCATTCACGCTTATGCACGGTGGTCTCCAGCTGGAAGCGGTCAGAGACGGTCTGCTCCGCGACGGAGATCATGCTGTCGAGCATCTTGGCCTCGCACGCCGCCGTCGCGTTGATGACGACGGCGAGCTCCGTGCACGGACGAGCGAACGCGCGCGTGATCTGAAGCGCCTGTCCGCTCATCCAATCCACCTTGCCGTAATCTCCGTCCGGCGTCCAGGCAAGGAGCTTTAAGTGCGGGACGCGCACGGGTCTGTATGGCGTGAAGGTAATCTCCTCGGCGAGATCGCGCAGATACGCCGTGCCGTCAAAGTCGAAGCAGCAGACGCGGGCGTGATACTGATAATAGGCCTCGCTCAGGCTCGCCATCTCGTTTTGGAGCAGATCGCCGTCATAGTCGATCTCGGGGTGGCGCATGGAGGCGCTGCCCTCGCGCAAAGCGCGGCAGAGCGCGTCGATCCCGACGCCCCGGCGGGCGCTGACGGGGAGCACCTCCGCCTCGGGATAGCATTCGGCGAGATATGCGCAGGCCTCGGCGGCCTCCTCCAGCGTGAGGAGGTCGCATTTATTCAGCACGATGAGATCGGCCTCCCGCAGCTGGGCGTCCTGGATGTGCGCGAGATCCCCTCCGGCTCGGAGCGCTTGGATCGTTGCGGGCTCGACGAGCACCGTGAAGGGCGCGAAATCGAGCTTTCCCGCGAGGCCGTGGTAGACGTGCTCCAGCGCGCCGACGCCGAAGCCCGGAATGTCCGATACGACGAGAGTCTTCCCCTCGGCGAATCGCGCCTCCACCGTTTCGATCAGCCGGTCGTGGCAGAAGCAGATGCACGCGTCCGTGATCTGATCGGCGCTGCAGCCGGAGAGCTTGGCAAAGCGATGATCTGCCAGCTCCACGCCCTCGCCGAGATCGTTCGAGATCATGGCGACGGCGGGATCGTGCTTGGTCAGCGCCATCATGACCGTGGTTTTCCCGGAACCGAGAAAGCCACTGATAACTGCAAATTTTGGCATGGTTCGTCTTCTTTCTATCTTCCGGTTCGTTCCGCGCGCAGGGCGATGAGCTGCGCCGCGATGGAAATGGCGATCTCCTCCGGCGTCTCCGCGCGGATGGCAAGGCCAATGGGCGACGTGACGCGGTCAAATTCCGCGTCCGCAAAGCCGTATTCCTCCTTGAGCCGCGCCGTGACGCCCGCGATCTTCCGGCGACTGCCGATGACGCCGATGTAACAGGCGGGGCTCATCATCGCCTGCGCCTGCACGACGGCGTCGAACGCGTGACCGCGCGTCATCACACAGATATAATCCTCCGGCGTGATTGTGACCGAGGCGGCAAGGTTCGTAAAATCGATCAGGCGCACATCCTCCGCATCGGGGAACAGATCCTTTCTCGCAAACTCCGCGCGGTCGTCCATGGCGACGCAGCGAAAGCCGACCCCGGCGAGCACGGGCACGAGCGCCTGCGCCACATGGCCGCAGCCGAAGACCAGTACCCGCCCAGAGCTTTGAATTTGCTCCACATAGAAGTCGCGCCCGTCGAGTTCCTCGCGCACGGGACGGCGGCGCATGGCGTCGCGCAGCGCCTCGGGCACATCCAGCCCGACAAAGCCGCGCTCGCGGGAATAGAGCCCCAGACTGCCGCCAGCGGAGAGCTCGGACACGAGCCAGAGATCGTGCCCCTCGGCGAAGAGTGCCTCCGCAGCCTCCGCGAGGGCAAGGACATGCTCGTCGCCCGCGGCGAGGAAGTGGAAAAACACCTGCACATCGCCGCCGCAGATCATGCCGAGATCCTGCACATCGTTCTTCGTGAGCAGAAAGCTCTGCTCGCGGCTCTTCCGGCTCTGCAGCACCTCCTGTGCGAGCTGCTCGGAGCGATATTCCACCGCGCCGCCGCCGATCGTGCCGCAGATGCGCCCGGTTTTGGAAATGAGCATTCTGGAGCCCGCGCCCCTGGGGGTGGAGCCGGAGGAGGCCACTACCGTGACGAGCACGAGATCCTCTCCGGCGCGCAGGCGCTGTGCTATTGTTTGAAACATCATTTTCATTGTACTACCTCCGTTTGACACAGGGTGTTGACTTCCTCGCGCAGCCGCTCCGCCGCTTTCTGACGGCGCGCGTGCGCTTTCTTCGCCTCCTCGGTGCGGCACTTGGCCTCGCTTGCTGTAAACCGCTCCGCGAGCGGGATCACGCGATCCTCCAGGACGCATTTGTCCGCCAGATAGAGGATCGCGGCTTCGTTCAGGGTTGTTCCCGCAAAATCGTGGTGCTGTTCGATGATCTCTGCTGCAGCGGAATAGCCCAGATCCCGCAGCCAGGCGGCACCGGTCTCGGCATGGTGCTGTTCTGCGCGGGCAACATCGTGCAGCAGCGCAGCGGAAACCAGAAGCGCTGCGTCCAGCTTCATGGGCAAACGCTCCGCGATGCGCAGCGCCTCTTTCGCCACGGCATGACAGTGCGCCTGGATTTTTTCCCCGGGGGCAGCCGCCTTGAGCAGCGCCTCCGCCAGAAGCTCTGTGAGCGGTTCCTCCGGCACGAAGCCGACGCATTCCGGGTCGCCCAAGACCGTCACGGAGGCATAGGGCAGACGGCAGTTCAGGTCGCCCAAAAGGGTGCGGATCACAAAGCTGTGCGCCACGATGAGCACGTCCCCCGTCGTCTCCGCGAGAATCTGCTGCAGCGCCCTTTGGGCGCGTTCCCGCACTGCGTCGACCGTCTCGCCGTTCGGCATCGGGAGGGAGAGATCTTTGCCGCGCGCAGCGTAGAGCTCCGGCCAGCGGCGCTGGATCTCTTCAAAATCCAATCCGTCCCAGTCGCCGCAGTCGATCTCCCGCAGATCCGGTAAAATGCGCAGGTCATCGGAACAATATTTCGCGGTCTCCAACGCTCTTTTGAGGGGGCTGGCATAGACCGCCTCGAATTGCTTTGACGCCAGCCACCTCGCCGCGCGGCAGGCCTGCATGCGCCCGAGCGCGCCGAGGGGCAGATCCGTATGCCCAAGACAGGGGCGCATCCCCAGCGGGAAATCCGGTCTTCCGTGGCGCAGAAGGAAGATCTTTCTCATTCCAGCACCCCGCGAAAATAGTCGTCAAAGAGCGCCTCCGCCTGGGTGCGGACTGCAGAGACGTAATCCTCATACTGTGTGAGCAGCTGCTTCCCCGCCGGGGTAAGGCTGCTCTTCCCGCCGCCTGCGCCGCCCTGCGAGCGCTCCACCAGCGGGCGGCTAAGCTGGGATTCCAGCGTGCGGATCACATTCCAACCGCTCGAGTAGCTCAGCTGCATCCGCTGGCAGGCCATGCGCACCGAGCCCGTCTCCTGCACGAGGGCGAGGAGCATGGCGGCGCGGGAATCGAAAAACGATTTCTCCCTTGCCAGCGAGATCTGCACCACCGGGCGAACCAGCTGCTCGTTGTGATAGCGGAGGAGATTTTGGTAATCATCGGGCGTGTCCGCGTCGTGGAGGACGCCGGGATCGGAGACGGGAACCTGCTCCATCCGCACGCCGCAGCGCGAAAACGCCCCCTGCAGGCCGTTTTCCCCGGAGTCTGCGAGAATGCCGTCGATGAGACGCTCCGAGATCATGGTCGGGTGACCGGGCTTCCCCTCGCAGACCGGGCAGGCAAGTGATGCATCAGAGCGCATCAGAGCGCGCACCGTCGCCGCCGTGAAGAGCGGGATGTCCACCGGCGTGAAGAGCACGCGGTCACACTTCCCGCGCAGGTACTGCAGGCCGATGCAGGCCGAGTCGAACATCTGCGTCTCCCGATAGCGCTCATTGCGCAGGAAGACGACCTCGCGACCCGCGAGGTGGTGCTCCAGCAGCTCAGCCTGATAGCCCGTGATGACGACGATGCGATGCACGCCCGCCTGCTGGAACGTGGTGATCACGCGCTCGGCGATGCTCATCTCGCCGATGGTGAGCATGGGCTTAAAGTCGCCCATGCGCGAACTCATGCCCGCCGCCACGATCAGCGCGGCGGTCTCCGGGCGATCCGTACGGCTCTGCACGGCAGTCCCTCCATTTTCTTAAGTTTTCTTAAGTATAAACCCGACAGTCCGATTTGTAAAGAAATAACAGTCGATTTTATTGTGAAATGTGTGATAAACTACAGACAAAGGAGGGAACGGCATGGAAATCTATGTTTACGGCACGGGCTGCGGCGCAGGCGAGCTGACGCGTGAAACGCTCGAGCCAACGCGCATCGCGGCCTTCGTGGAATCGCAGCCGACGCGGGAGACCTTTCTCGGGCGGCCCGTCATCTCCATATCGATGCTCGCGGAGCGCACCGTTGACCTCCTGATCGTCACGGCAAAGGACGCGCCGGCCTTTCCCTTCTCGCCGGAGAAGGTGCTGTATCTGAAAAATCATCTGGCGCTCATCGACCGCAACCGCTCCTACGACGCGGCGCGGGCAGCCTTGGGCGATGCCTTTGTCGAACGGCTGCAGCGGCAGGAGGTACCGGTGCGCGCGCCGCTCTGGGACGATGGCTCCCTTGCCGCGCCGGGTGACTGGGTGCGGTACAAAACGCTCGAGGCGATCTCACGGGCGCTGGGCGCCGTGCCCGGCGCGATGGCGGAGCTCGGCGTCTTTCGCGGGGAGTTCGCCGCGGCGATGAACGCGCTGCTGCCGGAGCGACGGCTGTACCTGTTTGATACGTTCGCGGGCTTCGACCCTGCGGAGGCTGCGCCGGAGGGGCTCGCCGAGGCGCATGAGAACGCCTCTGCCGAAGCGGTGCTGCGCCGTCTGCCGAGAGCGGATAAGGCCGTCATCCGTGCAGGGCTCTTTCCCGCGACCGCAGCGGGACTTGAAAACGAACGATTCGCCCTCGTCTCGCTCGACGCGGATCTGGAGGAGAGCACGCTCGCGGGGCTGCGCTGGTTCGTGCCGCGCATGGAACAGGGAGGGTATCTCCTGCTGCACGACTGGAACCACCCCGGCCTCCCCGGTGTGCGGGAGGCACTCGCGCGATATGAAGCGGAAACCGGGCAGCGCCTTGCCGGCGTGCCGCTCTGCGACATCACAGGCACGTTGGTCATCCCGTTCTGACATCGGACTGAATGACAGGTTTAGAACATTTCGGCGCGTTTTTGTCTAAGATTCATAAAAAGCAATTCGGTTTTTCTCCGAATTGCTTTTTGTTGTAAGTTGATAGAAATCGATCATGTCTATTAAAATATAAAATAGAAGCAGTATCCGCAGGGGAGGTATGTCCATGGACGACAAGGAGCTGTTTGAAATCACGGCGCGGAGCGTCATCGTGGAGGTCACGGACGAGAAAACCGGCGAGGTCTTTCGCCGGGAGCTGCCGATCGACTTTTACGAAAACGCGAACCTGCTGCGTCTGAGCGGAGAGAATCTGGACGGGAGCACATCGCAGCTCGTCTTCTATTCCGCAAGAGGGCTGGAACGTCTCCGCGATCTCACCGGCAAGGGCTTTGACCATGACCCCTGCGGCGGACACACGAAGTAAACGAAAACCAACGACATAAAAGGAGGACATGCTATGATTCGGAAAACACTGATCATCAACGGCGTGGAGCGCAAGCTCGTCATGGAACAGGACGAAACGCTCGCCACCGTGCTGCGCGAGCACCTGCTGCTCACCGGCTGCAAGATCGGCTGCGGCGAAGGCCACTGCGGCGCGTGCAACGTGATCATGAACGGCAAGGTCACCAAGAGCTGCATCTATAAGACGAGCCGTGTACCCGACGGCGCCGAGATCACCACCATCGAGGGCGTCGGCACCCTCAGCGATATGCATCCCCTGCAGGTGGCCTGGATGGCCCACGGCTGCGCACAGTGCGGCTTCTGCACCCCCGGCTTCATCATCAGCGCCAAGGTGCTGCTGGAGCAGAACCCCAGTCCCACCAGAGAAGAGGTCCGCGACTGGTTCAACAAGACCCGCAACCTCTGCCGCTGCACCGGCTATAAGCCCCTCATCGACGCGGTGATGGACGCCGCCGCCGTGCTGCGCGGAGAGATGACCAAGGAGGATCTGGTCTTCAAGCCCACCGGCGACAGCATCAAGGGCACGAAGTACATCCGTCCCTCCGCCGCCCAGAAGGTCACCGGCACCTGGGACTTCGGCGCTGACGACGCACTGAAGATGCCGGAGAACACCCTCCGTCTGGCCCTGACTCAGGCGAAGGTCTCCCACGCGAACATCAAGAGCATCGACACCTCTGAGGCCGAGAAGATGCCCGGCGTCTTCAAGGTTATCACCTACAAGGACATTCTGGCTGCCGGCGGCACCAACCAGATCAACGGCCTCGTCATGCTGCCGAAGCACAACAAGACCGACGGCTTTGAGCGCCCGGTGCTCTGCTCCGACAAGATCTTCCAGTTCGGTGACGCCATCGCCATCGTGGCTGCTGACACCGAGGCTCACGCCCGTGCCGCGGCCGACGCCGTGAAGGTGGAGATCGAGGAGCTGCCCGCCTACATGAGCGCCCCGGACGCCATGGCCCCCGACGCCATCGAGATCCATCCCGGCACCCCCAACGTCTTCTTCGAGACCAACTGCATCAAGGGTCCCGACTTTGACTGGGACAGCATCCCTGACGAGCAGCAGGTCGAGATCGAGAGCTACTGCTCCCGCCAGCCCCATCTGCATCTGGAGCCCGACTGCGGCTACGCCTACATCGATGAGGACGGCATGGTCACCGTGCACTCCAAGTCCATCGGCATCCACCTGCACATGCCCATGATCGCAGGCGGCATCGGCGTTCCCATGGAGAAGCTCCGTCTGGTGCAGAACCACGCAGGCGGCACCTTCGGCTATAAGTTCTCCCCCACCAACGAGGCCATCCTCGGTGCGGCGGCGAAGATCTGCGAGCGTCCGGTCTCTCTGGTCTTCAACCAGTTCCAGAACATCACCTACACCGGCAAGCGCTCCCCCGCCTTCATGCACATCAAGCTCGCCGCCGACAAGGACGGCAAGCTGCTGGCCCTCTGGGGCGACAACTACGTCGACCACGGCCCGTACTCCGAGTTCGGCGATCTGCTGACCATGCGTCTGAGCCAGTTCACCGGCGCGGGCTACGGCATCCCCTCGATCCGCAACAAGAGCCAGACCGTCTTCACGAACCACGCCTGGGGCTCGGCCTTCCGCGCCTACGGTTCGCCGCAGTCCTTCATGGGCTCCGACATCGCCATCGACTGCCTTGCCGCCAAGATGGGCATCGATCCCTTCGAGATGCGCGCCATGAACTGCTACAAGGAGTCTGAGGGCACCACGATCCCGACCGGCTATCCCCCGGAGGTCTACTGCGAGGAGGCCCTCTTTGAGAAGGCCCGCCCGCTGTACTACGCCGGAAAGAAGCGCTGCGAGGAGAAGAACGCCGCCTCCGACGGCCGTTATAAGTACGGCATCGGCGTCTCCCTCGGCGTCTACGGCTGCGGCCTCGACGGTGTGGACACCTCCTCCGCCTTCGCGGAGCTGAATCCCGACGGCACGGTCACGATCTACGTCTCCTGGGAGGATCACGGTCAGGGCGCCGACATGGGCGCGCTCGTCTCCGCGCATGAGACCCTGCGTCAGGCCGGCATCAAGCCCGAGCAGATCCGCCTCGTGATGAACGACACGAAGCTCACCCCGAACTCCGGCCCCGCCGGCGGTTCCCGCTCGCAGGTCATGAGCGGCAACGCCTGCCGTCTCGCCGCCGAAGCGCTGCTCGCCGAGATGAAGAAGGACGACGGCACCTACCGCACCTACGACGAGATGGTCGCCGACGGCAAGCAGCTCAAGGTCGAGGGCAACTGGGTCACCACCTTCTGCGCCGACCACCCGATCGATCAGGACACCGCCCAGGGCGAGCCCTTCGCGACCTACATGTACACGATCTTCCTGCCCGAGGTCTGTGTCGACACCCAGACCGGCAAGGTCAAGGTGGAAAAATTCACCTGCGTGGCCGATGTCGGCACGATCATGAACAAGCTCCTTGTCGACGGCAACTTCTACGGCGGTCTCGCGCAGGGCATCGGCCTCGCGCTGACGGAGGACTTCGAGGATCTGTCGAAGCACGTGAGCCTCATGAAGTGCGGCATCCCGTATCCGAACGACGTTCCGGACGACATCGAGCTGCACTACAACGAGACCTATCGTCCCTCCGGCCCGTACGGTGCGGCCGGCTGCGGCGAGGCTCCGCTGGATGCGCCGCATCCCGCCATCCTCAACGCCATCTTCGCCGCCACGGGCGCCCGCGTGACCCGCATCCCGGCAACGCCGGACAAGGTGCTCGCCGCGCTCAAAGCGCTTGAGGCGTAAGACTGTTCAAATCTGAGAAACCATGGTATATTGGGGATGTGGACATTCGTCCACATCCCCATGTTTCCAATCGGGAGGGATCGCCATGACAAGCAGAATTCCGGAGCGTGGCTCGACCCATGTCTATAACGTCAGCAAGATCTCCAAAGAGGAGATCGACAGCATGGTGGAACGCTGCGTCTATGAGCAGCCCCCCTTCTGCAATGCAGCCTGCCCGCTGAAGCTGGACACCCGCGCCCTGCTGAAAGCGGCGGCTGCGGGGAACTTCAAAAAAGCGCTGCAGCTGTATGAAAAGATCGCGCCATTCCCGCTCATCCTCTCGCATGGCTGCGAGGCGCCGTGCGAGGCCAAATGCCGCCTCTGTGAGCGCGGCGACGGCGTCGCCATCCGAGCGGTGGAGGCAGCCGCTGCCCGCTTCGGCGAGCAGTCCAAACTGGGCGGCGTGTTTCGCAGCACCAAAAAGCAGAAGGCAGCGGTCTTCGGCTCGGGCCTGTTCGCGCTCTTTCTCGCCGGCGAGCTGGAAAAGAAGATGTATCCGGTCACGGTGTTCTGCGCTGAGCCGGACGAGGAGACGTATCTGCGCGGCGCTGCGCCTTTTCTGGATGAGACGGCCTTCGACCTGGAGCTGAAACGGCTGAAGCGGAAGGAAATTCGTTTCGAGTTCGGCTGTGAACTGACGCCGGACTTCTTCGAGCAAAAGCGCGGAGCGTTTCAGATCCTCTGCGTGTCGGAGGCGGCGGCAAAGATCTTTTTCCCCGAAGCGGAATGCACGCCGGAAGTCATGCTTTATGAGCCGGAAAATCTGATCATGGGCTGCGGCAGCGGCGTGATGGACGCGGCTTTCGGCGCGAAAAAGGCGGCGCTGACCGCGGATCGTCTGGCGCAGAAGCTCGACCCCCGCAACACCCGCGGGCATGAGGGGCCGAGCGAGAGCAGGCTCTACACCGATCTCTCTGCCGCCGGGGCGCTGCAACGCGTACCGGGCGCTGCGGAGGGCTACACGCGCCAGCAGGCCATCGAAGAGGCCAAGCGCTGCCTCCAGTGCCGCTGCGAGGAATGTCTGAAAACCTGCGCCTATCTGCGGCATTACGGCAAGCACCCCGGCCTGCTGGCGCGGGAGATCTACAACAACACGCAGATCATCATGGGCGACCATCAGCTGAACAAGCCCATGAACTCCTGCGCGCTCTGCGGCCAGTGCACGGCGGTATGCCCCAACGGCATGGACATGGCGCGCGTCTGCCACATGGCGCGGGAGAACATGGTCGCCACGGACAAGATGGCCCTGGCGCCCCACGAGTTCGCGCTGCTGGACATGCTGTTCTCCAATGAAGAGGCTTTCCTCTCCCGGCCCCAGCCGGGGTATGAGACCTGCCGCTACGTGTTCTTCCCCGGCTGTCAGGCCGCGGCCGTCGCGCCGGAGACGGTGCGCGCGGCGTGGGAGGATCTCTCCACGCGGCTGGAGGGCGGCGTGGCGCTCATGCTGGGCTGCTGCGGCGCCATCGCCGACTGGGCGGGGCGCACGGAGATCTATGAACAGACAGAGGCGTTTCTGGATTCTGAGCTCTCCAAGCTGGGCGACCCCATCGTGATCGCGGGCTGCCCCACCTGCGCAAAGCAGCTCCGCGGGCACGAGGGGCTGCAGGTCGTCGGCATTTGGGACATGCTGCTGCAGCGCGGTCTGCCGGAGGGCGCGAAGGGGCTCGACCGCCCCGCCGCGCTCCACGACGCCTGCGGCGCCAGAGGCGACAGCGAAACCCAAAACGCGATCCGAAGCCTTGCAAAGCAGCTGGGATGTGCGCTGACAGAGCCGACGGACGCTCTGGACCGCGCGCCCTGCTGCGGCTACGGCGGTCTAGCCGGTTACGCGAATCCGGAGGTCGCCTCGGAGCTGACGGAGCAGTGCATCTCTCGCGGCGACGGGCCCTGGATCACCTACTGCATGGCCTGCCGCGACCGGTTCGCCAGAGCAGGGCAGGAAACGCACCATCTGCTGGAGCTGGTCTACGGCAAGGATGCACAGGACGCGCCGGACATCAGCGAAAAACGGCGCAATCGCCGCGCGCTGAAGCGGGATTTGCTGCTGGAATACTGGAACGAGGAGACCAAGGGCATGGAGCCGGAATTCAAAGTGACCTACACCCCGGAGGCCCGGGCGATGATGGATCAGCGCATGATCCTCACCGAGGACGTGGAAAATGTGCTACGCGCCATGCGCGAGACCGGCGAGGCTGTGCTGGACGGCGAAAGCGGGCTCATCATCGCCCGCACACGCATCGGCAACACGACCTTCTGGGTCAGCTTCACGGAAGACGGTGCGGATGCTTATATCGTGCACCGGGCGTACAGCCACCGGATGCAGGTAGTAAGGAGGCAGGGCTGATGGACGAGAGAAGCTATTACACCATAGACCCCGAGGGCAAGCTCCAATGCCTGAAGTGCGGCGTGCCGCTGGAAAAGGGCAAGGCAAAGTTCCTCTATCTGGACAACGGCTTTCCCGTGGAGCTGCCGGTCTGCCCCAAGTGCGGGTTTGTCTATGTGCCGGAGTCTCTGGCGCTGGGCAAGGTGCTCTCTGTGGAAAAGGCCCTGGAGGACAAATGACGCGGCATCCCGGAGACACCAGACATTTGATCGATCTGGCAGATCTGCAGCCCGGCGCGAGGGTGCTGGATCTGGGCGCAGGCGACGGCGACGGTGTGCGGCTGCTTCGGCGTCTCGGCTTCGACGCATCCGGCGTCGATAAAAAGGCCGCGCCGGCCGTGGAGGAAGGAGATCTCCAACACACCGGCTTTTCGGACAACAGCTTCGACGCTGTGATGAGTGAATGCGCCTTTTTCGTCTCCGGCGACGTGCCCGGAGCAATCAGAGAGAGCACAAGACTATTGAAGCCCGGCGGCAAGCTGCTGCTGGCAGACCTCTTCTTTGAAGATCCCGAGCCTCTGCTGGAGGCGGCGGGACTCAAAGTGATCCACAAGGAAGACTGGACGAAAGCGTGGCGGGCGTATTATCTCCGCTCGATCTGGGAGGGCACCGATGACCCCTGCCCTGCCCCGAAGGGAAAGAGCACATATTGGATGCTGATTGCGAGAAAGGACTGATCACATGGAACTGATGGAACGGATCATGACGCACGCGCAATGCGGCTATTTCTGCTCGCAGATCCTGATGAAGCTGCTGCTGGAGACCGTGGGTGAGGATAACCCCGCGCTGGTCGGCGCGGCAGGCGGCCTGTGCGGCGGCGTAGGCTTCACCAGCAACACCTGCGGCTGTCTGACCGCGGGCGCCTGCATGGTCTCCTACTTCACCGGCAAACGCGAGCCGGACGGCGCGGATCACCCTCTGCACCGGGAGGTGCTGGCAGAATTTGTGCGCCGGTTTACGGAGTTCCTCACAGAGCGGTACGGCGGCACGGAGTGCATGTGCGTACTGCACGGAGACTTCACACAGCGCGGCAAGCACTGCCCGCAGATCATGGCCTTCACCTATGAGACGGTCATGGAGCTGCTGGAGGAAAAGGATCTGCTGGAATGACCATCACGCGGCTGGACGCGCTGATTCGTAAGCAGGAAGCCATGGCCTCGACCTCCCGACAGGAGATCGAGGCCATGCAGCTGAGAAAGCTCAACGCGCTATTGAAAAAAGAATACGACCGGCAGGGGTTCTACCGAGACCTGCCGGCGTCTTTGCGTTCTCTGGACGATCTGAAGGCGCTGCCGTTCACGACTGCAGAAGATCTTGCAGAACACGGAAGCAGTATGCTGCTGCTCTCCCAGAGCGCGGTGGAGCGTGTGATCACCGAGCGCACCAGCGGCACCACCGGAGCCGCCAAGCGGCTGTTTTACACCGCTGGTGATCTGGAGCGCGCGGTGCAGCTGTTCACGGCGGGGCTGGGCGAGCTGATCTTCCCCGGCAGCGTCACGATGATCTGCTTCCCCTTCTCCGGCCCGAACGGGCTCGGTGAGCTGATCGCGGAGGCCATTGAGCGTCTCGAGGCAAAGCCGCTGCGCGTCGGCGTCGGGAATAGCTATGCTGAGCTTGCTGAGATCCTGGAGCAGGAGCGACCGGACACGTTTGTGGGCATGCCGGTGCCGCTTTTGAGCCTGCTGCGGGTCTGCGGCAGAGGGAGTCTCCGCCGCGCGCTCGTGAGCGGCGACGCCTGCCCCGAAGCGGTGGTGCGCGGCGCGGAGGCGCTGCTCGGCTCCGCGCTCTTTCCGCACTACGGCTCGCGGGAGATGGCGCTCGGCGGGGCAATCACCTGCCCGGCGCACGCGGGCATGCATCTGCGGGAAAACCACGTGATCGCGGAGATTGTGTCTTCCGACGGCGCGCCGCTCCCGGAGGGCGAATGGGGCGAGCTCGTCATCACCACGATCGGCATGGAGGTCATGCCGATGATCCGTTACCGCACCGGCGATCGGGCTCGCATCTTGCCGGGCCCCTGCCCCTGCGGGAGCGAGATCCGGCGGCTGGACACGGTCTCGCGCCTCGACGCGGAGGCGTTCCTGAGACTGGAAAACACGATGTTCTCCCTGCCGTGGGTCGCGGATTACCGCGCCGAGCAGCGCCCGGACGGCCTGCATCTGGAGGTGCTCACCTGCGGTGAAGCGCCCTCTGCGCTCCCGGATCTCGCAGCCGCTTGGTCGCTCCGCCCGGTACAACCGGAGGATCGTCCATTGATCGCCGGAAAGCGCAGCATCACATGAAATCGTATCCGAATCCCAGGACTCCCCAAATCAACAGATATAATAAAACCCCTGAAATCTTCGAGATTTCAGGGGTTTTTACTGGTACGAGTGTAGATAACGGATTTGGTTTATAGGCAACGAACAGGTTCTTCAAACCATAACGTGCAGCCTTTATGTCATTGTCTCTTGATGGTTTTCTTCGGAAGCCGGCCGTTGATGCTCCCTAATATGCTGCATTACTAAATTAATTGGAACGAAACCATGTCGCTGGTTTGAAAGCAATTCGTCTTTTGAAACCGCATCCTGAATTCCTGCTTTAACAATTCCTATCACTTTGTTTTTGTCGTTTACTACAACGCCACCACTTGCACCGTGGAAAATTACACCATCAATAATAATAATTTTTGAGCCAAAAAGCCGCGCTTCTCCCGCCACTGTTCTGTGTTCAATGCGCACAGAATTACCTTTTGCATAGTCAGGAAACGATGCAATAATAACATCTGAGCCGAATTTTACTTCGTCGCTATCGCCTATCTCCAGATTGCTTTCATTGGCAAAGGGTACATCAAAGAGAGCAAAGTCGATCGTATCATCCGAATCAATCAAATTATCTCCATTTGAAATAATACCCTTTATTTCGACGTCGCCTTGCCCGTCAGGAAGAAATACTTCATATTTAGCTCCATCGCCTGTAACATGGTTGGAAGTGAACAGTCCGATTCCTTTTACCGCAAATCCACTCCCCTGCCTTTCTTCGCTCTCCAAAACATAAACAGATCTCATCAATTCTGCCAAAAGGTCGTCTTGCGGCACTTCGAAAAAGTCCTCTCCAACGAGACGATTGTACCTCAAAGCAAAGCTTTTATATGTTGCATGACCAGCGCCTTTTATTTGACGGATATAGTTTATCTTTCCAACAATAACTTGCCGAAACCAATTTTCAACTTCTTCTCTATGATTTGGGTCATGCACTACTGTAGCTATCTTCGTATTATTACAAAAGCCCTTTTCTATATACTGTTGCGCTGTATGATACACCCCATTTTTAGAGCAATTGTATATAATTGCCCGGAGCTGTTTCACATATTCTCTTCTCAAATTAGGGAACTGATTGACAACTAGACCTGTTACTTCTTGCCGTGAGCTTTTTGCTCTGAGCGTTATTTTATCAGGATTGACGATAAAGCTGTTTTTTGTCAAAACATTTGAAAGACCTTTCCCTAGTTCCAATGAACCCCCATTTAAGAATATAATTTCATCATCAAACTGCTTTTTATTTGTAGAAAAAGTGATGTCATCGGCATATCGCGTATAAATACACCCTGTCTTTTTTGCTAACCTCATTAGTTGGTTATCTAAAGATGCACAAATCATATTTGTAATAACAGGCGAGCAAGGGGCACCTTGAGGCAACTTTCCATCAAGGCAAGCAATTTGTGCAATAGTTGTCGCAGCTTCTTCTCCTAGCCCATACGGCGGCTTTATTAGCATTCCTCGCACACGGCCAAAATGAATTTGTGAGAAGAAGTCTTTGAGATCTATGTTCAAAACTAACTCGCTTTTTGTATGGTTCCTCGCATTTTGAACGATATTCTTTCCTCTAACAAAACCATACGCGCACGCTTTTTCTCGATAAACGATCTCTAATATATCTGCTAGTTTTCGCTGTATCGATTTAAGTTTTCGGTTTGGCGCACAGATTTCTCGGAACCCTCCACCGCGTTTAGCAATTTGAAAGCGAATATACATATTCTCTGGACGAACCTTGAAAAGAAAGAACCGCAAGCTTCTTTCATCAATTCCAAGAATGTCCGCGACATCGGTGCGTGTTTTGAGTTGAAAAAATTTGGTCTTGATTTCTTTGCTTTCCATATTTCACCTCAGAAAAGAAATAGAGGGGCTCAACCTTCTGACGCATTTGAAGCTTAACCGTCAAATAGTAAAAGACCGCTCGCTTGGAAGGTCTTTGAAAGGGCAAAAGGCGGAACATTGTTCTGGCCTTTGAAACAAACGTTGCGTAACGCTAACGAAAAACAACCCCTCTATTTCCGATAATATTCTACATCTACATATCTCTATTTTCAAGTAGCGCCCTATTCCATCAATTTTCATTTAACCATGCTTTTTTATACGCGATATTCACACATTCGACAACCTCCCCTGCCATTCGGTACAATAGTGCCAGAATCGCAGAGGAGGTTTTTCTTGTGGAACTAGTCATTCGCATGAACCTTGATGAACAAAGAGCCATTGTGCGCGGACTGTACGATATGCGCAACGCGACGGCGGATGGCGATCCGCAGAAGCGGGAGCTGGAGTTACTGATTCTCCGCGTGATCGACGCACCGGAGGTGGAGTCGTTTTGGAGGAGGTTTTTCAAATGAAGCTGACATACCATTGGGAAGGCGATTATCTGATCCCGGATCTGATTGCACCCGTGTCACCAAAGATCGGCATCTGGGGCGAACGCAGAAGGCAGTTTCTCCGCAAACATCAGCGGCCTATATATGACGCCATGCAGATGAGCGGAACACTTAACGCCCATTTGGAGGATGTAGACAGCAGCGCAGAGGAAATGCTTGATCGTCTGATGAAGCAGATGGTCAAACGCGAAGGCATCACTGAAGCTATGAAGGCAAAGGACCAGATGGCCTGGGTGCAGAAAATGAATTCCATCCAAAACTGTGCAGAAGAAGTCGTAATGTCCAATCTGATTTACAATTGATGCAGCAATCCCGCTTCGGTCACCCGGAGCGGGATTGCTTTTCTTACCAGTAGTAGTGGCCTCTCTTGGTCGGTCTCTTTTGCTCAGTGCTTTCCCCATGGTCTCGCTTCCCAAACACAGGATCAACGGCCGCAACGGTCGGATCATACCAGTCTGCCTTCGCCGTTGCCCATGCAATCCATTCCTTCTCAGCATCGCTCAAATCCGATTTTGACGCAACCGAAGCAACATACGCGCGGATTTTGCAGGCTATTTGAAAGTCAGACGCCTCGTTGAGCAGTGCATCCAAGCGGTCAATTTCGTCATTATACCGCTGGCGGCGGAGTTCTTTTTGCCGCCTTTCCTCTTTCGCTTTGCGCTGGGTTTCCTCCCGCTTCTCTCGTTCGATGCGCACGCGCTCAGATTCCATATAGAGCGCCAGCAGGATCTCCCCGATGCGCTCTTCCACGCCCGATGTGTTGGTATCCCGGAAAAAGCTGTCACCATATGCAGAGATGCGGAGCTTCCCGTTTGGAATATAGTCGTACTTTCGGAATTTTGGCTCCCAAACGTAGGAGCGTCTCAGCTTGTCACGCTCATACTGCTCCAGTTCCTTCTGTTCGCTTTTTGTCAGAACATGCGCGGTTTTGTCTCTGCCCTCTGAGATACCAAGCGCAACCTGCTCGCCGCGTATTATCATGGTGAGGTCCTTTTGAATGCTTCCGCCCAATCGTTCGACCGCACGATAGAGCGGATCAAGAATGCCATACACTCTCGGAAGCGTCTCCTCTGAGACGCATTCCCAAAGAGGAGGCTCATCCTTAGGCTTCGGGCTATAGGAATTCCGTTTCCAGTCCGCATACGGATCTCGTGGGTGCTGCTTTCCCCATGCGTGAAATGCTGCTTTATGCTGTTGGAGGATCGGGTGTAATTTTTTGACATCCGGTGACGCTTGCAGCGCCAGCGCCGTCTGAAGCAAACGACTGCGTTCCTCATCCGGAAGAAATGCAAGCCTGTCCATCATGCTCTCAGCGGGAGCCGGTTCCGTCTGCTGATTCGTCCGCCTGCCTGCAATCTCTGTCCTGTCTGCTGTAACCGGAAGCGGTGTTTTCTCCAGCTTCTGCCCTGCCTGCTTTTTTGCCCAGTAACCGCGAGGCGGCAGCGGAACATTTAGCGCAATGCACACCTTGCGGATCATGACATCCGACACTCCGTATTTCGCAGCGACTTTTGTGACAGGCTGTTCCCAAACTTCCTGATAAAGTGTTTCCCTATCATACAAATTTTTGTTTCCTGCAGGGGTTGCCGTTATTGGTGCCCGCTCTGTTTTTTGTGGCGGATCCGAACTCTTTTCCGGCTCCGGGGATGCTGCCTTTTCTGATTCTTTCTCCAGAAGCGCACCCAACGCATTCGTATTCACGCGATAAGAGAATGTTACGGAAATCTCCTGCTGATCCGATGGCGGCAGAGGCGTTTTGCTCACCTCTTTCCCGCACTGGAGATTTCCCCAATACGACAGGGATGGTAGTGGGATATTTGCCTGCACACAGGCGTCCTTCAGCTTTGCGTACGGAACGTCATATTTTTTTGCGACTTTGGAGAGCGAAATCTCCCAGATTTCCTGATACAGCTGTTCCCGCTGAAAAGAAATCGTTTTCTTTTCCATAGACTCACCTCCCACCTTATATCTCAATGCGTCATAATAAAATGCAGCCTGCGCTTCTGCTCTTTCCTGAATCTGTTCTCGCTGTTTTCGTGCCGCTTTCACCTCTTTCAATCTTGCTTGGCGCGCAATAAAAAACTCAGATCCTTCTTCATTTCCGAAAATTCACTTATGATCCGCTCCAGATTGCGCTCGATCCCCTCCACCTGCACCTCGTTGATGGTGCCGTGATTGTAGGCAATCAACCGCTCCGCGATGATGTTGTATGACCAACTGTCTGAATACCGGTCCTCATGATGAATGGCAAAACCGATCGGAAGCAGGTTCTGCTGCATACCGATGCTGACGGACATCGGAGCGATCCCAAGATAGTCCGCCGCAATTTTGCATGTGATCTTTTTCATGGCACGGATCTCATCGTCTGTGTATTTACTCATCGGAATTCACCTCCTTCCTGTGTGAAAAGTCTCTTTAGCTCACCGTGCTTCTTAATTCCAATCTATACAGATTTGTGCAAAAAGCCGAGGAACGCGTCGAAATTGACACAACATATAGTTTAATCAAATGATCTGCACCCAAGATATTGATTTTCCGTTAGGCATTTGTTATAATGCAAGTTGCCAGACAAAGAAAAAAGCGCGACGGCTGGCACCCATCGCGCTGTTATCGTGAGTCAATAGAGCTCCGTTGGTTCAATCGTCGCACTACTCCTTTCTCACGCCTACAAGTGTATCACGGATTCTCCTCTGGCTCAAGACGCAATAGTTCACAAAAATGCGTTTCCCTCATAAGGCGATTTTTCTTATTTGTCTGCTGATATAGATGTCGGTACAAGCACACGACCGCCTATTAGGCAGAAAGGACTATCATGTCATATTTTGCAACGTCAATCAAAATGAAGCCTTACAGCTTCCATTCCAATGATCTGCTGGAGATTGATCAGATCTACATCTCTGGGTGTCCCAACCCCGGCTTTTACAAGAAGGCTGCTGTATACGATCATCTCCGGAAGCATCCTGGAACCATCAAGGTAAACATCTATCCTTACCCCAATCTAGTCACCGCTCTGAGTCCCAACTACGAGAAGTACGTTCGCTCAACTCCCAACGGGACCACGCGCGACAATCTGCTCAGCTTGCCGCGTGTCTGATCGGAGGTGCTTTCATGGGTAAGAATCAGCATGTCACCCGTCACGCCGCCGGCGGCTGGCAGGTCAAAGGTGCCGGGAACACGAGAGCAACCGCTCGCACCGCAACGCAGGCTGAGGCAATCGCAATCGCGAGAGGCATTGCGAGAAATCAGCATTCCGAACTTGTGATTCACGGGGTTGACGGAAAGATCCGTGCGAAGGATTCTCACGGTAACGATCCCTGTCCGCCGCGTGGATAACTGACTCCTTGGCGCCCCAGGTGCCAGGTGAGGCGCCAATTCACGAAAAGAATCGCCGATGCGCAGAACGCGCATCGGCGATTTTTCATGCCTGCAGGATCTTTTCGATCATTGCCTGCACACATTCGGGGTTATCCAGTGTGTATACGTTCTTTGCTTCCCGCGCCGGTTTTTCCATGTTCCATCGGTCGCTCAGCAGCACGCCGCTTGTGCCGGACATGATGAACGAATTCAGTACGATTCGCTTATCCTGCGCCGTCGGAGCGAGACGTGCTTCCAGATCCTTGATCGTCTTGTAAAACTCGATCTTCGGGTCGTCATGAGAAACCTGCAGCAGGCCCTTCGGATCTACAAAAGAGATATACTGCGTATCGCCGTCATCGATCCAGAGAATATAGTCCGGGTAGAAATTGCCAGCCTCGAAGAATCCCATACCCACCTTGCTCTTATTCCGGAGCAGATACAGCGTCTTCCCGGAAAGCAGCGCCGGTTCGCCGTCAACATAGGCTTTGAGCAGATCCACGAACTTCTTTTCGTCCTCGTTCAGACTGACCGGCGAAACCTGGATCTTCAATCCGCTCTTTTGAAGACAGAGTAGCGGCGCATACAGATGGGATCGGAAATCGAACAGCACCAGCCGATCCTTAAAGCGCTTTTCGTAGCCGTCTATTCCCTGCTGCTCAGTTAGGATCGCGCTGATTTCAGAGATGAAGGCTCCAAGCTCCTCGCCGGTGTGATCGAAGTCACCCTGCCGATCATACTTGATCGAGTATTCATCTACAAAATTGTTATCGGAGGCGTCCAGCACCGCATATTCCAGCCACGGCGCTTCCCAACGCGCTTTTTCATAGCGGTAGAATTTATCCATGTAGGACTTCAGCGCCATGACCGCGTAATCCGTCGCCGCCTCCAGTCTCGGTACAGAATTGACCTTCAGATGGCTGGCAGGGATCAGCAGAGCATACCATCCTTCTGTCTTCAGGATTCCGATCAGCTCATCCTTCACGATGCTGATATTATAATAAAACTTCTCGTTTTTATATAACTCAAGCTCCTCGAAAATGCGCACGTAATCCAGAAACGGCAGGCATTCCTCCGGCAGCGTATGCTCCTCCGGGGCGGATTCCATCTTCATGCTGGTCGTGGAATCGATCGTTTGGATCTTGCTGCGGCAGTCGATTTTCGTCTTGCTGCGCAGCAGATAACGCAGGAACCCATCATCAGGCGCTGTCAAAACCAGCCGCTTCGACTGCTTCTTGAAATTGACGCCGTCCTTGACCTTGATCACATGGAGCTTTTTGTCTGCAACCTCCTTGTATCGGCTGATCACAGGCAGCGTAAACTCCAGCGGCTTCTCGTTGGTCGGGGCGCCTTCCAGCTCCAGATACTTTTTGAAGTCCTCCATATACTGCGCCTTGATGCCGAAAATCGTGAGCGTTTCCAAAATCTCAAGATCCTTCGGCACGGCCGCGCTTCGGTCTTCCAGCTTGCGGGATCGCTTCAGGCAGCCCTGATATCCCTTCAGACGCACACCGCGACCAAACAGTTGAATGGCCTGCGAGCCCTCGCCCTTGGCGAAGTTGATCAGCCCCATCGTAGAGACACGCCAACTGTTCCAACCTTCGGTGAACTTCCGGGAGCCGATCAGCAGATTGATTCTGGAATCCTTACTGTTGATCGAACGGAACATCGAGGCGGAAATAAATTCTTCTGTTTTTGACGGAATCCCCTGCTGATCGCACAGCTTGATCAAGCCTGCGGTATCGCCGATGCTGATCACGCCGAAATAATCTCCATATTCTCCGATCTTCAGCCCGATCTCGCCCGGAACCTGCTTGATGTTTGCCAGATGCAGCCGCGGCTCCTCCGCGCCGGTATCCGTATTGAACACCAAGCGAAGGATATCATCGAACACCACATTTGCGTCCGGAGTTAAGCCAAAAATATGCTGCAGGGCATAGAAATCCCCATAGAACAGATCGTCGCTGTTTTCATCCACCAAACCAGTTTCATTGTTCAATACATCCGCGATCCGACCTGTTGACTTCCCTCTGTTTCGCACAAACTGATCCAGAAACCGCAGCACTTCTTCAACATCCGTCAGTTCATCCTTTGAAGTCGTGGACGTCACGCGATTGCCGACGAATACCAGCAGCGGCTGCTCAATGTGAAAGTCTCGGAGCGAGGCGCCTGCGGTGCGGTACAGCTTCATCTGCTGATAGAAGGACAAAAGGCATCCTGTCAGATACAGCAATCGCTGTTCATCGTCAATGCTGCTTCTGAGATTGTAGATCCGGTAATCCTTGCCGTATCCGTCCTCGTAGAAATACTTGTAGGAATAATCCATGAGGATGGATTTCCCGTATTCCTCCATCAGTGCCCGCTCTTCCTTCGCCTTGGCGGTGCTGCCGCGGGCGTTGGCATTCAGCGCCTGCTTGAACGTCGCAGAATACTCGAAGGAAAACCCGTCGGCGGAAAGTCTGGTGCGATAATCGTACCACACGTTCCCGGAGAGGCCGCGATGCCCTTCGTCCACCAGCACCAGATTGTTCTGTTCAAAGCTGTCGACCGAGACCGTTTTGACCTTGCCCTCTTCCTTGAGCTTGTTCATGTCGATCACGAGGACGTCTTCCCGCTGCACGGTGAATCCGCTGTCCTTGTCGAACATGGCGGCGGGGATCGAGGACAGCTTCAGTTCCTCCAGATGCTGCTTGCTCATGCCCTCGTTCGGCGCCAGCACGATGATCTTATTGATCGAAAGCCTGCTGTTCAGCCGCTTTGCTCTGCGGAAGTAATGCAGAAACTGGAGAATGTTCACATGCATGATCAGCGTCTTGCCGCTGCCGGTCGCGCACATGAACGCCAGCTTGTTCATCTTCTCCGGCGTATAGGGCTCAAACTGGATCAGGCCGAGGGAGTCCGTGCTGACTTCCGCCAGAAACGCATTCAGGTCTTTGCAGAAACCGTCTCTGTCGGAGAAATAGCGATCCAGATAGATCTCCGTAAAGAGCAGCGAGAGATACTGAAAGTATTTCCACTGCAGCTTCCCGCGCTTTTCGCCGATCTGCTTCGTGTGGCGGCAAATGTTCTCATCATACAGCCGCAGCCGATCGGCGCTCACATTGCCGCCGTTTCTGCGGGCAATCTGCGCGAGATATTCATAAAACCAGGTGTTCCCGCTCTCGTTGACGCCCTCGTATTCCGTCGTGTTCAGCTTTCTCCCGAGATCGGAAAGGGAATGGATTCCCAGCTCCCGCAGGAAATAGCGAAACAGGATCAGCTGATCGTCAAACGGGACTTCAGGCGTGGTTTGTCGTCTTGCCATGCTCACGCCTCCTCGAACATGCGCCGCTTGAATTCGATTTCGGTCATCTGAACCTTCCAGCTCTCATTGGCAGTACGGAGATTTTCCAGATTGCTGTCGCCGTTGACAAAGATCACATCGTATTCGCGGTCGGCGGGATTGATGCGGTACTTGGTGAAATAGGCATCCAGCGCGGCATTGCTTTTCAGAACGTCATCCGTCACGGTGCGCCAGATCACGAGCGCGCGTTTGCCATCCGGGAGCGTGCCTTCGATCTGCCGGAACGCATATTCCCCTCCAAAATCTTTCACCAGATCGACGGCGCCCTCATAGGCAGCCTCCTCGGACGGCTTCGCGGCAAAATACGAAGCGGCTCCCTGACGCACCACGGTCAGGCCGATGAGATAGTTGAACGTCTCCACCAGATCGACCGGGCGTGTCTTGCATTCGTTTTTCTCGGTGATCTTCATCTGATAGGAGAAGGGCTCGCAGAACGCCTCCATGTCCAGCAGGCTGTCCCGGCTCTCCAGATCCAGCATGTAGTGGATGAGATACTCCTCATCGAACAGGCTGACCATGCCGTGAGAAACGTCATCGTTGAGACTTATGTTGGAGAGGGCATCTTCATAGCTTTCCAGACGCATATACTTGATGATTTGGGAAACTCCGGTATTGCGATTCTGAGGCTTGCCATCTTTCCAGTCGGCAGCATAAACAACTTTTTGCATGCGGGGTCTAGTAACTTTATCAAAGTATTCTCCCATTTCTACAAGACAATACTTTCTACTTTTGCCATCCCCTCGGGTTAAATTGATTGCTGCATGTCCGGTTGTACCAGATCCTGCAAAGAAATCTAAAATATGAGTTCCGTGATTGGCTGATATTAAAGTTTCATATAAAGAAACTGGATGAGCATACGGAAAATCAAATCCCAATTTATCCAAGTCCGCTTTTCCGCTTTTACCATTCTCTAATACTGACGATATTTGCCTCTCCCCAGCACGAGACAAAATTACTTTCTTTTGCGGCTGTGTGCTCTCGTCTTTTCCAAAAACGATAGTTTCATCTTTAATCATTTGCTCCATCGTTTCAGGTTTTCTCGACCACCCATTTGAAGGCACTGGGCAAGGCTTTCCTGTTACAGGATGAATCAACGGAATGAAATATTTGGGATCTGTTCGCTTTTCTGGTGCACCCATTGCCACAAGACGAAATACATTTCCATCGTCGTCAATGAAATGATATGCTCTATCTCCTCCTGAAAGCTTTTCATCTTTGTTGAGCATAGAAGCAAATTCTTTCCTGCTCTCCTCATTAATCCCGTTATGGTGTGCTATAGCGGCTTCTTCATAGGCAAAAATTCTATCAATGTTGTCGTTTCTTGCATAAATAGATTTGTCAAAATTTGATCGAAATACAACATACTCATGCTGGGTTGCTACTCCTTTGCGACCTAGCATTGGATTGAGCTTATCCCATATTATTGTACCCGCGTTCTGCCTTGGGATTTGACTAAAAATATTAAACAATAGCTCATATTCATTTTCATCAATATGGCATTGTAAAGAGCCTTCTTCGTCCTCAAGCATCTGATCCGCAAGAATTAGTCTGTCAAGCATCATGCTCGCCCAACTGGAATGACGATAGTTGTTTTTATACAAAAAGCCGCTCGTGTCCGTATTATACGGAGGATCAATGTGAACATTATTGAACCACTTATAATACTTATCATATAAAAGTTTGAGCGCTTGATAATTGTCGGAATCTATCATCAACCCGCTGGTCTGTTCATCCAAATGATCGATTGTCGCTACCAACCTCATCTTGAAATCATCGCTGAAATGCTTTGTATCGATCAGCAGATTCTGATTCTGGCGCAGGAATTCCATGCTGGGCGGATCGGTCCAGCCTTCCACTCCAATGGCGGGCTCCACCTCATCGATGGCGTACATGGCGATCCATTCTTCGATCTGTGCCCGATTCTCAATGATCTCCTGCCAGAAGGATTCATCCACGCGGTCGAGCGTCATGCACCAGTTCGTCTCGACGACAAATTTCTTTTTCAGCCAGAGCTTTTTCTGGAAATCCTCGATCTGCGCGAGGAAATCGATGATGATCTTGCCGACGCGCTTCACCGCGCGGATCTTGGCGAGATACGTCTCCACGCGCGCTTCGTTCCCGGTATCCAGATCATCCAGATGCATGATCTCACTCTTGATATAGAAATCCAGCTCCCGGGACAGAAAGCCGCGAAGATCCTTATGAATGAAATAGTCAAAGGTGTTCTTGGCAACGTAGCCTTTCAGATGCTTCTGCAGCAGGTCTGTCGTCTCCTTGCCCTTCCCAGTCGCGATCGGCGCAAGCAGCTCCTGCCACATGGGGAGATGATTATCAAAGACGAAGCTGCGGATCGCTGCGTAGTTCTCATCGAAATACTTCCGCTTCTTATCCTCCGGAATATCGAAAACAAAACGGATGATCAGCTCTTTCGTCTCATCGTTGTATTCGAAGGTCCGGATGCCGGGATAATTCTCCTCATCCTCCGTAAAGAGCATGAAGACGCGCTTGCTGTCCGCCTGCTCCTTGTTGTTGTTCTGCTCGGTCGTGGCGTCCACCAGCCGGAAGTGAACGGTATAATCCCCGACGAGGAAAGTATAGTCCTTGAAGTTTTCGCTGGTCTTGATGTAATACTGATCCTGATTCGCCCAATAGAGCTTTACTTCCTCGCCCTCATACGGAATGGCATAGACGCCCTCCTTATAGCGGCGCTTGGAGATGAAATCGCCCTCTTCATAGTACCGGTTGAAGAAGGAATACAGCGCAGAATAGACGTCCGTCTCCAACGCGGCAAGATCCGTACCCTCAGCGAGCTGCTTCTGCAATTGCAGATATTCCGCCTTCATGGGGACTGCATCAGGAATGGCTGATACGTCACCCAAAGCTTGCTCTATTTGCGCCATGCGGGCTTTGATCTCGTCCTGATCCCCCTGCGCGAACGGAGCAAGCGTATCATGCACCTTCTCCGGCAGACCTTCCGTCAGAAACCGCTCGATCTCCGCTTTGCGGATGTTCATGATGCGGTAAATTCCGAAATCCAGATCGGATTTATCCAGCTCGAAGATCTGACGCATCAGATCGGTGAATCGCTTCATTCTCTCATTCATGGTGTTTCTCCTGTTCTGTATGTTCAATCAAAGCACGAAATTGCGGGATCAGAGAAGTGTGTTCCTTCACTGCCAACTGCACGTCTGCCGGAAGCTCTTCTCGTATATGCGCCGCTAAATCATAAAACGTAAGGACATCCTGATGCGGCGCTTTCAAAATTTCCATGAACAGTTTTTGTAAATATGGCGGAGGCGGGTTGCCCCGAAGAATGTCATAAAAATATGGTTTCGTGATCTCCGCGCGCTCATAAAACTCACTCTGCGTGATACCAGCATCTTTTATCAGCCTCCGAAGCAATGCGCCGAAGGCTTCTTTTTCATTTGACATTCTCTCACCTCCTCCAAAAAGTATGTATGTTTACATACTAACATACTAACCGTTGTGACGCAAGCCAAACATGAAAAAAGAGCGCCGAAAATGGCGCTCTTTTTCATTTTGTTCAGTTATGAAACGACATTCCAGGCAATGACGAAAATGTCATCCGTTGCGGTTTTCTGAACCTTTCGGCGATCAAGCTCCTCGATCATGCGTCGGCGCTGCGCGCTGACCTCGTCCTCGCGGTCAGCAAGCTCATTGCGTTTCTTGCGCTTCTGCCGTTCCAGCTCATCGATCTTCTTTGTGATGGCGAGCTTTTCCTCCATATTTGCTGCGCTGCGGGACAGCCGCTCCTGCTCCCGAATCGCGCGCTTTACGATATCCAACTCACGCTCGATGCTCTCGATCAGATCTTTTTCCCAGCGGAAAATGCGCTCTTCCTCATCGCGGAAGTATTCCAGATTGCGGCTGTCGATCTGCTGCAGCTTGCTCTTGGTGTGCTGTACGGAATTGACGCCCAGCTTCCGGCGGACTTCCGGCGAAATCTCCCGAAGCACCGTCTCCGCACCGCCGCAGAGGAACAGCTTTTCACAATCCTCCTGCGTGAGGAATCTCCCGTCCTTTGTAAAAGCGGTAAAGAGGCAATACTGTTCATCGTCAAAGGCAGAGACCGCCAAATGGGAAAGGACCAGATAGCCGGACTGGTTTTTCAGATAATCCGGCAGCGTCACCTTCAGCGCCAGATCGTTCTCACGGAAGGTAACAGCGCCGTCCTCAGTCTGCAGCGACAAGGCCGTCTGCAGAACATACTGCGCCAGCGGATGCGAAAGGCGATACGGAATCCCATCCGTCACGCAGGACAGGAGTTCATACTTTCCGGTTCTGCACCCAACAATCGGCCGCAGCAGGCGGAAGGCATGCGTTTCATCGTCAAACTCTGCATCTTTTCCGAGAATATACTTGGTCAACTCCCAAAAGATGTGCTCGTACCGATTCAGGAACGCGCCGGTCTCGCTTTTGGCAAGCTTCAGCCGCTCCTGAACACCGATATCAAAGTGCTCGAGAACCTGCTCGCGCACATCCTTCATCTTCTCGTTGATCTGGTCCTGCAGATCCTGCTGGAGCTTTTCAAACGCTGCGTTGATCTCGGCTTCCGTGCGGCATTCCTGATAGATCTCCCAGATGCGCTTTTCAAAGTCTATTGCGTCCGCCTGGCCCAGCACGTCGTCAGATGCCCCAAACACATCATCGAACAGATGGAATTTGTCGAGCAGCAGGTTATAAACTCGGACATCCGCATAATTGCGCCGGTTCACGAAATTGACGACCACAACGTCACATTTCTGACCGTATCTGTGGCAGCGGCCGATGCGCTGCTCGATTCGCTGCGGGTTCCACGGCAGATCATAGTTGACCACCAAAGAGCAGAACTGCAGATTCAGGCCCTCCGCCGCCGCTTCCGTGGCGATCATGATTTCCGCTTCATCCCGGAAATGCTCCACCAATGCGACGCGTTTATCCGCTGCCTTGATGCCGCTCGCCTTGCCGTTATAAGCATTCTCGGACAACCAGGCATCATAGATCGCGTTGGAATCGGGATCGTTGTTGGAGCCGTTGAAGGTTACGATCTTTCCTGCGTAACCATGCTGATTCAAATAATCCTTCAGATACTGCTGCGTCCGCGTGGATTCGGTGAAAATGAGGGCTTTTTGCTTCGCACCGGTCTTTGGCAGCATTTGGAACGACTGGTCAAGCGCCTGCAAAAGTGCTTCCGACTTGGAATCATGCTGGATCTTCAGCGCAGTTTCGATAAATCCCTCTATGGTATGGATCTCTTCCCGGAGCTTATCGAGATCGATCTTTTCGTCTTCCAGCAGGTTTTCCTCGTCGTCATCCTCCTCATATAGCTCCGCTTCGTCCTCATCCATGTAATCTGCCAGTGTGAGCTGCCGAACAGCCTCATTGTTCAGCATCTGCTCCAGGCGGGCTTTCACCGTCCTCAGCGTTCCGATGAGCGCATAGGTAGACGACGCCAGTATTTTCCGGATGATCATCGTAGTCAGCATACGCTGACGCTTGGGGACAGAATAAATGTCCTCTCGGCGCAGAAATTCGGAAACATCCTCGTACAGCTTCGATTCCAGATCCGTGGCGTCAAACTGCTGCGTGATCGGAAGGCGATTCGTGTAGTTGATGTATTCCCTCACATCCCGGCGCAGTGTGCGCTTATAATAGGGCAAAAGCCGCTGCCGAAGGTCCGACAGATTCTCATCATACACATACTCCGCACGGAAGGAGCGCGCGTCGCCAAAGATGTTGTCATCCACAACACTGGTGAGCCCGAACAGCTCCATGAGGGAATTCTGAAACGGTGTGGCTGTCAAAAGCAGCTTTTTCACATCGGAGAGCGCTTCTTTGATCGCCTGTGCTGTTTTTGCCTTCTTTTTATAAACATTTCTCAGCTTATGCGCTTCATCGATGATGGCAAAGTCAAACCCATGCCGCTTGATCTCATCCTTTTTGCGTGCGGCAAAGTTATAGGAGCAGATCACAACCTTTTTTTGATCAAGCGGGTCCAAGCCCCGCCGCTCATAATCCCGGTAGTTTCTGGCATCCAGCACTTCGTTTTCGATACCAAACTTTTCTGTGAGCTCATATCCCCACTGTTTCCGGATCGAAGCGGGACAGATCACGATGATCTTTCTCTTTCCGACTGCCCAATACTGGCAGAGAACAAGACCTGCTTCAATCGTCTTGCCAAGACCGACCTCATCTGCAAAAATGACGCCCTTGGACAGCGGAGACTGAAACGCAAACAGCGCTGCCTCGATCTGGTGCGGATTGATATCCACAGCGGCATTCAAGAGCGACTGCGACAAACTGTCGATCTGCCCGCCGATGGCTTGGTTCGACAAAACGGTCGCATAATATTTGGCGTGATACTTCGTTATCATGATTATCTCTAACTTTCTCTAAGTATCTCTAAGTTACTCTTAATTGAACTTAGAGATGATCTTTGTTTGCTAAAACATACTTTGCAAACCTGCCGCTTCCAACAAGCTCCAAATCTCCGGAGGCTGTTAGTTGCCGCAGCAGCCAGGATGCATGGTTTGGCGTACATCTGCAAAGCTCGACAACACCTTGACGGTCGATCTCATGATATTTGTCCATGTGAGCAAGGATCAGCTCCCGCTCCTGAAGCGTATCCCATCCTCTCTGACGGGTATATCCGGCTTTATTATTTGTAATGGAATATACCTTTGAGCTGAGCATATATCGCCGAGCGCTGCCGTTTCCAACGCCTTCGATCATCCCGAGCTCGATCAACCACTCCACAACACTTCTCGCTTCCGATACATCCTTTTGAATCTTAGATGCAAGGAATTTGAGCGTTGCGCGACGTTCTGTTTTCAGGACCGAAAGGACAATCAGCGCATCAACCGGCATGGCCTTCTGCAGCCGCTCTTCTTCCAGAACGATCATTTTAATATAGTTTTCGTCCAGCTCTGCACTATTGAGCTTCAAAACGACAGATGTGTTCGTCGAGGCAGAAAAATCAGGAATCGCATGCCCGCTTCTCAGCATTGCAATATATATTTTATCAATTCCGCGCCCGGTTCGCTCAGCAAGACCGATTCGCTTTACGGCTTCCGCCAAAAGCGCATTGCGGGGCGTTGGGGCTGCCGTCAGAATGTTTTCGGATGTGATGCCCTCCATAAATCCGCCCGGACTTGCGATCGTGAGAGAGTCACGCTGAAGCTGCACCTGAACGGCGCCAACGCGAAAATAGTCTCTGTGCACCAAAGCGTTTACAAAGCCCTCGCGAAAGGCGTCTTTTTCATAGTTCGGAATCGGAACGCGGAACATGCCAATTTGAAGCTCCTGTTCCACTATCCGTGACTGAAACAAAAGATCGACCTTTTCAAATGTCTGCAGCAGAGAGGCGTGCATCGCCGGCGGATTTGACAGAACATTTACGCCATCCAGAACCTGAAATAAAACCTCATGACTGGGAACGCACTGCCGGATATAGGTTTCATTTCCGATCATCAGAAGACCGGCAATCGTGGGATATCTCTTTCCGTCGCGCTCTCGTACGAATCCCAGCGCCCCGTCCAATTCATCATCAGAAAGCTCCAGCAAAGATGCGTCGCCGTGGTAAATCCGAATCATATTGCGCAGTCGCTCTCGTTCCAGCGGACTAAGCGCGCGCTCAGCCTCCACGTCTTCCACTACTTGTGCCGAAGGATCAATTGCCTGAATATAGGACAGCCTCTGGAGTATTTCATACGGTTTTAGAGCAACCGTCTCTGGGGTTCCGTCCCGTTTCAAACGGCGCCGGAGATACTTTCCTTCAGATGTCATCATAAGCTGCCTTGAAATCGGAACCTCAAGCATCAGAACGTCAACGCCATCCAGCTGAACAATAGTTGCTTTCGCAAACAGCGCCGGAATCGTGTTATCCTGAATTCGAGCCTCCATCTCCTGACAGTTTTTGTGCTGCACATCCACACCGGTAGGAGATCCGTTATCTTCCATTCCGAGAAACAGCACGCCGCCATCCGTATTTGCCAATCCAACAAGATCCTCATATAATTTGTTCAAGGGATACACACGCAGATCACTTTTGAATTCTACGGTAAGAGATTCTTTCCTCGGGTATTCCATATAATCTCCTCCTGTTATCTCTAATTTTAACTCTAAGTATCTCTAATTATAATATATCTTCAATCTAAAATCAATACGAGATTATTCCAGGCAATTTTAAAGATTTCGCCACAAAAACGAATATCAAGTTCTCGGAGTCCCGTTTATGGGACTCGTTTCCTGTTAGAATATCGTCGGAGCATGGGAGACTCCCTCCCTCGCTCCGGCAACACGCTAAACAGGAAGGAGCGGATGCATATGCCGATCCAGCTGAAACGGAAAAACGGCCAAATCACGCCCTATCGCAACTCCGAATACATCCCGGCATATCTGTTCCTCCCGAAGGAGCTTGTAGAACGTGCTCCACCGGAGCTGCAGCTGCCTCGACGCATCGACGCGTATTTCACCGACTGGAACGTGATCCGTGCGGTCGAGAGCGACCTGTTTCTTGAGCTCATGATGGACAGCTACGCCTACATGGTCTGGAATCATCTCGGCTTCAAGGGACTCATGGAGGCCTACTCGGGTTATGCGCCGGAATACATTATTGCGCATTCCTGCGGATACTGGGTGCAGGAGCTGCTGGACAGCGGTATCATTCCCTCGGCTGAGACGCTGTATCGCAGTGCCAGGCACCTAACCTTCGGTTATGTTCCTCTGGAAGAGTTTCATATTCATTTGTCGCAGATCGTTCCCGCTGCGATGGAAAAGCATCATCTGAACGCCGTCCTTCAAACCGCGAATGAGTTTCGATGCCCGGAAGATTTCGACCGCCGCAACAGCAATAAGAAGCGTGACTTTTACCGTTCGTGGTACCACACTCGATCGCCCCATGCGGAGTGCTCTCTGGAGGCAGAGCGCGCAAAGCGGCTGCGGGAGGAAGAAGAGAGAGATGAAGACAACTGCAAAAACCCATTTGAGAGCTTTCCGCTTAAGTTCGGAGCTCCCGGTCGCAAGCTCGAGGATGCGGTGATTGCGCTGGTTGACACAGAGCAGTTTCTCGAAGCCATTGATCCGACCGATCGTCGCATCCTGATGCTCCGTGCACAGGGGTACACGATGAAAGAGATCGCGGAGAAAACCGGCTTCAAAACACACAGCGCCGTTCTGAAACGACTGAAAAAGATCGGCGAGGCTTACGAACAATTCAATAAGGAATCCGATTGAGCGCCTGCAGAGGGTAACCCCCTGCAGGCGCTTTTTGCGTTTATGACACAAATGACGCCGATGTCGCTTTTTTCTATAAAAAATCAAATCTCAGGAACATTTCGGGGGTAGAAGTGCCGTTGCCCATATAGAGGGACGCCTTCCCTCAGAAAGGATTGGTCATATGTTCTAGCAAACCACACGCGCTGCGCCTGCTACGGCAGGTGCTTTTTATTTGTTGATAACTGCCCCCACTTTTTCCAGCCAAATCTATATGAGAGGAGGGCTGCAAATACTCTACTGGCTGAAAAAGAGAGCAGTGAAGGGTGTACGTTCGTACGCCAAAAACCAATCATGATTAAAGGAGAAAAATACTATGAACAAAGAAAACCAAGTCCTCTCCCCTGTGGATGAGGCAATCCAGGCCGACACGGAGCAGGAAGCGCCGCGTTGGCTGCTGAACGGCGGCGTCGATGAGGTGCTGTTCTGTGAGGATCTTCTCACAGAACTGCCAATGGTATGCATGAACCGCAAGTTTTTCGGCGTGGACGGATGGATCGCAGACGAAGGCCTGCTGAAAAGCGAGATCTACAAACGGCTGAAACCGTATATCCACAACGGTCTTGCCAAGAAAGTGCCGGCGCTGTTCGAGGTCTTGAAGTCGGAAGCCTACTGCGCGTCGATTCCTGCGCTTGCAGACCGTATCCACGTCGCAAACGGCACTCTGTTTGTGGACGGTACACTGTCCACAGAAAAGGAGGTCTGCGTCAGCCGCCTCCCTGTGTCCTATCTCCCCGATGCGCCGGAGCCGAAGCGATGGCTGCAGTTTCTCCATGAGCTGCTGTATCCGGAGGACATCCCTACCTTGCAGGAGTATATCGGTTACTGTCTGATTCCCTCCACCCGAGGGCAGAAAATGCTGATGATCGTTGGCCGTGGCGGCGAAGGCAAATCCCGGATCGGCGTCGTCCTCTCCGCTCTGTTCGGAAGCTCTCTCAACACCGGAAGCATCGCGAAGGTTGCAACAAACCGCTTTGCCAGAGCGGATCTGGAGCACAAGCTCCTCTTGGTGGACGACGACATGAAGCTCGAAGCGCTCCCGGAGACAAACATCATCAAGGCCATCGTCACAGCGGAGACTCCTATGGATTTAGAGCGAAAGGGCATCCAGAGCTATCAGGGTGCCATGTACGCACGGCTGATCGGATTCGGCAACGGGTCGCTGAAATCGCTGTATGACCGCAGTGACGGATTCTATCGCCGGCAGCTTATTCTGAAGACAAAGGATCGGCCGGAAAACAGAGTGGACGATCCGTATCTGTCAGAAAAGCTGCTCTCAGAGATCGACGGCATCTTTCTGTGGGCGCTGGAGGGATTGCGCCGGTTGCTGAAAAACGACTTTCACTTCACGGAAAGCGAACGAGCGAAGCGCAATCTGGAGGACAGCATCTACGAGAGCAACACCGTAACCGGATTTCTGGAATCCGAAGGCTACATCCGCATCGGCGAAGGGTATCAGTGCAGCACCAGGGATCTCTATGAGGTCTATCAGACTTGGTGCGAGGAAAACGCGTATCACACCATGTCCATGGGCAGCTTTGTTCAGCAGATGGGGATGCAGGCACAGAAATACGGTCTGGAGCCGACCAACAACCTCTATCTGGATCGAAGGCGGCTGCGAGGTTACAAAGGAATATGCCGCATGCTGTGACATTGGTCGTACGAACGTACACCCTTTCTCAGCCGGTTTTCATTCGCCCCTCGCCCTTCAACGATTATCCGAAGTGGAACCGGCTGAGGAATCGCACACGATTTGTAGCGATACCTTTCCCAAAAAGTGACACCCCTTTTCATGTGCGGCTGCATGTTTCTTATCTGTTGGATGGAGGCGTCCCGCCCCTGTCCATAAGGGTAGCGAGCATCGGATTGTGCCGTCACAATCCATTCGTCCCAGGGGAGCACCCCTGAATACCCCCGTTCAAATTTACAAAGGAGTAATCATTATGAAACACGAAACCATGAAAACCACGATCCGACTTCCGCCGAAGCTCAAACGCAAGCTGGAACGATTGGCAAAGGATCGCGGGATGTCGCAGTCAAAGTATATCTGCTCCCTTATCGACGGCAAATCCTCGGAGGCCATCCCGCCCAAGCAGTTCTGGGACGTGATGAAGCAGCTCTACGACATCCATGAAATGATGTTGCGTGCAGCGAATCTCTCTCCGCAATTCAAAGAAGCAGCGCACCGATTGGAGCGCAGCATCGTAGAGCTGCAGGAAGCATACACGCTGGACCAGGAGGTGTCCTGATGGCGACGACCAAACTATGGCATATTTCCGGCAACATTCAGGACGTGATCGACTACGCCGAGAACCCGGAGAAAACCTGCCCCATTCCGGATCTGGAGGATCTCTGGAACGCAGCCCGGTATGTGGAACGTCCCGAAGCGACAGCAGACGGTCAATTCGTCACCGCCATCAACTGCATCAGAGAGACCGCCGTGCAGCAGATGATCCTGACCAAGAAGCAGTTTCACAAGACCGACGGATACATCGCCTGGCACGGCTACCAGAGCTTTAAGCCCGGCGAGGTCACGCCGGAGCTGTGTCATGAGATCGGCGTCATGACCGCAAAGGCTATGTGGGGCGATCGCTTTCAAATCATCGTCACGACCCATTTGGACAAAGATCACCTGCACAACCACTTTGTCTTCAATTCCGTGTCCTTCGTGGATGGGAAGAAGTATAACCACTCCAAGCAAGAGATCGAATGGATGCGTCGTGTGTCGGACTATTACTGTCAGGTGCATGGTCTGTCCGTCGTTCCCGTACCGCATAAGGCGCCGTCCCGTCCCGCGTATTTTGATGAGAAGGACGGCAAGCCGACCCGGTATAACGTCTACCGCGAGGACATTCGGGAGGCGTTTCAAAACAGCTGCACGCTGCAGGACGCGGAGGCATATCTTCGACGGCTGGGATATATCACAGACTTCTCCGACCGCGTACATTACCGCATCCGGCTGCCACAATATACGCACTTCACGCGTTTGGACACGCTGGATAAGCGCTGGGTGCCGGAAAACATGTATCGGTTCCTGGCATCGCATCCAAGTCAGACGAAGAAGGCGGTTGTCTGTTGGCAGACTGATGTTCCCGAGCACCTGCGCCATGCCCATCAACCGCATCAGAGGCCGTCGCACATCTATCGGCTGTATCTGTACTATTGCTATCAGCTCGGTATTCTCCCGAAGGGAACGGCTTACAAACCCAACAGCCCCTTCCTCCGGGAGGAGCTGCGGAAGCTGGATCAGTATGACAGGGAAACATGCTTTCTCGGTGAGACTGGAATTGAAACCATGGATGAGCTGCAGGCCTTCATTGCAGAAAAACAGGCAGCGCTCGATCAGATGACCGCCGAGCGCGCATCCATACAAAACAAAATGCGCCGTGCCGATCCCGAAACAAAGGAATCGCTGCGGCAGCAGAAAACCGAAAAGACCGCGTCGATCACGGCTCTGCGTGAGCAACTGAAGCTCGCCAAGTCCGTGGAGGCGCGGTCTTTTCATATGCAGGAAACGCTCGATTTGGTCTATGACAACGAACTGAAACAGCGGGAACAGCCCATTCCCGAACGACACAGAACACAAAGGAGTTATGAAAGATGAATACCACAACCAATATTGCAATTGCAAATCTGCACCCGTTTGAGGGTCATCCCTATCAGGTGCGGGACGACGCCGAAATGGACGCCCTCGTGGAGAGCGTCCGGGAGCTCGGCATTCTCACGCCGCTGATCGTTCGGCCACTGGAAGATGCACCAAATGAATATGAAGTCATCTCCGGCCACCGGAGGCTCCGGGCAGCGCAGAAGGCAGGGATCGTTGAGGTTCCTGCCTTTGTTCATGCCGTCAGCCGTGAGGAAGCTGCCATTCAGCTGGTAGACAGCAATCTCCACCGGGAGCACATTCTCCCGAGTGAAAAGGCGTTTGCTTATAAGATGAAGTTTGACGCACTGAAGCATCAGGGCAGGACTTCGGGCCAACTTGGCCCGAAGCTGACCGTCGATGCTATTTCAGAGGAGGACAGCGGCAGGCAGGTTAAACGCTATATCCGCCTTACGCATCTGATCCCGCCGCTGCTCACGCTGATGGATGAAGGGCGTATTGCTTTTTCAGTCGGTGTTGAACTCTCGTATCTGTCGCAACACGAACAACGCGCCGTGGCGGACGCCATCGAACTCTATGACTGCACACCGTCCTACTCACAGGCATGTCGGATGCGAAAAGAGAGCGAAATGCTTTATGCGGGAGATACCGCGAAGATTGTCGCGTCAGTCCTGTCCGAGCCGAAGCCAAACCAGCGGGAGCAGATCCGTCTGCGGCGGGATGATTTTCGTTCCTACTTCCCCGCCGACTATACGGATAAGCAAATCAAAGAAGACATTATCGCCGGTCTCAACCTGCTGAAAAAGCAGCGCTACCGAGACCGCGACACCAGATAAGGAGGGCTCTGAATGAACAGCGAACCTGTCTTTATCGTCGGCATCGGTCATGACGAGCAGGAATACACCGTCAACGGCGTCCGGTATACCGTGGCGTCCCGGTATGTCCCAGTGGACTACCACCGGAACGATCAACAAACGCTGTCCCACTGCCTGCGCCACTATATCGGCAGTGACTTTGCAGATTTGTCAGCCTTTACGGAAGAAGGTATGCTGACGGGTGAAGATGCCTGTTCGGCTGCCGGAAAGGAGGGCTGAATGCAGTCGAAAAAGAAACCGCAAAACACGGGAATTACCGCGCTCTACTGCCGCCTGTCCAGAGACGACGGCACCGAGGGCGACAGCAATTCCATCGCCAATCAGAAGCGGATGCTTGAGAAATATGCCAAAGAAAATCACTTCGGCAACACCCGATACTATGTGGATGACGGATACACCGGCACCAATTTCAACCGCCCCAGCTTTCAGAACCTGTTGGAGGACATTGAAATGGGCTATGTCTCCACCATCATCGTGAAGGATATGAGCCGCCTCGGTCGTGACTATCTGAAGGTCGGCTATTACACGGATACGTACTTCCCCGACCACGACATTCGCTTCATCGCCATCAACGATTGCGTGGACAGCGACGACGGAGAAAACGAGCTCGCGCCGTTCCGCAACGTCATGAACGAGATGTACGCCCGAGATATCAGCCGCAAGGTTCGCACCGCGCACCGCATTCGCGGCAACTCCGGCGAACCGCTCTCGCAGCCACCGTATGGGTACATGAAGGACCCGGACCATCCGAAGAAATGGATCATTGATCCGGAGGCGTCCGTGATCGTGAAGGAGATCTTCAGCATGTATCTAAACGGCAAAGGCGCAGATTCCATCGCCCACATTCTGAAAGAGCGAAAAGTGCTGACCTGCACCGCCTATTGGCGCTCCAAAGGGATCGGAAGAGGCGGAAGAAAGGTCAACGCCGACCCTTACGATTGGAAGCACAATACGGTGCTCGGCATATTGTCCCGGCAGGAGTATTGCGGCGACGTGCTCAACTTCAAAACGCACTCCAAATCCTTCAAAAAGAAGGACCGCATCGACAATCCGCGTGAGGATTGGCTGGTCTTCAAAAATGTCCACGAACCAATCATCGAGCGTGATGTATTCGATCGGGTGCAGGAGATGCTCGGCAACACCAAGCACCGTCCGCCAAAGCCCGAGAACGGCGAAAAGAACATGTTCAGTGATCTGCTCCGCTGCGCCGATTGCGGCAGCAAGCTCTGGTACCACACCAACACGATCAACAAGAACATCCACTATTTCAGCTGCTCCAACTATGTGAAGGACTATCGCGGCACCTGCGAAACCCGTCACTATATCCGCGCTGATGCCGTGGAGCAGATCGCCATGCTGGAGCTCGGTCGGCTGGCCTCGTACCTTCACCACGATGAAGAGGGCTTTGCCGCCCTGCTTGCGCAGAAAACGAATCAGGAAATGATCGCCGAAAGAAAACAGGCGGAAGCCGACCTTCAAAAGGCCACCGTCCGCAGCGAGATGCTGGTGCATCTGTTCGAAAAGCTGTATGAGGACAACGTTTCCGGAAAGGTGACAGATGAGTGGTTTTTGCAGCTGTCCCACAAATATGAGGTCGAACGACTGGAGTTGAAAGAAAAGATCGCTGCGCTCCACGCAAGGCTTGCAGAGCTGGAAGATCAGTCGCTGAAATCCGAGTCTTTCCTCGCCGCGATCCGGAAGTTCATGGAGATGAAAACGCTGACCGCTCCCCTGCTGCAGGAGCTCATCGACCACATCGACGTCTATGAGGCCCAGGGCTCCGGCAAGAGCCGCACCCAACGGATCGTGATCTATTACCGCTTCGTCGGCTATATTGAGCTCCCGGACAGCGCCTTTCGCTGCAGCCGGGACTATAGGACAGATGTGCGCCAAGGCGTGGAGATCGAGTACATTCCCCTCCCGGCATAAGAAAAGCAGCAAGGCAAAAACCTTGCCGCTGCAACAAAAAAGAGTGAAGATAACGAAATCCGTTATCTTCACTCGACATGGTTGCGGAGACAGGACTCGAACCTGCGACCTCCGGGTTATGAGCCCGACGAGCTACCGACTGCTCCACTCCGCGATATTGACTTCTGCCCCACAGGGCTTATATATAATAGCATATAAGCCCTGTGGTGTCAAGCAGAAATATTTGGGAATTTATGTAATTCCGTGTCGGGCGCTTACTGCTTTTTCTTCAGCTCTGCGAGGATGTCGCCAAGCAGCTCTTCGGTCGTGGGACCGGCGGGCTCTTCGGGCTTCTCTTCTTCCTTCTTCGAGGCGAGGTCGCGGGCCTTGTTCACGGCCTTGACGAGCGCGAAGATGACGAGCGCGACGATCAGGAAGTTGATGATCGCCTGGATGAAGTTGCCGTACATGATTTGGGCGTCGCCAATACCGAAGCTCAGCTTGCTGAACTCCAGACCGCCGACGATCAGACCGATGATGGGGCCGAGGACGTCTTCCACGAGAGAGCTGACGATGGACCCGAACGCGCCGCCGACGATGACGCCGACCGCCATATCGAGCACGTTGCCCTTCATGATGAATTCTTTGAATTCGCTGACGAGTTTGCTCATTTTTTGTTCTCCTTTCTATTGAAATGCTTGTCTATTCGAAAAAGCCGTTCGGCTTATTTCGACTTGGGGATGAGGACTTCCTTGCCGCCCATGTAGGGACGCAGGACCTCGGGGATTCGGACGGTGCCGTCGGGCTGCAGGTTGTTCTCCAGGAACGCAATCAGCATGCGCGGCGGGGCGACGCAGGTATTGTTGAGGGTATGCGCCAGATAATTCTTGCCGTCCTCGCTCTTGATGCGGATGCGGAGGCGGCGGGCCTGCGCGTCACCGAGGTTGGAGCAGGAGCAGACCTCGAAGAACTTCTGCTGGCGCGGGCTCCATGCCTCGATATCACAGCTCTTCACCTTCAGATCCGCAAGGTCGCCGGAGCAGCACTCCAGCTGGCGGACCGGGATATCCAGGCTGCGGAAGAGCTCGACGGAATTCCGCCACAGCTTTTCGTACCAGTACATGCTGTCCTCGGGCTTGCAGACGACCACCATCTCCTGCTTTTCGAACTGATGGATGCGGTAGACGCCGCGCTCCTCGATGCCGTGCGCGCCCTTTTCCTTCCGGAAGCAGGGGCTGTAGCTCGTGAGCGTCTGCGGCAGCGCGCTCTCGGGAAGGATCTGGTCGATATATCTGCCGATCATGGAGTGCTCGGACGTGCCGATCAGATAGAGATCCTCTCCCTCGATCTTATACATCATGGCGTCCATTTCGGGGAAGGACATGACGCCCTCCACGACAGCGCCGTGGATCAGGAACGGCGGGATCACATAGGTAAAGCCCTTGTCGATCATAAAATCGCGGGCGTATGCCAGCACGCCCTCGTGCAGCCGGGCGATATCGCCCATGAGATAATAAAATCCGTTGCCGGAGACACGGCGCGCCGCATCCAGATCGATGCCGTCGAAGGACTCCATGATCTCGGTGTGATACGGGATCGGGAAGTCCGGTACGGATGCCTCACCGAAGCGCTGTACCTCGACATTGTGGCTGTCATCCGGGCCGATCGGCACGGATTCGTCGATGATCTGCGGAATGCGCATCATGATATCGCGGATCTTCGCGTTCAGCGCTTCCTCTTCCTTTTCCAGCTCCGCGAGACGCTCCGCCTGCGCGGTAACCTGCGCCTTGATGGCTTCGACCTCCTCCAGCTTGGAGGGGTCTTTTTTGGCCTGTCCCATCAGCTTTCCGATCTGCTTGGATAGGCTGTTGCGCTGTGCCCGCAGATTCGACGCCTCGTTGATCGCGGCGCGGTTGGCCTTGTCCAGCTCCAGCACCTCATCGACCAGCGGCAGCTTGGCGTCCTGAAATTTCTTTTTGATATTTTCCCGCACCAGGTCGGGATTCTCACGTATCAGTCGAATGTCGATCATGTTTCTGTTTTATCTCCTCTATATCAAGTTTGCGTATCACTTTTCATATCTGCGTGTCAGCCGCGGCAGCTGCTTCAGCGCCTCGAGCAGCGCCTCGCGGTCGTCGGCATCATAAAATTCCAGTTCGATGCGCCCGCCTTTTCTGCCCTGCGTCATGCGGACGCGTCGTCCGAGCGTTTGCTCCAGCTCGCGCGCGCACTCTCCGAGATAGTCTACGGCCGGCGGCTTGCTTTTCGCGGGCTCCTTTTTTTCCTTCAGGAGCTCTGCTGCAAGCGACTCCGTTCTTCTTACGGACAGCTCCTTGGCAATGACTGCGTTTGCCGCTTCCAGCTGCAGCTCGCTGTCCTCCAGCGGCAGCAGTGCGCGGGCGTGTCCGGCGGACAGCATCCCGGATTCGACCAGTTCCCGCACAGGCTCGCTGAGACCCAGCAGACGCAGCGCGTTTGCAATGGCTGGTCGCGATCGTCCCACCGTTTTCGCAACGGCGTCCTGTGTCATGCCGTATTCATTCTGCAGCGTTTGATAGCCCAGCGCCTCTTCGATCGGATTCAGATCCTCGCGCTGCAGATTTTCGACGAGCGCCATCTCCATGGCTTTTTGCTCGTCGGCTGTGATGATGTGAACCGGAACGGTCTCCAGCCCCGCCTTGCGTGCGGCGCGCCATCGTCGTTCGCCTGCGATGATCTGATAGTATCCGCTGTCGAGCGGGCGTACTGTAATGGGCTGGATCAAGCCATGCTTCTCTATGGACTCGCTCAGGTCCAGCAGCGCCTGCTCATCAAAATGCTTTCGCGGCTGATCGGCGCGCGGCTCGATCTTTGCGATCGGAAGCTCGGTCGTGTCTTTTTCCTCTGCGGCGGTCGTTTCGAATTCCTCGCCGAAGAGCGCGTCCAGACCCATTCCGAGCCCTTTTTTCTTATCCTTTGCCATCTGCTTCCTCCGCTTTGGCTTTCTCTTTTTTTGCCTTTTCGGCTGCCTTTTCCTCTCGCTTGATTATCTCTGACGCCAGATGGAGATAGGCGCGGGAGCCCTTCGACTCCTTGTCATAGGCGATCGCGGGTTTCCTGTGGCTCGGAGCCTCCGAGAGCCGTACGTTGCGCGGGATCATGGTCTTGTACACCTTTTTGCCGAAAAAACGTCTCACCTCGGTCACGACCTGATCGGAAAGCTTGGTGCGGCCGTCGTACATCGTCATTACGATGCCTTCGATCCCGAGCTCGGGGTTCAGCCCGCGGTTGCACATTTTGATGCTGCGCACCAGATCGGCGATGCCCTCCAGCGCGTAATATTCGCATTGCACCGGGATCAGTACCCCGGTCGCGCAGGTCAGCGCATTGATCGTGAGCAGCTCCAGCGACGGCGGGCAATCGATGAAGATATAATCATACCGGTCCGCGACCGTTGAGATCGCGTTTTTCATCACATATTCCCGCTGCGGGACCTGCACCAGCTCTACCGAACAGCCGGACAGGTTCACGTTCGCGGGCAGCACATCGCCCCATTTCGTGGTGCGAATACAGTCGGCTGCGGCCGCGCCGTTGATCATCATATCATAACAGTTCGGCGTGCTCTGCTTGTCCACGCCCATGCCGGAGGTGCTGTTGCCCTGCGGGTCGCAGTCCACCAGCAAAACGCGTTTGCCGCGTTTCTTCATGGCGCACGTCAGATTGACGCAGGTCGTCGTTTTCCCCACGCCGCCTTTTTGGTTCGCCACGGCAATGATTTTGGCCATGATAATCTCCTGTTAAATGGTTGGCATCATTATAACAGGGATATTCTTTTTTTGCAATATGTCTTTCTGGGCTGTTTCACGTGAAACAATCCTTCGTGAAACGAGCTTCTTCTGAGGATGTTTCACGTGAAACAACTTCAGGAGAGCAAAAGATCCAGATCAGAGATCGTGAGCTCGGGCTGCAGCGCGAGATTGACCGCATAAGCCACAACTTTTGAAAAATCCTTCACAACAGCATCGATATCGCGCGGCGTGATGAACAGGCCGTTCAACGAGTCCGTCTCGCTGACGATCCCGGCATCCATGACCGTCGGCACACCGACCGCGGCCACAGGAACGCCGAGCCCGTCCCGGTCAAACGCCGCGCGATCGTTCCCAACGCCGGAGCCGGGAACGATCCCGGCGTCGGTGATCTGAACCGTGCGGCACAGACGCTCCGCCTCAGAGCAGGCAAGCGCGTCGATCACAACGACCGCGTCAGCGCCGACCTGTTTACAGAGCGTTCGAACCATCTCTGCCGATTCTATGCCGGTCATACCCAGCACACCGGGCGCCAGAACAGAAACGCTGCGAAGTTTGCCGAACGAGTCCGGAAGCTGTTCCCGCAGATGCCGCGTCGCCAGAATCTGCTCGGCTGACACAGGACCGACCGCATCCGGCGTGATCGCCCGGTTGCCGAGCCCAACAACAAAAACCGTCATATCCGGCGAGAGGGGGAGCGTTTGCCGTAAAAGCACGGACAGCACGCCGACCGCACGCGCAAACGCATCGTCCTCCCGGCGCAGCACCGGCTCCAGTGAGACCGTGTGATACACGCCTTTTGGTTTACATAATACATCTGAACCTGCATCCGATGTGATCCGCACCGTGGTTACGGAAAAGCCGTCGCGCAGCGTTTCCTCCGCTGTGACGCCGGAGAGCGCGGCATCTGCCGCGTGCAGGGCTCTCGCTTCGACCGCAAGGTCGGTCCGAACAGGATGGTCCATAGAAAAATCTCCTCCATATTGCCGAAAAAACACATCATCTTGTGTTCAGTTTTTCCCGCAGACACAAGCGTATACAAAATCAAGAAAAAATGAAAAAAATACTTGATTTTTCAGCGCTTTCGTGATAGTATCAACAAATGCAGAATACTGCCAAGTCAGAAATTGACTGTATACTTTATGGTAGGAGGTGACGATTAGGAAATGCCGAACATCAAGTCTGTGATGAAAAATGACATCAAGTCCAAGCGTCAGAATCTGATCAACAAGGCCGCGAAGTCGGCGCTGAAAACAGATCTGAAGAAGTTTGACGCCGCTGTTGCCGCTGGCGATCATGACGCCGCCGTCAGTACCTATAAAGTTGCTGTCAAGGCTGTTGACCGCGCTGCGTCCAAGGGTCTGATCCACAAGAACAAGGCCGCGCACCGCAAATCCGCGATGGCGCAGAAGATGAACCAGCTTGGCTGATCTCGAAATACAAGGCATGGCCATCATGGTCATGCCTTTTTTCGTTATGGGATACACGGAACTGATCGCCGCACCCATCCGGTCGGCAGCTTCATACGATAACCCAAAAGGGAGCACAATATGAAAAAGAAACTCATGCTCATCATAAATCCCGTTGCCGGGAAGGCCCGCTATAAGGACGGCTTCGGCGATGTGATGCGTATTTTCAGCGAGGGCGGCTACCGCACCACGGTGTTTTTCACCGAGGCGCAGGGCGACGCCACACGCTTTGCGGCGGAGTTTGCGCCGCAGTTTGACACGATCGCCTGCATCGGCGGCGACGGCACGCTCAGCGAGGTCATCGCTGGCCTGATGCAGATCCCGGATCCGCCGCCGCTCGGCTATATCCCGCTGGGCTCCACGAACGACGTGGCGAACACGCTGGGACTGCCCAAGGACACGGTCGAGGCGGCGCTGGTCATCGCACAGGGCACGCCGCATCCCTTCGACGTCGGCGGGTTCCAGAACGACGCGTATTTCACCTATGTCGCGGCCTTCGGCGCGTTCACAGAGGTGAGCTACGCGACCCCGCAGAACGAAAAGGCGGCGCTGGGCTATCTGGCCTATATGCTGCACGCGGCGGGGGCGCTTTCCAAGCTGGAGAGCATCCATGTCCGCATCGACTATGAGGGCGGCACGGTCGAGGGCGACGTCCTATACGGCGGCGTATCGAACTCCACGCGCGTCGCCGGCGTCGTAAAGCTGAAAAAGGATCTCGTGAGCCTCTCGGACGGCAAGTTTGAGGTCCTGCTCGTGCCGACGCCGAAGAGCTTTGCCGACTTCACCCGGAGCGCCTCCGGGCTGCTGGGGCAGAAATATGACGGCGTGAACGTGATCCTGCTGCAGTCGGCGGATCTGACCGTCACGTTCGACAAGCCGATCGCCTGGACCCGGGACGGGGAGGACGGCGGCTCGCACCAGGTCGTGCATCTGGTGAACCATCCCTCCGCAGTGAAAATAATCGTATAATGAGGTGACAGCATGGACAGAACTCGTATTTCCGGCATCTTTGCCGATCCGCAGGCCTTTGACGGCAAGGAGCTGACCGTCTGCGGCTGGGCGCGCACGACGCGCGACATGAAGAATTTCGGTTTCATCGAGCTCAACGACGGCAGCACGGTCAAGAGCCTGCAGGTCGTCATGGAGCGCGAGAAGCTCTCGAATTATGACGAGATCGCACGCCAGAACGTCGGCGCGGCGTTCATCGTCAAGGGCGTGCTCGTCCTGACGCCCGAGGCCAAGCAGCCGTTTGAGCTGAAGGCGACCGAGATCGCGGTCGAGGGCGTCTCGGCGCCGGATTACCCGCTGCAGAAAAAGCGCCACAGCGTGGAGTTCCTGCGCACGATCCAGCATCTGCGTCCGCGCACGAACCTCTTCAACGCGACGTTCCGCGTCCGCAGCGTGGCGGCGCAGGCCGTGCACGAGTTTTTCCAGAAGCGCGGCTTTGTGTATGTGAACACGCCGATCATCACCGGCTCCGACGCCGAGGGCGCGGGCGAGATGTTCCGCGTGACGACGCTCGATCTGGAAAACCTGCCCCGCACCGAGGACGGCAAGGTGGATTACTCCAAGGACTTCTTCGGCAAGAGCACGAACCTGACCGTCTCCGGCCAGCTCAACGCGGAGAACTTCGCCCTCGCGTTCGGCGACGTGTACACCTTCGGCCCCACGTTCCGCGCCGAGAACTCCAACACGCAGCGCCACGCCGCCGAGTTCTGGATGATCGAGCCGGAGATGGCGTTCGCCGACCTGGACGACGACCTCGAGTGCATGGAGAGCATGGTGAAGTATATCATCAACACCGTGCTCGAGCGCTGCCCGAACGAGATGCAGTTTTTCAACTCCTTCGTCGACAAGGGACTGCTCGACCGTCTGCACAACGTCGTGGACAATGAATTCGGCCGCATCACCTATACCGAGGCCATCGAGAAGCTGCTTCAGAGCGGCAAGAAGTTCGATTATCCCGTGAAATGGGGCATCGACCTGCAGACCGAGCACGAGCGCTTCCTCACCGAGGAGATCTTCGGCCGCCCGGTGTTCGTCACGGACTACCCGAAGGAGATCAAGGCCTTCTATATGCGCCTGAACGATGATAACAAGACCGTCGCCGCGGCGGACTGCCTCGTGCCCGGCATCGGCGAGATCATCGGCGGCAGCCAGCGCGAGGAGCGCTACGACGTGCTGCTGCAGCGCATCCAGGAGCTGGGCATGAACGAGGAGGACTATTGGTGGTATCTCGATCTGCGCAAATACGGCTCGGTGCGCCACGCGGGCTTCGGCCTCGGCTTCGAGCGCATGGTCATGTATCTCACCGGCGTGAGCAACATCCGCGACGTGGAGCTGCACCCGAGAACCGTTGGCAACGCGGAATTCTAAGCGATTGCGGGAAAGGCGCGATGTGGGCATCGCGCCCTACGAAAAAGGGTTATCCCCATCGTAGGGCGCGGTGCCCACACCGCGCCGATTTTCGCACGCAGCGCAAAGGAGATGCCTCATGCACAAACCTTCCCGAAAACATCTGCGCCTGCCCGGATATGATTATTCAAGAAACGGCGCTTACTTCATTACGATCTGTACAGCTGGCAGAAAACCGCTTCTGTCATGCGTTGTCCCCGGCGACGGCGCGACAGTCCCCGCAACAATCGCTTTAACAAACATTGGGCAAATCGCGGAGCGCCACGCGCTGCGTATACCGGGTCTGCAGAACTATGTGATTATGCCGAATCACATTCATCTGCTGCTTCTTCTGGATGATGCATCAAATCCCGACCGCCGCGACATTTCAAGCTTGATTCGTTCCTTCAAAACGCTGGTGACAAAATCCGTCGGAAAACCGCTCTGGCAGACCTCGTTTCACGACCATATCATTCGGGACGAGCAAGATTATCTGAACTGTTGGAATTATATCGATTTGAACCCAGACAAATGGGCTTTGGATCGGTATTATGAGGAAATATAATACATAGACACGGCGCGATGTGGGCATAGCTTACGCATGGAACGACCGACCAAATCATAGATTTGGGGTCTTTTCACACGCGCCCTACGGATGGGAGGCGTCTCATAAAATGCGAAAAACCATAAAACATGTTGTCACATTACTTATGATGATCGCAGCGCTCCCTTGGCTTCTTATTGGTATTTCGGGGATTGTTTTTGAATTGTTCGGTTCTGTCGGATATGAAAAATTTCTGCGCGTTTTCCATATTGATCTCACGCTCGGACAGGTCCAACTGATCGGTCTTATTTCATTCGCCGTAACCATATTGCTGTTTCTGATCAGACGTGCGCTTCCGAAAGAATAACAGCGTGTCTTTTTGGCAAAACCAAACGGCGCGATGTGGGCATCGCGCCCTACGGAGAAGGATCTGCTTTCCCTGTAGGGCGCGGTGCCCACACCGCGCCGATATTCTTTTTATTCCTCCTCCGCCATGCGGTAACCAACGCCGAGCTCCGTGAAGATGTATTCCGGCTCGGAGGGCGTGCGCTCCAGCTTGCGGCGGATGTTCGCCATGTGCACGCGCAGGACCTTGTTGTCGCCCACGGCGGCGGGTCCCCAGATCTCCCGCATGATGGTCTGATAGGTGAGCACCTGTCCCGCGTGCCTGCCGAGCAGCGCCACGATGCGAAACTCGTTCGGCGTGAGCCGGATCTCCTCGCCGGCGCGTGTGACGCGATGGCGCTTATAGTCGATCGCGAGATCCCGGACCCGATAGAAGCCCGTCAGGGCGAGTCCCTCGTCCTCGACGGCGGTGCATGTGTGGCGCAGCGCCGTCCGGATACGCGCCAGCAGCTCCACCGTCCCGAAGGGCTTGGTCAGATAATCGTCCGCGCCCATGTCCAGCGCCTTCGCCTTGTCAAGCTCTGTGTCGCGCGCGGAGATGACCACGATCGGCGTGCGCGACCATGCGCGCACGGAACGAATGATCTCGCCTCCGTCCGTGTCCGGCAGCCCGAGATCCAGCAGGATCACATCCGGACAATGGGAGGTGATCGTCTGCATGGCGCTTCTGCCGGTCTCCGCCAGCAAAACGTCATATCCATGGGCGTGCAGCGTCGTTTTCAGATACTGGCGGATCGCCGTGTCGTCTTCAATGACGAGAACCTTGTCCCGGATCATTCTGTCTCCTCCTTTTCCAACGTGTCCAGCGGCAGACGGATCACAAAGCTTGCGCCGTCTGCCGAAGCTGCAAGCCCGATCGTACCGCCGTGCGCCTCGACGATAGCGCGGCATACGCTCAGCCCGATGCCCATGCCGCCGTCAGCCGATGTGCTGGGCGCGCCGGGCTCAAAAAGCGTGCCGCGCCGCTCCGGCGGGATCCCGCAGCCGTCGTCCGCAAACGTGATCACCGCGCGGTCACGGTCCCGTGCCATCGTGACGGCGACCCGCGTCGCGCCCGCGGCGTGGCGCGCCGCATTGTCCAGCAGGTTGATGAAGACCTGCTCCATGAGCAGTCCGTCCATCGGCACGAGCAAAAACTCTGTGTCGCTCCCGACCGTGACCGAGAGCGTGCTGCCCGTGTTGCGGCGAAACTTGCGGATCGCGCTGCCGAGCACCTCCTCGACGGTCTCCGGCTCTGTGTGCAGCACAACGCCTTCCTGAAAGCGCGTCACGGAGAGGATGTTTTCCGTCACGCGGCGCAGCCACAGCGCGCTGGTGCGGATCTCCCGGACCAGCGCGCGCACCTCCGCGTCCGAGAGCGCGTCCTGCTCCAGGATCGCGGAGCTGCAGCCGATGATTCCGGTCAGCGGCGTGCGCAGATCGTGCGACGCGGCGCGCAGCAGCCCCGCCCGCAGCTTTTCCTTTTCGATCTCAAAGCGCAGCTGCTCCTCGCGCCTTACCCGCGTCGTGAGCGCGCTCACGAGCACGGACACGAACAGCATCACCGCAAACGTGAGCGGATAGCCCGTCGCGGTGAAATTCATCCGGTAAAACGGATAGGTGAACAGCACGTTCACACATACCACGCCCAGCAGAGAGCAGACGATGCCCGGCACATAGCTGCGCGTGAAATAGGAGATGAGCACGACCGCCAGCGTGAACACCTGCGGCGCAAAGGGGTTGTTGTCGTCGTGGATATGGGCCATCAGCGCGCAGACGCCCGTCGCCGCGAGAAAGATCCCCGCCGAGATCAGCGCGTCGCGCACGCCCTGTGAAAGCCGCGTTTGTTGTTTCATGTCAGCCCCTCCCCGAACAGTCATTGTACCACATCCGCTGTGCAGATCCGACCGCACCCGGACGAACTTTGCGATTTCTTAGCACAAAAACCACACATTTACCGCCCTTGGAGGGGGGCGGTAAACGCGTGGTTGCTTTGGAAAATGGAAAAAAGAGAAACGGTTCGAATCAAGCGGTTATTGATTTAGAACCAGCCAAAGCCGAAAAAGCCGTCCACCTGCGCCAGCAGGATGAAGAACATCACGATCGGGCAGATCCACTTGATGCAGAAGCCCCAGAAGCCGTGGATCCCGCCGGAGTAGCCGGAATCGATCTCCTGATGGAAGAACTTGGGCTTCAGCTCCCAGCCGACCATGATCGACATGAGCATCGCGCCGAGCGGCATCATGACGCCCTCAGACCAGACGTCCATGAAGTCCAGCCAGCAGTCGTTCCAACCGGCGACCGCATCCTCGCCCTGACCGAAGAACTGCCAGGGGGCGAAGCCGTTGCTGCCAAGACCGTCCGCCGCGACGAGGCAGGCGATGGCCGTGATGATGACGCAGACGAGCGTGACCGTGCGCGGGCGGCTGGGCTCCTTGCCCTTCGCCGAGGCGCGGTCGATGAACGTGACGGAGACCGCCTCGATCAGGGAGATCGCGGAGGAGATCGCCGCGATCAGAACGAGCAGGAAGAAGATGATGCCGAACAGACCGCCGATGGCGCCCATGTTCTGGAACACGTCCTGCAGCGTGCTGAACAGCAGGCCGGGGCCGTTGAGCTTGATGTCGCCGACCGCCATGCCCTGGTTGATGCCGTTGGCAACGGCGGCGGGAATGACGGCGAGACCCGCCATCAGCGCGACGAGCGTATCGGAGATGACGATGATGAGAGAGTTCTTCGGCAGATTTTCCTTCTTGTCGAGGTAAGAGCCGTAGGTGATCATCGCGCCCATCGCGAGCGACAGCGAGAAGAACATCTGCCCGCCTGCCGTAGCCAGGACGGAGACGATGTTCGGAGCCTCCGCAATGAAGCCCTTCTTGACCGCGTAGCCGGGCACGAACATAAACTTCAGACCCTCGCCCGCGTTCGGCAGCGTCCAGGCCTTGACGATGATGATGACGAGCATCACGAACAGCGCCGGCATACCGACGGTGTTGAACTTTTCGATGCCGCCGCCGACGCCGTTGAGGTTGATGAACCAGCAGATGAGCATGAACAGCACCATCATGCCGATCTGCAGCATGGGGCTCGTGAGCATCGCGCCGAAGCTCTCGCTGCCGGGCATACCGGCAAACAGTCCCTTGACGTTGATGATGATGTACCAGATGCAGTAGCCGCCGAGCACCGAATAGAACGTCATGATCAGAAACGGCGCGATGATGGCGAGCCAGCCGATCCACTTGAATTTCTTCGAGACCGCCTTATAGGCGTTCACCGGACCGAAGCCCGTCATTCTGCCGAGCGCCAGCTCGCCGAGCATGATCGCGAAGCCGACGAAGACCGCCAGCGCCAGATAGACCAGCAGGAACGTGAAGCCGCCGCAGGCGCCCATCTTGTACGGGAAGCCCCAGATGTTGCCCAGACCGACCGCAGAGCCGATGGCGGACATCAGGAACCCCAGGTTCGAACCAAACGAACCGCGTTGGTTGGTTGCGTTGTTGTCCATGTTTTGCCTCCATATCTCAATAATGTTTTCGGGCGAACCTGTGTGTCCGCCCGCTCTCCACTCAAATTGTAAGGTCCATGATTGAGAAAAACAAGCAAATTATGAACATTTTGTAAATCTTAGCGGGTTCTTAGCGAAACGCAGGCTGATGCTCCCTCGAGCTGCAAAAACGGGTTCATCGCTCAACGTGGGTTTTGGGCGCGTGGTCATGTGCCTTACAGGCGTCAGCCGCATCCGAGTCCCTGCGGCAACGCGAAATTTCAAGACCCTGCGGGAAAGGCGCGATGTGGGCATCGCGCCCTACGGAGACGGGGTCTTCCCATCGTAGGGCGCGGTGCCCACACCGCGCTGTTCTGATTGATTTCTGCTCCCTTGTTCTGGGGTACGGGTGCTGTTTGTGCCTATATCTCAAATCCAAATTGACTCTCTAATAAAAACAAGGCAGCCCTGTATCTTTGAAATTGTCTCAGGTCAATGCGCTCCTGCAGGGCGGGGAACAAAAGTTCGTTCGCATCTCCGTCGATCGCAGCGTTGATGATTGCCTCGCTTCGCCGCAAGAGTTGTTCCGCATTCGCGTTGACCCACTGTTCCGCCGCTTTCCGCGAAGTTTCAAACACCACCAAATTGACACGATAATCTTTCGCGTAAAGCGTCATCGTGCTCGACACGTTGAAGCGTTTGTTGATGATTCTGTTCAACCGTTTTCGCTCTGTCCCGAGCTGCTTTGCATCAAATCGTTCTGTGATTTGTATCAATTCCCGTACAGCGCCGCTTTCCGATGTCTCCAGAAACAGATAGGCTGATTTATCTATCATCTGTCCGAGCTTGCCCTGCGAGACATTGGCAATCCTATTTTGCGGAACGGGAAATGCAAGCGGATTTGCATAGGTTTTGAGCATCCGTGATTCGCTGCGTACATACAGCAAGTACGCCAAGGTTTCTATCGCTGCAGCAATAACCAGCGCCGCTGAGAAGCGCCATTGTCCGGAGTTTAGAACTGCCAGCCCGATGGCAAGGATCAGCTCACTCATCAGTAGACATATCCACACGGTTTCCAGTACAGCAGCTCTTTTGAGGCGTAACAGATACGTTCGAACATTCATGCGCACGCACCCCCAACCGGCATCATCACATGTTTCTATTATTAATATACCAAACGCCGTCTTCCTTTTCAACAACAGCGCCCTTCCGACTCAGAAGGGCGCTGTAGGCATTTCGTTTACTTTCTGTGGATCGCCTTCATGCGGAGGCTGTGGTCGAGGATGCGCTTGCGGATGCGGAGGCTCTTCGGCGTGACCTCGAGGAGTTCATCGTCCGCGAGGAACTCCAGGCATTGCTCCAGACTGAGCTGGCGCGGCGGGACGAGACGGAGGGCCTCGTCGCTTCCGGCGGCGCGCATGTTGGTCAGCTGTTTTTTCTTGCAGACGTTCACGCTGATGTCCTCGGCCTTCGGGCAGACGCCCACGACCATGCCCTCATACACGGGCACGCCCGGTCCGATGAAGAGCTGGCCGCGCTCCTGCGCGTTGAACAGGCCGTAGGTCACGCTCTCGCCGGTCTCGAACGCGACGAGAGAGCCCGTGCTGCGGCGCTGCAGATCGCCCTTGTAGGGGGCGTAGGAATCAAAGACGGAGGCCATGATGCCCTCGCCCTTGGTGTCCGTGAGGAACTCGTTCCGGTAGCCGAAGAGACCGCGGCTCGGCACGAGGAAGGTCACGCGCGTGCGCTTGCCGATGGGCAGCATCTCCTGCAGCTCGCCGCGGCGGGCGGAAACCTTTTCGATCACGGCGCCGACCGCCTCCGTCGGCACGTCCGCGACCAGGCGCTCGATGGGCTCGCATTGCTTCCCGTCGATCGTCTGATACAGCACGCGCGGGGGAGAGACCTGGAATTCATAGCCCTCGCGGCGCATCGTCTCGATGAGGATGGAAAGGCTCATCTCGCCGCGCCCCGCGACGTTGAACGAGTCCGTCGCGTTTTCGATCTCGGTCACGCGCAGGCTCACGTCCTTTAAAGTCTCGCGCATGAGCCGCTCGCGGATCTGGCGGCTCGTGACATACTTGCCCTCGCGCCCGGCGAAGGGGCCGTCGTTGACGGAGAAGGTCATCTCCAGCGTCGGCGCGCTGATCTTCACAAATTCGATGGGCTCGACGCAGTCGGTCGCGCAGATCGTGTCGCCGATCGTGATGTCGCCGATGCCGGACATGGCGATGATATTGCCGGCGGAGGCCTCTGTGACGGGCGCGCGGTTCAGGCCCTCGAACTGGTACATGCTCACGGCCTTGGCCTTTTTCGGCGCGGCGTCCGGCGCGTGGTAGTTGCAGACGGCGATCTCCTGATTCTGGCGGATCGTGCCGCGCTCGATGCGCCCGATCGCAATGCGTCCGACGAACTCATTATAATCGATGCTGCTCACGAGCATCTGGAAGGGTGCCTCGGTGTCCATCTCCGGCTCGGGGATATAATCGAGGATCGTGTCGAACAGCGGGCGGAGGTCCTTGCCCTCCACCTCGGGGGAGTAGCTCGCCGTGCCCTGTCTGCCGGAGCAGAAGAGCATCGGGGAGTCGAGCTGCTCATCCGTCGCGTCAAGATCCATCAGCAGCTCCAGCACCTCGTCGATGACCTCGTGGATGCGCTGGTCGGGACGGTCGATTTTGTTCACGACCACGATCACGCGGTGCCCCAGCTCCAGCGCCTTCGAGAGCACGAACCGCGTCTGCGGCATGGGTCCCTCGGCGGCGTCCACGAGCAGGATGACGCCGTTGACCATCTTCAGCACGCGCTCGACCTCGCCGCCGAAGTCGGCGTGGCCCGGGGTGTCGACGATGTTGATCTTCGTGTCGCCATAGCGGACGGCGGTGTTCTTGGCGAGGATCGTGATGCCGCGCTCGCGCTCCAGATCGTTGGAGTCCATGACGCGCTCGACGACCTCCTGGTTTTCACGGTATACGCCGCTCTGCTTGAGCATCTCGTCCACGAGCGTGGTCTTGCCGTGGTCGACGTGGGCGATGATGGCGACGTTTCTCAGCTTGTCCATTGGGATCACTCTTTCATTGGAATCTGTTTCTTCACACAAACGTGTATTGTAGCATCAACCCTTTGAAAATGCAATAGTTTTTCGGCTTTACAATGTGCCGCCGCCATGATAAAATAGCTCGTACTATTTTCAAGGAGCAGATCGATATGCAGGATTCCGGCTTTTTCGCGCTCATCAGCCGCATGAAATACATCGGGCGCTGGGGACTCATGCGCAGCGCCATCCCCGAAAACGTGCAGGAGCACAGCCACGAGGTGGCCGTGTTCGCCCACGCGCTGGGCGTCATCTCCCGCGACGTGCTGGGGAAGGAATGCGACGTCAACGCCCTCGTGACGCAGGCGCTTTTCCACGACGCGAGCGAGATCTTTACTGGGGATCTGCCGACGCCGATCAAGTATCATAACAAAGAGATCACACACGCCTACCACGAGGTGGAGCATCTGGCGGTGGAAAAGCTCATCGCCATGCTGCCGGACGAGATGCAGGGCGCCTACCGCGCGGCCATGACGGAGTCGCCGCTCGTGAAGGCAGCGGACAAGCTCTCGGCGTACGTCAAGTGCATCGCCGAGCGCCGCGCCGGAAACGACGAATTCCTGGCCGCCGAAAAGCAGACGCGCGCCGCGCTCGAACGCATGGCGCTGCCGGAGGTGGACTATTTTCTGGCGCACTTCATCCCGGCGTTCGAAAAATCGCTCGATGAATTTGAAATGATGTAAGGAGGCTTCTCTATGCGTGCTATCGTCACCGTGATCGGCAAAGACAAGGTCGGCATCATCGCGAGCGTCTGCGATATCCTCGCGCGCTATGGCGTGAACGTGCTCGACATCAGTCAGACCGTTCTGCAGGAATATTTCACCATGATCATGCTCGTGGACGCCTCGGCGTGCACGGTACCCTTCGGCGAGCTTGCCAGGCTCCTCGACGCCGAGGGGCAGGAGCGCGGTCTGCAGATCCGCGCCCAGCGGGAAGAAGTGTTCAACGCCATGCACAGAATCTGAGGCGCCGCCATGATCCAGAGAAATGAGATTTTACAGACGATCGAGATGATCGACCAGCAGCATCTCGACATCCGCACGATCACGATGGGCATTTCGCTGCTCGACTGCGCGGATACGGACATCGACAGAAGCTGCGCCAAGGTCTATGACAAGATCTGCCGCCTCGCGGGGAACCTAGTGAAGACCGGCGAGGATATCGAAGCCGAATTCGGCATCCCGATCGTGAACAAGCGCGTCTCCGTCACGCCCATCGCCCTCGTCGGCGCGGGCACGGGGGCAAGGAACTACGTTCCCTACGCCAAGGCGCTCGACCGCGCGGCAAAGGAGATCGGCGTGAACTTTTTGGGCGGCTTTTCCGCCCTCGTGCAGAAGGGCGCGACGGCCTCTGACCGTGTGCTCATCGATTCCATCCCCGAGGCGCTGAGCGAGACGGACTTTGTCTGCTCCAGCGTGAACGTCGGCTCCACCCGCGCGGGGATCAACATGGACGCCGTCGCCGAAATGGGCCGCGTCATCAAGCGCGCCGCCGCGCTCACCGCAGACAATGGCGGCATGGCCTGCGCCAAGCTCGTCGTGTTCTGCAACGCCGTGGAGGACAACCCCTTCATGGCTGGCGCGTTCCACGGCGTGGGCGAGCCGGAGTGTGAGATCCATGTCGGCGTTTCGGGTCCCGGCGTCGTCGAGCACGCGCTGAAATCCGTGCGCGGGCAGAGCTTCGACGTCGCGGCGGAGACCATCAAAAAGACCGCCTTTCGCATCACGCGCATGGGGCAGCTCGTCGCGCAGGAGGCGGCGCACCGGCTCGGCGTGCCGTTCGGCATCGTCGATCTCTCGCTTGCGCCGACGCCCGCCGTGGGCGACAGCGTCGCGGCAATTTTGGAGGAGCTGGGGCTCGAGTCCGTCGGCGCGCCCGGCACGACGGCGGCGCTCGCCATGCTCAATGACGCCGTGAAAAAAGGCGGCGTGATGGCGTCGAGCCACGTCGGCGGGCTTTCGGGCGCGTTCATCCCGGTCTCCGAGGACGCGGGCATGATCGCCGCCGCCGAGGCGGGGAAGCTCACGATTGAGAAGCTCGAGGCCATGACCTGCGTCTGCTCGGTCGGGCTCGATATGATCGCCGTTCCCGGCGACACGACCGCCGAGACGATCTCCGCCGTCATCGCGGACGAGGCCGCCATCGGCATGGTGAACAACAAGACCACCGCCGTGCGCATCATCCCCGCGCCCGGCAAGACCGTGGGCGACCGCGTGGACTTCGGCGGCCTGCTCGGCACGGCGCCGGTCATGCCGGTGAACGACTGCAGCCCGGCGGCCTTCGTCGCCCGCGGCGGACGCATCCCCGCGCCGCTGCATTCGCTCAAGAATTAATACGTTCGCCGTAGGGCGGGCGCCCGTGGCCCGCCGCCGACATTCGACGCACAAACGGCGGGGCACAGGTCCCCGCCCTACACGATGAAAGGAACCGTATATGACACAGGAAAAAATGGACCGCATCAGCGAGCTGACGCGCATCTCCCGCGAGCGGGAGCTGACCGAGGCGGAGAAGACCGAGCGGCAGGCGCTGCGCGAGGAATATCTCGCCGAATGGCGCCGCGGCACGCTCGAGACGCTCGAGAGCCTCCGCATCGAAAACCCGGACGGCACCATCGTCCCGCTGAAAAAGAAGAAGAAATAACATGCCGCAGGGGAGAGCCGAAAAAGCTCTCCCCTGCGGCATGTTTTGTTTTCAATGGAACCAGTGGAATATGTCTGCTTTTTCCCAGAAGGTCTCTTCCTTTGCAAAGAGCGTCTGGATATCGAGATCCTCAAAGCCCTCCGACCATTCGACCTCGGCGTCGGCGATCCACGCCTGCACGAGCGACGTGTAGATGGCCTGCGCCGCGTCCGAGCGCAGGAGGTAGGGCGTGCCGTCCTCGTTATAGTCCAGCACATCGTCGCCCGTCGTGGGGATGCGCAGGATCACGTGATAGCCGTGCTCCGTCTGCACCGGCTCCGGCGTGATCTCGTAGGGCTGCAGCTGCGCGCTCGCCGTCTCAAAGGCCGCGTCCATCTGTCCCGCGGTGAAGCAATAGCCGCCCGGGTACTGCTCCGCGCCGGGGTCCTCGTTGTAGTCGCGCATATAGCGCTCGAACTGCCGCAGCCGCTCCTCCGGGTCCTCGATCTCCTGGATCCGCTCGATCACGCGCTGCGCCCGGTCCAGCTTGCGCTGCAGGGCGCTCTCGTCGATCGGCTCGTTGTTCTCGTCCACGGTGCTGAAGAGGATGTGCTTGACGGTCATATAGCCGTTTTGCGCCACATAATCGTTCAGCTCCTCCTCCGAGAGCTTTTCGCCCTCGGGTCCGAACATCTCCTGGTACAGCAGCAGATAGAGATAGGCGATCTTCGCCTGATAGCGCAGGACGTCGGTGTCGAGATAATATTTGTGCAGCAGCTCGCCTGCCTCCTCCTCGGAGGGGATGCTGAAGCTGTCCAGTGATTCCTGCAGCGACTGCTCGACGTACGCCGCGCCCTCTTCGCCCAGCTCCAGCCCATAGTCCGCCGCCTTGGCCTCCAGCGAGTGGAACTGTTTTTCGTTCTTCAGGACCGTATTGCGCAGCATGTCGGCATAGGTCTCGCCGGTCTCGGCGTCATTGACCGCGTTCCAGTCCTCGATCGCGGTCACGCCCGCCTCGTCGGCCAGATCCTTCGCCGTGGAGCACAGCCAGAAGGCGTACTCGTCCCAGCGCACCTCCGTGCCGTCGATCTTCATCACGACCATGTCGGGGCTGTAGGCGTCCATCACGCGCTGACCCGGGTCGGCGTTCAGCGCGTCCTCGGAATAGCTGCGCACCTCCGTGCCGCCGGCGCAGCCGGAGAGCGCGCCCAGCAGCAGCGCCAGCGCCAGAGCGATCGACAAATAGCGTTTCATACGAAAGAGCTCCTTTTCAAAATCAGTCCGGGGTCTTTTCTGTGGCCGCCCATGCGGCGATGAACGCGCGCGCCTCTTCGATCACGCGCTTGGGATTTTTCAGCTTCAGCGTCACGCCGGGCTTCGCGCCCGCGTCCACGCGCAGCCGCCCCTTGAACTGCGGCTGGGCGTACAGCGCCGACACGCGCTCGAGGTCGAAGTCCTCCAGCAAAAAGCGCAGCGCGCCGCTTTTCTGCGCGATGTCCGTCACGCCGACGGCACCGGCCTCGCCGCGCAGCAGCGCCACCTGCACGAGACTGTGCACCTGCGGCGGCGGATCGCCAAAGCGGTCGATGATCTCGTCCATCAGATCGTCCGCCTCGGGCTCCGTGCGCACGAGCGCGATGCGTCGGTAGAGATCCATGCGCTGCTCCTGCGAGGGGACGTAGGTCTCCGGGATGTTTGCCGAGACGGCGAGATCCGCCGCGCACTCGGCCTTCTTGACCGGCTTTTCGCCGCGCTCCTCGAGCACGGCCTCCTCCAGGAGCTTCAAATACATGTCATAGCCGACGTCGATCAGCGAGCCGCTCTGGTCCGCGCCGAGCAGATTGCCCGCGCCGCGGATCTCCAGATCGCGCATCGCGATGCGAAAGCCGGAGTTGAACTCGGCGAATTCCCGGATCGCGGCGAGCCGCTTTTCCGCGTTCTCGTTCAATACTTTGCCACGCCGGAACGTCAGATATGCGCTCGCGCGGCGGTTGGAGCGGCCCACGCGGCCTCGGAGCTGGTGAAGCTGGGCAAGCCCCATCTTGTCCGCGTCCTCGATGATCAGCGTGTTCACGTTCGGGATGTCGATGCCGGTCTCGATGATCGTCGTGCATACGAGCACCTGCGTTTTTCCCTCGGCGAGATCGGTCATCGCGGCGGAGAGCTCATCCTCCGACATCCTGCCGTGCGCCACGCCGATCGAAACGCCGTCCATCATCTGCATCAGCCGCGCCGCCGTGCGCTCGATGTTGTCGATGCGGTTGTGCAGGTAGTACACCTGCCCGCCGCGCTGCAGCTCGCGCCGCATCGCGTCCACGAGCACGTTCCAGTCGTGCTCCATCACAAAGGTCTGCACCGGCATCCGGTCGTGCGGCGGCTCCTCGAGCGTGGACATGTCGCGGATGCCCGAGAGCGCCATGTTCAGCGTGCGCGGGATCGGCGTTGCCGAGAGCGTCAGCACGTCGACATCCTTCCGGAGCTCCTTGATGTGCTCCTTGTGCGCCACGCCGAAGCGCTGCTCCTCGTCCACGACGAGCAGACCGAGATTTTTGAATTTCACATTCTTCTGCAGCAGCTTGTGCGTGCCGATCACGACGTCGCAGGCGCCGCTTTCCATCTCGGCGAGCACGGCGCGGCTCTGCGCCGGGGTGCTGAAGCGCGAGAGCATCCGGATCTCCACCGGGAAGCCGAAAAAGCGCTGCGTCGCGGTGTTGAAGTGCTGCTGCGCCAGCACCGTCGTCGGGACCAGGATCGCCGCCTGCTTGCCGTCGAGCACACATTTCATCACGGCCCTGAGCGCGACTTCGGTCTTGCCGTAGCCCACGTCGCCGCACAGCAGCCGGTCCATCGGCACCGGGCGCTCCATGTCGTTTTTGATCTCACGGATGCACCGGAGCTGATCCTCCGTCTCGAGATAACCGAACCGGGCCTCAAACTCCGTCTGCCACGGCGTGTCGGGCAGAAAGGCGTGGCCCTCGGTCCTGGCGCGCGCGGCATAGAGCTGTGTCAGCTCGCGCGCAAGATCCTTCGCCTTGGCCTTGGCGCGGCTTTTCGTGCGCGACCAGTCCGCACCGCCCATCTTTGAGAGCTTCACGGGGTGATCCTCGCCCGCGCCGATGTATTTCGATACCATGTCGAGCTGCGTCGCCGGGACATAGAGACTGTCCGTCCCGGCAAAGCAGATCTTGATATAGTCCTTGACCGTGCCGTCCACCGTCATCTGCACGATGCCGGCAAAGCGTCCGATGCCGTGGATCTCGTGCACCACGAGATCGCCCACGGTGAGATCGGTATAGCTCTGCAGCTTCTCGCGGTCGCTTCTCGCCTTGCGGCGGCTGCGGCGCATGCCGGAGGCGGCGATCTGCGTATCGGTCAGGATCGCGAGCTTCCCGTGCGGATATTCCAGTCCCGCCGAGAGACTGCCCGCCGTGATCACGCATTGCCCCGGCGCGGGCAGCGTCTTCGGGTGCTCCAGCGCGCGGGCATGCACGCCGCGCTCCTGCAGCACGTTCTGCAGCAGCTCCGCGCGCCGCCTGTCGCCCGCCAGCACCACCACGCGAAAGTCCATCGAGAGATAGTGCGCGATGTCGCCCGCCGCCGTCTGCACGCTGCCGCCGTAGCTCGGCAGCTGCTTGACCACGATGCCGCACACGGCCTTCGGGTCGACGGGATAGCGTCCCAGCGTGAAGCTGTCGGCATACATCAGCGCGTAGTCCGCGACGCGGCGGACCGCGTCGCTCCACGGCTGACAGAACTGGTCCGCGCGCGCGGCGAGCGTGCCGGACGCCATCAGCTGCGCCACGTCCTCGCCGAGGAGCTTCAAGTATTCCTTCGCGCGGTCGGCACAGCGCCCCGGCTGGTCGAGCAGCACGACGGCGTCCGGCGCGAGATAGCTCAGCGCGGTGGAAAATTCGGAATAGATCACGCCCATATAGCGGTCCGCCGCCGGGAGCAGTCCGCCGCCGGAGAGCTTTTCGCCGTCGGCGCGCAGCGTCTGGGCCAGAGCCGCCGCCACGGGCGCGTTTTTGCGCTTTGCGGCGCGTTCACTCAGCGCCGTGAGTTTATCCCCCAGAGCAGCCGCACCGCCGGGATAGAGCGTTGTGAGCGTTTCTGCGGCGGGCAGGATGCTGCAGCGGGGAAGACTGTCCGTGCGGCGCTGGCTCTCGATGTCGAAGCGGGACATCGAGTCGATGTCGTCGCCCCAGAACTCGATGCGGATCGGCGCGAGATCAGCGGGGGAGAACAGATCCAGGATCCCGCCGCGGCGGGAAAACTGTCCCGGACCCTCGACCTGCTGCGTGCGCACATAGCCGCAGCGCAGCAGCGCGTCCTCCACGTCCTCCGGCGGCACCGTCGCGCCGTCCTCGATCGTGAACGAGACCTGCCGCAGCTTTTCTGGCGGGATCGCGCGCTGCAGCAGCCCCGCCACCGTCGCGACCACGACGGGCGCCTCTCCGGTGAGCAGCCCGTGCAGCGCGCTCAGCCGCTTCTGCTCGGTCTGGCGGGAAACGCTCTCCGCCGTATAGAACGTATAGTCGCGCGCCGGCAGCAGCGGCACCTCGCGCTCCAAAAGCGCGGCCGCGTCGCGCGCAAAGATCTCCGCTGACGCGTCATCCGGACACACCACGAGCACGCTGCGCTCCGTCGTGCGTGACACGACCGCCGCCAGATGTGCCCGGGACGCCGCCGGAAGACCGGAAAACAGCGTCGGAAGCTGTCCGCCCTCGATCAATGCCCGCAGCGCGGGCGTCTCCGGCGCATGGAACAGCTCCGATGCCTCGAATGCAGTCAGCATTCCGTTCACCTGCCTTTTTTTAACCATCATGAAATTTAATTATATCACAACAGGGCAAAAAAGCAAACGAAAAGCGTCTGCGTCAAGCGGCGCACCTTGAATGTTTCCAGCATCTGTGATATACTTTTATGCAAGATTTTACTTTTTGACGGAGGAAACGATATGCTTTTTCAGAGAGACAAGCTCTTCTGCGAGATCAGCCCCACGACCTATGCCATCTCTCTGCAGAAGGAGATCCTAAAGCGTCACATCCAGAACGCGCGCAGCAAGGAGCGCTTTGCATCCCAAAAGCAGACCGAAAAGCTCGCCAATCTGGTCTCCAGCCATGACAACGGTCTGATCAAGCGCGGCAGGGGCATCGATCCCGTCCTGCAGGAAAACAAGGCCGTGAACATTGATCTTGCCTGCCGGCAGCTCAACGGTCTGCTCATCCGCCCGGGCGAAACTTTCTCCTTCTGGCGGGTCGTCGGCAAGACGACCAAGCGCAAGGGCTATCTGGACGGACGCGTGATCGTCGGCGGCAAACTGCAGCCGGGGCTCGGCGGCGGGCTTTGCAATCTCGGCAACACGATCCATCTGCTGGTGCTGCACAGTCCCATGACCGTCACGGAGTTTCACAGCCATTCCGACGCGCTGGCGCCCGATCACGGCAAGCGCGTGCCCTTCAGCTCCGGCACCTCCGTGAGCTATAACAACATCGACTATCGCTTCCGCAACGATACGGATCAGACGGTGCAGCTCTGTCTCTGGTGTGAAAACGAGCGCCTGTACGGCGAGCTGCGCAGCGAGCGCGCGTTTCCCTGGCGCTATGCGCTCGTGGAGGAGGACCACCACTTCCAAAAGGAAGGGAACAAGTATTACCGCGTCTCCAGGATCTATTGCGAGCGGCTCGACGCCGAGACCGGCGCGTTCATCGACCGGGAGCTTGTGCTCGATAACCATTCCGAGGTCATGTTCGACTATGATCTCATCCCGCCGGATCAGATTCGACCCGCGGAGAAATAAAAGAAACCAGTCTCAGACCGCATTCACACGGTGAGACTGGTTTTTTTACGCCTGTTCCATATAGTCACATACAAAATCGATCGCGCTGCGGATATCGTCTCCGAAGCAGCCGTCGAAGAACGCGCTGCCGATCGTAAAGCCCCACGCGCCGGTCTGCTTTACCTCGCGCAGCCGCTCCACGCTGTTCACGCTCCCGGCGATCACCACCGGCGCGTCCACACCCGCGACGACCGCGCGGTTGAGCGCCGCCGCGTCGCCCGTGTAGCGATACCCCAGCAGGTCGATCCCATAGACGCCGCGCTCCAGATAACGCTTCGCCTCGGCGATCATGCCCTCCGCCGTTCCGTTCAGGATCGAGGGCCGCTCCGTCACCTCGCCGACGAACGGCATGTACTTCAGATCATTCTCGCGGCAGAAATCGCGGATCGCATCGGAATAGATCGTCCCCATCAGAATGTCGCAGCCGCACGCCGCCGCAAGCGCCGCGCCGCGCATGCATTCCGCTTCCGAATAGGCCACGACCTCCAGCGCCGTCTGCTTTCCGCAGTCCTGCATCCGCCGGAACAGCGCCTGCATCTTCTCCGGCGCGAGCCCCTCCTCCTTGAAGCCCCAGAGCTCGGCTTTGGAGGCTTTGCAGGCTTCAAAAATCTCGGGCGCGTTCTCCACCGTCCTGTCATTATAGGTGAGCATCACGATCAGCTTTGGTGTTTGCATGGCTCTGAGACCTTCTTTTCTTTGCTGTATAAAAGCAATATAGCATATTTTACTGAAAAAGGCATCTCTTTTTTTATCCCGCACGCTGACGCTATACATATTTAATATTTAGTATTGCTTTTCAACAGGGAATCTGCTATAATTATTCAGTCATACTATCGCTATTTTTCTGAAAGGGGGCGACCGTCTGTGAATTCTCTCAATGAGATCTGGCAGAGCGTCATGGAGCTCATCTCCGGCGAGCTGACGCAGACCGCCGTCAAGACCTGGTTTTCCGACTGCACGCCGATCGAGATCTCCGACAACGTGCTCGTCGTGCATACGACCAGCGATTTCAAGCGCGATATCATCCACACGCGCTTTGAGGAGCTGATCTGCGGCGCGCTGTATGAGCTGTTCTCGGCGCCGATCGAGCTGAAGATTCTCGCCGGAAACGACGAGCTCGTCGAATATCAGGAAAAAAAGCCCACCTCTGATGAAATCCCGGAGATGGCGGTCTATACGTTCGACCGCTTCGTCGTCGGTCCCTCCAATAAATTTGCCCACGCTGCCGCCATCGGCGCGGCGCACAATCCCGGCAAGGTCTATAATCCGCTGTTCATCTACGGCAACTCCGGTCTCGGCAAGACGCATCTGCTGCTCGCCATCGGGCAGTATATCCGCGAAAACGATCCCAACGCCGTGATCGTCTATGTCAAGTCCGAGGATTTCACGAACGAGCTGATCCGCTCCATCCAGATCGGCGCCATGGAGCCGTTCCGGCAGAAATATCGCTATGCCGATCTCTTTTTGATGGACGACGTGCAGTTCATTGCCGGCAAGGAGCAAACACAGGAGGAATTTTTCCACACATTCAACACCCTGTATGAGGCCGGAAAGCAGATCGTTATCACGTCCGATCGCCCGCCGATGGAGATGAACAAGCTCGACGAGCGTCTGCTCACGCGCTTTGAGGGCGGCGTGCTGGCGGACGTCCAGCCCCCGGATCTGGAAACGCGCATGGCCATCATCCGCAACAAGGCGGCGCAGTTCGGCATGATCCTCTCCGACGAGGTCGTGAGCTACATCGCCGAGAACATCACGTCCAACGTCCGCCAGCTGGAGGGCGTCGTCAAGCGTCTGACCGCCTATCATGATCTGATGGACTCCACCATCACGGTCGATACCGTCAAGCGCGCGATCCAGGACGTCATCCGCACCGGCGTCTATATCCCGACGCCAGCCGTCATCATCGAGGAGACCGCCCGCTATTACGGTCTCGCGGGTGAAGCGATCCGCGGAAAGAAGCAGAGCAAAAATATCGCCACGGCAAGACAGGTCGCCATGTATCTCATGCGCAATCTCACGAATCTTTCACTCAACGCCATCGGCGCGGAGTGCGGCGGGCGCAATCACGCCACCGTGCTGAGCTCCATCCGCAAGATCGAGGATCTTCTGAAAACCGACCCCAAGATGCCCGGCACGGTACAGGATATCATGAGCAACATCAACTCCAAAAACTGATCCCGTTTTCCACATTTTTCTCATTTTCAACTGTTGAAATCCTGTCGGTCATTTTATGACAAAATCAGGCTGTTTAAAATCAGAAAAACGTTCCACATTTTTTCAAACGTCGATTTCTTTGCTGTTTCAAAGGATTTTTCCACTTTTCCACAATTTTATCATCACTACTGATACTGTGAATTTAAAATTATTTCTTTCTTCAGAGAGAAAAGGTTCAATTTTTTCGGGAGGACGCAACCATGAAATTTTCTTGTGAAAAAGCATCCCTGCAGGCGGCTGCCGTCTCCGCCGCGAGAGCCGCGGCCGGAAAAAGCCCTGTGACCGCGCTCGAGGGACTTTTGATCCAGGCGGGACAGAACGTCCGCGTGACGGGATATGACCTCAAGCGCGCGATCTATACGACCATCGAGGCGGATGTGCAGGAGCCCGGCGCGATCGTTATCAACGCCAGACTCTTCTGTGAGATGCTGCGCCGCATGCCGGACGGCGTCGTCACGGTCTCTGTTCAGGGAGACACGGCGAACGTTCGCTGCGGACGCGCGCATTTTGATGTGATCGGCATGAACGCCGAGGATTACCCGGAGCTGCCGGTCTTCGACCGCGAGAGCGGCGTTTCCTTGCCGCAGGGGATCCTGAAGAAGATGATCAACGAGTGCGCCTTTGCCATCAGCACGAACGAGTCCCGCCCGGTCTATACCGGCGCGCTCTTCGAGCTGGAGAACAGCGTTTTGAACATCGTCGCCGTGGACGGCTATCGTCTGGCGCTGCGCCGCGAGAAGGTCGAGGGCTATGGCGATGACTGCCGCTTCATCGTGCCCGGCACTGCGCTGAGCGATCTGGAGCGCTTCTGCGCTGACGGCGAGGACAAGGTCGAGATGAACGTCGGCGGCAAATACATCTCCTTCCAGATCGGCGAGACCGTGGTCCTCTCGCGTCTGCTGGAGGGCGACTTCCTCAATTATAAAAAGGCGATCCCGGAGCAGTTCCGCGTGACGGTCAAGGTCGACCGCGCCGAGCTCCTTCAGGTCGTCGACCGCGTGTCCCTGATCGTGGATGACAAGGTGCGCACGCCGCTGCGGCTGACCTTCAACAGCGGCGCCATCGATTTTCTGTGCGCCACGCCGGTCGGCAGAGCGGAGGACATGTGTGTTTGCGAAGGCGACGGCAATGGGCTCGAGATCGGCTTCAACGACCGCTATCTCGCCGACGCGCTGAAGGCCGCTCCGGCGGACGAGCTCAACGTCTGCCTGAATACCGGCTCAAGCCCCTGCATCGTTCGGGCGGCTGACGGCGGCGACAGCTTCACCTATATGATCCTGCCGGTCAGACTCCGCGCGGGACAGTAAGGATGTTTCAATGGAAACCATTCAGATCCAAACCGAATATATCAAGCTCGACGCCTTTTTGAAGTTTGCCGCCATGGTCGGGACCGGCGGCGAGGCAAAGCTCGTCATCGCGGACGGACTCGTGCAGGTGAACGGCGAGGTGTGCACCATGCGCGGCAAGAAGCTGCGCGCGGGCGACACCGTCACGTTCGCCGACACGACGCTGCTGGTGGAGCAGGGCTGATGGAGATCCGCCGCATCGCCTTGAACGGCTTTCGGAACTACGAGTTCGCGTCGGCGGAGTTCGCGCCCGGCATCAACGTTATTTCCGGCGAAAACGCGCAGGGGAAGACGAATCTGCTCGAGGCCGTGTATCTGCTCACGGGCGGACGCAGCTTCCGCACGCGCTTTGACCGCGAGCTGATCGGCTTTGACTATTCCGGCGCGGAGATCCTCGCGGACGTCACCGCCCACGGGCGGGAGCAGACCGTGAAGATCGCTCTGCGGCAGGGGCAGCGCAAGCAGATTTTACAAAACGGCGTGAAAAAGACGGGCACGGAGCTGCAGGGCGAATTCGCCGCGGTGCTGTTTTGCCCGAGCGATCTCGATATCATCCGCAGCGGCGCCGCCGAGCGCCGGAAGCTGATGGATCAGGCCATCGTGCAGCTGCGCCCGGGCTATGGCGCGCTTTTGAGCGAGTATCACCGCCTGCAGGAGCAGAAGACCGCCATCCTGAAGGACTGGCACGAAAAGCCCTCGCTGCTCGACACGCTCGATGATTTCTCCAACCAGATGTGCCGCGTATCGGCGCGCATCATCCGCTATCGCGCGGCCTACGCCAGACGGCTCGAGCGCGCTGCAAAGCCGATCCACGCCGACTTTTCCGGCGGGCGGGATGCGCTCGCGCTCGCGTATCAGACTGTCAGCACGGTCACGGATCCGCTCGCCGCGGAAAAGGATATCTATTATGAGATCTGCGAGCATCAGGAGCGCCATCGCCGCGCTGAGCTCGAGAGCGGCCAATGTCTCACGGGCGCGCACAAGGACGATCTCGTCATCTCCGTCAACGGGCAGAGCGCCCGCGCCTTTGCTTCGCAGGGACAGACGAGAACCGCAGCGCTTTCATTAAAGCTGGCGGAGCGCGAGATCTTCCGCGAGGAATTCGACGAATACCCGGTGCTGATGCTTGACGACGTGCTCTCCGAGCTTGACAGCCGTCGTCAGGCGTTCGTCTTAAACCGCATCGGCGGCGGGCAGACGCTTATTACCTGCTGCGAGGACGCGGAGATCACCGCCCGCACAGGCGGGAAGGTCTTCTTCGTGGAAAACGGCGTTATCCGGTGAGGGATCGATATGTATCTGCATTTGGGCAACAATGTGCTGGTGCGCAAAAACAGCATCATCGGCATTTTTGATATGGACACGGCGACATGGTCGAAGCGCACGCGCGATACGCTCGCCATGGTGGAGCAGGCGGGACAGGTGGAAAACGCCGCCGGAGCCGAGCTTCCCAAGTCGCTCGTCATCTGCTCGCTCGGCAGCGGGCAGCGCTATATTCTCTCCCAGCTCAGCCCCGCGACGCTGCAGCGCCGCAGCCGGACGAGCGGACTGGATAATTTGTAAGCAATACCAAGTCAGATTCTTTTGGTTTGACGACGTAGGGCGGGTTGCGCCAGCGCCCGCCGTTTAAATGCTGGAATTTGGTAAGATCGAGGTAGTTTTATGTCAGACATTACGGAAAAGAACATCCAGAGTGCGGAAAGCTATGACGCCAGTCAGATCCAGGTCCTCGAGGGACTGGAGGCGGTGCGCAAGCGTCCGGGCATGTATATCGGCTCGACGTCGGCGTCCGGCCTGCACCATCTGGTGTATGAGATCGTGGACAACTCCATCGACGAGGCGCTCGCGGGCTTCTGCGACCACATCGAGGTCACGATCGAAGCGGGCGACATCATCCGCGTCTCGGACAACGGCCGCGGCATCCCCGTGGATATCCAGCCGCAGACTGGCAAGAGCGCGCTGGAGGTCGTCTTCACGGTGCTGCACGCGGGCGGCAAGTTCGGCGGCGGGGGCTACAAGGTCTCCGGCGGCCTGCACGGCGTCGGCGCGAGCGTCGTCAACGCCCTTTCTGAGTGGCTGGAGGTCGAGGTCCACAAAAACGGCGAGATCCACCAGATGAAGTTCTCCCGCGGCGACATTACGCAGCCAATGACCGTCATCGGCACGACCGGCCGCACCGGCACCACCGTGCGCTTCAAGCCCGATCCCGAGATGTTCGAGGTTTTGGAGTACGACTATGAGACGCTGCACAGGCGCATGCGTGAGCAGGCGTTTTTGAACGCGGGCCTGCGCATCTCCATCACGGACGACCGTCCGCACCGCAATGAGGACGGCTCCTATGCCGAACCCGTCTCCGAGTCCATGTACTACGAGGGCGGCATCCGGGAGTTCGTGTCCTTCATCAACCGCAACAAGACGCCGCTGCATGAAAACGTGATCTACGTCTCCGGTGAGCGCGAGGACTCCGAGGCCGAGATCGCCCTGCAGTATAACGACAGCTATAACGAGAACATCGTCTCGTTTGCCAACAACATCCACACGCCCGAGGGCGGCATGCACGAGACCGGTTTTAAAACGGCGCTCACGCGTGTTCTCAATGCATACGGCAGGAAGGCCGGCATCCTCAAGGAGGGCGACTCCGTCTCCGGCGAGGACTGCCGCGAGGGGCTCACCGCCATCATCTCCGTCAAGCTCACGAACCCGCAGTTCGAGGGCCAGACGAAGGCCAAGCTCGGCAACTCCGAGATGCGCACGCTCGTCGACAGCATCCTGCAGGACAAGCTCACGGTCTTCCTGGAGGAAAATCCCGCCGTCGGCAAGGCGGTTTTGGACAAGGCGCTCACCGCCGCCCGCGCCCGCGAGGCAGCCAGAAAGGCGCGCGAATCCGTGCGCCGCAAGACCGGGCTCGACTCCGGCCAGATGCCGGACAAGCTGCAGGACTGCAACGAGCGCGACCCGAGCCTCTGCGAGATCTATATCGTCGAGGGCGATTCCGCCGCCGGCTCCGCTATCCAGGGCCGCGACAGCCGCTTCCAGGCGATCCTCGCCATGTGGGGCAAGATGCTGAACGTCGAAAAGGCGCGCGCGGACAAGATCTATGGCAACGATAAGCTCTATCCGCTCATCGTCGCGCTCGGCGCGGGCATCGGCGAGGAGTTCAACATCGAAAAGCTCCGCTATCACAAGATCATCATCATGGCGGATGCCGACGTCGACGGCGCGCACATCCGCACGCTGCTGCTGACGTTCTTCTTCCGCTATATGCGTCCGCTGATCGAAAACGGCTATGTGTATTCCGCCGTGCCGCCGCTGTACAAGCTCTCGCGCGGCAAGCAGCAGCGCGTCGCGTATTCGGATCCGGAGCGCGACCGCGTCAGCGCGGAGCTGCGCGGGGATAACCCGAACGCCAAGGTGGACATCAGCCGCTACAAGGGTCTCGGCGAGATGGACCCGCACGAGCTGTGGGAGACCACCATGGACCCCGAAAAGCGCACGCTGCGCCGCATCACGCTCGACGACGCCGTCGCCGCGGATCAGATCTTCACGGTCCTCATGGGCGAGGAGGTCGCCCCGCGCCGCGAATGGATCGAGTCCAACGCCCAGTACGTCGGCAATCTGGATATTTAAGGGAGGCGAGACCAGATGGCACACAACAGAAGCTATAAGCCGGAGGATATCGCGTTCCCCGACCAGAAGATCACCGAATCCGAGCTCGTGCGCGAGATGCAGACGAGCTATATCGACTATGCCATGTCCGTCATCGTCGGGCGTGCCCTGCCGGACGTCCGCGACGGGCTCAAGCCCGTGCATCGCCGCATCCTCTACAGCATGTATGAAAGCGGTCTGACGCACTCCAACCCCTACAAAAAATGCGCCACCGCCGTCGGCGACGTGCTCGGCAAATACCACCCGCACGGCGACGCCTCGGTGTATGACGCGCTCGTGCGTCTGGCGCAGGACTTCTCCATGCGCTATCCGCTCATCGACGGTCACGGCAACTTCGGCTCCGTGGACGGCGATCCCCCGGCGGCCTACCGTTATACGGAGGCGCGCATGAGCCGCATCTCCGATGAGATGCTGCGCGACATCGACAAGGAAACCGTCGACTGGGATCCGAACTTCGACGAGACCCGCCGCGAGCCCAAGGTCCTGCCCAGCCGCTTCCCGAACCTGCTCGTCAACGGCTCGAACGGCATCGCCGTCGGCATGGCGACGAATATCCCGCCGCACAATCTCACCGAGGTCATCAACGCCTGCGTCTGCGTGCTCGAAAACCCGGATGCCACGGTGCTTGACCTCATGGAGCACATCACCGGTCCCGATTTTCCCACGAAGGGCATCATCCTCGGCCGCTCGGGCATCCGCGCGGCGTACGCCACCGGCCGTGGCAAGCTCACGGTCCGCGCCCGCACGGAATTTGAAGAGTACGGACGCGACCACCGCACGCGCATCATCGTCACGGAGCTGCCGTATCAGGTCAACAAGCGTCAGCTTTTGAAAAACATCGCCGATCAGGTGCGTGAAAAGCGCCTCGAGGGCATCAGCGACCTGCGCGACGAGTCCGACCGCAACGGCATGCGCATGGTCATCGAGCTCAAGCGCGACGCAAACCCGCAGGTAGTCCTCAACCGCCTCTTTGCCCAGACGCAGCTGCAGTCGAGCTTCTCCATCATCATGCTGGCGCTCGTGAACAACCAGAGCCAGCCGAAGATCCTGAACCTGCGCCAGATCCTGGACGAGTATCTCACGTTCCAGGAGGACGTCATCACGCGCCGCACGCAATATGATCTGAAAAAGGCGCTCGAGCGCGAGCATCTGCTGCGCGGCCTGCTGATCGCGCAGGACAATATCGACGAGGTCATCCACATCATCCGCAACAGCTATGACGACGCCAAGCAGAACCTCATGGACCGCTTCGGTCTGGACGACGTCCAGGCGCAGGCGATTCTCGACATGCGGCTCAGAGCGCTGCAGGGTCTCGACCGCGAGAAGCTGCAGAAGGAGTTCGACGAGCTGGAAAAGCGCATCGCGTATTATAACGAGCTGCTCGCCGATCCCGAGAAGATCAAGGGCGTGCTGAAGGAAGAGCTCATCGCCATCCGCGACAAATACGGCGCGCCGCGCAAGACCGAGATCCAGGACGTTGAGAACGAGATCGATATCGAGGATCTCATCGAGGAGGAGCAGTGCGTCTTCACGCTCTCCCACGGCGGCTATATCAAGCGTGTGCCCGCCGACGAATACACCGCGCAGCGCCGCGGCGGCAAGGGCGTGCGCGGGCAGAGCCTGCGCGACGAGGACTATGTGGAGACGGTCTTCACCGCCTCGACGCACGACTTCATCCTCTTCTTCACGAACACGGGCAAGGCGTACCGCCGCAAGGGCTATCAGATCCCCGAGGGCAGCCGCGCCGCCCGCGGCACGAATATCGTGAACCTCATCCCCGTCGAGCCGGGCGAGCGCGTGAGCGCGATGCTGCACTTCCGCGAGACGGACGAGGAGAGCTTCCTCTTCTTCGCCACGAAGAACGGCACCGTCAAGCGCACGGCGGTCTCACAGTTTAAAAATATCCGCAGCAACGGACTCCGCGCGCTGAATCTCGATGAGGGCGACGCGCTCGTGAACGTCATGGGCACGACGGGCGAGGATAAGATCCTGCTCGCCACGCGCGACGGTCTCGGCATTTGCTTTGCCGAAACGGATGTCCGCGCCATGGGCCGCCAGGCCACGGGCGTGCGCGGCGTCACGCTGCGTGACGGCGACTGCGTCGTCGGCGCCGAGGTCGCGCGCGAGGGCATGTTCGTCCTCTCCATCACGGAAAACGGCTACGGCAAGCGCACCGCCATGGAGGAATACCTGCGCGGCGACGAGGTGCAGCGCCGCGGCGGCAAGGGCCGCAAGAGCCACAACGTCACCGACAAGACCGGCGCCGTGGCGGCGATGAAGCTCGTCACCGGCGAGGAGGATCTGCTCAGCGTCTCCGACGACGGCACCATCATCCGCAGCCCGATCTCCGGCATCAGCATCACCGGCCGCGCCGCACAGGGCGTGCGCGTCATGCGCGTGCAGGAGGGGCAGAAGCTCATCTCCGTCGCGCTCACCGAGCACGAGGAAGCCGAAGCCGAAGTCGAAACGACTGCCGAAGCGCCCGAGACCCCGGAGAAGCCGGAAGCATGAAGCAGGTCACGATCTATACCGACGGCGCCTGCTCCGGCAACCCCGGTCCCGGCGGCTGGGCGGCGATTTTGAGATACGGCGCGTATGAAAAGGAGCTCTCCGGCGGCGAGCCGGAGACCACGAACAACCGCATGGAGTTGCTTGGCGCGATCAACGCTCTGCAGGCGCTCCGAGAGCCCTGCGCCGTTGATCTCTATACCGACAGCCAGTATCTCTCCAACGCCATCAATCTCGGCTGGCTGGAAAACTGGAAGAAAAAGAACTGGAAGCGCAAGGACGGCGCGCTGAAAAATGTCGACCTCTGGCAGACGCTGGACGAACTTTTGCAGACGCACAACGTCATATTCCATTGGGTCAAGGGTCACGCGGAGAACGAATATAACAACCGCTGCGACGCGCTTGCGGTTTCGGAGCGGGAAAAATTCGCGTGACCGGACGGGAGAAGGATATGGAACTGGAGCTGCGCCCGATGAAGGGCGAGAAATATGAGACGTTCCTGCAGCGGAATCTGAGCCGCTATGCGCAGGAGCTGCTGCTTACCCAGAAGACCGAAAACGAGCAGCACGCGCTCACCGAGGCGCAGGGCGCGCTGGAGGAGGTGCTCTCCGGGGGACAGGACACGCCGCTGAACTATCTGCTCACGGCGGAGGATCCGTCCGGGGAGCCCGTCGGCGAGGTCTGGTGCGACACCACCGAGCCCGAGACCGTGTTCATCAATGATTTCTATGTCTATCCCGCGCACAGGCGGCAGGGCTGCGCCGACGCGATGCTCCGCGCCGTGGAGGAAATCGCCGTTCAGGGCGAATTTGCGCGCGTCATGACGCATGTCTATCACGCCAACAAGATCGCCGCCGCATTTTTCACCAAGCGGGGCTATCTTCCCGTCGGCGGGGAAAAGGACGGAACGCTCTTTCTGGAGAAGAAGCTGTAGCGCTTCAGGAGGGATCTCTACATGAAATATTGCAGTCATTGCGGCAATCAGCTGCTCGATGCGGCGATCGTCTGTCCGCACTGCGGCTGTGCCGTTGTGCCGATGGGAAGAGGCGTCGCCGCCGCGGAGCCGGATATCCCGAGCACGGGACTGAACATCCTGGCGTTTCTGTTTCCGCTCATCGGTCTGATCCTGTATCTCACGGAAAAGGACAAAACGCCGATCAAGGCCAATGCCATCGGCAAATGGGCGTTGATCAGCGTGATCGTGAGCGTCGCGCTCAGCATCCTGTTTACGATCCTGTGGGTCGTGTTCATCGGTGTGATGGCGTTTGCGTTCGGCTAAAAAGCCGGGAAAGGAGACCTGCCCCATGAAATACTGTACCCATTGCGGCAACCAGCTGCTGGACGAGGCTATCGTCTGTCCGAAGTGCGGCTGCGCGGTCGACCCCGTGGCAAGGAGCTTTGCGCCCTCCGAGCCGGACGTGCCGTCCACGGGGATGAACGTGCTGGCGTTTTTCCTGCCGCTCATCGGTCTGATCCTGTATCTCACGGAAAAGGATAAAACACCCGTCAAGGCCAAGGCCATGGGCAAATGGGCCCTGATCGGCTTTTGCGTCGGGATCGGTGTGTATATTTTGCTCAATGTATTGACCGTCGTTTTCTTTATGGCGATGGATGCGGCGGCTGTGATCCCGATCCTATAAAAAACGCTTCCTGCTGTGATCCGAGCAGGAAGCGTTTTTTTGCATCTATTATGCCGTTTTTCCGGCGTTCTGCATGAACTTGCGCAGGAAGCCGGAGCCGAATTTTTCGTCAAAGAAATTCAGCACGCTGCGCGTTGTGGTCAGCACCTTGGGATTACCCAGCCAGTAGCGCTCGAGAATGTCCATGTCGACGCGGTTGAGCACCTTGGCCACGCCCGTGATCGTCACGTAGGCGTCGTCGATTTTCCCGAGCAGCTTCCACTTGTCGGGGAAGAGGTCGAACGGGGAGACCAGGTACAGCAGCGTCCCCAGCAGATCGAGCTTTCTGCCGCTCGGCACGTCGCGGTCGGTCACGAGCTTCGCGAGCAGATAGACCAGATCCGGCGCGGTGAGCACGATGTCCGTGCCCGTCTGGCCGAGAATGGGGGAGAGCTTGTCACAGCCCGCGTTGTGGATCGTTTTGAAAAACCGGTCAAAGCCGGAGTCGGTCGTGAAAATTTCAGCCTGCTGCATATTTTTTCCTCCTGTCGGATGTCTGGTGTCCGAAAAATCGTCGTTTCTATTATACCCCGTATTCGAAAAACTGCAACACTTTTCATCAAACCGATTGCCAAGTGATGAAAACCTGGCGTATAATGAAGAAAATACAGAGCTTAAGGAGAGGTACAATGCTTCGATTTTTTAACGGACGCGTGATCACCATGACGGACGGCTGCGCCGTCTCTGCCGACGAGGTCTGGGTGGACGGCGACCGGATCTGCTATGTCGGTCCCGCGCGCGCGGACAAGCCCGCCTTCGACCGGGAGATCGATCTCGACGGCGACCTGCTGCTGCCCGGCTTCAAAAACGCCCATGCCCACGCGGGCATGACCTTCGTGCGCTCGCTCGCCGACGATATGCCGCTGCAGGCTTGGCTGTTTGACCGGATCTTCCCGCTGGAGGCAAAGCTCACGCCCGAGGACGTCTATGCCTTCACGCGGCTTGCGATCCTGGAATATCTCACGAGCGGTATCACCGCCGCCTTCGACATGTATTTCTTCCGCGATGCGATCGCGCAGGCGAGCGTCGACATGGGCTTTCGCACGGTGCTTTGCGGCGGAGGCGGCAAGGCGGCGCTGCTGGAGCAGGAGTATCATAAATTCAACGCCCTCCATCCGTTGATCTCCTATCAGCTCGGCACGCACTCGGAGTATACGTCCTCGCTGGAGGATCTGCAGGACCTCGGCGCGCTGGCGCGAAAGCTGCAGGCGCCCGTCTTTGCGCACAACGCCGAAACGGAGAAGGAGGTCCGCGAATGCGTGGAGCGCCACGGTGTCACGCCCACGGTGCTCTTTGAGCGGCTGGGGCATTTTGACCATGGCGGCGGAGGCTTCCACTGCGTGCACTTCACGCCCGAGGACACCGAGATCTTCCGGCGGCGCGGGCTCTGGGTCGTCACGAACCCGGGCTCCAACGCCAAGCTCGCGAGCGGCGTCGCGCCGATCGAGGACTACCGCGCGCAGGGCATCGGCGTCGCCATCGGCACGGACGGACCCAGCAGCAACAACGCGCTGGACTTCTTCCGCGAGATGTATCTCACGTCCGTGCTGCAAAAGCTCAAAACCGGCAACGCCTCCGCCTGCCCCGCGCCCGTGGTGCTCGGGATGGCGACGGTCGGCGGCGCGCGGTGTATGGGGCTGAACGACTGCGACGCGATCGCGCCCGGCAAGCAGGCGGATCTCGTCGTCATCGACCTCAAGCGCCCGAGCATGCAGCCCGTGCACGCCCCGGCGGAGAATCTCGTCTACAGCGGCGCGAAGGACGTCGTGCGCATGACGATGGTCGCCGGGCACGTCCTGTATGAGAATGGGGAATTCTCTGTCGGCGCGGACGCCGAAGCGATCCGCCGCGAGGCGTCGGCGCGCACGAGGGCGCTGATCGAACGGTAAAAGACAGCTGTCCGGAGGTGAGAGACCGGGCGGTTGTAAAAACAGAGAGCACATCAGAAAGAGGGAGGTCATATCATGAAGACGGAAATCATGGACGCTTATGTGGCGATCCTGGAGGAGGAGCTCATCCTCGCCACGGGCTGTACCGAGCCCATCGCCATCGCCTACGCCGCGGCGAAGCTGCGCGACACGCTTGGCATTGTGCCGGAGCGCGTCAAGGCCGAGGTCAGCGGCAACATCCTGAAGAACGTCAAAAGCGTCGTCGTGCCCGGTACGGGCGGCATGAAGGGCATCGCCGCCGCGGTCGCCGCGGGCGTAGTCGCCGGCGACGCGAACGCCGAGCTGCAGGTGATCGGAACCGTCTCGAAGGCGGATCTGAAACGGATCAAGGACTATGCCGATACAACGCCCGTCGAGGTCTCCTGCATGGACGACACGCCCTGCATGCTGGACATCCGGCTCACGGGCCGGGCGGGCGCGGACACCGCCGTCGTGCGTATCGCGAACAATCACACCAATGTGGTCCATGTGGAGAAGAACGGACATGTGTTTTTCGACCATCCTGTGGTGGCCTCCGCGGAGGACCATCTGCAGGACAAGAGCGTGCTGAATCTCGCGGAGATCCTGAAGTTTGCCGACGAGGTCCCGATCGAGCGCATCGAAAAGCTTGTCGGGCGGCAGGTGGAGTATAACAGCGCCATCGCCGACGCAGGGCTCTCCGGCAAGTGGGGCGCCGCCGTCGGCTGCACGCTGCTGGAGTTCTCCAATGACATCCGCACCGAGGCGCGCGCCTATGCCGCCGCGGGCTCGGACGCCCGCATGAGCGGCTGCGAGCTGCCGGTCGTCATCGTCTCCGGCTCCGGCAACCAGGGCATCACGGCGTCCATGCCGGTCGTGCGCTTTGCCAAGCACATGAACGTCACGCGCGAAAAGCTGCTGCGCGCCGTCGCGGTGTCCGATCTCATCACGATCCACCAGAAGACCGGCATCGGCCGTCTCTCGGCGTTCTGCGGCGCGGTCAGCGCGGGCATCGGCTCCGCCGCCGGCATCGCCTATCTCTATGACGAGCCGTATCAGATCGTTGCCGAGACGGTCACGACCGCCATGGGCATGATCTCCGGCACGGTCTGCGACGGGGCGAAGCCCTCCTGCGCCGCCAAGATCGCCGCCGCGGTCGAGGCGGGTCTGCTGAGCTATTCCATGGCGCGCAAGGGCCGCCGCTTCCATGGCGGCGACGGCATCGTCACGCGCGGCGTCGAGGGCACGATCCGCAACATCGGCATCCTCGCCCGTGAGGGCATGCGCGAGACCGACAAGGTCATTTTGAAGATCATGCTGGAGTGCGAAGATGAATGACACATGTAAGACAAAATATCCCGTCGTCCTGATCCACGGGGCGGGCTTTCGCGATCTGAAATGGCCGGTCTACTGGGGGCGCATCCCGGCAGCGCTGGAGCGCCGCGGCGCGCAGGTGTTTTATGGGCTTCAGGATTGTTGGGGCAGCACCGAGACGAACGCTGCCGCCTTGGCGGCGCGCATCGACACGATTTTGCTGGAAACGGGCGCGGAGCGCGTGCACCTGATCGGCCACTCCAAGGGTGGGCTCGACGCGCGCATGGCGGCGTCCGGGCTGGGCTGCGGGGAGAAGATCGCGAGCATCACCACAGTATGCACGCCGCACCGGGGCTCTAAAACCGTCGACATGCTCTTTGCGCTGCCGCGCCCGATGTGGAACACGGCGGCCTTCGCCGTGAACAACTGGATCCGCGTCGTGGGCGACAAGCGCCCGGACTTCCTGCGCCTGTGCGAGGATCTCACGACCGCGCGCGCAGCGCAGTTCAACGCCGAAAATCCGGATGTGCCGGACGTGCTCTATCGGAGCTATGCCTGCGTGATGGGGCATCCGTTCTCGGACATCAATCTCTCCACGGCGAACGCCGCCGTCGATCGCATCGAGGGCGAAAACGACGGGCTCGTCACGGTGGACTCCGCGCTCTGGGGCACGGAAAAGCACATCCTGCGCTCCAACGCGTTTCGCGGCATCTCGCATGTCGACGCCATCGACCTGCGCCGCGCGCCATTTACGAAAAAAGGCGGCGACGGCGTCTCGGATATCTGCGACGTATATGTGGATATGGTACGCGCGCTGAAGGCGCGCGGAATGTAAACACAAAGCGAACGTCCGACTCTGACCGGGAAATCGATCAGAGACGGGCGTTCGCTTTCCAATTGTTCAAAATTGTTACAATTTAGCGGATAAAAGATTGACAATTCTTGACGCGCTGTCGGGAATCGTGGTAAGCTGATCCTGACAGTTCAAACCCGACATACAGGAGGGATACCATGAAAAAGACGATTTCCGTGATCCTGATGCTCTGCATGCTCGTTTCTCTGTGCTCCGGGATGGCGTTTGCCGTCGGAGACGAGCAGACGGGAGACAGCCAGGCCGACGCGCAGACGCAGCAGCCGCAAAGCGCGGTCAGGAGCGTGTTCAACTCCGCGCTCTATGTGGAGGCGAACGCGGACGCCGCGCTGGACGGAAGGATCTGCGTCAAATTCGACCTCACCGGCACCGTCGGCACGCTGTATCTGCCCGGAAAGGCCGACCCGGCGAAGCTGTGCTTCTCCTGGGACAATGCGGACATCACCATTTCCAGGGACGGCACCGTCTATGAAAACGGCGCAGCGCCCGTCGCGCCTGTGAACGAGAGCGTCACCTATAAAATCACCAACGGCGCCGCGGTCGCATACGTGACCGTCAAGACGCTGCAGGGCTCTGTCGGCGTAGAGCCGATGTTCCTGGAGCTCGACGAAAATCTCGGCACGATCGACGCCATGAACAGCGACAAGGACCACGAGACCATCTGCTACGGCAGGGCGGTCTACGGCGACTTCGACAAGCCGATCAGCATCAAGGGTCGCGGCAACTCCACCTGGGAATTCAGCAAAAAGCCCTACAACATCACGTTCTATAAAAAGGACGACTATGCCAAAAAGGACACCACGCAGCTCATTCCCGGCGTAAAGGCGAAAAAGTGGTCGCTGCTGGCGAATTATCTGGACAACTCGCTCCTGCGCAATAAGCTCGCCATGGATCTGGCGAATCAGCTCGGCATCGGTCTTGAGACGCGCTTCGTGGACGTCTGGATGAACGGGGAGTACCTCGGCAACTATCTGCTCACGCCGAAAAAGGACTACGCCGCCCCGAAGGACGGGTTCATGCTGGACAATGACCACATCCCGCAGGACGAGGACCAGTTCGCGATCCAAGGGATGCACGACATGCTCCTGAAGCACAACCGCATCAACATCGAGGACATCGGCGATAACGCGGCGGAGCAGGGCGTGGACCTGGCGTACATCGAAGCGTACTTCAACGAGGCGTTTGCCGCGCTGACCGAGTATGACTCCGACCGGTATTTAGACTATTTTGACTTGGATTCCTGGGCAAAGTTGTTCCTGATGTACGAGGTGTCCAAGACCTATGACTGCTATGCGGGCAACATCCTCATGCACCGCGACGGGCTGACGGCGGACGATAAGCTCATCGCCGGACCTGCCTGGGACTATGACGTCGCCTTCGGGCGGACGCTGCACAAGTTCCTCGTCGGCGTTTCCGAGCCCGTTCAGCTCAATGCCGAGGGCTGGTACAACGACAGCATCGGGCTGTTTGCCGTGGACAAGCCCGTCAGCCTCCTGCAGGAGCTTGGAAAGCACGCCGACTTCATGCGGCGTGTGGCGGAGATCTATAACGAGAACAAAGCGTACTTTGAAGATCTCACCGCCAATGTAGACCGCCAGCAGGAGCTGATCCGCGCGTCCGCGCTGATGAACAACGACCGCTGGGGCACGAACTCCCTCTGCGCGGATTATCTGATCGCCCCGGGGACGATGTCCCTGCTCGGCACGGGCAAATACGCGCTGCATTATCGCGTCACACTCACTTGGGACGATTATGTTTATAATCTTCGCGAGTATTGCGCCAAGCGCGTGCTGTGGCTTTCGGATCATCTGCGGCTGGAGGCTCCGGTCGGCGCGATCGTGAAGCAGGAGCTGGAAGACGGAACGGTCGTTCTGCAGGCGTCGCTGAGCGCCGGAAATGACGCGAACACCTTCCAATGGCAGCGCTCTGCGGACGGAGAAGTCTGGACGAACATCGAAGGCGCGACCACCGCGACGTATGTGCCGGATACCGATACGCTCGGTACGGTGCAGTATCGCTGCATCGTTGCAAACGCCGGCGCGGATATCTACACGACGCACGGCGGACTTGTGAAGACCTCCGCGCAGACGATTCTCTCCGCGGCAACGATCACCGTCCGCATGGAAAAGACCGAGCTGCAGGCGGGCACGCTGACCATGGCGCTGGACGGACAGCAGGTCGGCGAATATACCTTCGCACAGTATCAGGGCGGCTGGAGCATCCGCACCGCCGAGGGGCAATATCTCAGACCAAACGGTCTGTGGCTGACGCGCTCTGATGTGCCGTTTGCCTGGACGCTCCGGGACGGTGTGTTCACCGCCGAGAGTCCGATCGCCGCCACGGTGCTCGGAAAGCTCCTGACGCTCGGCTATCTGCGCAGCGTCTATCTCAACGTGAGCGACGGACAGCTCGTGCTCTCTGTTGTCTCCGGCGCGGAGACCAGCTTCCTGAGAGCGGTCGCGGACTGATCGCCCGTCGAACAACCAAATATAAAAAACACCCGGGAATATGCATGACCCTGCATATCCCCGGGTGCTTTATGTCGAGATCGATTTGCAGTACGCGCGCACGTCAAATGCCTCCGGCGTGCTGTCGGCGCGCAGATACAGCGGGTGGTGCGGGTGTCCGGCCTTGGAGCGCTTGCCGAACGTGAGCCACTCGGCGCCGAATTCCTCGCCCAGCGCCACAAGATCCAGCACAGCCGGGATCAGATAGGGCCGCTTTTCGATCAGCGTGCCCCACGCTGCCCAAATTGCGGGGCGCTTGTCCCGCGTATAGAGCGAGAGCACATACCGGAACGCCGCCAGATTTTCCGCGTGCAGCTCGGCGTTGAAGGCCGCGTCCATCGCGTTCGGGTCGGTCGCCCGCTGGGGATAGACGTTGAACATGATGAAGCTGTCCCAGCCGTTTCCCAGCGCGATGCGCTCCACGCTCTTGAGCGTGTTGTCCAGATCGCCCGGCTTCGCGGTGGAGGGGTTGATGCCGATGCAGATCAGCGGATTCAAGCCCCGCGTGCCGAGGATATAGCGGTACTCGTCGTAAAACGGCGGCACATACAGCCATTTTGATTCGTCGTAGGGCTCCTTTGGCGCGGCGCGCATCGCGTCGCGAAACGACAGGATCTCCACGGTCTGGCTCTCGCCGGAGGGAATATGCATGAAAAACACCTCGCAACGGATCGTTTTTTCCATTGTAATATAGAATCGGAAAAAATGTCAATGATCCCGGTTGACTTTAGTGCGGTAATGTGCTACTATTTGAAAGCACTATAACCCGAACAGGAGGAATCGGCATGGGAGTACCGGAAACGGAACAGACTGCGGCGTTGTATGCTGCGCTCAGCTCGCTGCAAAATCCGGAGGAATGCCGCCGGTTTTTGGAGGATCTCTGCACGATCAAGGAGATCGTCGCCATGGCACAGCGGCTTGAGATCGCGCGTCTGCTGGAGCAGGGCGCGTCCTATGTGGAGACGGTGGATCAGACGGGCGCGAGCTCCGCGACGGTCAGCCGCGTCAACCGCTGCCTGAACTACGGCAACGAGGGCTATCGCATGGTGCTGGATCGGCTTACGGAGGCGCAGAAATGAGCGCTCTGAACCCGCAGCGCGCGCTGCGGACCCTATATATGAATTACGGCTATGCCCCGTTCCGGGTGCGGAAGTTCGAGGACTATGACCTCTATGCCGAGAACAAGCGCTTTCTGCAGAGCCACCGCGTGCTCACGTTCACGGACACGGACGGCAGACTCAAGGCGCTCAAGCCCGATATCACGCTCTCCATCGTCAAGAGCACGATGAGCGCGGACACGCGCAAGGTGTTCTATCACGAGAACGTCTATCGCGAGCCGCGCCCCGGCGACGGCTTCTGCGAGATCCCGCAGATGGGGCTGGAGTGCATCGGCGCGCTCACGGGCTATGACGTCGGCGAGGTCGTGATGCTCGCCGCGCGCAGTCTCGCCGCGCTCTCGGAAGACTGGGTGCTCGCCGTGAGCCACATCGGCGTCATCGCGGGGGTGCTGGAGGCGGCCTCGCTCGACGAGGAGCAGAGCCGCGCGGTCTTTGCCGCCGTGAGCCGGAAGAACGCACCGGCGCTTTCCGAGCTGTTGGATGCGGACGCTGCCGCGCTGCTGCAGGCGCTTTTGAAGCTCTATGGGCCGCTCGGCGAAACGGTCGCGGCGGCGCAGGCGCTCCCCCTGCCGGAGAAAAGCCGCGCCGCGCTGGCGGAGCTGGAGTCGCTCTCCGGACAGCTCGCGCTCTATGGACTCGATCGCGTGATGCTCGATCTCTCGGTCGTGAACGATGTGGATTATTATGACGATATCGTCTTTCGCGGCTTTGTCCCGGGCGCGGCCTCGGCGGTGCTCGCGGGCGGGCGGTATGACCGCCTGCTGCAGCGCATGGGCAAGCCCGGCGGCGCGCTCGGCTTCGCCGTGTACCTCGACCGGCTGGAGACCGCGCGCGAGCAGAGCGCCTTTGACGGCGACGTACTCGTGCTGTTTGAAACCGGATCCGACCTGCCCGCCGTGGTGCGTGCGGCGGAGGCGGTCGTGCAGGCGGGCGAGACCGTCCGCGTGGCGATGGCGGAGCCGGAGGGGCTGCGCTTTCGCCGCACGCTCCGCGTGCGGAACGGGGAGGTGTCGGCATGCTGAACGTTGCGCTGCCGAAGGGACGCCTCGGCGAAAAGGTCTATGCGCGCATGGCGCGCGCGGGTTATGCCTGTCCCGAGGTCCTGGAGGACACCCGCCGTCTCACGTTTGAAAACCCTGAGACCGGCGTGCGGTATTTCTGGGTCAAGCCGTCGGACGTGCCGATCTATGTCGAGCGCGGCGCGGCGGACGTCGGCGTCGCGGGCAAGGACATCCTGCTGGAGTACAGCCCCGAGGTCTATGAGCTTCTGGATCTCGGCATGGGCAAATGCCGCATGTGCGTCGCCGGGCCGAAGGACTTCCGGGACGACACGTCCCGCACGCTGCGCGTCGCGACGAAGTTTCCGAACATCGCCCGCGCGCACTATGCCGCGTGCAGCCGGGAGATCAGGATCATCAAGCTCCACGGCTCCATCGAGATCGCCCCGCTGCTGGGGCTCTCAGACGTGATCGTGGACATCGTCGAGACGGGCAAGACGCTGCAGGAAAACGGGCTGGCCCCGCTCGAGACCATCGTTCCCATTTCCGCGCGGTTCATCGCCAACACCGCGAGCTATCAGTTCCACTATGATGAGATCCAAACCATGTGCAAAAGACTGGAGAATGCAACATGATCCGCATGTTTGAATACGGCGCCGTGCCGAACGAAACGCTTTTTATCCGCAGCCCCCTGTTCACGGATGTGGGGCCGGTCGTGGCGGAGATCCTCCGCGACGTGAAGGAAAACGGCGACGCGGCGCTCTATCGCCTCACCGAAAAATTCGACGGCGCAAAGCTCGATTCGCTGCTCGTCACGGACGAGGAGATCGAAGAGGCGTTTGCCGCCGTGAGCGCGGAATACCGCGCCGTCCTGCAGCTGGCGCACGACAACATCGCCGAATGCCACCGCAACCAGATCCGCCCGGGCTTTGTCATGACGCGCCCGAACGGCGTCGTGCTCGGGCAGAAGGTCACGCCGATCGCCCGTGTGGGGCTCTATGTGCCGAACGGCACGGCGGCGTATCCCTCGTCGCTTCTCATGAACTGCGTCCCCGCGAAGCTCGCGGGCTGCGGCATGCTCGTCATCACGACGCCGCCGGGCCCCGACGGGAGGATCGACCCCGCCATTCTCGCGGCGGCGAAGATCGCGGGCGTGGATCGGATCTATAAGCTCGGCGGCGCGCAGGCGGTCGCGGCGCTGGCCTACGGCACCGAGAGCGTCCCGAAGGTGGATAAGATCGTCGGCCCCGGCAACGCCTACGTTGCCGAGGCGAAAAAGCAGGTCTTCGGCACCGTCGCCATCGATACGATCGCCGGGCCGAGCGAGGTGCTCATCGTCGCGGACGACACGAACGACCCCGCCGTCGTCGCGGCGGACATGCTCGCGCAGGCGGAGCACGACGTCATGGCGACGAGCGTGCTCGTCACGGACTCGCGCCCGCTCGCCGAGGCCGTCGCGCAGGAGCTGGAGCGGCAATTGCGGCTGCTCCCGCGCGAGGACATCGCCCGCGCCAGCATCGAGAACAACGGCAAGATCGTCATCGCGGAAAATCTGGACGACGCCATCGCGTGCGCAAACGAGATCGCGCCCGAGCATCTGGAGATCTGCCTCGACGACGCGTTTTCCTGGCTCGGCAAGGTCGAAAACGCGGGCTCCATCTTCCTCGGCAAGCACGCGCCCGAGGCGCTGGGCGACTATCTCGCCGGCCCGAACCACACCCTGCCCACCACCGGCACGGCAAAATTCGGCAGCCCCCTCAGCGTGGACGATTTCGTGAAGAAAAGCCAGTACACCTATTACTCTGCCGAGGCATTGGAGGACGTCAAGGACGCGCTCATGCTCTTCGCGGAGGAGGAGGGCCTCAGAGGCCACGCGCGGAGCGTCGGCATTCGATTCGGAGAAGCGAAATGAGCAGATTTTTCAGCACGCGTCACGCCTTCCTCGCCGCCTATACCCCCGGCGAGCAGCCGCAGGATCGGCGGTATGTGAAGCTCAACACAAACGAAAGCCCCTTCCCGCCGTCGCCCGCCGTCGTCAAAGTCGCGGCCGCGGAGGCGGAGCGGCTGCAGCTCTATTCCGACCCCGAGAGTACCCTTGCCACGAAGGCCGTGGCGGAGCGCTACGGCGTCACGCCGGACATGGTGCTCCTGACAAACGGCTCGGACGAAATTTTAAATTTTGCTTTTATGGCCTTCGGCGATGAGAACAACGGCTTTGTCTGCCCGGACATCACCTACGGGTTTTATCCCGTGTTCGCGGCGCTGAACCATGTGCCGCTGCGGGAGATCCCGCTGACAGAGGATTTTCAAATAAGCGTCAGCGACTACTGCGGTGTGGGGGCGAATGTCGTGCTCGCGAACCCGAACGCCCCGACGGGCAGGCTCCTGCCGGTATCGGAGATCGAGCGCATCGTGCGGACGAATCCGGATCACGTCGTCATCATCGACGAGGCGTATGTGGATTTCGGCGGCGTGAGCTGCGTTCCGCTCGTGCACAAATATGAAAACCTGCTCGTCACGCAGACGTTTTCCAAATCCCGCTCGCTCGCGGGCGGCAGACTCGGCTTCGGCGTCGGCAATGCCGCGCTGATCCGCGACCTGAACACGATCAAATATTCCACGAACCCCTATAATGTCAACCGCATGACCGCCGCCTGCGGCGCCGCCGCCATTGCGGACGACGCGTATTACATGCGCAACGCGCAGACCATCGTCGAAAACCGCGACTATACGGCCTCGGAGCTGCAAAAGCGCGGCTTCACGGTGCTGCCCTCGGCGGCGAATTTCCTGTTCGCGCGCCCGGGCTTCTGCTCCGGCGGCGACCTCTACCGCGGGCTGAAGGCGCGCGGCGTGCTGATCCGCCATTGGGACAAGCCGCGCATCGCGCCGTGGTGCCGGATCACGATCGGCACCCGGGAACAGATGGACGCGCTGCTCGCCGCCATCGACGACATGAGGAAGGAGACGACGACATGAGAACCGCGACCATCGACCGCAAGACCGCCGAGACCGAAATTTCGCTCACGCTCGCGCTGGACGGCACGGGCAGCGCCGATGTGAGCATCGGCGTGGGGTTTCTCGACCACATGCTGACGCTCTTTGCCGCGCACGGGCGGTTCGATCTCGCGGTGCGCTGCGTCGGCGACACGTTCGTTGACGATCATCACAGCGTGGAGGACGTGGGCATCGCGCTCGGCATGGCGCTCAGGGAGGCGCTGGGCGACAAGCGCGGCGTCCGCCGCTACGGGCAGCGGATCCTGCCGATGGACGAGGCGCTGATCCTCTGCGCGCTCGATCTCTCCGGGCGCTGCTGCCTGCGCTATGGGCTCGCGATCCCGACGGAGAAGGTTGGCACATTTGACACCGAGCTCGTGGAGGAATTCTTCGCCGCCCTCTGCCGCGAGGCGGGGTTGACGCTGCACTTCAAGCAGCTCGACGGCACGAATTCTCACCACATCATCGAGGGCGCGTTCAAGGCCTTCGCCCGCGCGCTTTCCGAGGCCGTCAGCATCGATCCCGCGCTCGCGGACGCGCTGCCGAGTACCAAAGGAGTGCTGTGATATGATCGCGATCGTTGACTACGGCGTTGGCAATCTTTTTTCGCTGAAAAGCTCCCTCGCCGCCATCGGGGCGGAGGCTGTCGTCACGGGCGACGCGGACGCGCTGCGCGCAGCCGACCGGATCATCCTGCCCGGCGTCGGCGCGTTCGGCGACGCGGCGGACAAGCTTGCCGCCTCCGGCCTGCGCGAAACGGTGCTCGCCGAGTCCCAAGCGGGCAAGCCCCTGCTCGGCATCTGCCTCGGCATGCAGCTGCTGTTTGACAAGAGCATGGAGTACGGCGAGCACGCCGGGCTGGGGCTGATCCCCGGAACGGTCGTGGATCTGACGCCCGTCCTGCCCGAGGGGCTGAAGGTGCCGCACATCGGCTGGAACGCCTTGAAACTGAGCGCACCGGACCACCCGCTGCTGAAATACACCCGCGCGGGCGACTGCGTGTACTTCGTCCACAGCTTTTATGCCGTGAATTGCGCGGAATACACGCTCGCCACGGCGGAATACGGCGTCGACGTGACCGCCGTCGTCGCGCGCGGCAACGTCATGGGCTGCCAGTTCCACCCGGAGAAGAGCGGCAGCGTGGGTCTGAACATCCTGAGAGCCTTTTGTGAAATGGAGACGCCCGTATGATCCTGCTTCCCGCGATCGATCTCTACGCCGGCAAGGCCGTGCGCCTGCTGCGCGGAGACTATGAAAACATGACCGTCTACGGCGAAAACGCGGCGGATTTTGCCGCGGCCTTTGCCGATGCGGGCGCCGAATGGGTCCACATGGTGGATCTCGAGGGCGCGAAGGTCGGCGCGACGCCGAATTTTGAAAGCGTGGCGGCGGTGGCGCGCGCCGGAAGGCTCAAGGTCGAGATCGGCGGCGGCGTCCGTTCGGACGATACCGTTGCGCGCTGTCTCGACGCGGGCGTCAGCCGCGTCATCCTCGGCACGGCGGCGCTGCGCGACCGTGCGTTCTTGGAGCGGATGATCGCGCAATATGCCGAAAAGATCGCCGTCGGCGTCGATATCCGCGACGGCTTTGTCGCGACACACGGCTGGACGGAGACGAGCAGCGTCGCCTGCGAGACCTTCTGCGCCGAGCTGGAAGCGCTCGGCGTGCAGACCATCATCGTCACGGACATCTCCCGCGACGGCGCCATGCAGGGCACGAACCGCGCCCTGTACGAGCGGCTGAATAAGACGTTTTCGATGGACATCGTCGCCTCCGGCGGCGTGTCCTCGCTCGATGATATCCGCGCCCTGCGCGCATCGAACCTCTACGGTGCGATCCTCGGCAAGGCGTACTACACCGGCGCCGTGGATCTGAAGGAAGCATTGGAGGCGGCGAAATGATCACAAAACGTATCATCCCCTGTCTGGACGTGAAGGACGGCAGGGTCGTCAAGGGCGTGAACTTCCTGGGACTGAACGACGTGTCCGATCCCGTGAAGCTCGCGGCATACTATTCCGAGGCCGGCGCGGACGAGCTCGTGTTTTACGATATCACGGCCTCGCACGAGGGGCGCGCGCTGTTCACCGACATCCTCACGCGCGTGGCGGCGACGATCTTCATCCCGCTCACGGTCGGCGGCGGCATCAACACCGTCGCGGACTTCGACCGCGTGCTCAAATGCGGCGCGGACAAGGTCAGCGTCAATTCCGGCGCGATCCGCGATCCGAGTCTCATCGGCGCGGCGGCGAAGCGCTACGGTGACCAGTGTGTCGTCCTCTCCGTGGACGCCAAGCGCGTGGACGGGCAGTTTCGCGTCTTTGCCAAGGGCGGACGCGAGGACACGGGGCTCGACGCCATTGAGTGGATCCGCCGCGGCGTCGGCGACGGCGCGGGCGAGATCGTCCTGAACTCCATCGACACCGATGGCGTAAAACAGGGCTTCGACCTCGAAATGCTCGACGCCGTGTGCAATGCCGTGTCGGTGCCCGTCATCGCCTCGGGCGGCGCGGGCTGCGCGCAGGACTTCGTGACGCTTTTCCAGACGCTGCCGAAGGTGGACGCGGGGCTTGCGGCCTCGATCTTCCACTTCGGCGAGGTCGAGATCGCGGCGCTGAAGGACACGCTTTCCGAAAACGGGATTCTGGTAAGGAGATAAACCATGCTGAACATTGACGAACTGAAATTTGACGACCGCGGACTCATCCCCGCGATCGTGGTCGATACGGAGACGAAGCAGGTGCTCACGCTCGCGTACATGAACGCCGAGAGCCTGCGTATCTCCATGGAAGAGGGGCGCACCTGCTTTTTCAGCCGCTCGCGGCAGACGCTCTGGCGCAAGGGCGAGACGAGCGGCAACGTGCAGCGCCTCGTCTCCATCACGGCGGACTGCGACATGGACGCTCTCGTCGTCGAGGTGCGCAAGGCCGGGCCCGCCTGCCATACGGGCGCGGAGAGCTGTTTTTTCAATCCCGTTTTCGAGGGTGAGGCGCAGCCGGGCTTTCAGTATCAGGATCTGATGGATCTGCTGCAGGGCCGGAAGGAAGCGCCGAAGGAGGGGTCCTATACCTCCTACCTCTTTGAAAAGGGGCGCGACAAGATCCTGAAAAAAATCGGCGAGGAGGCCACCGAGGTCATCATCGCCGCCAAGGACGACGACCGCGCGAACACGGTCTATGAGCTTGGCGACCTCATGTACCACGCGATGGTGCTCATGCTCGACATGGGCATCTCGCTCGATGAGATCAAAGCCGAGATGGCGTCGCGCCACGTCATCGACAAAAAGGTCAAACAGGAGAAGATGGTATGATCCGCCAGAATCTGCACGCGCACAGCCGCTTTGACGACGGTGCCGCGACCTGCGAGGAGATGGTGCTCGGCGCCATCGCCGCCGGGCTCACGAGCTTTGGCGTCAGCGCCCACAGCCCCATGCCGCACGAGCCGTGGACGGTCCCGGCCTGGCGCATGGACGCCTTCCGTGCGGAGATGGCGCGGCTGAAGCAGGTCTATGCCGGGCGCATCACGGTGTATACGGGGCTGGAATATGACCTCGTCTCCGAGCCGGATTTTTCGGGCTTTGACTATGTGATCGCCTCCGTGCACGCCATCGACTTTGCCGGGAAGCGCTGGGCGGTCGATCACACGAGAGAGCGCGCGCAGGCGATGATCGACGGCGCGTTCCACGGCGACAAGGACGCCGCGGCGGCGCACTATTTCTCGCTCGTGCGCTCCATCGCCGATATCTCCGAGGCGGACATCGTTGGGCACTTCGACCTCGTCACCAAGTTCAATGAGCCGGAGCCGCTCTATGACACGGCCTCTCCCGCCTATCGCCGCGCGGCGCTGGACGCGATGGAGTCGCTCGTCCGGGCGGGCAAGCTTTTTGAGCTCAACACCGGCGCCGTCAGCCGGGGCTATCGAACGGATTTCTATCCGGAGGCGTATTTGCTCTGCGCCCTGCGCGAGATGGGCGGAAGGCTGATCCTCTCGTCAGATTCTCACGCGGCCGATACCGTCGCGTTCGGCTTCCCGGAGGCGGAAAAAAAGGCCAAAGCCGCGGGCTTTGACCATGTGTATATCCTGACGGATCAGGGCTTTGCCCCGGCCGAACTGTAAGCATCGACCCGGACGCGGAAAAGCGTCCGGGTCGGTGCTTATCAAAGTGTTTTGTCCTTCTCGATGATGGCTGTCACCGCCTGCTGGATCGCGGTCTCAAAGCCGAGACGCTTGAGCGTGTGCACGCCCTCGATCGTTGTGCCGCCGGGGGAGCAGACCTCGTCCATCAGGGCGATGGGGTGCTTGTCGCTCCGGTGCGTGAGCATCGCGCTGCCCAGCACGGTCTGGCACGCCAGCTCCTCGGCAAACGGACGGGCGAACCCCGCCTTCACGCCCGCGGAGGCCAGCGCGTCGATGTAAAGGTGCACGAACGCGCCCGAGGCGCCCGCGATGGCGCTGAACGCGGGAAACTGCTCTTCCTTGCGCGTATACACCGTGCCGACGGCGGAAAAGAGCTTGCGCGCGAGCTCCAGATGTGCTTCCGTGGCGTTTTTTCCCGCGCAGACGGCGGTTGCCGAGAGCCCGACCTTCGCGTTGATGTTCGGCATCACGCGCACGACCGGCACGCCCTCAGTAAAGATCTCCTCATAATAGGTCGTGGGCTTGCCCGCCGCGATGGAGATCACGAGCGTTTCCGGCGTCACGGCGTCGCGGATCTCGGGCAGCACGTCGGGCATCATCTGCGGCTTCACCGCCAGCACCAGCACGTCCGCGTTCTCCGCCACATCCTTCGCGCTCGCGCATGGGATCAGTCCGATCTCGTCGCGCAGCGCCTCTGTCTTGGCGGCGGTGCGGTTGTAGCCCAGGATCTCGTCGCGTGCAAAGCCCCCGCTGCGGTGCATCCCGCGCAGGATGGCGCCCGCCATGTTCCCCAATCCGATAAAGCCGTATTTCATAGGTGATTGCCCCTTTCAGAATCATGCTCTGAGTTTAGCACAGAAATAGTTTCCCCGCAAGCCGGACGGCCTGCGAGGAACGCGTTTATTTGCGGATCTTGCCCTTTTCTTCGATGAGGGGCAGATACTCCAGATACGGTGTGTCGTTGGCGCAGGTGAACGCGGCCTTGTCGGCGAAGTCTTGCACGGCCTTTGTGCTCTTCTCCGGCTGGCGGAGCGTGCCCGCGCCGTTGACGCAGCCGCCCGGGCAGGCCATGCCCTCGAGCAGATAGCCGTCGTACTTTCCGGCCTTCGCCATCATCAGCAGCTTCCTGCAGTCGGCGAGCCCCGCGGCGTTCGCGACCTTCACCTCGCGGTCGGGCTCCATCTCGTGGATCGCGTTCACGACCGCCTGCGCCACGCCGCCGGCAAAGGCGAAGTTCCTGCCGTCGCGCGCCACGTCGTTCAGCGGCGCTTCCTCGCCTGCGAACACGTCGTCGATGCCCTTGGCCTCGAACATGCCCATCGTCTCCTCGAACGTGAGCACGAAGTCCACGTCGCTGCGGATCGTGCGGCGGCGCGCCTCCAGCTTTTTCGCGTCGCAGGGACCGACGAACACGACCTTGCAGCCCGGGTGGCGGCGCTTGATCATGCGCGCGGTGAGCACCATCGGCGTCATCGCGACGGAGATGTTCTCGGTAAACTGCGGGAACATCTTCTTCACCATCGTGCTCCACGCGGGGCAGCAGCTCGTGACCATGAATTTGTGCTTCTCGGGCACCTCCTCCAAAAAGTCCGCCGCCTCCTCGATCACGCACAGGTCCGCGCCGATCGCGACCTCGTACACGTCCGTGAAGCCCAGCGCCTTGAACGCCGAGCGCATCTTTTCCGGCACGCCCTTGGGGCCGAACTGCCCGACGAAGGCGGGCGCGAGCGCGACATACACCTCGTCGCCCTGCTTGATGGACTGGATCGTCTGGAAGATCTGGCTCTTGTCCGCGATCGCGCCGAAGGGGCACGCCACGAGACACTGTCCGCAGGAGGTGCACTTGTCATAGTCGATGTCGGCTCTGCCCAGCTCGTCAGACTTCATGCAGTCGATGCCGCAGGCCTTGCGGCAGGGGCGCTCGAGCCGCACGATGGCGTGGAACTTGCATTCCTGCATGCAGCGCCCGCACTTGATGCACTTGTCCTGATCGATCACGGCTCTGCCGTTTTTGCGGCTGATCGCCTGCTTCGGGCAGACCTCCATGCAGGGGTGCTCCAGACAGCCCTGGCACATATCCGTCACCCGCACGACGTTGTCCGGGCATTTGTTGCAGGCGAACTTGATCACGTTCATCAGCGGCGGCTCATAGTAGCTCTCGGGGTTGAGCGCCTTTTCGATGCCCTCCTCGATGGGCGCGTATTCCGTCACGCGCTGATAGGGAAGCCCCATCGCGAGGCGGACCTGCTCCGCCATGACGGCGCGCTCGGTGAAGATGCTGTCGCGGTTTTCGCCCACCTCGCCGGGCACGAGCCTGTACGGCAGCTCGCGCAGCGCCGCGGCATAGTCGCCGCCCTCGTACGCAAGCCGCGCGATCTCCGTGAACACCTCGCGCCGGATGCGCGTTTTTGCCGTTTCCATTCCCTTCATGACCGGACCTCCCGTTTGCAAAAAAGCTGTCAATTGACCGAAAAAAATATAACATGCGTGCCGACGCTTTGCAATGGGAAAATACGCCGCGTCGTTTTCGCGTTTTCGATATGCACGTTTCGGATTTTGGATTTTGTACAGATTGATAAAAAATTTACGATTCGGTGTCCTTTATGTGACAAACGCACAGACAAGCCGGAAGAAAATTTGATATGATACGATCAAATATATCTGGTATCAGGAATGCATATCATTTTGATAGGCATTCGACAGGAGGGTACACAATGGAAGAAACGAAAAACAAAGCCAAGATTCTTGCCGTAGCGGGCAAGGGCGGCGTTGGCAAGACGAGTCTCTGCTCGGCCATCGTCCGCCATCTGGTTGCGGCGCACCCCGGCAAGCGCATCCTTGCCATCGACGCGGATCCCGCCATCGGTCTTTCGACCGCGCTGGGCATCACCGTCACCCACACGCTCGACGACATCCGCAATGAGGTCATCGAGGTCTCCGAGCGCGGCGAATACCGCCAGGCCATCGAGATCCTCAACGAGGCGCGCTTCCGCATCTTCGACACGATGGTCGAGTGCGAGGGCTTTGCCTTCCTCGCCATCGGCCGCCCCGAGGCCGCCGGCTGCTATTGCTCCGTCAACAGCTATCTGAAAGAGGTCATCAGCATGCTCGCGGGCGACTTTGACTATGTCGTCATCGACTGCGAGGCCGGCATCGAGCAGATCAGCCGCCGCGTGCTCGACGAGGTGACGCACCTGATGCTCATCACGGACCAGAGCGCCAAGGGCGTGAACGTCTGCCGCGAGATCAAAGAGGTCGCCGACGAGCTCATCAAGTACGAGCGCATCGGCATCGTCTGCAACCGCGTCGTCGACCCCAGCATGAACGAGCTCATCAAGCTCGAGGGCGTCGAGAACCTCGCCTTCATCCCCACCGATCCCGCCCACGCCGCCAACGACATCCAGGGCAAGAGCGTGTTCGAGCTGCCGGAGGACTCCAACATCATGGTCGGCGTCCGCGCAGCGCTTGAGAAGTTTGACTTGGTGTAAGGAAACGCCAAACCGATCGCCGCGTACATCTTGACGGCGAATTTCCCGCCAATATTTATCAGGAGGATTCAAAATGGAACTTTACAATACTTATATTCAGAATACGATGGAGCAGCTCGGCGCTCCGAAGCAGAAGTGGGCCTATTCCGAGCGTGACGCCTGGAAGGACAACGGCGCCAGCGAGCTCGTGCTGCTGCGCGACGCGGCGTATGAGCTGGGCGGCAGCGGCAAGGCGGCCGTGAACTTCACCGCCATCACCACCGCTTCTCAGCTGATCCCCGCCGACGAGGTCCTGCTGTACGGTCCCGATCTGAAGGAGATCAAGAGCGACTCCACCTTCGCCCGCATCACCCTGCTGGGCGTCAAGGAGATCCCCGAGGATGAGCAGGAAGCCTTCAACGCCATCCAGAGCATCGAGTTCGTGAAGTACCACGTCTTCCCCGACGGCTACATGATGCGCGTCTCCCCGGAGTCCAGCCGTGAGCAGGTCCGCGTCAGCAAGAAGGCGCTCAAGAAGGGCATCAGCTTCCGCGGCGTCGGCTGCGACTATATCGCCCAGTACAAGAAGAACCCCAACATCACGAACGTCCGCGTGATCTTCATCACGGACCCCACCGTGGATTACAAGAAGCTCCTGGAGACCGCCAACAAGGTCAACGACGTCACCAAGACCATGAACAAGATCCTTGAGGGTCTGCCCGAGGATCTCGACTGCGCGTCCTGCAGCTTCAAGCCTGTCTGCGACGAGGTCGAGGGTCTGAAGGAGCTGCACTTCGGCAAGGGCGGCATGAAGAAGCCCGGCAGCAAGAAGTAAGCCAAGCACTGGTTTTTGCGCGGATCCCCGCAGCCTCGGCTGCGGGGATCTTTATACAAAGCAATCAGCCATTCCAGCCGCTTTGCGTCTGGCACAAATAGGAATGAAAGTTGTGCAGACAAACGGCTGCCTTTCTTATAAAATGGGTTTGAGGGAACGCATACTACAACGCACGGTAAGGTAAGTCGTAGACTGCTCTCGAAGCTCAAACCAGTATAGCAATCAGTGTTGGGATCACCATTACAAGCACAAATAAGTGGTACCACGAGTCCGTACACTAAGGATTGTTTTAACACCTGTTAAATGCTTGGTGATCCAGTCACTGCGTTCTCCTCGCCATTCCAATACGAGGAGGTCAGTCCCGTGAAGGTTGTTTTTCCAACCTGTTGTGGTGTTGATGTGCACAAGCGATTTTTGGTTGCTACCATCATTACTTCGCCGACTGATAGTTTACAGCCGCACTATCAGAAGAAACGTTTTTCCACCTTCAATTCCGATCTGAACCGCTTTGCCGATTGGCTGCACGAGAATGCTTGTCTGGATGTCTGCATGGAATCAACCGGGAAATATTGGGTTCCCGTGTTCAACATTCTCGAAATGCGCGGCATTCGGGTTGTGATCGCAAATCCAAAATGGGTGAAGGCTGTAAAGGGAAACAAGGACGATACGAAAGATTCCAAGTGGATCGGGGATCTGTTTCGCATTGGACTTGTGAAAAGTAGCTTCATCCCAGACAAAAAGATCCGTATCCTGCGGGAATTTACCCGCTATCGCTACAAGCTCACGTCTATAAAAAGCGGCGAGAAAAATCGGTTTCAGAATGCTTTTACTGTCTGCAACGTCGCGTTGGACTCAGTTGTGTCTGATATGTTTGGAAAATCTGCAACTGCAATTACGGATTACCTTGCATCCAACGAGCCCTTTAACGCAGAGCATTGTGTTTCCCTGTTACAGCGTTCCCTGAAGAAGAAAGCCGATGCTGTCCTCGAATCTATCGAGGGCTTCTCCATTACTAATGAGCAGAAGCTACGTATCGGTATTATCCGTGAGCATCTGGACCACATTGTTGACCTAATCGACAAGATGGACGATTGCATCCGCACGATGATTTCTGAATACGAAGGGCAGATTAGCCTACTTTGCACCATTCCCGGCGTGCGGAGAGATACAGCCATTACGATTATTTCGGAGATTGGCGTCGATGTGTCGCAGTTCGGTTCCTCAAAACGCCTTTGCTGTTGGGCTGGTCTTACTCCAGGAAATAACCAATCTGCCGGAAAGAAAAAGTCTGTCCGCATTTCGCGTGCAGGAGTATATCTCAAACCGGCATTGGTGGAAGCTGCCCATGCTGCCGTGAAGGACAAGACCAATCCTTATTACGCTCTGAAATATGAGCGCATTGCAAAGCGCAGAGGAAAGAAACGCGCAATCATTGCCATTGCCAGAATGATCCTAACTGCCATATACGAAATGTTCTCTACTGGTGAAGTCTGGAATCCGGTTGATCTCTACAAGGTAGATATGCCCGAACATTTAAAGGAAAAGCAGCTTGCCAAGGCTGTTAAGCAGGCTATACGTTTCCTTGAAGCACAAGGGCTAAAGGTCAGTTAGCAAGCTCACACTATATCGTCTGTGCCCCGGAAATATCCTGTTTCAGCGGGGCTTGGGTTTGTGCGCCTTTTTGGGTCGACCAGTCCTAACAGTTTCTTTCACACTAGACCCGTTGACAGTTGTCAAAAACCCGAAGAGGGTGTATAATAAGTCCATTCTGCCGGAAAGGAGGGAGCCCGATGAAAACGCGCGACAAAGCGGATCGCCGCTGGGACTGGTTTGAGGACGAGCAGGAGATCCGTCTGCTGCAAAACGGCAAGCGCGGCATCCTCGCCGTGGTGTTCGGCAGAGCGACGATCGTCGCGCTGCTGGTGCTGCTGGAGTTCGCGATCATCATTCTCGCGGCGCATCGGCTGGGCGAGTACAGCTCGGCGTTCTATCTCTTCTCGCGTCTTCTCTCCGTCGGCGTCATCATCTATCTGATCAACACCTCCGGCAACCCGACGTATAAGATCACGTGGATCGTGCTCATTTTTGCCGTGCCGGCGCTGGGGCTCACGCTGTATGTGATCGTGCGGCTCGACGTGGGTCACCGCGCCATCAAAAGCCGCTTGCAGACCGTCATTGCCGAGACGGCGCCGCTCTGCCCGCCGAATCTGGAGCTGATGGATCGGCTCCGCACCGACGCGCCAGACATGCGCGGGCTGGCCGCCTATGCCTATCGCACCGCGTCCGGCAACGTGTACGCCGGCAACGCCGTCCGGTATCTCCCCTCCGGCGAGGCAAAGTTCGAGGCCCTGCTCACGGAGCTGGAGAAGGCGGAGCACTTCATCTTCCTGGAGTATTTCATCATTGACGAGGGCACCATGTGGGGCAGGGTCCTGAAGGTGCTGGAGGAAAAGGTGCGCGCCGGCGTCGAGGTGCGCGTGCTGTACGACGGCATGTGCGCGTTCACGCGTCTGCCGTATCGTTACCCGCGCGAGCTGGAGGCGCTCGGCATCCGCTGCAAGATGTTCGCGCCCCTGCGCCCGCTGGCCTCGACGTATTACAACAACCGCGACCACCGCAAGATCGTCGTCATCGACGGGCGCGTGGCCTTCACGGGCGGCGTGAATCTCGCCGATGAATATATCAACATCGGCAGCCGCTTCGGGCATTGGAAGGACGCCGCCGTCATGGTCGAGGGCGACGCCGTGCGCAGCTTTTCGCTGCTGTTTCTGCAGATGTGGGCGATCGACGAGCGCGAGGCGGAGGACTTCACGCCCTATCTCGACGCCAGCGTGCCGTCGGCCGCGCCCGAGCCGGGCTATGTCCTGCCCTATGCCGACAGCCCGCTCGATGATGAGCGCGTGGGCGAGACCGTGTATCTGAACATCCTCGACCGCGCGGACCGCTATGTGCATATCATGACGCCGTATCTGATCCTGGATGACCAGATGATCACGGCGCTGACCTCCGCTGCCAAGCGCGGCGTGGACGTGCAGATCATCCTGCCGCACGTGCCGGACAAGAAATACGCCTTCGCCCTCGCCAAGGGACACTATCGCGAGCTTTTGCGCGCGGGCGTGCGGATCTATGAGTATACGCCGGGCTTTGTCCACGCGAAGGTCTTTGTCAGCGACGACAGAAAAGCCGTCGTCGGCACGATCAACCTCGACTACCGCAGTCTCTATCTCCACTTTGAAAACGCCGTCTATCTCCACGGCGTGCCCGCCATCGCGGACGTTGAGCGGGATTTCACCGCCACGCGTAAGCGCTGCCAGGAGATCACGCACGACGACTGGAAAACGAATCCCTTCATGACCCGTGTGATCGCGACGCTTTTAAGATTGTTCGCCCCGCTGCTCTGAGGGAAAAAAGAAGGTGTGGAAGCTTGCTCGGCAAGCTTCCACACCCTCTTTTTTCAATTCCGCTTACTCGGCCTCGAACATGTCCTTGCCGACGCCGCAGAGCTCGCAGACGAAATCCTCCGGCAGGTCTTCCCACTTCACGCCGGCTTCCGCCTCGTCATAGACCCAACCGCAAACGGTGCATACATACTTCATAATACAGTTCTCCTTTCGTAAGATTTTAAATCAATCGTCAATGCCGACCATGACGGAGGTGGCCTTCACGACGGCATAGGCCTCCTTGCCGACCGCGAGACCGAGCTCGCGGATCGCATTCATGGAGATCGTGGCGCTCATGACGTTGCCGCCGCCGATGTCGATCTTCACGATGCCGTTGACGGCGCCTTCCTGAATGTCGACGACGGTACCCTTGAACTGATTTCTTGCACTCAGCTTCTAATAGCTCCTTACTTGAAGTAGCGCTCCAGCAGGCCCTTGTCGGCATCACAAGCTCCATATCCCTCGCTTCGGCGCAAGCGCCAAAGCTCGCTCATTTCACCGCTCGGCCTCTTCCTCTGCAAACCTGCTGGTTGCGGAGGATGTCTTTCGGACTGCTATGCGTGGAAGATATCTGCGATCCAAACCGGAAACCTTTTTCGTGACGATCAAATTATGTATCGCAAAAACCAGCAGCGGCATCAGAAAAACAGGAAAAATCAGCAATCTGGGGCCAATAATAACTTTCTCCCAGTTAAAAAGCATAAAAAGGATCATCAGAACGCCGACCACGAAAAGCACGATCGCCCAGATGGGAATCTTACGATAACTGGCCCATGGCTGACGCTTTCCGCATTTCGAGCAGGTACAGGTAAGATGAGCTGATTGATACTCCCCGCCTGAAAGCTCCTGCAGGATCAAGGCAGCCTTTCTGGAGAGCAAGTCTCTTGCTTCGTTGTCAAGCTTCTCGGAGGGACTGAGGGAGCCATGGGATTGCGCCTTGAGATCAACGCTCTGGCTTTCGTCAGCGTTGGCCGTCTCACAGTAGCAGCAAATATAATCCACATGCACCGGAACGGAAGCATTTGCAACGGAACTGTACATTTTCATAAGCAACGATCCTTTCGAATACGCCGCTTATGTCGCTCAGCCAAAGTAACGCTCCAGCAGGCCCTTGAAGGCCTTGCCGTGTCTCGCCTCGTCGCGCGCCATCTCGTGGATGGTGTCGTGCAGGGCGTCGAGGTTGTACTTCTTGCAGAGCTTGGCAAGATCGGTCTTGCCCTGGGTCGCGCCGCACTCGGCGTCGACGCGCATCTGCAGATTCTTCTTGGTGCTGTCGGTGAGGACCTCACCGAGGAGCTCGGCGAACTTCGCGGCGTGCTCGGCCTCCTCCAGAGCGGCCTTCTCCCAGTAGAGGGCGATCTCGGGATAGCCCTCGCGCGCGGCGACGCGGCCCATGGCCAGATACATGCCGACCTCGGAGCACTCGCCCTCGAAGTTGGAGCGCAGACCCGCAATGATCTCTTCCTGGACCTCGGCGGGGACGTCCGCGCCGAAGACCTTGCCGACGCCGACGACATGCTCGGCAGCCCAGCTCATCTCGCCCGCCTGCTCCACGAACTTGGAAGCGGGGACCTTACATACCGGGCAGAACTCAGGCGGCGTGTCGCCCTCGTGGACGTAACCGCAAACGCTGCAAACCCACTTTTTCATGTGTGTGTACCTCCTGTAGTAAAACTGTGTTATTCAACACCTGTGTGCTTGAAGTGTACCATAGCGCGGGGGTGTTTGTAAAGCAAAACTTGCCCCGTCTAGCGCAGCGAGAGCGCCAGCGCGTTATAGAACATGTGGAAAAAGATCGGCGTCCAGATCGAGTTCGTGCGGTCGTAGCAAAACGCGAGCACGAACGAGATCGGCACATACGCCACGGCGCTCACGAGCGGCAGCAGCGACAGATCCGCGACGGCGTACTGCCAGACGTGGTAGATCGAAAACAGCACGATCGAGACGACATAGGCCGCGACGCGGCTTTTCGGGCGTATCGAACCGAAGATCATGCCGCGAAACAGCGCCTCCTCCACGATCGGCGCCATGATGACGCCGATCGCCGCCATGCGGCGGTTGTCGATCTGCGCCAGACTCTCCACGGCGTCGTCGTTCGGCGAGCCGGGCAGACTGCCGAAGATCTGGACAATGAGATTCAGCGCGACGTTGCACACGACTAGGATGCCGTAGCCGATCACCATCGTCAGCAGCGCCCGGCGCAGATCGCGCACGAGGACGTGATAGCTTTCGCGGAAAAACCGAAACTGCAGCGCGAGCAGCACGATCAGCCCGATCAGATAGTACCAGACGTTGAGCGTCACGCCGTCCGGCAGCTCGCTTCCGCCCGAGAGCGCATAGAAGATCGAGGACAGCAGCAGCGGCAGCAGCAGCACGTGCACCGGCAGATAGATCCAGCCCGCGATCTTCTCGCCGCGGGTCATGAGATTCTGAAATTCTCCGCGCGGCTTCGGCGCGGGAGGCGGCTGCGCGCCGGGCGTTTGATTGTTGTTTTGTTGATCCATGGAAAGCTCCTTTATGCGTTCGCGATTTTCTGCAGCTCCGCGAGCAGATTCATCGCCTCGATGGGCGTGAGGGTGTTGAGATCCAGATTCCGCAGCCGCTCGGCGACCTTGTCCGCGCCGACGTCCACGAGCGAGATCTGGTCGTCCGTCGGAAGCGCGTCGATCTGCGGCGCGGGCGCGGCGGCCTCCAGCTTGCGGAGGTGTTTTTTCGCACAGCGGATCACGGTCTCCGGCAGCCCCGCGAGCTTCGCGACCTCGATGCCGTAGCTGTCGTCCGCCGCGCCGCGCACGATCTTGCGCAGGAAGATGAGATCCCCGCCCTGCTTTTTGGCCGTGATGTTGTAGTTGCGCACGCCCTCGAGCGCCTGCTCCAGCGCGGTCAGCTCGTGGTAGTGCGTGGCGAACATCGTCTTTGCGCCGAGCTTTTTGGCGTCCGCGCAGTATTCCAGCACCGCGCGGGCGATCGCCATGCCGTCATAGGTGGAGGTGCCGCGGCCGATCTCGTCCAGGATCAGCAGACTCTGGTTCGTCGCCTGCTGCAGGATGGCGGCGGTCTCCTGCATCTCGACCATGAAGGTGCTCTGCCCGGCGGAGAGGTCGTCCGAGGCGCCGATGCGCGTGAACACGCGGTCGATGACGCCGATCACGGCGCTCTGCGCCGGCACGAAGGAGCCCATCTGCGCCATGAGCACGATCAGCGCCGTCTGGCGCATGTAGGTGCTCTTGCCCGCCATGTTCGGGCCCGTGATGATGGCGACGCGGTCGGTCGTGGCGTTTAAGAACGTGTCGTTCGGCACGAAGAGCTCGTCGCGCCGCGCCTGCTCCACGACGGGATGCCGCCCCTCGCGGATGTCGAGCGTGCGGCTCAGGTCCACCTCGGGGCAGACGTACTGGTTGCGCGCGGCGACCTCGGCGAGCGCGCAGAACACGTCCAGCTCCGCCACGGCGTCCGCGGCGCGCTGTACGCGCTCGACCTCCTGCGCCACGAGATCGCGCACCTCGACGAAGAATTCATATTCCAGCTGGTTGATCTGCTCGCGCGCGTTCGTGAGCGTGCTCTCCAGCTCTTTTAATTCGGGGGTGAAATAGCGCTCGCTCGAGACGAGCGTCTGCTTGCGGATGTAGTAGTCCGGCAGCTCCGCCTTCGCGCTGTTCGGCACATCGAGATAATAGCCGAACACACGGTTGTAGCCGACCTTCAGCTTCTTGACGCCGGTGGCCTCGCGCTCGCGCTGCTCCAGCTCCGCGATCATCTGCGCGCCGTTGTCGCGCACGCGTCTGAGATGGTCGACCTGCTCGGAGTACCCCTCGCGCAGGATGCCGCCCTCGCGCAGGGAGATCGGCGGCTCGTCGCAGATCGCGCGCCGGATGCGCGCCGTCACGTCCTCGAGCGTATCGAGCCCCGCGATCGCGCGCAGCGCCGGGCTCTGCACGTTTTTGAGCTTCTCTCCCAGCTCCGGCAGCCGCGCCGTGCAGGCGCCGAGCGCTGCCAGATCCCGCGCGTTGGCAGAGCCGTACACCGCCCTGCCGATCAGCCGCTGGATGTCGCCGATCTCCCGCAGCGAGAGCATCAGCTCCGCGCGGAGCACGCTGTCGGACGCAAGCTCGCGCACCGCGCCCTGTCGCTTTTTGATCTGCACGGGGCTCAGAAGCGGGCGCTCCACCCACGCGCGCAGGAGCCTGCCGCCCATGGGGGTCTTCGTTTTGTCGAGCACCCAGAGGAGGCTGCCGCGCTTTTCGCCGCTGCGCAGCGTCTCGGTGAGCTCCAGATTGCGGCGCGTCGTGTCGTCGAGCTCCATGTAGCGCTGGTCGCCGTAGAGCTCCGGGCGGCGCAGATAGCCGAGCTCGCAGCGCTGCGTCTCGGAGATATAGTGCAGCAGCGCGCCCGCGGCGCACACCGCGCCCGGGTGGTCGCCGAACGCCAGCGCGTCCACGTCCTCGGCGCCGAACTGGCTGCACAGCCGCACCGCCGCGCCCATGTAGTCAAAGCGGTCGTCGCCGGTCTCGGTCAGCGCGCCGAGCCGCTCGCGCAGAAAGCGGACGATGTCGGCGTTTTCTGCCGCGCCCGCGTTCAGCACGGCCTCGCGCGGCGCAAAGCGGCTGAGCTCGTTTAAGATGTGCTCCACGGGGCTTTCGCGGAAGTCGGCGGCGAAGAATTCGCCCGTCGAAATGTCGCAGAAGGCGACCGCGCCGAGCTGCGGCGTGAGCGTCACGGCGGCGAGATAGTTCGGCTTGCCCTCCTCGAGCATCGAGGCGTCCGTAACCGTGCCGGGCGTGATCACGCGGATCACGTCGCGTTTGACCAGCCCCTTCGCCGTCGCGGGGTCCTCCATCTGCTCGCAGATCGCGACCTTATAGCCCTTCTGAATGAGGCGCGCGATGTAGGTCTCCGCCGCGTGGAACGGCACGCCGCACATCGGCGTGCGCTCCTCGGGATTTTCCACGGCGCGGTCGCGCGTCGTGAGCGTGAGCTCCAGCTCCTTCGAGGCCACGCGCGCGTCGCCGTCGAACATCTCATAGAAATCGCCCAGCCGGAAGAACAGCAGGCAGTCCGGATGCTGCGCCTTGATCGCGTTGTATTGCTTTTTCATGGGGGTCAGTTCCGCCATGACCGTGTCTCCTTTTTTCTTTACTCAGAAACGATCTCTCCGTAAAGAGACCAGGTGTTGCTGCCGGTGATGTCGACGTTCGCGAATTGCCCGATCAGGCTTTCATCGCCCTTGAGGTGGACAAGTCTGCCGCCCTTGGTGCGGGAGGTGAGATTCCACTCGCCGCGCCCGTCCGCGCCGTCTATCAGCACGCGCTGGCGCGTGCCCTCGTAGGCGGCGTGTTTTTCGGCGGAGATCGCGTTGGCGTGCTCCACGAGCTGATCGAAATGCACCTGCTTTTCCGCGCGTGTGTAGGGATCGGGCATCGAGGCCGCCGGGGTGCCGACGCGCTTGGAATAGATGAACGTGAACATCGCGTCGTAGCGCACCTCATCCACGAGCGTGAGCGTGTCGTTGAATTCCGCGTCCGTCTCGCCGGGGAAGCCGACGATGATGTCCGTCGTGAGGACGAGATCCGGCATGTACTGCCGCGCGAGCGCGACCTCGGCGAGATATTTTTCGCGCGTGTAGCTGCGGTTCATCGCCTTCAGCACGCGGTCGTTGCCGGACTGCACGGGAAGGTGCAGATGGTGCGCGCACTTTTCGCACTCCGCCATCGTGCGGAAGAGCTTTTCCGTCGCGTCCTTCGGGTGGCTGGTCATAAAGCGCAGCACGAAGTCGCCCTCCAGCTCCGCCACCATGCGCAGCAGATCGGCAAAGTCCACCGGCTCGGCGAGATCCTTGCCGTAGGAGTTCACGTTCTGCCCCAGCAGCGTGATGTCCTTGTAGCCCGCGGCGATCAGCGCCTTCGCCTCCGCGACGACGTCCTCCGGCCTTCTCGAGCGCTCGCGTCCGCGCACATAGGGCACGATGCAGTAGGTGCAGAAGTTGTTGCATCCGTACATGATCGACAGCCACGCCTTCACGCCCTTATCGCGCCTGAGGGGGATGCCCTCCGCGACCGCGCCGTCCGCCGGGTCGACGGCGAAGATGCGGCGGCGGTTCGCCAGCACGTTTCGGTACAGCTCCGGGAACCGCCACAGCTCGTGCGGCCCGAAGACGAGATCGACGATGCGGTAGGAGTTTTTCAGCTTCTCGGCGATGTGCTTTTGCTGCACCATGCAGCCGCACACGGCGATGATCTGGTCGGGGTTCGCGGCCTTGGTGTGGTTCAGCGCGCCGACGTTGCCGAACACGCGCTGCTCGGCGTGCTCGCGCACGGCGCAGGTGTTCAGGATCACGAAGTCCGCCTTCGCGCTGTCGTCGGTAAAATCAAAGCCCATGTCCGCGAGATAACCGCGCAGCTTTTCGCTGTCGGCCTCGTTCTGCTGGCAGCCGAAGGTGTCCACCATCGCGAGCGGACGGATGCCGCGCGATAAATACGTCTCGCGCACCTGCGCGCAGATGTCCCGCTGCCGCGCGATCTGATCGGGTGCGATCTCGGTTCGTTTGTAAGCCATAGTTTCAAATCCTTAAAAGTGAAGATAGTCGTACAGGATAGTTTAACATTTTGCGGTGGAAATTTCAATGGATATCATATATAATAAATCCATCTCAAAGGAGTTGAGAGTTTTATGCCTGATATTCATATTCTCCCGCCCCACCTTGCCGATCTGATCGCGGCGGGCGAAGTCGTGGAGCGTCCGGCCTCGGTCGTGAAGGAGCTTGTGGAAAACGCCTTCGACGCCGGCGCACGCACCGTCACCGTGGAGATCCGCGGCGGCGGCATGACCTATCTGCGCGTCACGGACGACGGCTGCGGCATGACGCCCGAGGACGCGGGCATCGCCTTTCTGCGCCACGCGACGAGCAAGCTGCGCGATGCGCGCGGGCTGGAGGCCATCGGCACGATGGGCTTTCGCGGCGAGGCGCTCGCGGCGATCTCCGCCGTGTCGCGCATCGAGCTCACGACCCGCGCGCGCGGCGCGGCGTCCGGCGTGCGCGTCGTGCTGGAGGCGGGCGAGATCCAGTCCATGTATGAGACCGGCTGTCCCGAGGGCACGACGATGGTTGTGCGGGATCTGTTTTATAACACGCCCGCGCGCCTGAAATTCATGAAGTCCGACCGCGCCGAAGGCAGCGCGTGCGTCGCGGCGGCGTTTCGCTGCGCGCTCGGCAGACCCGAGGTCAGCGTGCGGTGCCTGCGCGACGGGGAGGAGCAGTTTTTCTCCCCCGGCGACAGCCGCATCGAAAGCTGCGTCTATGCCCTGCTGGGGCGCGACGCGGCGAAGACGCTGCGCGCCTGCTCCGGCGAGCAGGACGGCGTGAAGGTCGAGGGCTTCATCTCCTCGCCCGGCTACGGCCGCGGCAATCGCGCCCAGCAGTATTTCTTCTGCAACGGCCGCGCGATCCGCTCCGCCGCGCTGCAGGCGGCGCTGGAGCAGGCCTACCGCAACACGCTGCTCACGGGGCGCTTTCCCGCGTGCGTGCTCTACATCACGCTCTCGAACGCGGCGGTGGACGTGAACGTCCATCCCGCGAAGACCGAGGTCAAGTTCACGCAGGAGAAGACCGTGTTCGACGCCGTGCACTATGCCGCGCGTTCCGCGCTGGAGCGTGAGCGCGAGACCGCCGAGGTGGTTTTGAGCAAAAGCACGCAAAAGGTCACGGCCCCCGCCGCGCCGGTCGCCTATGACGCGACCGCTGCCGCGGGAAACGACCGCCGGACGCTCAAAAGCAGCGCCGCGCCCGCGCCGTCGCCGCAGCCGACCTTTGTCGCGCCTGCTGTGCGCCCGGCGCCGCGGCCCGCCGCAAGACCGATCCCGTCGCGCGTCGAGACCTTCGTCCCCGTCCCGCC
>JAFUCD010000037.1 GCA_017459865.1 Oscillospiraceae bacterium
TGGCAGATCTCTGGATCGCGCTGATCGTGCTGGCGGGGTATTTCCTCGGCTCGATCAGCTCCGCCATCGTGCTGATCTGGGAATGGTATCACCGCGACATCCGCACCGAGGGCAGCGGCAACGCCGGCGCGACGAACGCCGCGCGGTCCCACGGCATCGCCGCGGGGCTGCTCACGCTCGGCGGCGACATGCTCAAGGCGGCGGTCTCCGGGCTCATCGGCTGGTTGCTGGGGCCGCTCGCGGGCGTCGGCGCGCTGAATGGGCTCGCCATCGCGAGCGCGGCGTGCTTCACGGGGCATTGCTGGCCGGTGTACTATCGCTTCAAGGGCGGCAAGGGCGTGTCGGTCGCGGCGTGCGTGATCCTGCTGCTGGACTGGCGCGCGTTTCTCGTGCTGCTTGCGATCTTCGTCGTCACGTTCCTGCTCTGGCGGCGCGTGAGCGTCTGCTCGCTCGTGGCGGCGGTGTTCTATCCGACGCTGTATTATCTTTTCAACCCCGGCTTCACGCTCCCGTTTTTCGTGTGTCTGTATATCGCCGTCGCGTGCATTTTCCAGCACCGCGCGAACATCGGGCGCATCCTCCGCGGCGAGGAAAAGAAGTTCACGCTCGGGAAATCGGACAAGTAAGAACCGTAAATCGCACTTCGGCGCTTCGCACAAAGCGAAGCGCCGTTTTTGTTGCTATTTGCTAAACGACCAATTGCGGCACAATTGTCCATTCCGGGCGGCAAAGTCATACGCAACGACGGAAAAAATCGTTTGAAACTGTTGTATTTTGTGATTTATTTGCATTGATTCTTTTTACCGTTTTTGGTAATCTATTAGCGGTTTGAGTTATACTAATATTAGAAGAAATTTGAAAGGACGAACAGCATGAGCAAAAAGTATGTCTATCTGTTTAGCGAAGGCAACGCCACCATGCGCGAGCTGCTGGGCGGCAAGGGCGCGAACCTGGCCGAGATGACCAATATCGGTCTGCCGGTCCCCCAGGGCTTTACGATTTCCACCGAGGCCTGCACCCAGTACTATGAGGACGGCCGCAAGATCAATGACGAGATCATGGCAGAGGTCATGGCGAACGTCGCCGAGATGGAGAAGATCAACGGCAAGAAGTTCGGCGATCTCCAGAACCCCCTGCTCGTCTCCGTGCGCTCCGGCGCGCGCGCTTCCATGCCCGGCATGATGGACACGATCCTGAACCTCGGCCTGAACGACGACGTCGTCGCCGCCATGATCGCGGGCAACCCGGATCCCAAGTTCGAGCGTTTCGTTTATGACTCCTATCGCCGCTTCATCCAGATGTTCTCCGACGTCGTCATGGAAGTCGGCAAGAAGTATTTTGAGCAGCTCATCGACGAGATGAAGGCCAAGAAGGGCGTCACGTTCGACGTCGAGCTCACCGCCGCCGACCTCAAGGAGCTGGCGGAGCAGTTCAAGGCCGAGTACAAAAAGCAGATCGGCGCGGACTTCCCGTCCGACCCCGTCGAGCAGCTCAAGGCCGCCATCGAGGCCGTGTTCCGCTCCTGGGACAACCCCCGCGCGAACGTCTATCGCCGTGACAACGACATCCCCTACTCCTGGGGCACCGCCGTCAACGTCATGCCGATGGTCTTCGGCAACCTGAATGACAACTCCGGCACCGGCGTCGCCTTCACGCGCGACCCCGCCACCGGCGAGAAGAAGCTCATGGGCGAGTTCCTGACCAACGCGCAGGGTGAAGACGTCGTCGCCGGCGTCCGCACCCCGATGCCCATCGCCCAGATGGAAGAGAAGTTCCCCGAGGCGTATGCCGACTTCATCAAGGTCTGCAGCCTGCTGGAGGATCACTACCGCGATATGCAGGACATGGAGTTCACCGTCGAGAACGGCAAGCTCTATATGCTCCAGTGCCGCAACGGCAAGCGCACCGCGCAGGCCGCGCTGAAGATCGCCTGCGATCTCGTGGACGAGGGCATGATCGACGAGAAGAAGGCCGTCGCCATGATCGATCCCCGCAACCTCGACACCCTGCTGCACCCGCAGTTCGACGCCGCTGAGCTGAAGGCCGCGACGCCGATCGGCAAGGGTCTCGGCGCCAGCCCCGGCGCTGCCTGCGGCAAGGTCGTCTTCACCGCTGAAGAGGCCAAGGAGTGGAACGAGCGCGGCGAGAAGGTCGTTCTCGTCCGTCTCGAGACCAGCCCCGAGGACATCGAGGGCATGAAGGCTGCGCAGGGCATCCTGACCGTGCGCGGCGGTATGACCAGCCACGCGGCCGTCGTTGCCCGCGGCATGGGCAAGTGCTGCGTCTCCGGCTGCGGCGACATCAAGATGGACGAGGTCAACAAGTGCTTCGAGCTGGCCGGCAAGGTCTATCACGAGGGCGACTTCATCTCCATCGACGGCTCCACCGGCAACATCTATGACGGCGTCATCCCCACGGTCGACGCCTCCATCGCCGGCGAGTTCGGCCGCATCATGGCTTGGGCCGACAAGTATCGCCGCCTGCAGGTCCGCACGAACGCCGACACCCCCGAGGACGCCGCCAAGGCCCGCGAACTGGGGGCCCAGGGCATCGGCCTGACCCGTACCGAGCACATGTTCTTCAACGAGGATCGTATCCCCGTGTTCCGCCAGATGATCTGCTCCGACACCGTCGAGGAGCGCGTTGCGGCTCTGGCCAAGCTCGAGCCCATGCAGCAGGCCGACTTCGAGGGCATCTATGAGGCCATGGAGGGCATGCCTGTCACCATCCGCTTCCTGGATCCCCCGCTGCACGAGTTCGTGCCCACCGAGGAGGCCGACATTGCCGCCCTCGCCGAGGCACAGGGCAAGACCGTTGAGGACATCAAGGCCATCATCGCCGGTCTCCATGAGTTCAACCCCATGATGGGTCACCGCGGCTGCCGTCTGGCCGTCACCTATCCCGAGATCGCCGAGATGCAGACCCGCGCCGTCATCAAGGCCGCGCTGGCTGTCCAGGCCCGTCATCCCGAGTGGACGATGGTCCCCGAGATCATGATCCCGCTGGTCGGCGAGGTCAAGGAGCTCAAGTACGTCAAGGACGTCGTTGTCAAGGCCGCTGACGAGATCATCGCCGCTGCCGGCTCCGACATGAAGTACCTCGTCGGCACCATGATCGAGATCCCGCGCGCCGCTCTGACCGCGGACGAGATCGCCAAGGAAGCCGAGTTCTTCTCCTTCGGCACCAACGACCTGACCCAGATGACCTTCGGCTTCAGCCGTGACGACGCCGGCAAGTTCCTCGGCGCGTACTACGACCGCAAGATCTATGAGAACGATCCGTTCGCCCGTGTCGACCAGATCGGCGTCGGCAAGCTCGTGAAGATGGCGGCGAAGCTCGGCCGCGAGACCCGTCCCGAGCTGCACCTCGGCGTCTGCGGCGAGCACGGCGGCGATCCCAGCTCCGTTGAGTTCTTCCACAAGGTCGGTCTGGACTATGTGTCCTGCAGCCCGTTCCGCGTTCCCATCGCCCGCCTCGCCGCCGCCCAGGCCGCGATTAAGGAATAACGATAATCGCTTCATCCGATTCGCGACCTTCACGGTCACGAAGGAAGATGCCAAGCGTTATCTCTGCAAAGATTCCTCGCGTCGTCGTGTCCATTACTGGAAAGACTTCCAAGTGAATCTTTACATCTGAAGCACAACTCCCTCCGCATTTGCGGAGGGAGTTTTTATATATTCGTCTTTCTTGATCCCTAATCAACTTCAACTACTCTGCATAACGACTTCATGCCCGTAGTGCCGGTCATCACGACCACCGCAGAGACAACACTGCGCTGGGCAGTCGACGGAGAATCTTTCCATAAATCCGTCAGTGCGGGAACCTGGGAGATCCCGGAACTGGAACTGCGGCATGGGGACAACAATGTGTCCGTTACGGGAGAAGGGACAACGACCTTCACTTATAGGCAGGGGCGGCTATAAAGCATCTTCCGAAAGCCTGCGATTTGTGATATACTCCATCTTGACAAATAGATTTTTGCCGAGGTGATATATTTGAAAATCAATGTTAATGGCATCGAAATGTACTATGAGAGAATCGGTGTGGGTCGTCCACTTGTACTGGTGCATGGTAACGGAATAGATCATAATGAGTTCAGAAACTCCATAGAGCTTCTCAGCAAACACTTTACCGTGTACGCAGTAGACTCTCGCGGTCACGGGCAAAGTTCAAAGGTTGATGAACTGCACTATACCGATATGGCAGATGATATGGTAGCTTTCATGGAGCAGTTAGACTTAAAGGATGTCGTTTACTTTGGTCACAGTGACGGCGCGATCATCGGCCTGTTGACAGCGATGAGAACAGAAAGAATCGGCCTATTGCTTGCCGGCAGTGCGAACATGACGCCGGAGGGCGCAGCAGTCTGGATGAGGACGATCTTAAAGGTGGTATTTGCGGTCAAAAAATCTCCGAGACTGCGTTTGATGCTCACGGAACCAAATATAACCCCGGAAGAGCTTGGCACCATTTGCACCCCCACCGTGGTGATCGCGGGCAGCAAAGATATTATTCTGGAAAAAGAAACCAGATGCATCGCTGCTTCGATTCCGGGATCTAAACTAAGAATCATCGATGGTGCCGGTCACGTAAGCTATAGTCATACGAACAAATGAATCTTAAACATTTTTGACATTTAAGTTTGTTTGACGAATATGAAGTCGTTTTGGCAGCGGGTGACGGGCGTCTGACCGATGAGGAAGAAACACAAAAATCCTATGATAAAGTCAAGGCTGCCATCGCAGCGCACGACAAAACCATTACGCTGACTGTTGGACAGCTCACTGTGGGCGTGACGATCCCGGAATGGAGCGGCGTGTTCATGCTCTGTAACATGCAGAGCCCGTCCAGCTACATGCAAGCGGCGTTCCGTGCGCAGAATCCGTATTCTTTTAAGGGTGAAGACGGCAAGCGCTATCGCAAGGAACGCGCCTATCTCTTTGACTTTGATCCCGCCCGCACGCTGATTATCTACGATCAGTTTGCAAACAATCTCATTCGCAAAACCGCCACAGGCGGCACAACGGAAGACAGAGAAGAGAACATCAAACGGCTCTTGAACTTCTTCCCCGTTTTGGGCGAGGATGAGGAAGGACGCATGGTCGAGCTGAACGCGGCACAGGTGCTTACGATCCCACGCAAGCTGAAGAGCGCCGAGGTCGTCCGTCATGGCTTCATGTCCAATTTCCTCTTTGCCAACATCAGCGGTATTTTCGGAGCTGCTGGATTCCTTCGTGAGATCATTGAGAAGCTGACGCCCGCCCATGAGGAAGGCGGCAAAAGCAATCAGGATCGGCTGAACGCAATGGGCAGCATTCAGGTGGATGACGACGGAAATGCAGTAGTCGATAATGCAATCGTCATCGGAAAGACACAGGATATTTTTGGGGATAAGATTTTTGAGACCGTGCCTGTGGATCTGGAGACCGCCGTTACCAATGTGGCGCAAAGCGAGCCCGACGCCGTGGAAAAGCACCTGAACGCGCTTGCGAAATCCGTGAAAGGCAGAGTGGAGCAGGACATCATCGCTCCGATTGCGCAGAATTATGGAATGACACAAAAGGCGGCAAAGCGTCTGGAAGAGCAAACAGGGCGTGAGATCGAACAGGCAATGTCCCGCGCAAAGGCAGATTTTGAGCAGCAACAGCGCATCGCAAAGGCTGCATTGGAGGCAAAACAACGTGTTGCCGAAACTGCTGCGGAAGCAAAGAAGGCGGAAGACGATTATGCTGCCGAGATTCAGGATGCCCTGCAAGCCCTGACACAGAGTGTAACAGAAACCGTGCAGCATACGCTTCAAGAAAAACCGAAAGAGCTGGTCGAGCGGCTGGAGACGAAAAAGGCAGAAGATGAAAAGAAGAGCGTGGAAGATGAAATTCGCGCCCATCTGCGCGGCTTCGCCCGTACGATTCCGTCCTTCATCATGGCATACGGCGACAAGAATCTGACGCTTGCCAACTTCGACGATTACACTGAAGACGATGTGTTCTTAGCCGTTACAGGCATTACGGAGGATGAATTCCGCTTCCTGCGTGACGGCGGCGAGAAACGCAATCTGGAGACGGGCGTGATGGAGCACTATGACGGTCATCTGTTCGATGAGGGCGTTTTCAACGATTCTATTCAGGAGTTCCTGCGCAAACGCGATGAGCTTGCGGACTACTTTGACGAAAGCAAGACGGAGGATATTTTCGATTACATCCCGCCACAGAAAACCAATCAGATCTTTACGCCGAAGCGCGTCGTAAAGATGATGGTTGACAAACTGGAGGAGGAGAATCCGGGCTGCTTCGATGATCCGAACAAAACTTTTGCGGATCTTTATATGAAGTCCGGCTTGTACATCACGGAGATCGTCAAACGCCTCTATCGCAGCGAGGGCCTCAAAGCCGCCTATCCAGACGAAAAAGAACGCATCCGGCATATCCTGCGCCACCAGGTCTACGGCATGGCGCCGACACGCATTATCTATCTCATCGCCACCAATTATATTCTCGGGTTTGATGAAGAACTGAAAACCGAAACGCACAACTTTGTTGAGGCGGATGCAGCAGAAGCGGCGAAAAACGGAACGCTGCAAAAATTGGTCGATCGGAGCTTTGGGTAATGGGCTTCGCTCAAGATAAGTAAACACAGTTCGTTCTCTGAACAGGACATTGCTTGTGCTTACGGATAGTTTTCTCTTTAAAAAACCAAGTGACCATAACAGGAATCCTGTTATGGTCATTTGGTTTTTATAGTATCACATGAATGGTTGGCTTTTCTTTGAGACCATCCCAAAAATTGTGTAAACCTCCGATGTGGTGTAGAATAGGAGCACCACATTGGAGGTTTTAACAATGAGCAGCAGAAAGAA
>JAFUCD010000038.1 GCA_017459865.1 Oscillospiraceae bacterium
CAAGGCCGCCTCGATTTCAATACATTGTCGCCGAAAACTGTCTAAAAAGTGTCAGCTTTTTAGACAGTTTTCTGTTTGCGCAGCAAACAAATTGGCGACGCTTTCAAGGTGTCGACACTTTGTCGACACCTTGAATTATCCGAACAGCTATCTGCCATACCATGACATCAACCCTGCGATGCTGAAAAGCGCGACCTATATGGGAGCACATGTGAACTACGCGGCGGGGCACGTGCAGGTTACGCCGGAGTGGTGGGAAAATGACGGCATCGTGAGCGTGCGCTCCGCCATAGCGCCGCATGAAAACTCCACGGACCGTATCAACGAAAACTACGGTACCGCTGCCGACGGTACGATGGTCTTCAAACCGGGCACCGAGAAGGGCGGTTGGAATTACATTGAGAAAATTGAGCGCACGGATCATATCAACATGGTTGGGCAGACGAAAAACAAATCCACGCTTCAGCCAAAATTCTATGAGTTGGCCGCCATGCTCGCAAGCATCCCGGCAGATACGAAAGCGCCTGCGGAGCATGTTTGTCCCGGTGCCGGATTCACAGATATGCCTGCCTATGGGAATTGGGCGCACACGGGATTGGATTACTGCATCGAACACGGCCTGATCAAGGGGACAAGCGCTACCACCGTTTCGCCGAACACCGCGCTCAGCCGCGCGCAGCTGGTCACAATCCTTTGGCGGCAGGCGGGTTCGCCCGGCGCAAAGCACGCCGCACCGTTTACGGATCTGACGCAAGAATGGTATCGACAGGCCGTGGCTTGGGCAGCGGAACATCAGATCGTCAAGGGTGTTTCCGCAACGCGCTTTGATCCCGACAGTGCGGTGACGCGGCAGGATATGACGGTGATCCTCTATCGATATGCGGACAGCGAGCTTCACGCAGATGTTTCCGGCACGGCAGACCTGAGCGGATTTCCGGACGCGGATCGTGTCTCCGCCTATGCCGAGCAGGCAATGCGCTGGGCGGTTTCCGAGGCGCTCATCCAGGGAACACTGGTAAACGGTACGGTCTATCTGGATCCGAAGGGCACCACGACCCGTGCGCAGGCGGCCAAGATCCTTATGACATTCTGCAAAACCGTTGCAGGTTGAGGAAGCGCCACACATCCAATCACAAAACAATACAGCCGCCAGCTGCTGGCGGCTGTATCATTTTGCTTTTTATTCCGGCTTATCCAGCTTGCTCCTTCGGATCAGCTCCTCCGTGGAGCCTTTGCGGAGCTCGCACAGGCGCTGCAGATCCTCCAGAAGATCCTGCTGCATGCCGTTGCTGATCCAGTCGATCACCATTCCGAAGCATTCACACTTGTGATATCGGATAATCAGCTCCCGATCTTTGGGAGAGAGATCCTCGGCAGGAACCACCGTATCCACATAGGTGCGCACCGCGTGTTCGCAGATGCGCCACAGGGCGCTGACATAGGCGCTGCGGTTGCCGGAATTGTAGATGTGCATGATGGCGCGACGATTCTCCTGTGCGGAGGTCAGGATCACGTCCAGACAGTCCGAGAGCGACTGGATCGAGGGATAGTCCGCAACGGCGCGTTCCATGCCCATGGAGCAGATCTCCTCAATCAGAGCGGCGATGTCCTGATAGTGATAATAGAACGTGTTGCGGTTGATGCCGCAGCGATCCGCAATGTCCTTTACCGTGATCTTGCTCAGGGGACGCTCGTTGAGCAGTTCCAGAAACGTTTCGCGGATCACGCGCTTGGTGATGTTTACATTTGCCATGCCCTTCACTCCAGTTGTGCATTCCGGCTCATTTCAATCTATCAAATGCAAATTGCAAAGTCAAACCGGATTCTCCAAAAATTAGGCAAATGAGCTAATTTGCTCAAAAAACGGGCGAAAGGGTCGAATGCTGCGACTTTTGAGCACGGGCTCTTTTCGGTCTGTTGAGAGACTGCATGAAAAAAATTACAATCATACCAACATGATGAATCCACGGCGGAGGTGATTCCGAAACGATGACTACGGCGAACAAACTGACGATCCTTCGAATGCTCCTGGTTCCAGTATTGACCGTGCTGCTGTATCTGGACTTTCCCGGCCATCTCTATTGGGCGCTGGGCGTCTTGATACTGGCAAGTCTGACAGATACCGCCGATCGGCGATCTTGCGGAATCCCTGCTCAAACGGATGCTTGGCGTCAAGGACTTTTCCGACCTGATCCCCGGCCACAGCGGCATGTTTGACCGGGCGGACAGCCTGCTTTTTGCCATCCCGACGGCATACGTTTGCCTGCGCCTGGCGGGGATCTGACGGAGGAAGCATATGAACGAATCAACGAACCATTCCTTCCCGAAGCGGGCACTGTTTTTGATAAACCCGGTGGCGGGACGGAAGACGATACAAAAAAGTGTGACCGAGTGCATCCGCGCGCTGATGGAGTCAGGATACCTTGTCACCACCATGGTGACGGCGGCGCGGGGGGATGCGACGCAGTTCGCAAGAACCTATGGCAAGTTTTTCGATCTCGTGGTCTGCGCCGGCGGGGACGGTACGCTGAACGAGACTGTTTCCGGCCTTGCACAGAGCGAGACCCATGTGCCGCTGGGCTACCTTCCCTGCGGCACCACCAACGATTTCTGCGCCTCCCGCGGCTTGCCGAAGGATGTTGCAGGGGCGCTGCAGGCCATTGCCGCAGGAGAAGTCCGGCAGTATGACATCGGGTGCTTCGAGGGAAGTTATTTCACGAACGCCGCCCTTTTCGGCGCGTTTTCGTGGATGGCATATACCACAGATCAGACCCGCAAAAACCGTCTCGGCTACCATGCTTATGTGCTGGACGGGATGCGGGATCTCTCCCGCCTGAAACCGATCCCCATGAAGCTGTGGGCAGACGGGGAGACCATCGAGGGCGAATATCTCTTCGGCGCTGTGAGCAACGCGCGCAATCTGGGCGGGTATCTGGATCTCACCGCGCAGGGCGTAGATCTCTCGGACGGACTGTTGGAGCTTGTACTGGTGAAAGCGCCGCACTCACTACCTGAGCTGGATCACGCGGTGCGCGCCGTGACCGCAGGGGACTACACCGGCCCATGGCTGACGCTCCGGCATGTGCGGGAGCTCGTGGTGTATAATCCGCCGGAGCTCCAATGGTCACTGGACGGGGAGCAGTCCGGCTATTATGAGACGGTGCGCATTCACGCGCTGCCCGGCTTTCTGCGGTTACAGGGGTAAGCGCGCAGTGTCAAATGAAAAGAAGCTGCGGCTCACGAGCGTCGTGGTCGGGATCATCTGGATTGGGATCTTGTACGTGCTCGTTCGGGAGAATGGAGATCTGACACTGGAGGATTTTCTCCGTTGGCGACCGAAGAACCCCTGGCTCGCGGCACTGCTGATCTGCGTGCTGTTCGCGCTGAAAAGTCTGGATGTGCTGATTCATTGCGGCGTGCTGTTCGCGCTGTGCGGGGTACTTTATCCTTTTCCCGCGGCGCTGGCGTTAAACATGCTGGGCGTCGCGATCATGGCGATGATCCCCTATTGGCTCGGATATGAGATGGGAGCAGATGTGGCAGACGCGCTGAGCCGGAAATATAAAAAGCTCCAAACGTTGGACGCGCTCTGGGCGCAGAACGAGTGGGTCGTCACGATCCTCTTTCGCACGGTTGGCCTGCCGGTCAATGTCGCGGGGATCTATATGGGCGCGCGGCGGTTTCATATCTGGGTCTATCTGATCGGGACGCTCGCCGGGATGCTGCCGATTACGATCGCGTTCACCGTGATGGGCATGAGCATCCAGAACGTCCGCTCGCCGCTTTTCATCGGTGCTGTGGCGGCGCAGATCGTGATGACGATCTTGTCGCTGCTGATCTTCCGCTATCTGAGAACGCTGCAAAAATAAAAAGGAGAACGAAACACGAAACGGAGGTTTTCATGATGAATGTATCCACAACACTGAAAAAGTATGGTCTGACTCGGATGTTTCGGCACGTCTACAAGGACCCGGAGAAGAATTTGCCGCAGATGATCGATTGGGCGGACAAATTTGCCCACGGGGAGTACCCAAATCAGCGCGCGGCGATCCGCGCAGCGTTCACCGATCCCGAAAACGCGTACTATCCCTATGTACGCCACATGCTGAAGGATGTAGATCCAGATGTGTTGACGACGGTGGCGGTGAATTTCTTCCTCAACGAGAATCTCGTGGGCGGCGACCGGCGCGTAGCGCTGCGGGAGCAATACAACTGCAACATCCCCTGGACGATCCTTCTGGATCCCACCTCCGCCTGCAACCTACACTGTGTCGGCTGCTGGGCGGCGGAATACGGCAACAAGCTGAATTTGAGCTTTGAGGAGATCGATGACATCATCCGTCAGGGCAAGGAAATGGGCGTGTACATGTACATCTACACCGGCGGCGAGCCGCTGGTACGCAAAAAGGATCTGATCCGCATCTGCGAAAAGCACGACGACTGCGTGTTCCTCTGCTTCACCAATGGCACACTGATCGACGAGGAATTTGCCGATGAGATGCTGCGCGTGAAAAACTTTGTCCCGGCCATCTCCCTCGAGGGCTTCGGCGAAGCCACGGACGCCCGCCGTGGAGCTGGCGTCTATGACAAGGTTCGCACCGCCATGGATCTTCTGCACCGCAAGAAGCTGCTTTACGGCATCTCCTGCTGCTATACCAGTGAAAACTGGGATTCCATCACCTCCGAGGAATACTACGACATGCTCATCGAGACGGGCGCCTATTTCGTCTGGTATTTCCACTATATGCCCGTGGGCAATGACGCAAGCCCTGCGCTGCTGCCAAATCCGGAGCAGCGCGCGGAGGTCTACAAGCGTATCCGCAGCTATCGCAGCGAGAAGCCGCTCTTCGCCATGGACTTCCAGAACGACGCGGAATTTGTCGGCGGCTGCATCGCCGGAGGCAGGAAGTATATGCACATCAATGCCAACGGCGATGTGGATCCCTGCGTGTTCATCCACTACTCCGACTCCAACATCCGGGAAAAGACACTGCTGGAGACCATGCGCTCCCCGCTGTTTCAGGCCTACCACGACGGCCAGCCCTTCAACCAGAACATGATGCAGCCCTGCCCCATGCTGGAAAACCCTACGAAGCTGCGCGCCATCGTGGCTGAGACCGGCGCGAAGTCGACGGATATGCAGTCCCCGGAGACGGCGGAGCATCTCTGCGCCAAGTGCGACAGCTACGCTGAATGCTGGGCGCCCAAGGCAGAGGAGATTTGGGACGCGCGGCTGAAGCAGAAGGCGGAGCGCGCCGCGCAGAAGGATTGAACGATGCGGAAGATGGATCCTATGGAAAAAACCTATTTTACCTCGGAATCCGTGACCCGCGGTCACCCGGACAAGGTGTGCGACCAGATCGCGGACGCCATTCTGGATGCGGTGCTTGCCCAAGATCCGGAGTCCCACGTCGCCTGTGAGGTCACAGCCTGCATGGATCAGGTACACATCTTCGGCGAAATTTCCACCGACGCCAATGTGGACTATGAGACAATCGCCCGCGGCGTGATTCGGGAGATTGGCTATACCGAATTTGGTCACGGCTTCGATGCCGAGACCTGCCGTGTGACCGTGGATCTGCGGCAGCAGTCGGCAGATATCGCGCGCGGCATCTGCCGCAGCGCTGCTTCGGAAGCGCTGGACGCCGGTGCAGGCGATCAGGGCATGATGTTCGGTTTTGCCTGCACGCAGACAAAGCACCTGATGCCGCTGCCCATCGAGCTAGCGCACGCGCTGTCCAAAAAACTCGAATCTGTGCGCCGCAGCGGGCAACTGCATTTTCTCCTGCCGGACGGGAAATCGCAGGTGACGGTGGAGTATGAGCGCAATGTTCCGAAACGGATCGCGACGGTGGTGCTCTCAGCGCAGCATCAGCCGGGAATCAGAACCGCCGAACTGCGTGAGGCGCTGCTGAGCCACGTCATTCTGCCGACGCTCCCGGAAGAGATGCTTGACGAGCGGACACAGTTTTTCATCAACCCCACAGGGCGCTTTGTCGAGGGCGGTCCGGCAGCCGATTCCGGCCTCACCGGGCGGAAGCTGATCGTGGACACCTACGGGGG
>JAFUCD010000006.1 GCA_017459865.1 Oscillospiraceae bacterium
CTATCCCATGCAGATATTCCTGCTCTTCCGGTGATAAATAAATCTCTTTTCCTGCCATTGAGATGCACCCCTTTCTCGCTTTGAGATTAGTATACATCTCCATGAAGGAAAAGTAAAGTTTTAGTTGTTGCGTTGTACTACAAGCATGAACCCAAGAAAAAGCGTAGGGGCGCTTCACGAAGCGCCCGCCGATTCGATCTGCAGTGGGCTCAATGATGGAAATATTCATAGATCTTCTTCGCCAGCGCGGGGCCGACGACGGCGGCGAGCTCGTCTTCGGAGGCCGCCTTCACGGCCTTGACGCTGCGGAAGGACTTGAGCAGCTCGTTGCGGCGCTTCTCCCCCACGCCGGGGATGTCATCGAGCTCGCTTTTCAGGCTCGCGTTGCGCAGCTTGCGCTGGTACTCGATGCTGTAGCGGTGGGTCTCCTCCTGGATATTGCCGATCAGGGCGAACACCGCCTGCGTGCCGGAGATGCCGATCTCCCGTCCGTCGGGCGTGATGAGCGCGCGCGTGCGGTGGCGGTCGTCCTTGACCATGCCGAAGATCGGCACCGTGACGCCGAGCGCCCCGGTCGCCTCGAGCGCAACGGCCGCGTGCTCCGCGCCGCCGTCGATGAGCAGCAGATCCGGCAGGGGCGAGAACTTTTCATCCCCGTCGAGGTAATGCTGAAAGCGGCGCGTGACCGCCTCATGCATGGAGGCGTAGTCGTTCTGCGTGGTGACGTCCTTCATCTTGAAGCGGCGGTAGTCGCGTTTCAGGGGCTTGCCGTTTTGGAACACCGTCATGCCCGCGACGATACCCGTGTCGCCGAGGTTCGAGATATCGAACGCCTCGATGCGCTCGGGGAACGCCGGCAGCTCCAGCGCGCGCTGCAGCCACTCGAGCGTTTTCATGCCGCGCTGCTGGCGCGTCGTGGAGCGCAGGATCTCCTCGGCGGCGTTCAGGTCCGCGGACTCTGTGAGCCGTCTGCGCTCGCCGCGCTGCGGGATCTCGATGCTGACCTTGTGCCCCGCCTGCTCGGTGAGCACCGCCTGCAGCGTCTCGCGCTCCGGAACATCAAACGGCAGCAGGATCTGCCGCGGCCACGCGCCGCGCTCGGAGTAATACTGCTGCAGCAGGGCGAGCAGCGCTTCCCCGTCCTCCTCGAGAGGCTCGTCCATGAGCTGGACCTCCTTGTCCGTGAGACTGCCGTCGGTGAAGTGCAGAACGGTGAAGCAGGTCTTCGCGCCGCGGCGGAAGCCCACCGCGTCCGTGTCCGCCCAGACCGTCGCGATCACGCTCTGGTGGTTTTTCAGATGCTCCACCGCGCGCATGCGGTCGCGCAGCTCGGCGGCATATTCAAAGCGCAGGTTCTCCGCCGCCGTCTCCATCCGCGCGCGCAGGTCGTTCAGCAGGTCCTCGGTCTTGCCCTCGAGGATCATCACGGCCTCCTCGATCGAGGCGCGGTACTCGTCCGGCGACGCGTCCTTCAGACAATAGCCTGCGCAGGTGTTCATGTGATAATGCAGGCAGGGTCTCGCCCTGCCAATGTCCTGGGGGAACTTGCGCGTGCAGGTCGGCAGGCGCAGCGCCTTGAGGATCGTGTCGAGGATCTCGCGCGTGGCGCTCCTGCCGCCGTAGGGACCGAAGTAGCGCGCGCCGTCCTTCTCGGTCCGGTTCACGAGCGTGAACGTCGGGTACTGCTCCCGCAGATCCAGCCGCACGAAGGGATAGCCCTTGTCGTCCTTTAATAAAATGTTGTATTTCGGTTTGTGGAGCTTGATGAGGGAGTTTTCCAGCACGAGCGCCTCAAACTCACTCGTCACGACGATGACGTTGAACGTCGCGACATGGTCGACCATCGCCGCGACCTTCGGCAGGTGCTCGCCGCGAAAATAGCTCGTGACGCGGTTTTTCAGCGCCTTGGCCTTGCCGACGTAGATGACCTCGCCCGTCTCGTCGAGCATGAGGTACACGCCGGGCTTGAGCGGCAGCATGTTCGCCCGCTCGCGCAGCTCTTCAAGCGTATATTTCTCCATGATCAGACCTCCGCTTTCGCCGGATGCAGATGCCCGTACACCGTCCAGAGCGTGACGGCGGAAATGACGATCACGCCGCCGATGAGCGCCATCGGGCCGGGCGTCTCCCCGGCGAAGAGCATCACCCACACGGGATTCAGCACCGGCTCCAGCGCGCTCAGCAGCGCCTGCGCCACCGGCGGACAATGCTGCGCCGAGACCGCGACCAGCACATACGGGATGCCGAGCTGCAGCACGCCCAGCACCAGGATACTCACGACCGAGACGGCGGTGAGCGTCGGCGGATACAGAAACAGGAACGGCAGCCCGAACAGCCATGTAAAGGCCTGCCCCAGCAGCACGTAGCTCATACGCACGCTCTCGTCGCGCATGCGGCCGAGATTCAGATACATCAGCGCGTAAAACACGCCGGAGAGCAGGCCGATGAGATTGCCCAGCGTCTTGCCGGGGCCGAGCTGATCGAGGAAAAACAGCACCACGCCGCCGAACGTGACCAGGGCTGCGAGCACGTCCGCGCCGCGCAGGCGCTCATGCAGGAAGGCCGCGGAAAACAGCATCAGAAACAGCGGCGCGGTGAACTGCAGGGCGATGGCGTTCGCCGCCGTGGTGAGCTTGTTCGCTCCGACGAACGAGAAAAACAGCGCCGCCATCAGCATGCCCGGCACGACCGTCTGCCGCGTGACGACGACGCGCAGCCCGCGCAGACGCATATAGCCCAGCACCACGAGTCCCGCGAGAAAGCTGCGCAGGCTCGCGATGACGAAGCTGTTCCAGGGCACGAGCTTGAACAGCACGCCCGCGATGCTCCACAGCGCGGCGCAGGCGAGCATCTGCAGCACGGCGATATGCTGTTGTCGCTTGGTTGACTGCATACAAAAGGCCTTTCAGATGATGAACAGGGACGCGTAAGGTAACACGTCCCTGTTTCGTTCAGATATGTTGGATTACTCCGAGAAATCGGAATTGATGAGGGCGACCAGCGTGTCGATCGCTTCCTGCTCATCAGGACCATCGGAGACGAGGGTCACGGTCGTGCCCTTGACGATGCCGAGGGAGAGGACGCCAAGCAGGCTCTTCGCGTTCACGCGGCGCTCATCCTTCTCGATCCAGATGCTGCTTTTGAATTCGTTCGCCTTCTGAATGAAGAAGGTAGCCGGACGAGCGTGCAGTCCCACCTGATTGTTGATGACAGCTTCTTTCGTAATCATATCTTGCGCTCCTCTAATCTTGAAGTAATGATTCTCACTTTCAGTCAGTAATCCGAAAATTACATGCCATAATATTATCAAAAACATCCTTTATCGTCAACTGGTTTTCGGAATTTTGGTAAGTTGCACAGCGATTGCGCGTATGCATCAAAATTGTTTATACAATCTTTAAAAATCGTTGGGAATACGGTGTTTTGATTTCATATTGCATGCCGGGCGACGGCGGCTTTCAGACTGCATACACAGCGGTTCCGGCGGCGTCACCTGCCCCAAACGAGCTTGCCCGTTCGGATCTCAACCAGTCGTCGTCCGCCGTTTTCGCTGCGATAAAAGCCGTTGTCGCTCGAAACATGGATGCGCAGCAGATACCTGCAATCTACAAACGCATCCGGATCGATGCGGCTAACCGTGCCCGGGAGCATCAGTCTGCGCATTTCATGTGCGTGCGGTTCCATACCGCGGCGTGTGATATGCGTATACCCCGCGGGCACATCCATGGTTTCCGTGTGGGATGAATAGGCGCGATACTCACTTCTGCAGGCGCTGTAGCTCAGCTCCTTCTCCGGAAGCTCAGACGGCGCGTCGCGCCGGGATCTGCGAATGGTCGGATAGAAATTCACCTTCGGGGCGGCGTCCGCGAACACATTCGGATCCATCTCCGCGGTCGGTGACACGGTGATCTCCCGCAGATTGACGCAATGCTCGAACACGCCCACCGCGATCCGCTTGGTCGAGCGCGGAAAAGCCAGCTCTGTCAGCGAGACGCAGCCTGAGAACGCGGCGGATCCGACCATGGTAAGTCCCTCCGGAAGCGTGACGGAACGCAGGCGCTTACAGCCGGCAAACGTCATTTCCCGCAGTTCAATGAGTCCCGGCGGCAGCGCGATCGTCTCCAAAGCGGCGCAGTTTACAAAAGCCGCGCTTCCCAGCTCCAGGACCGTGGACGGGACCGTGATCGAGCGCAGAGAAAAGCAGTTGAAAAACGCCGAGGTGCCGATCGAAAGCAATCCCTCCGGAAGTGAGATCTGCTCCAGAGCGCCGCAGGAATAAAACGCCTTGCTGCCGATCAGCTCCGCTGTAGACGGCAGCTCGATCCTCCGAACGCTGTCACACTCTGCAAAAGCGCGAACGCCGATCTTCCGCACACCCTCCGGGATCCGAACCACCGCGTCTGTGCCGGAATATCGGACCAGGGTATCCGCCTCGAGCTGCATGCCGGGCGGCACGGCGTCCGCCTGCACAGCCGACGCGCCCTGAAGCGCCGCTTCCTCATCATCCGGCTCCGGACGCGCGCTTGCCCGGATGTCCTCGCGCGCCTGCCTGGTCCCCTGCATAGAGTCGTTATACGCGCGCAAAAGAAGCTGCGCGCCGCCGGAGAGGTCGGTCTCAAAGGCCGAATAGCGCTCCGGCAGGATGTCCGCGTTCTTCAGCAGCAGCTTGCCCGCGCTCTGCTTGATTTCCGAAGCAGTCCGCACGCCATCACAGATCATGTCCGCCCACTCCGCAGACAGGCCCTCCTCCTGAATGAAGGCTGCACGCAGTTGTGCAAGCGGCGTCTCATCTCCATCCAGCACGGCTTGGATCATCCGCGCGTATTCTTCCGCAAGCACGCGCGTGAAGATGCGGATCTCCTTTTTCAGTCCCGGTGCAAGCGCAAGCATTTGCTCCGTCAGCAGCTTGGGCTGCCGCAGCACGTCCGTTCCCCGCTCGGCAAGCGCCCCATAGAGCGCCGTCCCGAGGGAATCATATTGCGCGACACGCTCCCTTTCGCGCAGCGTCCGCCCGCAGAAGGGGCATACGCGCTGCTCCTCCAGATCCGTCTCGCGCACAAGCCACTCGCTGCCGCAGCTCACACACCGCAGCCCGCGCAGCGCGGAGGCGGAAAGCGCGCTGCCTGTCTGGGTATTCCGCGCCCGAAGCTGCTCCGTGCGCTGTGCAAAAGCCAGCGGCTGTCGTCTGCGCGGCAGCTTGCAGAGATAAGGTCCGTTGATTCCAGACATCATGCTCATCCTTTTGATCGCTTATTTCATCGTCACGACCGTGACGCCGCTCTCGCCCTCGCCGAAGCGGCCGAGGCGGAAGCTCTTGACCGCCTTGTTGCGCCTGAGCTCCTGCTGCACCGCCTCGCGCAGGGCGCCGGTGCCCTTGCCGTGGATGATGCGCACCTCCTCGAGCTTCGCCATGACGGCGGCGTCGAGGAAGCGCTGCGTCGCGTCCACGGCCTCGATGCGCTCCATGCCGCGCAGGTCGATCTCGCTCGCGGCGCTCGCCTGCCGCAGCCGCGCGGGCTGGCCGGCCGACGTGACGACCTTGACGGGCTTTTCGTTCTCCAGCAGATACACCTCGTCCTCCTTCGCCGTGACGTTCATGATCCCGGCGCGGAGACTGAGCGTGCGGTCCTTGGAGATCCCGGTGACGGTCGCCTTCACGCCCATGGATAGGATCTCGACCGTGTCCCCCACCTTCACGGGACGGGACGAGACCTTTTTCTCCTCCGGCTCCTTCGCGGCGGCGGCAGCCTGCTCCTCGGCGAGATTCAGCTTGCGGCGCAGGGCGGCGCGGGCCTCGTTGGCCTCGTGGTGCGAATCGCTCTCGCGCTCGAGCTTGCGGATCGCGTCGAGCTCGCGGAAGGTGTCCTCGGCGGTGCGGCGGACGTCGGCGAGCAGGCGCTCCGCCTCGCGGCGCGCCTTTTCGTCCGCCTTTTCCAGCCGCACGGAGAGCTCGGCGCGGAGCATGGCGGCCTTTTTCTTCTCCTGTTCCGCCTGCCGCAGCTCCTGCGCCGCCGTCTCGCGGTCGCGCTCCAGAAGTTGGCGCACCTGCTCGAGCTTTTCGATAGTCGCCTCGAAGGTCGCGCTCTCCTGCCCGACGCGCGTCTTCGCGTCCGCGATCACGTCCCCGGGAAGCCCCAGCCGCTGCGCAATGGCAAAGGCGTTGGACTTGCCCGGGATGCCGATCAGCAGATGATAGGTCGGGCGCAGGGTCTCGACGTCGAATTCACACGAGGCGTTCATGACGCCGGGCTGCGTGGTGGCGTAAATTTTCAGTTCTGTGTAATGCGTCGTCGCGGCGATGGTCGCGCCGAGCTTGCGCGCGCGCTCGATCACCGAGATCGCGAGCGCCGCGCCCTCGGTGGGGTCGGTGCCAGCGCCCAGCTCGTCAAACAAGACCAGCGAGCGCTCGCCGCAGGCGTCTAAGATGCGGACGATGTTCGTCATGTGTGCCGAGAAGGTCGACAGGCTCTGCTCGATGCTCTGCTCATCGCCGATGTCCGCCATGATCTCGTCGAACACGGGCAGGCTGCTGCCGTCGGCGGCGGGGATGTGCAGCCCGCACTGCGCCATCACGGCGAGCAGACCGACGGTCTTGAGCGTGACGGTCTTGCCGCCGGTGTTGGGGCCGGTAATGACGAGGGTATCGTAGTCCGCGCCGAGCGCGACGTCGATCGGCACGACGGTGTCCTTCGAAATGAGCGGGTGGCGCGCGCGTCGGAGCGTCACGCCCCGATCCGTGAGCGCGGGCGCGGTGCAGTCGAGCTTATAGGCAAGCTTCGCCTTGGCAAAAATCACGTCGAGGCGCACGAGCATGTCAAAGTCGAGGGAGATGTCCTCGCGGTGAGCGGCGCAGTCTGCCGAGAGCTCGGCTAAGATGCGCTCGATCTCGGTCTTCTCCTTCGCGCGCAGCTCGCGCAGCTCGTTGTTCGCCTTCACCGCCGCCATCGGCTCGATGAACAGCGTCGCGCCGGAGCCCGAGACGTCGTGCACGAGTCCCGGGACCGCGCCCTTGTGCTCAGCCTTGACGGGCACGACATAGCGCTCCGAGCGCGTGGTGATGATCGGCTCCTGCAGCGCCTTTGCGTAGCTCGGCGAGGAGATGATCTTCTGCAGCGCGTCGTGCACGCGCGCGCTCGCGGCGCGGATCAGACGGCGGATGCTCGCCAGCTCCGACGACGCCGCGTCCGCGATCTCGTCCTCGCCGACGATGGAGCCGGTGATCTTGTCCTCCAGGAACTTGTTCGCCTGCAGGGCGTTGAAGAGATAGTCGATGCAGGTCTTCTCCTTGCGCTCGAAGGTGCCGTAGCTGCGCACGCTGCGCGCAGCGGAAAGCACGCGGGCGATGTCGATGAGCTCGCGTGTGTTCAGCACGCCGCCCATGTCCGCGCGCTGCAGGCTCGCGCGTACGTCCTTCACGCCGGAGAACGAGGGGCTGCCCTTCACGACCATGAGCTGCGCGGCGGCGGAGGTCTCGTTCAGGCGCCGCTCCACCTCGGCGCGGTCGCCGGAGGGGCTGAGCGCACGGGCGACGTCCTTCGCGGCGCTGCTGCTCGCCTCCTGGGCAAGCAGCTCCAGCACGGCGGGCAGCTCCAGCGTTTTCAAAGATCGAATGGTCTGTTCTTTCATAGGTCCTTCACCTTTTTCCAATAGTCCAGCGAGGCAAAGCCCCGCTCCAGCTGCAGCAGAAGATATTGCTCGGCGCACGCCGCGAGCTGTGAGAGCGCAGCGTCATCGAGCGTGAATGAAAAGATCTTTTTCGGCGGGCTGTAGACGATGTGGCGCATGGCGGCGAGCGTCTCGGGCAGCAGCTGCGTGACCGCGCCGGGCGCGCCTGAGACGCAGTCCGGGCAGAAGATCGCGCCCTCGGGCGCATAGAAATACGCGCGCTCGAGGTCCTGTCTGCCGCAGGCGGCGCAGCCGGAGAGATCCGGCTCATAGCCCGTGATCGCCATGAGCCGCAGCTCGAACACGGCCTTCACGAGCCGCGCGGGCGCAAGCGCCCGGCTGAGCGCATAGAGACTGTTCAAGCCCAGCTGCAGCACGGCGGGATCCGGCGCGCCCTCCTCCGAGACCGTGTCCAGCACCTCGGCAAAATACGCCGCGAGAGCGAGCGCGGAGAAGTTTTCCCTGAGGCCAATGAACTGCTCGAGCGTCTGCGCCTCATTCAATTGCCAGCGTCCGCGGTTTGAGAAGAGCGTCATCTCCGAGAGCGTATACAGCTCCGTCGCCGCGGCGAGCTTGCCGCCCTTGCGCAGCGCTCCGCGCGCCCGCAGCGTGAGCTTCCCCTCCGACTCCGTGAGCACGGTGAGGATTTTGTCCGACTCCTTGTACCGCACCGAGCGCAGTACAAGACCTTTTGTGGTTTCAAACATGATAAGTACCTTTTTGGATCTCAGAACGACTGCCAGTCGGGCTCGATCTTGTCCGTCACGCCGAGGATCATTTCAATAAACTCATGATTATCCGTGGGTGTTCCCGAGATCATCTCGGGCTCCTTCTCTTTGTTCAGAAAATACTGCTCATAGAGATCCTCTGCTGTCATCGTGGGATCGTCGTTATTCCAGTGATAGTAATCATACGGGACATCGCCGCTGACCCTATAAACACTAACGACCATCTCGCTGATGAGCAGACTGCCGTCATCCTGTACGACCGCCTTCCAGTAACCGAAGATGTCGATATTGAGCGGCCTGCTCGGTCTGAACCAGATCTCGCCTCCGGTCGTTACACAGAAGATATCACCGGGGTCTCCCGCTGCATAAATGAGTGATTCGCGCGTGAACGGCGGGAGCAGATGACGAACGTGATCGCCGTCGATGCAGAGAATATCCCGGACGTCGATCTCTTCGTAGTAATCGTTCCATACCCCGATCAAAAGCTCATCCACGCCGTTATGATCGACGTCAAAGCGGGCATAGTAAAGTGCTTCGGTATATTCCAGATAGTCGCAGGAGCGCAGCGGGCTGTCCGGCTCCAGCTCCGATTGGATCACAGACCAGCTTTCTCCGCTTGAAACGCGGCGAAACACAGTGTCGTACTGCTCCACGACGGGGTCATAATAGAGCGCGGTGTTGATCTCCGACGCCGCCCGTCCGGGACGGCTGTCTCCGCCGTCTCCGCCGCGCCCGTGCAGCAACAGGAATGCCAGCGCGCAGACCGCAAGCAGAAGAACGCCGATAATCACCCAGAGCACCGCAGCTGATCGCTTCGCTGCAGGAGGATTCGGTTGGTTGCGCTGACCGTAACACCGCATGCAGACGCCCATCGCGTCCAACGGTGCGCCGCAGCGGGAACAAAAGGCTTGATTTCGCATACTGTTCTCCGATGTACCGTGGATCACGCCGACGGGGAGATGGCCTCGGCTGCCTCCTCGTCGGCGGCGAGCCGATAGAACAAATACGCCATCGGCTCGCCCGTTTCGCAAAAGAGCTCCCAGAGCTCCAGACTTGTCTCCATTCCGATCACCCCACGCAGATAGTGTGAGCGTGATACGGAAAAGTATGATTGGTAAAAATGGGCGCGGCGGGCGGATGATATCCGCCCGTGTGTATTACTGCTTACTCCTCCGTAAAGCCGAAGTTTCTGAGCAGCGCGTTGGAATCGCGCCAGTTGTCCTTGACCTTGACCCACGTCTGCAGAAACACCTTCGTGCCCATGAACGCCTCGATGTCCTCACGGGCCATGGCGCCGATCTTTTTGAGCATGGCGCCCTTTTTGCCGATGATGATGCCCTTGTGGCTGGCCTTTTCGCAGTAGATCGTGACGTCCATGTCGATGATGCCGTTCTCGCGCTCGGAAAACTTCGTCACGGCGACGGCGGTGCCGTGCGGGATCTCCTTGTCGAGGCAGAGCAGCAGCTTCTCGCGCACGAGCTCCGCGCAGATCTGCTTTTCCGGCATGTCGGAGATCATGTCGTCCGGGAACAGCTGCGGCCCGGGCTCGGCATGCTTTTCGAGCTCGTCGAGCAGCTCCGTCAGCCCGTCGCCGGTCTTCGCAGAAATCGGGATGATCGCGTCGAAGGCATACGCCCCGGCGTACGCCGCGATGACGGCAAGCAGGGCGTCCTTCTCCACGGTGTCGATCTTGTTGATGGCGAGCACGGCGGGCGCGCCGGACTGCCCGATGCGCTCGATGAGCGCGGCCTCCTGCGGCCCGATGGAGGCGATGGGCTCGACGACGAGCACGACCGCATCCACGTCCGCGACGCTCTCGCGCACGACCTTCACCATGTAGTCGCCGAGGCGGGTGCGCGGCTTGTGGAAGCCCGGCGTGTCCATCAGCACGAACTGCGTCTCGCCGCGGTTGAGCACAGCGGAGATGCGGTTGCGGGTGGTCTGGGGCTTGTTCGTGACGATGGCGATCTTCTCGCCGACGAGCGCGTTCGTGAGCGTGGACTTACCCACGTTCGGACGTCCGCAGATCGTGATCATGGCGGTTTTCGTAATCATAGATCCTCTTCTCCAAGTATGTTCAAAATTTCTTTTTCGCGGCTGCGCATCTGCTTTTTCATCTCGCCCTCGTCCTCGTGGTCGTAGCCGAGCAGATGCAGCGTTGAGTGAATGGCGAGGTACGTGACCTCGTGCGCGAAGCTGTGGCCGAATTCCTCCGCCTGTGCCGCGCAGCGCTCCATGGAGATCACCATGTCGCCGAGCAGGATGCATTCGCGCTCGTAGTCGTATTCGCAAAGGTCTTCGTCAAACGCGCCGGGCGTGAGCTCGTTTAAGGGAAAACTCAGCACGTCCGTCGGCCTGTCCACACCGCGGTGCTCGCGGTTTATTTCATGGATCGTCTCGTTGTCCGTGAGCAGGATCTCGACCGCGCAGGGCGCTGTCACGCTCTCGGCGGCGAGCGTCGCGGCGACGGCCTTTTTCACATACCGCGCCGTCTGGGGATAGCCAAGCCCTGTCCGACTGCGCGCAATGTTCAAAAGTACTTCGTTCATTTTTTCTTCCTCGCGGTCACGGGCTTTTCAGGCTTTTTCGCAGCAGCTTTCTCCGCTTTCTCGCGGGCAAGGTCGCTCGCCTCATACGCCTCGATGATCTTCTGCACGAGCGCGTGGCGCACGACGTCCGCGCCCGTCAGACGGCAGATCGCGATGTCCTCGATGCCGTCCAGGACGCGCATGGCCTCCTTCAGGCCCGAGGTCTTGTCCGGCGGCAGGTCGATCTGCGTGACGTCGCCGGTGATGACAACGTGAGAGCCGAAGCCGATGCGGGTCAGGAACATCTTCATCTGCTCGCGGGAGGTGTTCTGCGCCTCGTCGAGGATGATGAAGCTGTCGTCCAGCGTCCGCCCGCGCATGTACGCCAGCGGCGCGACCTCGATGTTGCCGCGTTCGAGATACTTCTGGTACGTCTCCGCGCCGAGCATCTCAAACAGCGCGTCGTAGAGCGGGCGCAGGTAGGGATCGACCTTGCTCTGCAGGTCGCCGGGCAGGAAGCCCAGACGCTCGCCCGCCTCGACCGCGGGGCGCGTGAGGATGATGCGGTTGACGCGCTCGGCGCGAAACGCCGCCACCGCCTCCGCGACGGCAAGGTACGTCTTGCCCGTGCCGGCGGGGCCGATGCCGAGCGTGATCGTGTTCTGCTCGATCGCGTCGAGGTACGCGCGCTGGCCGATTGTCTTGGCCTTGATGGGCTTGCCCTTCGCCGTGATACACACAACGTCGCCCGCGAGCTCCTCGATCTTCTGCTCTCTGCCCTCGCGCACGAGCTTGAAGATATAGCGCACGTTCTGCTCGTGGATCTCCTCGCCGCGCGCGGCGAGCTGCAAAAGACCCGTGAGCGCCTTTTGCGCGGGCAGGACGTTTTCCGCCTCGCCCGTGATGTGCAGCCGCGCGTCGCGGTCCGTCACGCGCACGTTATACTCCGCCTCGATGAGGCGCAGGTTCTGGTCGAACGAGCCGAAGACGCTGATGACGTCCTCCATCCGTTCGACCTCGATGGTCTGTTCAATCATTGGTTGTCACTTCTTTCTTGTGTAACCGCTGAACAACTCGCCGCACGCATCTTGACGGCATCTTTTCCGCCTGACTTTGCCTCAAAAACTTGAAATACACAAAGTATTCCTGCGTTTTTTCGTCTTCGTCAGGCGAAAAACCTGCTCGCCAATCTGCGCACTTCGAATTATTCATCGGTTACATATGGGGTATCCGATATTAGACATGGCTGTTCCGCGGCGATCTCCTGCTCGCACTCACACCGCAGTGTCAGCGTGTACACACCGCCGCTGGTGCCGGGCGTGAAGTGCTGCGAGATCACTTCCCCGTCGGGCCCGATACGCTGCCGCAGGGCGTCCGTGAGCGCCTGCTCCAGCTGCGCGCGGGCGGCGTCCGCGTCCGTTTCGGTCTCCGAGAACGAAAGCGGCGTGACGTCCTCGCGCAGGAGCCGGAACGGCAGCTGGACGAGTCCGGGGATCGCACATACGTATACAGAATATATTTTATCACAAACCGCACCCGGAATGCTACTGCTTTTGCCAAAATTCACACGCTTTTTTCCGAGAAGCAGCGACCAGCGCGTATGTGTGCGTCCGTTGGGCTGCGCGGACCGGGTCTGCAGCGGCAGCCGCGCCGTGAGACAATAAGCGGTCCTGACGCGCACGCTGCCGAGCGCGTGGACGCCGTGGCGCTCGCCCTGCACGTCCTCGGGCACGCCGGAGACGAGCACCTGCCCCGCCGTGACGAAATCGCCGCGCTGCACCAGCGGCTGTCCCTGCAGCACCTCCATGTGTACTACGACGCCGCTGTGATCGGCATAGAGCTCATAAGGCGCGTCGTTGTCCATGATCTCCGGCGCCTCGACGCGCTCCGTGACGCGCACCTCGGCGACGCTGCCGCGCAGATTCACCGTGAACCACTCCAGCCCCGGCACGCGGCGCTGCACGCCGGAGCGGACCAGGTCGATGTTCATCTTCGGCCAGAACGTGCCGACCGTGACGCCGCAGTCATCGAGCGCGCGCAGGATCGCCGCCGTGGAGACCGTCTCGTTTCCGACCACGCGGATCTCCCATACGAACAGCGACGACAGCCACGCGAGCAGTCCCGCCGCCGCGAGCAGCAGCGCAAGCAGTCTGCAGCGGCTTCCCTTTCGAACGGCGCGGCCAAAGCGCGTGATTTGAACACGCTCCACTTCACATTGATATTTTTCAGCAATCCGTTTCAGATTCCCCACCTGAAACGCAGAAATCGAAGCCTGCAGTGCGTAATCCTCCACAGGCGTGACATTTCGCAGCCGGATCCCCTGCGCCGCGCATGCCGAGACGACACGCTCCGGGGCGGCGCCGCGGATCGTCACGCGCACGCGGTCGCGCAGTACAGCGCGCATCCTCAAAGCACCTCCAGCGCGGTGATCGCGCCGGTCAGGAGCACGGCGTCGCGATCCATCGCGGCAAGGCGCAGCTCGCCCCCCGTCACGCGCAGCCGATACGCCCCGAGGTCGAGCACCACGCAGTCGTCGCGGTACTCCGCGAGTCCCCGGTGCTCCTCCACGAGCAGCTGCCTCCTGCCCGTGAGCGTGACGCGCGGCAGCGCCGCCATGCTGTCGGCGGGCAGCGCGAGCTTCTCGGCTGCCCGCTCCACCGTGTCTGTCCAATGCTTCATGCAAAGTCCTCCCCTGTGCGTAACGGATCGGCGGGATGTGGGCATCCCGCCCTACGATTCAAAACGCGGCGCATTCGCATCATTTTATGCACCGGTAGCGCATACAATGCGCCGAAAGGGGGCGCATGCAAATGGAACGGTTCCAGCGGTATCTGCCGCTCGGGGCGGCGTCGTGCGCGCTGCTGGCGCTGGTGCTTTGCCCGGATGCGGCTGCGAGCAGCGCGAGAAGCGGCTTAAAGCTTTGCGCGGAGATGCTGGTGCCGAGTTTGCTGCCGTTTTTCATCGTGTCGGGACTCCTGCGGCTGGCGGGGCTGCCGGGCGTGCTGGGTCGGCTGGTCGAGCCGGTCACGGCGCGGCTGTTCGGGCTCTCCGGCGCGGGCGCGAGCGCGATGCTGCTGGGACTGACAGGCGGCTACCCGCTCGGCGCGGCGGCGATCGGCGATCTCACGCGCGACGGACAGCTCACGCCGCAGGAGGCGGAGCGCGCTCTGGGCTTTTGCAACAACTCCGGTCCCGCGTTCCTCATCGGCGCGGCGGGCACGGGCGTATTCCACGACCGGCGGCTGGGGCTGCTGCTGTATGCGACGCATGTGCTCGCCGCGATCACGGTCGGGCTGCTGCTGACGCCGCGCGGCAAGGGCGCCCCTTCCCGCGAGCGCGCGGCGATCCGAACGCTCTCCATCGGCGAGGCGCTGCCGCGGGCGGTACGCGCGGCGCTCGACGCGACGCTTACGGTCTGCGGCTTTGCGGTAACCTTCAGCGTCGTGACCGGGCTGCTCGACGCCTCGGGCGCGCTCGGCACGGCGACGGGCGTCCTCGCGGGCACGTTCGCCGCCGCGCCGCAGGCCATGCGCGCGCTGCTCACGGGGCTGCTGGAGCTGGGCAGCGGCATCGGCGCGATGCAGGGTCTTCCCGCCACAAAAGAAAACGCCGCCCTCGCCGCGTTTCTCATCGGCTTTGGCGGTGTGAGCGTGCATTGTCAGACGGCGGCGGTGACGGCGGGCACGGGCGTGCGGCTGAAAACACATTTCTTCGCGCGCGTGCTGCACGGGATCATAGCGGCGGGGATGATGCTGGTGCTGTAAAAAAGCGGGCGGATATCATCCGCCCGTATTTGATCGTGATCTCTTATAATGCCGCGACCTTTTCGGCGACGTCGGCTTCCGTGGACTTCATGGCCTGGAGCGTCTTGTCGATCAGCTCGGTGAGCTCCCAGCCGAGCATGTCCGCGCCGCGCTGGATGACCTCGCGCGAGCAGCCGGCGGCGAAGGCGGGAGACTTGAATTTCTTCTTGACGGATTTGACCTCCATGTCGCTGACACTCTTCGACGGGCGCACGAGCGCGCACGCGCCGATGAGACCCGTGAGCTCGTCGGCGGCAAAGAGCACCTTTTCCATCTCGAGCGTCGGCTCGATGTCGACGGTGATGCCGTAGCCGTGGCTGCAGGTGGCGTGGATGATGTCCTCGGGCACGCCGGCGTCGCGCATCAGCTTCTGCTGGGCGATGCAGTGCTCCTCGGGATATTGTTCGAAATCGAGGTCGTGCAGAAGCCCCACGAGGCTCCATTTTTCCTTTTCGTCCGCGTAGCCGAGCGCGTCCGCGTACCAGCCCATCACGGCCTCGACCGTGATCGCGTGCTGGAGATGGAAATGATCCTGGTTGTACTGCGTGAGCAGCGCCCACGCCTGATCTCTGGTCATGTGGATCCGTCCTTTCAGAAACGGTAAAGAATGGTTATGATAGGAAATTTGTTTCGGAAAACGCCGCGCCGGAAAAGCGCGGCATTTTCGATCACTTCAAGAAGCCGTTGACGATCTGCTCTTCTGCTTCCTTATCGGTCAGACCGAGGGTCATGAGCTTGATGAGCTGGTCGCCGGCGATCTTACCGATGGCGGCCTCGTGGATGAGGCTGGCGTCGACGCAGTTGGCGGTGATCTCCGGCTGCGCGCCGACCTTGCCGTTGTCCATGATGATGGCGTCGCACTCGGAGTGCCCAGCGCAGCGGGCGTTGCCGCGGATGTTGGATTTGAACATCTGGCTGGAGTCCTCGCGCGCAACGGAGCGGGAGATGAGATTCGCGCTGGAGTCCTCGCCGTTGAGGTCGACGGTGAAGTTCGTCTCGGCGTACTGCGTGCCGTGGGTCATGATCTTTTCCTTCACGACGATCTGCGCGTTTGCCGCGACGGTAGCGGTCGTGTTGCGCACGGTGGAGTCGATGCCCTTGATCTGGGTGGTCTCCATCTCCATATAGCTGCCCTCGCCGAGCTCGACGATCGTGGTCGGGTTCATGACGTTCGTGCCGCGGCCGTCACCCTCGCCGTAGTGCTTTTCGATATACTTGACCTTGCTGTTCTTGCCGATGAAGAAGCTGTGGATGCCGTCGTGACGGCTCTCCTGCGTGCCGCAGTTGTTGATGCCGCAGCCCGCGACGATCGTGATATCGCAGTCGTCGCCGATGAAGAAATCGTTGTACACGAGATCCTGCAGTCCGCTCTTTTCGATGATGACGGGGATGTGCATGCTCTCGTTTTTCGTGCCGGGCTTGACGATGATATCGATGCCGGGCTTGTCGGTCTTGGTGACGATATCGATGTTCGCGGTGGTGTTGCGCCCGGCGAGCTGGCCGTCAGCGCGGATGTTGTACGCGCCCGCGGGCACGTCGTGCAGATCGGCGACCTCGCGCAGGAGGCGCTTCTGAATCAGGTCCATAGCCATGTCTCGTTCCTCCTTACACCTTGTCCTGCAGGCGGCTGCAGACGCCGGACGCCGCCATGAGCGTCGGCATGATCTCTTCCTTGCTGCCCACGGCGCGGATCTCGCCGTCGGCGAGGACGACGATCTTGTCCGCGTTCTCCAGAATGCGCTCCTGGTGGGAGATGATGAGGATGCTGCCGTGGATGGACTGGTGCATCTTCTCGAACACCTGGATCAGGTTCTGGAAGCTCCAGAGGTCGATGCCGGCCTCGGGCTCGTCGAAGATGCTCATCTTCGTGCCGCGCGCCAGCATGGTGGCGATCTCGATGCGCTTGAGCTCGCCGCCGGAGAGGGACGCGTTGACCTCGCGGTTTACATAGTCGCGCGCACATAGTCCAACCTCGGACAGGTAGTTGCAGGCCTCGGACACCGTCAGGCGCTTGCCGGAGGCGATGGAAATGAGGTCAAAGACCGTGATGCCCTTGAAGCGCACCGGCTGCTGGAACGCAAAGCTGATGCCCTTGTGGGCGCGCTCGGTGATGTCCAGACCCGTGATGTCCTCGCCGTCGAGCAGGATCTGCCCCTCGGTGGGCGTTTCGATACCGGCGATGACCTTGGCGAGCGTCGATTTCCCGCTGCCGTTGGGGCCGGTAATGACGACCATGCGTTCGTCGATGGTCAGGCAGACGTCCTTTAAGATCTTCTTGACGCCCTCGTCCGTTTCAGCCTCGAACGAGATATGCTTGAGTTCCAGCATAAGCTTGTTCCTCCCAAATGAATGTTGATTGCTCTCACAAAATTGCTCTCACACAATTTTTTAAAAGTCTTCCGTATTGAATTTATCCGACAGATCCGGCGCGAGGTCGAATTTCTTTTCCTGCCGCCGCAGGAGGGCGAGCACATTTCGGCGGCTGCGCCAGAGGAGCACGAGCGACGCCGCGACAGCGACATAGAGCGCGACGACGCCATACTCGACCCAGATCAGGAACGGGGCGAGCAGCGACACGAGGACCGTGCCGAGCGAGACATAGCGCGTGAACCACGCGATGAGCGCGAAGAGCACGAGCGCGAAGAAGCCGACGGTGCTGTTGATGCAGAACAGCGCCGCGATGGCGACGTGCGTGCCCCTGCCGCCGCGAAAGCGCCGGAACGCCGGATAGCAATGCCCCAGCAGGACGCAGTACATCGCAAACACCTTGCCGACGGCGGCGTAGTCCGCGGTCGTCTCCGCCGGGTCGACGCCGGAAAAGCGGCTGAGGATCAGACCTCCGAGCAGGACGGCGGCGACGGTTTTCAGCACATCGACGAGCACGACGACGCCGAGCCCCCACCAGCCGTAGGCGCGCCAGATCCGCAGCAGTCCCTCCGCGCCGTAGCCGAGGCGGCGATAGCGCGCGCGGGGACGCGGGAAAATGCGCCGCATGACGGCGGTGGCGTTGATGCACCCGAGCAGATAGGCAAGCACGGCAATGCCGGCGAGCAATGCGGGGATCATTCCTTATCTCCCTTCTGCCGGATCAGCATCCGGATAGGCGTGCCCTCGAGCCCGAACACCGCGCGAATCTGATTTTCGATATAGCGCTGGTACGAGAAATGGAACAGCTCGCGGCTGTTGCAGAACACGACGAAGACGGGCGGCTTGACGCCGGTCTGGGTCATGTAGTAGATCTTCAGGCGGCGGCCCTTGTCACTGGGCGGCTGCACACGCGCCTGCGCGTCGGCGAGGACGTTGTTGAGCATACCGGTCGTGATCCGCATGGTGCTCTGGTCATTGACGAAGTTGATGAGCTCAAACAGCCGCTCCGTGCGCTGCCCGGTCATGGCGGAGATAAACAGGATCGGGGCGTAGCTCATGAAGCTCAAGTCCCGCATGACGTCACGCCGCATCTGCTCCATCGTGCCGGTCTCTTTTTCGACCAGATCCCACTTGTTCACGACGACGATGCTCGCCTTGCCCGCCTCGTGGGCAAGCCCCGCGATCTTCGTGTCCTGCTCGGTCACGCCCTCGCGGGCGTCGATCATGATCAGGCACACGTCGGCGCGCTCGATGGCGAGCTTCGCGCGCATGACGGAGAACTTCTCCACGCGGTCGTCCACCTTGCTCTTTCTGCGGATGCCCGCCGTGTCGATGAAGACGTATTTGCCGTATTTGTTTTCAAAGCGCGTGTCCACGGCGTCGCGCGTCGTGCCCGCGACGGGACTCACGACCACGCGCTTTTCGCCGAGGATGTGGTTCACGAGCGAGGATTTGCCGACGTTCGGCTTGCCGATGACGGCGACGCGGATGAAGTCGTCCTCCTCCTCGTCCTCGGATTGCGGCGGGAAGTGCTCCAGGCACGCGTCCAGCAGGTCGCCCGTGCCGTGCCCGTGCACGGCGGAGACGGCGATCGGGTCGCCGAGGCCGAGGGAATAAAACTCATAGATCCCGGGGTCGACCTTGCCGGTGGCGTCCATCTTGTTCACGCAGAGGACGACGGGCTTTTTGCTCTTTAGGAGCATTTTCGCCACTTCCTCATCCGCGGCGGTGACGCCGGTGCCGATCTCGGTGACGAGGATGATCACGTCCGCCGCGTCGATGGCAAGCAGCGCCTGCTCGCGCATGAAGAGCAAAATCTCGTTGTCGGTGGTCGGCTCGATGCCGCCCGTGTCGACGATATCAAAGCTCCGGCCGCACCACTCACACTCGGCATAGAGCCGGTCGCGCGTGACGCCGGGCGTGTCCTCGACGATCGAGAGCCGCTGCCCGCAGAGCTTGTTGAACAGCATGGATTTGCCGACGTTCGGTCTCCCGACGATGGCAACCAGGGGTTTTGACATGGCTTGTTATCCCTCCTTGTGGGGGTTGTATGCGTAAAACTCGCCGGGGCGAGTCGTTCGTTTCGGTTCGGGTAATTCGGGCAGGATGCCGAACATGGCGTCGCAGAGGTCGAAGCCGTCCGCGCTCACGGGATAGATCGGTACGCCGAGCGCCTCGGACGCCTGCTCGAGCGTGACGTCGTCGAGAAAGTCCTGCTCGTCGTGGCGGATCATGTTCGCGGAGATGAGCAGCCGCTCGCCGAGGTCGCGCCCCCTGAGCTGCGCGATCAGGTCCCCGCCGGTGATCAGACCGGTGACGTTGATGCTCCGGCCGAAGAAGTCGTTTTCAATGGGGTATACGCGCCCGCGAAGCTGTGGGAACTGCGCGTGCGCGAGGTCCACCAGCTCCTGCAGGAACGGCGCCGCCGAGACGCCCGCCGCGATCGAAAACGGCACGCCGTCCGGCGCGTCCGCCATGCGCAGCGCGCCGCAGAATTCCGTCTTCTGCAGCCGCAGCATGCCGACGCCGTTTTCCAGCTGGGTATAGTTTTCGTAAAACGCATCCTCGGGGATCGGGCGCTTTGCCTTGAGATACAGCTCGTCCCCGCAGAAGAAGATGCGCTCGCCGAAGCGCTCGACGCACTGCGCGCCGAAGGCCTCCACCTGATCGATGGCCGCGTTGGCGAGCTGCTCGTCGAACGGCGCGAGCGGATATAGCCCCTCGCGGAACTTGGTAAGTCCCACGGGGACGATGGAGACGCTCTTGACCTGCGGATACAGGTCCGCGAGGTCCTTCATCGTGCGCGTAAGCTCCGCGCCGTCGTTCAGCCCCGGGCAGCAGACGATCTGGCAGTTCATGACGATGCCGCCCGCGGCAAAGCGCCGCATGATGTCGATGCTCTCCCCCGCCCGCGGGTTTCCGAGCATGAAGGCGCGCAGCTCCGGGTTCGTCGTGTGCACGGAGACATTGATCGGGCTGATATGCAGATCGATGATGCGCTGCACCTCGCGTTTCGAGAGGTTCGTGAGCGTCATGTAATTTCCCATGAGGAAGCTTAAGCGCGCGTCGTCGTCCTTAAAATATAAGGTGGGGCGCATGCCCTTCGGCATCTGGTCGATGAAGCAGAACACGCACCGGTTGGCGCAGGAGTGGGCGCGATCCATGAGATAGGTCTCGAAATCGACCCCCAGCTCGCCGCCCTCGGGCTTGCGGATGTGCACGGTGCGGCGCGCGCCGTTTTCGCCCTCGAGCTCCACGGCCAGTCGCGTGTCGTAGGCGAAATATTTGTAGTCCAGAACGTCATGGATGGGGTTGCCGTTGATGGACACCAGCGCGTCCCCGACGACGGCGTGCCCGCGCAGCGGACTGTCCGGATCGATATGGCAGATCTTGCAGCCGCGCACGATGTTCCCCTCCCCGTTTTGGAATCTGTCGCTGATCGCGGGCGGATGGTATCCGCCCCTACGTTCTGAATGGTGCGGTGTAGGGGCGGATATCATCCGCCCGTTTCCGCTCGCATCTAGCAAAAGAAGAGGGACTGCGATGCCCCTCTTCTAAAGCTCTGTGATTATTCTTCGACCTTGAGAACGCTGCGTCCGTTGTATTCGCCGCACGCCTTGCAAGCGTGATGGGGCAGAACGAATGCACCGCAGTTCGGGCACTTCACGACCGTGGGAGCCGCGAGCTTCCAGTGGGACGAACGTCTCTTGTCACGACGCTGTCTGGACACTTTTCCTTTCGGGACTGCCATGTTGACACCTCCTCGTCAGACGCTGTTTTGAGCAGCTTGTCTTTTTCCTTTAGTTATCATCCAAAAGCTGCTCCAATACAGCCATTCTTGGATCGCGTGGTTGTCGGCAATTGCACGCACCGAGATTCAGATCCGCGCCGCACGTCGGGCACAGCCCCGCACAGTCTTCCCTGCACAGGCACTTGGCCTCCATATCCAGAACGAAGCAAGTGGAAAGGACCTCGTCCAGATCGATGGCGTCGCCCGTGAGCGCGAAGATCTCGGGATCGTCGTCCTCCTCGGGATTTGCCGTGAGCGTGACGCGCAGCGGCAGGTCCTTTGCCCGGGAAAACACCTTGCCGCAGCGGTCGCACGCGCAGCGCATCTCAGCGTGCAGCGCGCCGCGCAGCTCCAGGACCCCGGCGGTGTTGCGGACCTCTCCCTCGGCGGTGATGGGCGCGGTATATTCCAGAACGGACGGGAAATCCAGCAGGTCGGTGTCGAGCGTCTGGGAAAACGCTTTCCGGCTGCCGGGGATCTCGATGATGTCTCTTAAATCCAGTAACATAGGCGCACCTCGCACAATCGCTTTGATATTATAGATGATTTCTCCCCCGCTGTCAACATAAATTTGCATTGCCTGACAAGGAATTTTTTCACCGCTCCGGCGGAGCCGCGCCGCTGTTCGTTTCCGCGTCTGAGCCCCGCGTTGCTCGGATCTCACAGAAACCGCCTCCTTTTCCGATCGTGTTGGAAAAGGAGGCGTCCCAGCTTGTCAAAAAAGTCCTTGACGGACATTTTTGACAAGCTGCGCAGTCGCCGATATGTTTGCTGTGCAAACAGCAAATCGCTTGAAAACCAGAGGTTTTCAAGCGATTTGCGGCGACGATGGATTTGACTCGAGGCGGGCCTTGCCCCCTCGAGCTCCCCCGCTGCTCTGTTTCGTGGGCCA
>JAFUCD010000007.1 GCA_017459865.1 Oscillospiraceae bacterium
TTACGAACTGAACCTGCTCCCGGCTCTTTGCTGCGTCTCTCGTCATCATCCCGCATCACCCCGCAGCTCTATTTTACCATATGGCAAAGCCCCATGCACACCTTTTTCTGTGTGCATGGGACTTTGTCTACAGTCTGAAGCCACCGAATCAAATCGGTGGCTTTGACTATGTGTGAGAAATTTGCTCAGATCGCCTCATCCAGCTTTGCGTCGTAATCCTTCGCAAGCTTCAGATAATCGATCTTGCCCATGCCGGTGTGCGGCATCTCGTCAACGATCTCCAGCGTTTTCGGAATAACGCTCTTTTCGATCTCGTTATTCATGAGCTCATACAGCTCGTTTTTGACCTCATCAGGCGAGCGGTCATTGGCCTTGAGCTGAACAGCGGCGTGGACCGCCTTGCCCTGCGCGTGTTCGCGATCCTTCACACCGACGACCGCACAGCTGACAACGTCAGGGTGCTTGCCGAGCACGTCCTCGATGAAGGTGGGGAAGACCTTGTGACCGTTGAACATGATGATCATGCGCTTGATGCGGCCCTTGATGAAGATGAAGCCGTCCTCATCGATGGTGCCCAGATCGCCGCTGTGCACCCAGACTTGTCCGTCGGGATGCTTGACCATGATCTTCTCGCTCTCTTCGGGATTGTTCAGATAGCCGAGCATGACGGCAGGACCGGTGATGCAGATTTCGCCCTCTTCGTTGTAGCCCAGCTCTTCTGTGGTGTCGGGCTTGAAGATGCCCATCGTGTTCATCAGAAGGGGATAGCCCACGCTGAGTGAGCGGAAATTGCCGTTGCAGCTGCAGCAGGCGGCGGAGGAGACCTCGCTCATGCCATAGCCCTGGCTCAGCGGGAATTTGGCGCCGCGCTCCTTGAGGAAGCCGTTGAGCTTGCTCTCAAGACCGGCGTTCATCGTGTCGCCGCCCGAGCCCGCGGTGATAAAGAAATCGAGCATATAGCCGTTCGCCATTTCTTTGCTGTTCATCAGCTTCTCATAGTGCGCGGGCACCATGAGGGTGTGCTGCGGGCGATACTGCTTGATGTACTTGCCGACCTGATCAGAATCGAATTTGGGGATGATGATCATCTCAAGACCGAGACTCAGCGGCATGTGGAGATTCGCAACGATGCCATAGCTGGCGAATGCGGGGATGATATTCAGGAAACGATGATGACGGTCGTATTCCACACCGCAGTAACGGAAGTCCATCGCCACGGCATTGAAGCCGTCGTTGGAGAACATAACGCCCTTGGGCGCGCCTGTCGTACCGCCTGTGAGGGCGATCCCCGCAAGCTCAAATTCGTTGTAACCCACGGTCCGGACCTCGTCTTCGTGTCCGCGGCCGCGATCCATGAACGTGTTCCACTCGAGCACGCGGTCGTTGTATTCGATGTCGATCGACATTTTGCGCTTCGCGATCCACTTGACAAGACCGGGAGACATGCTGTTGGCAGCGTTGTAAGTGATGATGTAATCCGCGTCAAGCTCCTGAACCATTTCCTTGACGGGAGCCGTGACTGTCATGGTCACCACAATACGCGAATTGGCGTTTTTCATAAACTCCTGAATGTGAATGCAGGAGTCACGCGGATCCAAAACCAACGGCGCTGCACCAAGCTTGTTGAGCGCGTAAAGCGAAACCACAAACTCCGGGATCGTGATCGTGCAGAAAGTGACGACGTCGCCTTTTTTTACACCGAGATCTGCAAACGCTGCAGCGGCCTGATCGATATCATCCAGCAGTTTGCCGTATGTGATCTTATTCTTAAAATAGCGGATCGCAATGTCCTCACGATGCGCGTCGTTGATCTTGAGAATATGCTCATAGATCGATTCTTTCGGCAGAACTGCCTGCTGGGCTTCTTCGGAGAAGAACTGCAGCCAGGGCTTCTGCTGAGAAGGCTTAAGCATGATTTCGGTTGGCATGATGTTTGTTTCCCCCTAATGTGATTGCAATGTATCAACATAATCAACCATTGTTATATAATACACGATTTTTGGATAAAATCAAGATTTAAAGTACAAAAAGTTGAATATAAGTAAATTAAATGTTTGGTTTTGAGCAAATCACGCGATACTGTCGATCGAGCTGTCGATCTGAAAGACGCGCTGTCCATACGCAGCCATGTCCCCAAATATCCTTTCCGCGTGATCGGGATCCCAGCTCCGGCGGGAGTCCAGCAGCGCGTTGAGAACGCTGATCCCGCCGCTGATCACATAGCAGCTGTACAGACGGTGGCGATCCTCGTTGAAGTGGATCGGATCGTAAGCGCGGCGCAGGTCGGAAATGCTGCTGTAAATGCGCTCCTGCATGCGTGCGTTGAACGTGAGATCGCCGTTCGGGCTGTTCAGCAGACGGATCGTATCCGCGTATTCGGCATAGATCCTGACCACCGATGCGACCGTCGGAAAATCAGAACCCTGATCCGGAGCGTAGCACAGGGAGGCAAGCTCGTCGCCCAGCTCATCGATGATCTCGTCTCCGACGGTGTTTACCAGATCGTTGATGTCCCGAAAATGCGCATAAAACGTTGTCCGGCAGACATTCGCTTGATCTATGATCTCCTGTACGGTGATATCCGATATCGGCTTTTGTGCGATCGCGGCTAACAGGGCATCCCGAATAGCAGCTCTAGTCCTGCGTGTGCTGCGATTCATGTTTTTGATCTTTCTCATGGCAAGCTCCCAAAATGTTTGTTTGCATCCATAATTGTTTGCTCTCTGACCAATTATTGCAGGATTTTGTATAAAAAAATCTAATACATTAAAATATTTGAAAATTCAAATTGTAGCTCGCTGCGCGGTCTTGACATTCGTATATGTTACATCTATAATATCTCATCGTTGATGAATGCAAAAAATGAGGTTTTTGAATGGATAAGCCGGTTTTAAAAGAAAATAAGATGGGCGTCATGCCCGAAAACCGTCTGCTGCTGTCGATGGCGATCCCGATGATGATCTCCATGCTGGTACAGGCGCTTTATAATGTCGTGGACAGCATTTTCGTCTCTCGAATCAGCGAGAACGCTCTGACCGCTGTTTCCATGGCTTTCCCGATGCAGAATATCATGATCGCGGTATCGGTCGGCTTCGGCGTCGGCATCAATGCGCTGCTGTCCCGCTCTTTGGGACAAAAGAACCCGGAGCGCGCCAATAAGGTCGCGGCGCAGGGACTGCTGCTTGAGGCGTTCAGCTGCCTGATCATGATGCTGATCGGTCTATTCGGCGCCGAGGCGTTTATGAGGACCCAGACCGATATCCCGGATATCGTGCAGTTCGGCACGACCTATCTGCGGATCTGCATGATGCTGTCCTTTGGCGTCTTTACGCAGGTCACCTTTGAACGTTATCTGCAGGCGACGGGGCAGACGGTGTACTCCATGATCACGCAGCTGGTCGGCGCGATCATCAATATCATTTTTGATCCGATCCTGATCTTCGGCTTGCTAGGCTTTCCGAAGCTCGGCATCGCCGGTGCGGCCTACGCGACTGTATTTGGACAGATCATCGGCGCTGTCGTTGCGATCATCCTGAATCGACGGCACAATCCTGAGGTCAAGCTCAGACTGAAAAATCTTAAGCTTGACGGACGTCTGATCGGAGAGATCTGCGGCATCAGCTTTCCGTCCATCGTCATGGCAAGCATCGGAAGTCTCACGACTTATGTTATGGATCTGATCCTCGTGCGCTTTTCCTCCACAGCGGTTGCGGTCTACGGCGTGTATTTCAAGCTCCAGAGCTTTATCTTCATGCCGGTGTTCGGACTGAACAACGGCATGGTCCCGATCATCGCGTATAACTACGGCGCGCAGAAGCCGGAGCGTATTCATAAAACGATGCATCTCGGCATGATCTATGCGTTTTCGATCATGATGATCGGGCTTGCGGTCTTTCAACTTTTCCCCGAAACGCTGCTTTCGTTCTTTGACGCGTCGCCCGCGATGGTCGAGATCGGCGTCCCGGCGCTTCGCAGACTCAGCATTTCCTTTGTCTTTGCCGGGATCTGCATCATCAGCGGGTCCGTCTGTCAGGCGCTGGGCTACAGCATTTATGGCATGTTCATCTCCTTTGCCAGACAGATCGTCGTGCTGATCCCCGCGGCGCTGCTTCTGGCCTCGACCGGCGTGCTGGCCAACGTCTGGTTCTCGTTCCCGATCGCGGAGATCATGTCGATCATCATGTCGCTGTTGTTCCTGCGCATCGCGCTTCGGAAAACCGGAATGGACAAGAAAACTGCATAATCGCTCATCAGCACCGCACACAGCTCGTTCCATGTGTGCGGTGCTGCTTTTCACAGCGTGGTTCATCAAATCATAGGATGCAGCGGGGCCCCCAATATGAAGGAGGGATTTGATGAAACAATGTGACACAAAGCAAGGTCCGCTTGCATCCTGCGCGCCCTTGGCGATGTCCTATACGCCGCCGCAGCAGAGCAGCGAGCCTGCTTACGAGAGCAAAAAGGCGCTCGCGCGCGGAACGCTGTTTCCGGGACTGGATCTGCCGTTCATGAACGTCGTGAACAAGCCGGACGGAATGAGCACGCCGCTGTGTGAGCTGATGGCGCTGGATTTTGTCGTACAGGAGCTGAAGCTCTATCTGGATACGCATCCGGATGATGCGGAGGCTTTTGAGTCGCTGAAAACCTGCATCCGCCTGAGCATGGAGGGGCAGGCGCGCTATGTGGAGCAGTACGGACCGATCAGCTTCGACGACGTACGGTTTGACGACACCTATACATGGGTGGACGCTCCCTGGCCGTGGCAGCTCGGAAAGGAGGGCTGATCGGTGTTTGTATATGAAAAGAAGCTCCAGTATCCGATCCGCATCAAGAATCCGAATCCGGCGCTGGCAAAAGTGATCATTTCGCAATTCGGCGGCCCAGACGGCGAGCTCGCGGCTTCCATGCGGTATCTGAGCCAGCGGTATGCCATGCCGTATGCGGATGTGCGCGGTCTCTTAACAGACATCGGCACAGAGGAACTCAGCCATTTGGAAATGGTCGGAACGATCATTTATCAGCTTACGCGGAATCTGAAGATCGAGCAGATCAAGAAGGTGGGCTTTGACACTTATTTTGTCGATCACACGACCGGTGTGTATCCGCAGTTCGCTTCGGGGACGCCATGGACCGCTGCGACGATCGCGGTGAAGGGTGATCCCATCACAGATCTGACCGAGGACATGGGCGCAGAGCAAAAGGCGCGGACGACGTACGACAACATCCTCCGACTTTCGGACGATCCGGACGTGAATGACGTCATTCGATTCCTGCGCGAGCGTGAGATCGTCCATTACCAGCGGTTTGGCGAGGCGCTTGGCAACGTGACCGAGAAGCTGAACAGCAAGAATTTCTACGCGACAAACCCGGCGTTCGATCGCTGACCGAATGCGGCAGAAATGAAAAACAGGCTGCAACCTGAAAACGGTTACAGCCTGTTTTGTACAGTTACGGTTCAGAGCAGCAAAACGCCGGCGTCCTTGCAGGCGGAGAGCGTCTCGGCATCCCAGACGGAAGCCTGGACCTCGCCGATGTGCGCCTTACCGAGCAGCAGCATTGACAGCCGGGACTGACCGATGCCGCCGCCGATGGTGAGCGGCAGATCGCCGTTGAGCAGCATCTTGTGATAGGTGCGCTCTCTGCGATCATCACAGCCCGCAAGCGTCAGCTGACGGTCAAGAGAAACGGGATCGACGCGGATGCCCATGGAAGACAGCTCAAACGCGCATCCGAGCAGCTTGTTCCAATAGAGCAGGTCGCCGTTCAGCGCCCAGTCGTCATAGTCCGGAGAGCGACCGTCATGTCTCTCGCCGGATCTCAGCTTCCCGCCGATGCCGATGATAAAGGCGGCTTTGTGCTCCTTCAGGAACGCGTTCTCGCGCTCCTTGGGGGTCAGCTCCGGCCATAGATCTTCCAGCTCTTGCGTCGTCACGAAGGTGATCCTCCGCTCCAGCTGCGGCAGGACCTGCAGCTGCGGATAGATCGCGCGCATCGTGCGCTCCGTCTCGCTGACGGCGGCGGCGATATCCATGACGGTGGTTTTCAGATAGTCCAGATTGCGATCCTTTGCCTCGATGACCTTTTCCCAGTCCCACTGATCGACGTATACGGAATGCAGATTGTCCAGTACGTCCTCGTCACGGCGGATGGCGTTCATATCGGTATAAAGTCCCTTGCCGGGATAAAAGCCATAGAGGTGCAGCGCCATGCGCTTCCATTTCGCAAGCGACTGCACGACCTGCGCATCGCGCCCGATGTTCGGGATATCGAACGAAACAGGGCGCTCATATCCGTTCAGGTTGTCGTTCAGACCTGTGGATTCCTCCACAAAGAGCGGCGCCGAGACACGAAACAGATTCAGATTTGCCGCAAGCTGGTCCTCAAAAAGGCGCTTGAGCAAGCCGATCGCTTTCTGCGTATCATAGACGCTCAGCAAGCTGCGATATCCGTCCGGGATGTAGGTGTTCATTTGGATTCCCCGCTTTCTGTTAAAAGCCGAACGATCTCATGATAAAATCCCTCGGCGTTCTGTCTGAAATTGTGCTCCATTTGTTCTGCCTGCGTTTCGTTGGCTGTTAGAATGTTGATGGAAAGAATGTCTCCGACGCCGTCTGAAACAGATAGGCGTACCTCGCAGCCGGATTCAGCCGAAACGTGCTCGGCCTTGATCATGGAGAAACGGGCAAGCTTCTCCGCGATGGGCGCCGTGGTACGCGTTGCCTTGCGGCGAACGGTATAGGGCAGACTGCTGCCGACCTGCTCGACATTGCGGGCGCCTTTCTCCGTGATGCGATACTGTCCGGCTTCCTTTTCGATCTGCGCCGTCTCCACCAGCCCGGCGAGGCAGTCGGCGTAATCAAAATAACCGATCCCGGCGTCACAGAAAACCTCGTCGAACAGCAGCTGCGCGTCGACGGGCGCGGGCAGCTGATTGAGCACGAACAGGATCAGGATCTTGATGTCCAGTTTGTCATGCAGCGTTCCCAATTGCTCCATAATGGATACCTCAATAAACGAAAATGTGGTTTATCAACATTAATATATTATACTTCGTTCCGCTAACTCTGTAAAGAGATTTTCGGCGATTTTTGATTTGTGATCACATTCGGCACCATCCGGCATAGACTGTATTGAAGCGTGCTTCAATTCATGATCAGGAGGTAATAGTATGGCAGACAGAGTCGTACCCGGACCGGTCGAGAGCACTACGGCGGTGCGTGAAGCGGTTTGCATTCATACGAGAAAGATCTATCAGACGTGTCGGGATAAGGATTGCATCGAGGATCTTCGTGTGTTTCCGACCCGCTCGTCGCAGGAGGTCCTGGAGTCGGCGTTCAGCGTACGCCCCAGAGCCGCAGAGCTGCTGCTGGCGCAGCCGGTCGTGAACGAGGTGTCGTTCAACCGCGGCTATTATACGGTGGATGTGTCCTATTACTATCGTGTGACGGGTGAAGCGCTCACGTCCGGAGAGCAGGTCACGGGGCTTGCCATTTTTGATAAGCGCGTCCTGCTGTTCGGCAGCGAGGCGAGCGCAAAGGTGTTTGCCTCCGTTGACGATCCGACGATCGTCAACAATGCGGGCCTGCCCATCGCCGTTGTGGAGTCCGTCGACCCGATCGCGCTGCGCATGAATCTGGTAGAGACCGAGACGCCGCCAGAGCTCGAGCAGCGCGTGATCCCGGATTCCGTACAGGAGGCATTTGATGAGCCGCTGGTGCTCACGGGCGAGGAACGGAGCCTCTATGTGACGCTGGGCCAGTTTTCCATGATCCGTCTGGAGCGCGACACGCAGCTTCTGATCCCGGCCTATGACTACTGCGTACCGCAGGAGGCGTGCGAAGGCAGCGGGGAGGAGGATCCGTGCGCCATGTTCAGCCGCATCCAGTTCCCAATCGATGAGTTTTTCCCGCCCGACTCTGTGCCCGAGGCGGACAGCTATCGCAGCCTGAAATGATCATAGCGCACCGCAGCATGATCTGCGCGGTGCGCTAAATTTATGATTTCACGCTTCCGGGATCGGCTTGACCACACACGACAGGACCATGCCTTTTTCCAACTGGAGCATGCCGTACGTGCAGCGCGTGCCGAGACCGGCTGTCCCCGGGTTCATCAATCGGACCCCCATCTCGTCTTTATTATAAGGAATGTGCGTATGTCCGAACAGCACAAGCTTTGCTTTGGAAAAATAAGCGGCATTCAGCAGGGGATCGAGCGACATTTTCACGCCGTAGCGGTGACCGTGTGTGGCGAGGATCTTGACCTGCTCCAATAAAAAATACGCCGTGTCCGGTTCTGAAGCGCTGAAATCACAGTTTCCGGATACGCTGTATACAGACAGCTGCGGGTAGGCTTTGCGCAGCGGACGAAGGTCCCGCTCACAGTCCCCGAGATGGAAAACCGCATCCGGACATTCGAGCGCGACGGCACGCAGCATGCCCTCCGGATAGCCGTGTGTGTCAGAGAAAACAGCGATTCGCATGGGTTGCACCTCATCATAAAGACTGGAATATAAATACAATAAGCGATGCGTTTCGCGTTGTCAAGCAGAAACGGGAGGAATGTCGAATGATGGATCCGAATAAAATGAGCAGGCAGCTGGCACAGAGCGGGAAGCTGGAGCGGGTCAAAAGGCTTGCCGCGTCGGATGACGCAGCCACGCTGGCGGCGTCGATCGACCGCGAGCAGCTGCAGAAGGCGGCGGAGAAGCAGGACCCGACGGTGCTGCGCGCGGTATTGGAGCAGGTCCTTTCTACGGATGAGGGAAAGCGGCTGGCGCAGAAGGTGAAAGCGGCGATGCAGGATGGATGATCTGCAAGCCACACTGCAGGCGTTGCTGGATGATCCGAGCGAGCTGGAACAGCTGGCGCAGACGGCGGCAAGTCTGCTCGGCGGCGGAGACGACGCCGCACAGGCGGAGGCGCAAATGCCGGATCTGAAGCAGATGCTGGAGATGATGCGCAGCGGCAGAGCGAGCGAATCCAAAAAACTGATCAGCGCACTCTCGCCGTATTTATCTGCGCAGAGACGAGCCCGACTGGAGCGTGCGGCGCGGATCGCAAGCTTTTCTTCGCTCGCTGAGCTTGCGCTTGGAGGTGAGGAGGAGCATGGTTAATCGTTATCAGGGAAACACCGGACGCGTCCAGCGCATCCCGGAGCCGCAGCGTGCGCAAAGCGCGCCGCCTGTGGTGCAGCGCGAGCAGAGGTCAGAACCGGCGCAGCGACTGCCGCAGGCAAAAAAACCACCGCCGAGACCAGCCGGCGGTGGAATACATGGCTCGATCCAAACATTCCTGCGGCGGTTGTCGCCGGGTCAGCTGGATCAGGAGGATATCCTGTTGTTGTTGATCCTCTATCTGCTCTATCGTGAGAGCGGGAATCGGGAATTTCTGATCATGCTCGGCGCGTTTCTGGTGCTGTGATCAGTCTTTGCCGGGAACAAACGGAGCGGGCCCCTGTTCGGCAAGCTTGAAATGATGCAGGATCGCCTCCGCGATGCGCGGGCAGGCGTGTCCGTCACCGTAGGGATTGACCGCCTTTGCCATTTGATTATAGAACGCTTCGTCGTTCAGGAGCCGGTTGGCAAGCTCCGTGATCGCCTGTGTCTCGGTTCCGGCAAGCTTTACCGTACCGGCGGCGACTGCCTCCGGACGTTCGGTCTCACGGCGGAGCACAAGCACCGGCTTTCCGAGCGCGGGCGCCTCCTCCTGAATGCCGCCGGAGTCGGTCATGACAAAGAAGCTGCGCGCCATGAGACGATGCATATCCACCGCGTCCAGCGGATCGATCAGGCGGATGTTTTCCACGCCTCCGAGGATCTCCTGCGCGGTATCGCGCACGACCGGGCTGAGATGGACCGGGTACACGATCAGGATCTCCGGGTGCTTTGCGGCAACCTCGCGGACGGCGGTAAAGATGTTTCGCATCGGCTGACCGTAGTTCTCACGGCGGTGGCACGTGAGCGTGATCAGCTTCTTATCCGAAAAATCAATGGCATTGAGCTGCTCGGATGTGAACAGATCTCCGCGCACAGTATATGCCATGGCGTCGATCACGGTGTTGCCGGTGACGTAGATATCGCCGATCACGGCTTCCCGGCGAAGGTTTTCCTCGTTAGAGGCGGTCGGAGCGAAATGCAGCGATGCGATCCGTCCGACGAGCGAGCGGTTCATTTCCTCGGGAAACGGACTCCAGCGGTCGTAGGTGCGCAGCCCCGCTTCGACATGCCCGACCGGGATCTTCTCATAGAACGCGGCAAGCGCGCCGGCAAAGGTCGTTGTGGTGTCGCCGTGCACCAGTACCATGTCGGGCTTTGCTTCGCGAAGGACCTCGCGCATGCGCAGCAGAACGCGCGTCGTGATGTCTGTGAGATCCTGGCCCGAGGACATGATGTCCAGATCATAGTCAGCCGAAATACCGAACTGCTCCATCACGCTGTCGAGCATCTGGCGATGCTGCGCCGTGATGCAGACCATGGACGTGATCTGCGGATGCTTCTGCAGCTCCAGTACCAGCGGCGCCATTTTGATCGCCTCCGGTCTGGTGCCGAATACAGACATGATTTTAATGTTGTTTTTCATCATTTTCTCCCTTGGTGGATTCAGGATGTCCGTGCGGATGCAGCTTGATCGTTCTGGAAACATAAGCCCAAACCGAAACTGCGATCACGAGCGCCAGCAGCAAGAGCAGGATGCGGAGCGCGCCGTTGGTCGTGAGCGTCACGGCGGCAAGACCCAGGATCGCGCTGATCGCATAAAGGATCGCGACCGCCTGCTTTTGGTTCAGACCCAGATCCATGAGCTTGTGGTGAAAATGTCCGCGGTCAGCCTTGAACGGGCTTTGTCCGTGAATGATCCTGCGGCAGAAGGCGAACACGGTATCCGAGAGCGGCACGGCGAGGGCAAGCACGGGCACGACGAAGGTCACCAGTGTGTAGAACTTGAACAGCCCCAGCACCGACACGGTGGCGAGCGTATAGCCGAGCATCAGCGATCCGGTATCGCCCATGAAGATCTTCGCCGGGTTGAGGTTATAGGGCATGAAGCCGATGCAGGAGCCAGCGAGCGCGGCGACGAGCAGGGGAACGCTGGGGTCGACGCCGCCGGTCAGCAGGACGGCAACCAGGATGGTGATGCAGCTGATCGTGGATACGCCGACCGCAAGACCGTCCAGCCCGTCGATGAGATTCACAGAGTTTGTGATGCCGACGATCCAGAGGACCGTGATCGGGTAGGCAAACCATCCGATATTCAGCACATTTCCCTCAAGAAAGACGTTCGGGTGCATGAAAAAATGGATCACGACGCCGTGCAGCACGGCGATGACGGCAGCCAGAAGCTGTGCGCCCAGCTTGATCCAGGCGTTCAGGGATACGATATCATCCAGGATGCCGGTCGCGACGATCAATACCAGCCCCAGCAGGATGCCGCGCACTTCTCTTGTGATATCCACAAAGAGCAGAACAGAAAGCAAAAAGCCGAGGAAGATCGCCAGACCGCCCATGCGGGGAATGGGGTGATCATGTACTCTGCGCGCGTCGCGCGGAACGTCCATGGCGCCGACCTTGGTCGCAAAGGCCTTGACGATCGGTGTGGTTCCGAAGCTGATGAGAAATGCGACGATGATGACCGCGACGAGCTTCATCCACGGTTCGGGAAAAACGAGCATTGGTATGAACTCCTATCGTTATTTCGCAAGAAATCCGACTTTTTTATATACCTTGCGAACAGTCTTGTTGGCAATGTAGGAAGCCTTTTCCGCGCCACTGCGGTATACCTGCTCCAGATATGCCTTGTCCTTGAGCAGGCGTTCGCTCTCCTCGCGGATCGGACGCAGCGTCTCGATGACAGCCTCGCCGACAGCGGGCTTGAACGCGCCGTACCCCTTGCCGTCAAACTCCGCCTCGATCGCTTCCATGGATTTCCCGGTGCAGGCGGCATAGATGCTCATCAGATTGGAAACGCCGGGCTTTGCCTCCGGATCGAATCGCACACAGCGTTCGGTATCGGAGTCTGTGACCGCCTTTTTGAATTTTCGGGCGATCACCTCGGGCTGCTCGCGCAGATAGACGCAGCCGTTGGGATCCTTGTCGGACTTGGACATCTTGCTCGTCGGCGTGGACAGGCTCATGACACGGGCACCGATCTTCGGGATATAAGGCTCGGGGATCTTGAAGACGTCACCGTAGATGTTGTTGAAGCGGGTCGCGACGTCTCTGCAGAGCTCCACATGCTGCTTCTGATCATCACCGACCGGAACATAGTCCGGCTGATACAGCAGGATATCCGCCGCCATCAGCGCGGGATAGGTGAACAGACCTGCGTTGATATTCTCGGAATTCTTGGCGCTTTTGTCCTTAAACTGCGTCATGCGCGAAAGCTCACCGAACATCGTGTAGCAATCCAGCACCCAGCCAAGCTGCGTATGCGCGGGGACGTGGCTCTGCACGAATAGGGTGTTTTTCTCCGGGTCGAGACCGCATGCGATATATTGCGCGAGCTGCTCCAGCGTTCTGCGGCGCAGGTCTGCGGGTGTCTGACGCACCGTGATGGAGTGCAGATCCGCCATGAAATAATAGCAGTCAAATGCGTCGGCACGCGCGCTCCAGTTTTTGATCGCGCCGAGATATGAGCCCAGCGTGAGGTCTCCGGACGGCTGAATGCCGGACAGCATGACTTTTTTTGCCTGTTTTTCTTCCATGAAATTCCCTTCTTTGCTCAGATTCTTTCGTCATAATTACACAACATAATAACACAATCGAAGAATGAATACAATACTTAATAATCTGTCGATTCTGCATTTTTCGGAATCATTGCGCGATTCGCGTCGCTCGTGACTTGACATTCCGCGCGATCTACCATAATATACGAATCAGATCAAATGATGTTTGGAGGAACACCGGATGAAAGACGAAGCTTGGTTTGAGGAAATGGAGTCGCGCATTCCTGTCGGCGAGGTGCGCACCAGATTCGCGCCAAGTCCCACGGGATATATGCACGTCGGCAATCTGCGCACGGCGCTTTATACCTATCTGATCGCGCGACGGAATCACGGGAAATTCATTCTTCGCATCGAGGATACCGATCAGGAGCGCTATGTGGAAGGCGCGGTCGATGTGATCTACAAAACCATGCGCGAATGCGGTCTGACGCACGATGAGGGACCAGATGTCGGTGGGCCGGTTGGCCCGTATGTCCAGACCGAGCGCCGCGGGTTTTATATGGATTACGCCGAGCGTCTGATCGAGCGCGGACATGCCTATCGCTGCTTCTGCGACAAGACCGAGAACGAGGGCGGCGCTGAGGGCGGCATCCACAAATACGACGGGCGCTGCTCACGTCTGTCCGAGGCGGAGATCCGGGCGAATCTGGACGCCGGAAAGCCCTTTGTGATCCGTCAGAAGATCCCCGCGGAAGGAAAGACCGCTTTTCATGATGAGATCTTCGGCGATATCGTTGTCGAGAATGAAGAGCTGGACGATCAGGTCCTGATCAAGCGCGACGGATTGCCGACTTATAACTTCGCCAACGTCGTGGACGATCACCTGATGGGCATCACGCACGTCGTTCGCGGGCAGGAGTATCTTTCCTCAACGCCCAAGTACAATCTGCTGTACGAGGGCTTCGGCTGGGAGATCCCGAAGTATATCCATTGCGCACCGGTCATGCGCGATAAGAACAACAAGATGTCAAAGCGCCATGGAGACCCCTCGTATGAGGATCTGATCGCGCAGGGATATCTGACGGACGCGGTCGTGAACTATGTCGCGCTTCTGGGCTGGGCGCCCGGCGGCGAGCGTGAGATCTATTCGCTCTCAGAGTTGGAGGACGCCTTTGATATCAAGGGCATCTCCAAGTCTCCGGCGATCTTTGATCTGGCGAAGCTGCGCTATTTCAACGCGGAATACATCCGCGCTATGGAGCCTGACCGATTTGCGGCGGTAGCAGAGCCGTATATCCGCAGCGTCGTGAAGAAGGATTCCGTCGATGCGGCCGCGGTGGCAGCCCTGCTGCAGCAGCGCTGCGAGGTTCTTTCGGAGATCCCGGAAAAGGTCGACTTTTTTGAAGCTCTGCCGGATTATGAGCTTGCGCTCTTCACAAACAAAAAGTCCAAGAGCACATCCGAGTCCAGCCTTGCGTTTCTTCGTGTGATCGCGCCGCGCCTGGAGGCGCTGACCGCCTGGACGGATGAGGAGATCCTCTCCATGCTGACGGAACTTGCGGCGGAGCAGGAAGTGAAAAACGCAAAGGTGATGTGGCCGCTTCGGATCGCGGTTTCCGGCAGGACGGTAACGCCCGGCGGCGCGGTCGAGCTCTGCCGGATCCTCGGCAGAGAGGAAACGCTGCGCCGGATCGCCGCTGCGGTGGAACGTCTGGAGGCTGCAGTATGAATACACGCTCCGCTCTGGAGTGGGTGATCCTCGTGCTCGTGATCCTGGACGTCATGCTTTTGGCGCTGTTTCTGATCCTTCATATCACGGATGCACGGCTGGTCGACCCCGAACCGGTCGTCTCTGAACCCAGGGCCCAGGTCGTTGAAGACGTGACGGCGCCGGAGGACGCCGCGCTGCAGCCCGGGGAGGCGGAACAGATCCTCGGCTTTGGAGACGCCGCCGGCCGACCGTCGCAGTCCACGCTCACGGTCGGTGACGAGCAGATCGACGCGCAGCTCGTGATCGGCACATTCGCGCAGCGAGGCGGACCGGATTTCTCACTCTATATCGATAACGAAGCCTTTCGCCTGACGGAGAACGAGGGCAGATGCTATGTTGCCGCTTCCGGCAATGCCGGAACCAAGCTCTATCTGGAGCTGACGTTTCTCCCGAATACGGATGCGGCGTCCGTTGCGTCGTCGCTTCTGAAATCCTATGGCGCTGTTTCAACATCCGCAGGTGAAAAAACAGAGGCGTTTGGCGGACACTCCGCTGTGCATGTGACCGGCAGCAGCGCCGAGACAGATCTCGAGGCCTATGCGGTCTCCGTAAACGGCGGCTGTCTCACGGCGGTCGTGTGCGTCCCCGGTAACGGTGGCGGCGCGGTCGATACCCTGCGCGCATCTGTTGACACGCTCGTGATCGGATAACAACAACATTATGAATAGAAATACCCTTTCCGGCAAAACTAGGCGGGAAAGGGTGTTTTTATATGAGCAGAAGAGCAAAAATCAGATGGATCTCCTATCTCTGCGCGTTCGCCCTGTGCATGTGCGGGGTGCTGGCGTCGGGCTTTGCAGGCGCCGCGCGATATGAACGGCGCATCAACGCAGAGACTTCACGTGCGCTCGGAAACGCGATGGACGCGGTCGATTCTCTGGATCGCTCGCTTCGCAAAAGCGCGGTCGCTGCGACGCCGGTCATGGAAAACGCGATCTGTACCGAGATCAGCAGCAACGCGCAGCAGGCAGAGACCGCTTTGAGCGTGCTTCCGGTTCGATCGGATTCTCTGGAGAAGATCGCAAAGCACATTTCGCTTGCGGGCGATTATGCCGCTATGCTCTCGCGCGCGAATGCAGGCGGAAAGCCGTTTGATGATGCGGCGATGCAGCAGCTGGCAAGGTTTTCGGATACGACTGCGCATCTGCATGACGCACTTGCGTCGCTGCAGGAGAAGCTGACTTCGGGAGACATCTCCAACGAGGTGTTCAAGCGGATCACAGACACGTTCGACAATCTGGAGCCCGTCGTCTCAGAGGATGCGCACACGCTGGAAACCGAAATGGAATCGATCGCGGAGGCGTTTCCGGATGTCCCTGCGATCACATATGACGGCAAGTATACCGACCATGACGGAGATACGCCCAAGGTTCTGGAAAATCAGCCGGACATCACACAGAAAGAAGCCCGGCAAATCGCAGCCGATTGGCTTGGAGCGGATGCAGGAGCATTGGAGGACAGCGGTGAGTCGTCCGGGAGGATCTCGGGGTGGTGCTTTTCTGCGCGTGACGACAATGGCGCGCGGACGATCATGGTGAGCAAAGCCGGAGGCGTTGTGCTCTGGAGCTCTTCCGATCCGCGATCCGGCGAAGCTTCTCTGTCGACGGAGGAGGCAAAGCAAAAAGCCGCAGAATTCCTGCAGGAGCACGGCATTTCCGACATGGAATGCATTCGTGCGGCTATCAGCGGGGGAGAAGCGGTGCTGCGCTTTGCGCCTGTTTTGGACGCGGAGGTGCTTTGCTATCCCGACGAGATCTCTGTTACGGTATCTTTGACCGACGGATCCGTAACTGGATACAATGCCGAAAAATACGTTCAGCATCATACGCAGCGCGATCTTACGGTGTTTCAGACGGACGAAGCCGCGTGGAAAACCGGGATCCCGACGTCCCTGCATGTTGTTTCCGTGCGGCCTGTGATCCTTTCCGGTCGGGCGGGGCAGGACCTGATGTGCTATGCGATCGACTGTGCGGATGATGCCGGTGCGTCGTATCGGATCTTTGTCAACGCCGAGAGCGGAGAGCAGGAAATGATCCAGCTCCCGGATGAGCTGGAGGAGATCGGATAATTGAATTTGCCGGATCGCTCTTGACGAAAAATAGCGAAACGTGTATTATAAGGCTATTAAATGTTTTCATAAATGAAACGGAGGGAACGGATCATGAGTGTGATTCCCCAAGTAGCCTGCAAGCGCTGCGGGAAAGAGTTTTCCGCGCTGCGTCCGCGCTGCCCGTATTGCGGTACACGCCGTGTGAAATCCGGTGATCGTGTGCCGATGACAACTTCCAGTCAGAATCGCGGAACCCCTGCCGCGGAGCGTGCGGCTCTGAATACAAGATGGCAAATGATTTTCGGCTTGATCCTGCTCGCGGCTGTTGTGCTGGCGGTGATCGTGCTGGTGACGGTCGGACTGCGAGATGCGAATACCGACACGGCTGCCGTTCCGCAGAACACCCCGATCGCGAATACGCCCGCTCCCGCGACGGAGACGCCCGCCGAGGAAACGGAACCGGCTGAGACGGATGAGCCGTCTGAGACGGATGAGCCGGATGCGTCCGATGCGCCCGAGGATGGCGATGCAGAAGCCTCTCCGGAGCCGTCCGAAACGCCGGACGCCGGAGCGGTCCAGTCCATCTCGCTGACATTCCTCGGCTCTCCGCGCACGGAGTTTGCCACGGCGGTCGGCGATCAGGTCGAACTCAAGGCTGTCCTTACGCCGTCCTCCGACAAGGAAGTGACCTGGTCGAGCGCCGATGCCTCCATTGCCACGGTGAACAACGGCGTCGTAAAGGGCGTCAAGTCCGGTACTACCACGATCACGGCTACCTGCGACGGCGTGAGCGCGAAGTGCACCGTCTATGTAACTGGCTGATTTATCTTTTTCGACTGCCCGAAAATCTTCGGGCAGTCGAAAAAAGGTGTTGACAAAGGATGAAATATCTGCTATATTATTTCTCGTCGCTGACGGACGATTAGCTCAGCTGGTATGAGCATCCGCTTGACGTGCGGAGGGTCACAGGTTCGAGTCCTGTATCGTCCACCAAAAAAACATCGGGAACTTTGTTTCCGATGTTTTTTTATACCCGAATCCACGTTCTCTTGCAATCTGACTTCTTGTTGTTTATAATGTATAAAAATGTCACATTCCCTGATGATACTGAGAAAAAAGGAGAGCTTATGAAAGCGATGATCCGGCGCACGCTCGCCACACTCCTTGCGTTTATTTTCATGAGTCCCGTTTGTTTGGCGCTCGGGAGCAAACAGCAGACGTCATCCGTACTGCCTGCAGACATGATCCGCGTGGGTCTTTCTTATGGCAGCGAAGCGAAGGCGGAGGTCCAGCTCGACACCACGGCGGAGAACGGGTTCCGTGTCGGTTTTTATGATGAAGACCGTGTTCTGCATGCGATCGCATCGGTCGGTCTGCGGGACGTGATCGTCGTGCCGAATACGAACGCGACGCTGAATTGCGGCGATGTGTTCGGCATCCATCTTCGCCTGCCGGCTGCTTTTGAATCGTTTGAAGACGCGGCGGACAGCGCGCGCAGCAATGGCGGTTTTCCCGCGTTCTGCAACGGCCTGTTTTATGTCATGGTCGGCTCCTACGGTTCACAGGAGGAGGCGGAGGCCGCGCTCGCTGTGCTCGGGAGAGAGGCTGAGCCATATTATGACGCCGGACGCGGTGTTCTGATCCTGGATCCGAGCGGCGCCGAGCCGCTGTTCCTGTTTGATTACGCATCCACCCATGCGCTCGTTTTGGCGCCTGATGATTCGAGCACAAAGCCGGTCACGACATGCCTGGACCAACGTTATTACGGTAATTTTCAATTCAATCGTGTGAGCGGCGCCAATATGACGGTCGTCAACTGCGTGGATCTGGAGGACTATGTCAAGGGCGTCGTGCCGAACGAGATGTCGGCCTCCTGGCCGGAGGAGGCGCTCAAGGCGCAGGCTGTGTGCGCGAGAACCTACGCGCTGGCGAATCTTGATTGCTTCCGGATCTATGGATTCGATGTATCAGACGATACCAGCAGTCAGGTCTATCGCGGCCTGCACGAGGCGGACGCCGTGACAGACGCTGCCTGTGAGGCGACAGCCGGAGAGGTCCTGAAATATGACGATGCGCTCTGCTCGGTGTATTATTTTGCAGCGGACGGCGGCGCGACAGTCGACTCGGAAGCCGTCTGGAACGATGTGCAGATCCCGTATCTGCGCGCTGTGGAGGATCCTTATGAGTCTGAGGTCGATTTTTACTGCAAATCCTGGAATGCCTCTGTAAGCCATGCGCAGTTTGGCGACATTACTGCCGATTATGACGATAACGGCAATGTCCGCTCGATCAAAGCGGGTGACAGGACCTATCGCAATGACGAGGTGCGGGATTTCCTGGTTCTGATCGGCGCGCCTTATAACAGCCGCCATTTTTCCGTTACGCTCAACACCGGGAACGATACCTATTCCGTTTCCGGCAACGGTTTTGGTCACAATCTCGGCATGAGCCAATGGGGTGCCCTGTCGATGGCGCAGAACCATGATATGACCTATCGCGAGATCTTGACCTATTATTTCACCGGAGCTACTGTTTCATGAAGAAATCTGATTTTTATTATGATCTGCCGGAGGAGCTGATCGCGCAGACGCCGCTGCAGCAGCGCGACGCATCCAGACTGCTGCAGCTCGACCGCACGACCGGCGAGATCTCTCACAAGCATTTTTATGATCTTCCCGATGCGCTGTCTGAGGGCGACTGCCTTGTGCTGAATGATTCGCGCGTCCTGCCGGCGCGGCTTCTGGGAAAGCGCAGCACGGGCGGTGCTGTCGAGGTCGTGTTGCTTCGGGACCTGGGAGACGGGAAGTGGGAGTGTCTGACCCGTCCCGGCAAAAAGACCCGCCCCGGCGCGGAGCTGTCGTTCGGCGAGGGCGTGCTGACGGCAACTGTCGTGGACGCGATCGAGGACGGAAACAAGGTGCTGCAGTTCCATTATGAGGGTATCTTTCTGGAGCTTCTGGAGCGGTTGGGCAAAATGCCGCTCCCGCCCTACATCAAGGAGGAGCTTGCGGACGCTGAGCGCTATCAGACCGTGTATTCCCGAAACATCGGCAGCGCAGCCGCGCCGACCGCCGGTCTGCATTTTACGCCGGAGCTTTTGGAGAAGATCCGCGCGCGCGGCGTGCAGATCTGTTATATCACGCTGCACGTCGGACTCGGCACGTTTCGCCCGGTCAAGGAGGAGAATATCCAGGACCACATCATGCACGCGGAATACTGTGAGATCCCCGCGCAGACGGCGGCGTGCATCAACGCCGCAAAGCGCTCCGGTCGCCGTGTCGTTGCCGTCGGCACGACGACGTGCCGCACGCTCGAGAGCTTTGCCGATCCCGACGGCACGGTGCGCGAGAGCAGCGGATGGACGGATATCTTTATCTATCCCGGTTATCGATTCAAATGCGTGGATGCGCTTGTCACAAACTTCCATCTGCCGGAGAGCACGCTTGTGATGCTCGTATCCGCGCTTGCGGGTCGTGAGCAGATCCTGCACGCCTATCAGATCGCCGTGGAAGAACGGTATCGCTTTTTCTCGTTCGGAGATGCGATGCTGATCAGTTGAGGAGATACGCGATGTATGAATTGCTGAGAGAAGAGATCCATGCGCGCAGAGGTGTTTTCCATACGCCGCATGGGGATGTGCAGACGCCGGTGTTCATGAACGTCGGCACGCAGGGCGCGATCAAGGGCGCGCTTTCGGCGGAGGATCTGGAGCGCATCGGCTGTCAGGTCGAGCTGTCGAACACCTATCACCTTCATGTCCGGCCGGGTGATGCGCTGATCCGCGACCGCGGCGGGCTGCACCGGTTCATGACCTGGGACAAGCCGATCCTTACCGACAGCGGGGGCTTCCAGATCTTCTCGCTGGCGCAGCTTCGCGCCATCAAGGAGGAGGGTGTGACGTTCCATTCCCATGTGGACGGACGCAAGATCTTCATGGGGCCTGAGGAGAGCATGCGCATTCAGGCAAACCTTGGCTCGGATATCGCGATGGCGTTTGACGAATGCTGCAAGATCCCTTCGCCTTATGACTATGTGAAGGCCTCCTGCGAGCGGACGACGCGATGGCTCGAGCGCTGCAAGCGCGCGCTGCGAGAATACAATGAGGCGCCGGACGCCGTGAATCCGGGCCAGATGCTGTTCGGCATCAATCAGGGCGCTGTTTTCCCGGATCTGCGCGTGGAGCACATGAAGCGGATCGCGGAGCTCGATCTGCCGGGGTACGCCATCGGCGGACTCGCGGTGGGGGAGACGTGGCAGGAGATGTATGACACGATCGAGATCGTGACCGAGCACATGCCAAAGGCCCGTCCGCGCTATCTGATGGGCGTCGGCACGCCCGGAAACATCATCGAAGGCGTTTGGCGCGGGGTGGATTTCTTTGACTGCGTGATGCCCGCCCGCAACGGACGCCACGGTCATCTGTTCACATGGAGCGGCGTGCTCAACATCAAAAACGAAAAATACAGAGAAGACGATTCGCCGATCGATCCCGACTGTGACTGCCCGGTCTGCAAACGCTATTCCCGCGCCTATTTGCGGCATCTGTTCAAAGCGGAGGAAATGCTTGCGATGCGGTTTGCCGTGATGCATAATCTGCGTTTTTACAACCGTCTGATGGAGGAGATCCGCGCGGCGCTGGACGCCGGGACGTTCTCTGAATTTCGCAGTCGATGGTCTACGAGCCTGGACGCCCGTATTTAATGCTTGCATTCTATAAAAAAACAGGCTATAATCACATATATGCTTTTCTGAAAGGAGCAATGTTCAATGAACAGCGGCAGCGGAACCTTAATCATGCTCGTCCTTATGGTCGTGATTTTTTATGTTTTCCTGATGCTTCCCGAAAACCGTAAGAAGAAAAAACTCAACGAGATGCGCGACAGCCTTCGTCCCGGTGATGAGATTACTACCATCGGCGGTATCATGGGCAAGGTCGTCTCTGTGACGGATGACACCGTGGTATTCGAGACCGGTGAGGATCAGGTCCGTATGCAGGTCACGAAGTGGGCCATTTCCACGAGCGGTCGTGCTGAGCAGCAGGCGAAGAAGGAAGCGGACGAACGCAAGTCCGGCGGCCTCTTCGGCAAGAATAAAAAGGACGACTGATCATCTCCCTTATCGGAATGAAACACTCCCCGCGAAAATAAGATGTAACATTCTTATTTCGCGGGGAGTGGTTTTTTTGAAACGAAAAGGGAAGACAAGACCCAAATGGCTGCGATGGGTGATCGGCGCGGCGATCGGTCTTGCGATTTATCTGCTGCTGTCTCTCCTGACGGCTGACTTGATCCTGCAGGAGAAACTCCCGGAGGAGGCCGGGAACTATGGACTCTGCCTTTCCGCCGCCCTGTCCGGGGGAGCGATGGGCGCCATTTGCGGAAGAGGGGGAAACGGAGTTTTTTCCGGACTGGCAGCCGGCGGGATCTGCGCCATGATGATCCTGCTTGCGAAGGGGATATGCAACACGGGTGCGCAATGGACGGTTTATACCTCTGCGGCGGTTGCACTTTGTTTGATCTCCGCAATGTGCTTTTCGTGCATTTTTCATAAAAGAAACAAATCATCAACAAAAAGAGTGAAAAGAAAAACATCGATCAAATAACTATTTGTAATCACATGTGTAGTTAACATAATGTAATAGTGATTACCAAGATATTGCGGGCTTTGGTCATTTATAACCTATATATTGCGAATAATTCAGTACAATTATTGATGCATAAAAGCCAATGGTTTTCTATATATACATAATTCAGTTAACATAAAATCTAGTCAATATTAACAAAAATGAACAAAATATAACGAAAGTCTTGATAAATAATGAATTTTGTATTATATTATGTCTACGCGAAATTATGTCAAATGTGATGTTATGCGGTCAAGCCTCATATACTGGTTCCGGTGATGGGGAATGAAACGCATAAAACACAATCGAAGACGTCGCTTTTCAGGTCCGGGCGAGGCGGGAACGCTTGTATCCGTTTGCCTTATGGCGATCGGATATTTGCTTGGCTGCGTGCTTGGAGCTCGCTTCGGCGTGCTCTCAGACCTGCCGTCCTCGGTGGTTTCCGTTTTGACGGAGCAGGGTGTTGCTGACGAAAACGGGCTGATCGGTGTTTTTGGCGGATACGGCTTTTATGGGCTGCTGTTCCTGCTCTTGTCGACCACCTATCTCGGCTTTTTGTTTGTGCCCTTTGTATTTGCCGTTAAAGGCTTTTTTACCGGCGCTGTCTTTCTGACTTACATGCAGAGTGGCGCATCCAACGCCTATCTTCAGGCGGGGATCGCGATCCTGCTGCCGGGTTTTTTTGTGATACCCGCGCTGCTGTTGCTCGGCTGTCTGTGTATGCGGCTTTCGTTTCAGCTGCTTTGCCGAATGCGCGGCGCGCCGCCGTCCGGCGGTGATGCGCGCTATAACCGCGTTTTGGCGGTGATTATTGTTTTGCTTTTGATCGCTGCGGCGATCGAGACTTATGCTGTTCCGGCGCTGATCGCGCTGGTTGCAGGATAATTCATAACGATAAAGAAATTCTTAGACAGAAGAGGAGGGATTTTTTTGACGGATGCTGTTTGCCTCGAACGCTACGAGGGATATCTGCGCGACGTGAAAAAGTCCTCTCAGAACACGCGCTCCTCCTATCTGCGGGACGTGCGTCAACTGGGCGATTATCTTTCCACACACACCGCTGCGACTCTGGATACCGCGGATGAAGACGAGCTCTGCGACTATATCGAATGGATGCGTTCCAACGGGAAGTCTGTCGCAACCGTCTCCAGAGCGATCGCCTCTCTGAAGAATTTCTATCAGTATCTCGTCAGTCAGGACGTCGTGGAGCACAATCCGACGGGCAAGCTCGTGCCGGACAAGACCACACAGAAGCTGCCGCAGATCCTGACGGCAAAGGAAGTGGAAACGCTGCTGGAGCAGCCGCAGTGCGTCGATGTCAAGGGCTATCGCGACCGCGCGATGCTGGAGCTGCTGTATGCGACCGGCATCCGTGTCAGCGAGCTGATCTCGCTGAACATCACGGACGTGAATCTGAACGCCGCTGTGATCCGCTGCCAGACGCGCGACAAGATCCGGATCATCCCGGTCTATCAGGCTGCGATCAGCGCGCTCTCGGAGTATATCAACTTCGTGCGCCCGCAGATGATCGCGTCTCCCGACGAACAGTCGCTGTTTGTCAACATCAGCGGCGAGCGTATGTCGCGCCAGGGGTTTTGGAAGATCATCAAATCCTACCAGAAGAAGGCGGGCATCGAGAAGACCATCACACCGCATACGCTGCGCCATTCCTTCGCGGCGCATCTGCTGGAAAACGGCGCTGATCTGCATTCCATCCAGGAAATGCTGGGGCACTCTGACATCTCCTCGACGCAGGTCTATTCTCATCTCGTCAAAAAACAGCTCAAGGATGTTTACGCCAAAGCGCATCCGCGAGCGTGATCCAAAGAAGCTTAACGGCACATATCCGAAGTCACCGGATATGTGCCGTTTTGCGCTTTTTGTCTCAGAAAAGGGAGCCATTCAGAAAAGCATAAAATTGCCTTGCAAGAATTTCGGAAATCCGATATAATAAATAAGTTAATGTATCTGTATTCTGGCGATACTGCGGCGCGAGGTGATCAGAGTGGCAAAGCGCGATCATAACAAAACCAATGTGATGCGGATCCTGGATCAGAAAAAGATCCCCTATACGGATCTGTACTACCCGCATGACGATGAAGCGGTGGACGGCGTGACTGTCGCCGGATTGACTGGGCTTGCGGTGGAAACGGTGTTCAAAACACTGGTCGCGCGCGGCGCGAGCAAAACGCCCTATGTGTTCGTGATCCCGGTCGCGCAGGAGCTGGATCTGAAAAAGGCGGCAAAGGCGGTCGGCGAAAAATCGATCGCCATGCTCCATGTCTCTGAGCTTTTGGGGCTCACGGGCTATGTGCGCGGCGGCTGCTCTCCGGTCGGGATGAAAAAGCAGTTTGCGACCGTGATCGATGACAGCGCCTGCTCGCTTCCGGCCATCGCGGTCAGCGCGGGAAAGATCGGCGCGCAGGTCGTGCTGGATCCGCATGCGCTCTGCGACCTGATCCGCGGCAGCTTTGCGCCGCTCACCATTGCATAAACTACTGGAGGAAATATGCGCGATTCGATATCTGTGCGCGGTGCGCGCGCAAACAACCTGAAAAACATCAATGTGGATCTGCCGCGCGATCGGCTGGTCGTGATGACCGGCCTTTCGGGCTCCGGCAAATCCAGCCTTGCTTTTGATACGATCTTTGCCGAGGGGCAGCGCCGCTATGTGGAAAGCCTCTCCTCGTACGCCCGGCAGTTTCTCGGGCAGATGGATAAGCCGGACGTGGATTCCATTGACGGGATGTCGCCCGCGATCTCCATCGATCAGAAAACGACCAGCCGAAATCCGCGCTCTACCGTTGGCACCGTGACGGAGATCTATGATTATCTGCGTCTGCTCTGGGCGCGCGTCGGCATTCCGCATTGCCCGAACTGCGGAAAGGAGATCCGCCGCCAAACGGTCGATCAGATCGTCGATCAGATCCGCGCCCTGCCGGAGGCCAGCCGCGTGCAGATCATGGCGCCGGTCGTCCGCGCGCGCAAGGGCGAATATGTAAAGGTATTTGAAGACGCCCGCCGCTCCGGCTATGTACGCGTGCGTGTCGACGGCTCCATGTATGATCTCTCGGAGGAGATCCGGCTTGACAAGAATCTGAAGCACAACATCGAGATCGTGGTGGACCGTGTTGTGATCCGCCCCGATATGAACCGCCGCCTGACAGACGCCGTGGAGACCGCCTCCGCGCTCTCCGGCGGTCTGGTGCTTGCGTCGGTCATGGAGCCGGAGCAGGAGCTGCTGTTTTCGCAGAACTACGCCTGCGAGGACTGCGGCATCTCGATCGAAGAGGTCACGCCGCGCATGTTCTCGTTCAACAATCCCTACGGCGCCTGCCCGACCTGCGGCGGGCTCGGGACACAGCTGCGCGTCGATCCGGACCTCATCGTGCCGGATCCGTCGCTTTCGGTCATGGAGGGCGCGATCGTCGCAAGCGGCTGGGCAAAGCCGCGCGAGGACACCGTCAGCCGCATGTATTATGAGGCGCTGGCGAAGAAATATCGCTTCAAGCTTTCCACGCCGTTCCGGGACCTCCCGAAGGCCGCGAAGGATGCGTTCTTTTATGGTACCGGCGACGAAAAGCTGGTCATGCATTACGACACCGAGCGCGGCAAGGGCACGCTTTCGCGTCCGTTTGAGGGGATCGTGAACAATCTCGAGCGGCGCTATCACGAGACGCAAAGTCCCGGTATGCGAACCGATCTCGAGGCATGCATGGGCGAGATCGATTGTCCGACCTGCCGCGGAGCAAGGCTGAAGAAGGAAGTCCTCGCCGTCACGGTCGGCGATATGAATATCACGGATTTCACGCACCTGCCTATCACGGAAGAGCTGGCTTTTTTAGAGCAGCTGCAGCTGACCGGCAAAGAGGCCGTGATCGCCGAGACCATCCTGCACGAGATCCGCGTGCGTCTGCGGTTCTTGCAGGACGTCGGATTGGAGTATCTGACGCTCTCACGCGCCGCGGGCACGCTCTCGGGCGGTGAGAGTCAGCGTATTCGTCTCGCGACGCAGATCGGCTCCTCGCTCATGGGTGTGCTGTACATCCTGGACGAGCCGTCGATCGGTCTGCATCAGCGCGACAATGAAAAGCTGCTGCAGACGCTGTTTCGCCTGCGCGATCTCGGAAACACGCTGATCGTCGTGGAGCACGACGAGGATACGATGCACGCCGCGGACTATATCGTGGACATCGGTCCCGGCGCCGGCGTTCACGGCGGGGAAGTGGTGTGCGCCGGTTCGATCGAGGACATCTGCGCCTGCGAACGCTCTGTCACAGGACAGTATCTCTCAGGCAAGCGATCCATTCCCGTTCCGACCGAGCGGCGAAAGGGGAATGGGCATTATCTGCGCATCCGCGGCGCTGCGCAGAATAACCTCAAGCACATCGACGTGGACATTCCGCTCGGCACCATGACGTGTGTCACGGGCGTTTCCGGCAGCGGAAAATCTTCGCTGATCAACGATATCCTCTATAAAAAACTCGCCTCTCAGCTGCATCGTGCAAAGCTTCGGCCCGGTAAATGCGACGGGATCGAGGGGCTGGAATATATCGATAAGGTGATCGCCATCGATCAAAGCCCGATCGGACGCTCGCCGCGCTCGAATCCCGCGACCTACACGGGGCTGTTTGACGATATCCGGACGCTCTTTGCCTCAACACAGGACGCAAAGCTGCGCGGCTATCATGCCGGAAGATTTTCGTTCAACACCCGCGGCGGACGCTGCGAGGCCTGCGCCGGGGATGGACTGCTGAAGATCGAGATGCACTTCCTTCCGGACGTCTATGTCCCCTGCGAGGTGTGCCACGGCAAGCGCTATAATCGTGAAACGCTGGAGGTGCGCTTTAAGGGCAAGAGCATTGCTGACGTTCTGGACATGACCATCGAGGAAGCGGTGGATTTCTTTCAGAATCAGGAGAAGATCCGCGCGCGGCTCGCTGTGCTCAATGAGGTCGGTCTCGGCTATGTGAAGCTCGGTCAGCCGGCGACGACGCTCTCGGGCGGCGAGGCGCAGCGCATCAAGCTGGCGACGGAGCTTTCCAGACGCAGCACGGGGCAGACCGTCTATGTGCTGGATGAGCCGACGACGGGTCTGCACATTGCGGATGTACACCGGCTCACGGACATGCTCCAGCGCCTGACAGACGCCGGGAACACCGTGATCGTCATTGAGCATAACCTGCATGTGATCAAGGTTGCGGATCATATCATCGATCTCGGACCGGAGGGCGGCGTCGGCGGCGGAGAGCTCGTGTTTTCCGGCACGCCGGAGGAATGCGCCGCATGTGAAAGGAGCTATACCGGCAAATTCCTGCGCACGGTTCTTCAGCAAGACGCACACACGCATGAAGCGTGACATAGAATGCCCGCGGGAGGCGATTCTATGTTGCTAAAAACGCTGTGCATTGCCGCGGTTGCTGTGATCGCTGCGGCCGTCTTCTGGCTGATCCACGGCGCGCTGCTGCTGCCGATCCGCAGCGGAAGCTGCGAATCGATCACGATCACAGTATCCGCCTTCGGCGAAGCGCCGGAGCTTGAAATGCAGCTGCGCGGACTGCTATGGCTGCGCAGCCATGGCTTGATCCCATGCCGGATCTGCATCGAAGACGCAGGGCTTTCGGCGGAGTCCGCCGCGGTCGCGCGCTGCTTCGCCGCGGAATACGGGATCATTGTCTCCGATAAGAGAGGAACAGACATTCATGGATGAAACCAAAGTGCTGCTGGAGATCAGCGGCAGTATCTCTTCCATCATCTATCAAAATGAAGAAAACGGCTATACGATCCTGCGGCTTGACGCCGATGACGGCAACCAGATCACGGTCCTCGGCTGCATCCCGTTTGCCGCGCCCGGCGAGCTGATCACGGTCAGCGGGCTCTGGTCCCATCACGCGGCGCACGGAATGCAGTTCAAAGCGGAGTTTGTGGAGCGGACCATGCCGGAGACGGCGGACGCGATCTATCAGTATCTGGCGGGACACACAGTGCGCGGGATCGGACCTGCGACGGCGGCGCTCATGGTACAGCGCTTCGGCGCGGAGACGCTGAACGTGTTGGAATTTCAGCCGGAAAAGCTCTGTGAGATCCGTGGGATCAGCATGCAGAAGGCGAAAGAGATGTCCACGCAGTTTCGCAAGCAGGTCGGCCTGCGGCGCCTGATCGAGTATCTGGCGACGGCGGATATCCGTCCTGTCGTTGCCGCTCGCGCCTATCAGACCTACGGTGAGCGCGCGCTGGAGCTGGTGCATGAAAATCCGTATATTCTGACCGAGGACGAGATCGGCGCGACCTTCTCCGAGGCGGACACGCTTGCGCTGCTCCACGGCTTTGAGAATGACAGTCCCGAGCGCGTGCTGGCGGCGATCCAGTTTGAGCTTGCCTACAATGCGCATGTCGGGCACAGCTTTATCCCGCGCGGCAAGCTGATCAAGGTCACGTCTGAGATGATCGGCGTGCCGCAGGAGCTTGCAGCGGAACGCTTGGAGGAGCTTCTGGAGCGGCAGCAGCTCGTTTGCCAGCAGGTCGTGAATGTGGAGGCCTGCTATCTGGCGCGGCTGTATGAAGATGAGAGCTATGTGGCAGAACGCCTGCTCTCCATGGCGCAGGAGGAATATCGCTATGAGCCGGATTATGACCGCATCATTTCCGGCATTGAGACGCAGTTGGATATCACGTTTGCCGAGCAGCAGAAGCAGGCAATCGAGCTTGCGTGCCGTCATCAGGTCGTTGCGCTGACGGGCGGTCCCGGCACCGGAAAAACCACTTCGATCCGCGCAATCCTCGCGCTATTTGATGCGCTGAAGCTGGAGACCTGTCTTGCCGCGCCTACGGGCCGTGCCGCCAAGCGCATGAGCGAGCTGACCGGCGAGGAGGCGCAGACAATACACCGTCTGCTCGAGGCCGGGATCTCCGAGGACGGCAGGGAGACTGTTTTCCGCAAGGATGAGGACGATCCGCTTGCCTGTGACGCCGTGATCCTGGACGAATGCTCCATGGTGGATATTTCGCTGATGAGCGCGCTGCTGCGTGCGCTTCCGGCTGACTGCAGACTTATTTTGGTCGGCGACGCGGATCAGCTGCCGTCTGTCGGTCCGGGAAGTGTGTTCTCCGGCATCATTCGCAGCGGAGTGATCCCGTCGGTTCGCCTTACGGAGATCTTTCGACAGGAGGCGGGCAGCAAGATCGTCGCTTATGCGCACGCGATCAATCGCGGCGAGCACCCGCAGCTGACGGACAACAAGGGAGATTTCTTTTTCCTGCGCCGCAAATCACCCGAAAAGGCGGCGGAGACCATCGTGGAGCTCTGCTCCACGCGTCTGCCGCAGAAAATGGGGATCCCGCCCGAGGAGATCCAGGTACTCACACCTACGCGCAAATATGCCACAGGCTCGATCGCGCTCAACGCGGTTCTGCAGGAGGCGCTGAACCCGCCGTCGGAAAACAAGCGGGAGAAGGTGTTCGGCGAAAAGATTTTCCGCGAGGGCGACCGCGTGATGCAGATCCGCAATAATTATGATATCGTACTGAAAAACATTGCCGGTCTCACATGCGGACTGGGCGTCTTCAACGGGGACGTCGGTAAGATCGTCTCGCTCGATCCGACGACAGAGACCTTCACGGTCTCCTATGATGACAAGCTGGCGTCGTACAGCTTTGAGATGTTCAATGAGATCGAGCACGCGTGGGCAATGACCGTGCACAAATCGCAGGGCAGCGAATACCGCGCCGTGATCTTTGCGATCGGAAAAGCCGCGCCCATGCTTCAGACCCGCAGCATCCTGTATACCGGGATCACGCGTGCAAAGAAGCTGCTGATCGCGGTCGGCGACGACGATACCGCGCACCTGATGATCGACCGTGAACGGCAGGGAAGACGCTATTGCGGACTTCGTGCCCGCCTGTGCGGAGAATACGGACCGATCACATGAAGCTTCGAACCTTTCTGCTGGATCTGGTTTTCCCGCCGCGCTGCGCCTTCTGCCGCAGACTCGTGGACAACGGTGAGATCCGCGTCTGTGAACGGTGCGAAAAGGATCTGCCGAAAACGACGCAGGACGGCAAACAGAAAAAGGACTTTGTGAAGTGCTGTGTCGCACCGTTTTATTATGAAAAGGACGTCCGCACGTCCTTGCTGCGCTTCAAGTTCGGCAACACTCCGGGATATGCGCAAGCATACGCGCCGTTTGTCGCCGACTGTATTCGCAATTCGCTCGCACAGGAATGGGACATCCTTTCGTGGGTCCCGGTTAGCCGGAGACGGCTGCGCGAGCGCGGCTATGATCAGGCGGAGCTGCTGTGCCGCGCCGTGGCCGAGGAGCTGGATACGGAGGCGGTGCGGCTCCTGGTCAAGCATCGCCACACAAAGGCGCAGTCTGCGACCGGCAGCGCGGAAAAGAGACGCGCCAATATTGCCGACGCCTACCGCCTGTATCCCGGAGCAGATGTGAAAGGAAAGCGTATCCTGATCCTGGATGACATCATTACGACCGGCTCAACGCTCACGGAGTGTGCCAGGACCCTCGGGTTGGCCGGAGCTGACAGCGTGTGCTGCGCGACCGTCGCCCGGCAGCGGGATTGACCCCGCACGATTTCGGATACAATGATATGCAGATACCGTCCGCTTCGGCGGCATTACGGAGGAATAGACTATGTTGATTTTTGAACGCGATATCGCCATCGATCTCGGCACCAGCAACATTCTGGTTTATGTGCGCGGCAAGGGCATCATGCTGCGTGAGCCCGCGATCGTTGCCGTGGACAAGTACACAGGGCAGCTGCTCAAGGTCGGTCAGGACGCGCAGAAAATGCTGGGGCGGACGCCGGCGAACATCGTTGCGATCCACCCGATCAGCGCGGGCGTGATCTCCGATTACGATATGACGGCGGCGATGCTCCATGAGCTGATCGGCAGGGTGACCTCCTTCAGCCTGTTCAAGCCCCGCGTGCTTGTGACCGTTCCCAGCAGCGTGACGGGCGTTGAGGAGCGCAATGTCATTGACGCGGTGATCGAAGCCGGAGCGCGCAAGGTGTATCTGACCGAATCCGCTGTCGCCACCGCCGCGGGCGCCGGGATCGATATCACGAAGCCGGACGGACACATGATCATCGACATCGGCGGTGGTACGACGGAGATCGCCATCGTATCGCTCGGCGGTGTGGTCGAGTGCGAATCCATCAAGATCGGCGGCGACGCTTTTGATGAGGCGATCATCCGCTACATCCGCCGCAAGCACAACATTCTGATCGGCAAGCGTACGGCAGAGGATCTGAAGATCAACATCGGCTGTCTGGTCCAGCGCACCGAGGTCGGGATCCAGGAGGTCAAGGGCCGTGATCTCAATACCGGACTGCCGACCTCGATCAAGGTGAGCTCTGTGGAGCTCGTGGAGGCGATCGCCGAGCCTGCGGCGCAGATCCTGGAGTCTGTGCACATGGTGCTCGAGCGGACGCCGCCGGAGCTGGTATCCGATCTGACAGAAAACGGCATCTACATGTCCGGCGGCGGCAGTCTTATCTATGGCTTCGATCGTCTGATCCAGCGCGACACCGGCGTGCCGACCGTCGTCGTCGAGGACCCGCTTGCGTGCTCCGCGTTCGGCGCCGGAAAGCTGCTCCTGCGTTTGGACGATATGCCGGACGGCATGGTGAATCTCGCGCGCAGACGTCAGCTTCAGGAATAATAAAACGTTCGGGGCGTCTGCCTGCGGCAGACGCCCCGAACGTTAAGACGTTAAGAAATGGTTTGAACAGAACGGATCAGAGCTTGCTGTTGACCCATTCGAGGATGTCGTTGTAGACCTCTTCCTTGTTGATCTCGTTGAGCATTTCATGACGACCGTTGGGATAGAGCTTCAGCTTCACGTCCTGCATGCCCGTGTCGATGAAGCGCTCATAGACCTTCTTGGTGCCCTTGCCCCAGTCGCCCACGGGATCCATGTCGCCGGAGTAGAAGTACACGGGCATGGTCTTGTTCATCTTCTGGAGGTTCTCTTCCTTCCAGATGAACTGCAGGCCGCCCATCATGTCGCGCATCAGACCGCAGGAGGCGAGCATGCCGCACATGGGGTCGGCGATGTAGGCGTCAACAACGGCGGGATCGCGCGTCAGCCAGTCGAACTTGGTGCGCACACTGTCGAATTTCTTGTTGTAGCCGCCGAACGCCATGCTGTCAAGCTGCTCGTCGGGGTGATTGGCGCCGTACTTGTTGCAGTGCATGTTGGCCATGGCCTTGCCGGCGGCGACCACGACGCCGGGGTTCTGGCCGGTGCCGCTGATGATAACGCCCTTGAGCACATCGGGGTGCTTGATGATGTAGGTTCTGGTCAGGAAGCTGCCCATGCTGTGCCCCAGCAGGAAGTAGGGGACGTCAGGATACTTGGCAGACTCCAGGCGGCGCAGGCGGTCCATATCCTCCACGACCATATCCCAGCCGTTTTCCTCGCCGAAGAAGCAGTATTCACTCTCGTCCTTCGCGGTGCGGCCGTGACCGAGATGGTCGTTGGCGACGCAAACAAAGCCGTTGGAGGCCATAAACTCCATAAAGGGGACATAGCGCTTGCAATGCTCGGCGATGCCGTGCGCGATCTGCAGGACGCCGCGAACCTCGCCATCGGGGACGCATTCCACGAAGAATACGTTGTTTTTGCCGTTGCAGGACAAAAATGTAAATTCTTTCAGGGTAGGCATAGCATTCTTCCTTTCTCTGTGTTATAATAGCTTTATACAAGTTAATTGTAGTATATTTGACGGAATACGTCAATAATAAAAATGGACAAAAACAGATGGACAAAACAGGAGGTAATTATGAACGGGTACATTATCGCTCTGGATCAGGGCACCACTAGTTCTCGGTCGATCGTTTTCGACCAGGGTGGAAACATCGTTTCTCTGGCGCAATATCCCTTCGCACAGATCTATCCGAAGCCGGGCTGGGTCGAGCATGATCCGATGGTCATTCTGCAGACCCAGATGCACGCGCTCGGACAGGCCTTCGAGAAGAGCGAGCTTTCTCCCACCGACATCGCCGGCATCGGCATCACGAACCAGCGTGAGACCACCATTGTCTGGGACAAGAACACCGGCAAGCCTGTTTACAACGCCATCGTTTGGCAGTGCCGCCGCACCGCGCCCATCTGTGATCAGCTGGAGGCCGAGGGTGTCGGCGCCTACATCCGTGATAAGACCGGCCTCCTGATCGACGCCTATTTCTCCGGCACCAAGATCAAGTGGATCCTTGACAACGTCGAGGGCGCGCGTGAGCGTGCTGAGCGCAGCGAGCTGCTGTTCGGCACCGTTGACAGCTGGCTGATATGGAACCTCACCGGCGGCAAGGCGCATGTCTCGGATTACTCCAACTGCGCACGTACGATGCTGTTCGATATCGACGCGCTCTGCTGGGACGAAAAGCTCTGCAGCATGCTGGATATCCCGATGAGCATGCTGCCAAAGCCGGTCCCGTCCTCCCAGATCTACGGCCGCGTTGCAGCGAACCTTCCGGGGCTGGAAATGCTCGAGGGCATCCCCGTCTGTGGCAGCGCTGGCGACCAGACCGCCGCTCTGCTCGGACAGGCCTGCATCGAGCCGGGTCAGGCGAAGAACACCTACGGCACGGGCTGCTTCACGCTGATGAACACCGGCGATCGCTCCGTACGCAGCGCCAGCGGTCTGCTCACCACCGTCGCATGGTCGGTCGACGGCAAGACGACTTATGCGCTGGAGGGCAGCGTTTTCAACGCCGGCAGTTCCATTCAGTGGCTGCGCGATGAGCTGCAGCTGATCAGCACCTCCCGCGAATGCGACGAGCTCGCCGAGAGTGTTGAGGATAACGGCGGCGTGTATCTCGTCTCCGCTTTCACCGGTCTCGGCGCGCCGCGCTGGGATATGTATGCCCGCGGCACGATCGTCGGTCTGACGCGCGGCAGCAAGAAGGCACACATTGCCCGCGCCACACTCGAGGGCATCGCCTATCAGGTCAAGGATCTGCTTGACGCGATGGAAAAGGACGCCGGTCATCCGCTTTCCGTCCTCCGTGTGGACGGCGGCGCTTCCGTCTCCAACTTCCTTATGCAGTTCCAGTCTGACATGATCCGCAAGCCGATCGATCGTCCCAAGATGGTCGAGACCACGGCCTTCGGCGCCGCGTTCCTCGCCGGTCTTGCCGTCGGTGTCTGGAACGAGATGGGAGACATCTCGAAGATCCGCCAGTCTGATCGCGTTTTTGAGCCCGTTATGGACGCCGATGTGGCAAAGGCGCAGCACGACGCATGGCTGCGTGCTGTTGACAGATCTCTGAAATGGATTGATAAATAAGTATGGAAACCTGCGTTTTTCAGCCGGCAGATATTCTTCTGCCGGCTGATACCGATATGACACGCTGGAGCGTGATCGCCTGTGATCAGTATACCGCGGATGCGGCGTATTGGGAGCGGGTCGAACAGACGGTAGGGGATGCGCCCTCCACGCTGCGCCTGATGCTGCCGGAGTACTATCTCGGCAAATGCGATGAAGCTGAGCAGATGGCGCACATCCAGTCGACGATGCACACGTATCTTGACAGCGGTTTGTTCCGCACGCTTTGGCATAGCTTTGTATATGTTGAGCGTTCGCTTTCTGACGGCAGCGTTCGACGCGGACTGGTCGGACAGGTCGATTTGGAGGCGTATGATTTTTCTCCGAACTCTCATTCATCGATCCGCGCGACTGAAGGGACGGTTGCCTCCAGACTGCCGCCGCGCGTTCAGGTCCGCGCAAAAGCGGCTTTGGAAATGCCGCATATCATGCTCTTTGTGAACGACTCATCAGATTCGATCATGACACAGGCCGGTGCGCTTGCGGGCGAGACGGTCTATGATTTCGATTTGATGCTGGGTGGCGGGCATGTGACCGGGCGGCGCATTTGTGGTGCTTCCGCAGACGCGCTCGCTCGCTTGCTTGCGGCGCAGACCGAGAAGGACGCCATGCAATTTGCCGTGGGCGACGGAAACCACAGTCTCGCCGCTGCCAGACAGTTCTGGCTGAAAAAGCGCGAGCAGCTGCCCCCCACGCTCTGGGAGCGGGAGCCTGCCCGTTATGCCCTTGTGGAGCTTGTGAACATCCACGATCCCGCGATCACATTTGCGCCGATCCACCGTGCGCTGTTCCGCACGGATCCGGTGCCTTTTTTCCGGGAAGCTGAGGCGGCGCTTTCCGACCCGACGGCGTCTCGCCGCGTGACGCTTCTGGCGTCGGGCGTGCAAAAGCAGATCTCTGTAAAGGGAAGCTCGATCGGCTCTGTGATCGATCGTGTGGAGCAGTTCTGCAAGGCGTATGTCGCACAGCATGGCGGTGAGATCGATTATATTCACGGCGATCAGGAGACCATCGCGCTTTCATCGGCTCCGGACGCAGCTGGCGTTCTGCTTCCGCTGATGGATAAGGAAGAGCTGTTTTCCTCCGTGGCACAAACCGGTCCGTTCCCGAAAAAGAGCTTTTCCATCGGCCTGGGCCCTGATAAGCGTTATTATCTCGAGTGCCGAAGGATTTGAATTTCATATTATATTTTATCGTATCATAACGGTCAGATATGCTGCTTCTCAGCTGTGTATCTGACCGTTCTGTTTTTTGTCATCCTTGCATATAGTGTGTTGTGCAAAGGAGGACAAGGCGAATGAAACTACCGTCAGACATTGTACAGCTCTTTCCGCCGATGCTCGGAGAACGCCTTGTGGCGGAAGCGCATCGATATCCCGGAGCCATCGAAGAGATCCGCTGTCGGGTCGGACAGGCATGCACGCTGCTGACCGCCGGATCAGAGCGGGCGATGGCGGACTGCGTGATACAGGCGTCAGATCTTGATTATATCCTGGAGCGCGCGACGCTGTTTTCCTTTCATGCGTACGCAGAGGAGCTGCGCGCCGGCTTTGTCCATACCGACGGAGGCGGCAGGATCGGTGTGTGCGGCACGATCACAGAGAACGGCCTTCGCGGGATCTCCTCGCTCACCGTTCGGATCCCGCATGAGGTCAGAGACTGTGCAAAACCGCTTCTGCCCGCGCTGATGGAGGGAGAACTGCGCAGCACCCTGATCGTCTCACCGCCCGGCGCCGGGAAGACCACGCTTTTGCGGGACCTGATCCGGCTGCTGTCAGAGCGCGGCTATCGTGTTTCCGTTGCCGATGAGCGCGGCGAGATCTCGGCAATGCATCGACGCCGGGCACAATTCGATCTCGGACCGTATACGGATGTGTTTGTCGGCGGGCGTAAGCACGAAGCGTGCATGATGCTGCTGCGTGCGATGAATCCACAGATCCTCGCATTTGATGAGATCACCGCCGAGGGCGATATCGAGGCAGCGCTTTCCGCGGTCGGATGCGGCGTAACGCTGCTTGCCACGGCACATGCGGCGGATGCGGAGGGACTGCAGCGAAGACCGCTCTACCGAAGGCTCCTGCAGGAGGGCGTGTTCGCGCAGGCTGTGGAGATCCGGAACAGAGACGGCGTCCGGTCCTATCAGGTGAAAGCGCTTTGAGTCGTGTGCTTGGATTGCTGCTGCTGATCGCCGCGACGGCAAGCTTCGGCGTGATGCGCTCCCTGGAGCTGAAACGAAAGCCGCGCGAGCTCCAGTCGATGATCGAAGCGCTGACGATTCTGAAGCATGACGTCCATTCGCGCACGCTGCCATTGCCGGATGCGCTTGCGCATGTCGCCGGGATGAGCGATCGTGATTGCAGAGCTTTCTTTTTGTCGGTATCCGATCATCTCGCAACGACGAAACAATCCTTTTCCGAGCTCTGGCGGGACGAGCTGTCCGCGCTCGATCATCTGAGCAGGGAGGAGCTGGATACGTTATCAGATCTGGGCGTGCATCTCGGGAGGTATGACGCTTCCGCGCAGGCTGATGCGATCGATGCTTGCATTCGGATGCTGACACAGCATCGACTGCGATCTCTGGAGCAAGCGCGGCAATACGGAAAGCTTTATACCGGACTCGGTCTGACACTTGGCGCGATGCTGGCTGTGATACTGTATTAGGAGGAAATGTCTTGGACGTCGAACTGATATTTAAGATCGCTGCGATCGGCATTCTGGTCGCGGTGCTGAATCTTCTGCTGTCCAGGGCCGGCAGAGACGAGCAGGCACTCATGACAACGATCGCCGGGCTGATCGTTGTGCTCATGCTTGTGCTGCAGAAGATCAGCGACTTATTTTCCCTCATCAAATCGCTGTTTGCTTTTTGACCTGTCATGGAACTGCTGACGAAAGCGATCGCCGCTTGCGTGATCACGGCGATCTTTGCCTTTGGTATCAAAAAAACGGTACCGGATCTTGCCTTTGGTCTCCAGCTAATCGGTGTTGTGCTGGTGCTGCTTCTGGCGTTTCGGCTGCTCACGCCTCTGATCTCGTTTTTCAGAAACGCATCCAGCCTGTTTGGCGCTTCAGGTGTCTATGCGCAGCCGATCTTAAAGGCGGCGCTGATCGGTATCCTGACGAACATCGGCTGTGCGCTTTGCAAGGACGCCGGACAGACGGCGTCCGCATCGGCGCTGGAGCTGACCGGGACCGCGTCCATCTTTCTGGCGGCGCTACCGCTGCTGGAGCTCTTTGTCCATACGATCGGAGATTTGCTTTGAAACGTCTGCTGGTTTTGCTCTCTGTGTTTATCCTGCTCCTGTCGGTACAAGTCCTGGCGGTCGATTCCCCAACCGACATTCTTGAGAAGCAGAAGATCGGCTTCGGGATCGAGGATGCCGAACAGGCGATCCCGGAGGAAGCGTACGCGCTTTGGGGAGAGGTGTCCGTCGAACAGGCCATGCAGCCGCAGAATCTTTTGGACCAGCTCTGGGATGATCTGATCCTGAACACCGGATCGATCCTGCGTGATGCGATCGAAAATGTGACCGGGATCCTGATGTTATGCTTTCTGATCGCGTTTTTGCGCGCAACGCCCATGCTGTCAACACACCAAAAGACGCTCGAGCTTATCGGCGCGATGGCGATCGCGCTGCTCGGTGCTGCACAGACAAGCGCCTGCATCCCGACCGGGAGCCGGGTCACAGCTTCGCTCACGACCTTCTCGGCGCGTGTTCTCCCGGCAATGTGCGCGGCTGCAACAGCGAGCGGCGCGGTCACCTCCGCGGGAATCAAATATACCATTGCCTCCATAGCACTGGACCTGTTCGGCTCCTGCAGCGCACAGCTGCTGATGCCGCTGCTTTACGCTTACACGGCTGTGCTTATTACCGCGCACGTGTTCCAAAACGAGCTGCTGCTGACGCTGCTCTCCGGCATGAAACGCGTCCTGACCCTGTTGATGATCACGGCGGCGGTGCTCTTTACGACCTTCCTCACGCTCACGGGCATTTTGAATGGTTCTGTGGATGCCGCTGCCGCTAAAGCTGCAAAGACTGCGATCTCGGCTGCGCTGCCTGTGGTTGGCGGGATCCTCTCAGATGCGGCGGAGACGCTGGTTTCCGGTGCCTCGATCCTGTGCGCGGGCGTCGGCATTTTGGGGCTTCTTTGTGTGCTTGCCGTCTGCCTGACTCCGTATCTTTCTCTGGGGATCCATTTTCTGCTGTATCAGCTTGCAGCCGGGATCTGCTCGACATTTTCTGAAAAGCGGATCAGCGGTCTGCTGAAAGGCTTTGGAGACGTTTACGGCATGATGCTCGGGATCGTCGGAACGGTCTCGCTGATCGTGTTTGCGTCGATCATCGCGCTTATGCGCTCGACAGGGGGGTGACGTTTTGCTGCAATGGCTGTTGTCGATACTCGGTGTTGCGATGCTCGCGGCGGCTGCAGAATGCCTGATCGCAGACGGCGCTGCGCGTCAAGCGCTCCGCCTCATCGCGACGATCAGTCTGATCATGGCGCTCCTGATCCCGCTGCTGCATGCGGATCTCTTCGCGTACGCCTCTGCGCTGCAGGTGCTCAAAGAGACATACACATGGGACGGCGCAGAAGCCGAGGAACAAAGCCGTGCCATGAACCGGACGCTCATAGAGTCTGAATGCGCAGCATATATTGTGGACAAGGGCGATGCATTGCATCTCCCGGTGCGAGAGGCACACGTCGGAACGCGATGGGACACGCGCGGCTTTTGGGTGCCGGATCACGCAGAGATCATTTTGCAGTCTGACGCCGGACCTTACGACGCGCTGAGCGATGCGATCACCACAGAGCTCGGCATTCCTGCCGAAGCACAGGAATGGAGCAGATCAGATGAAGGTTGATGCTTTGAAAGCACTCTGGAAAAAGTATAAATATGCGCTTTGCATTCTCATGATCGGCATACTGCTTCTGGTATTTCCGGGAAACCAAAGCCACGAAGCTGCTTCGGATCCGGTTGATCCATCCGTGTCCATCCCGACGAATGAGGAGGCGGAAGCGCGTCTTGCGGAGACCTTGCGCGAGATCCGAGGCGTCGGAGCGGTGCGGGTGCTGTTGGCGATCGAAGCGACGGAGGAGCATGTTTATGTCAAAAATGAAGGAGAGACCGTACTTGTGAACACCGGAAGCGGCAAGCAGGAGGCGCTGGAGCGAAAGATCGTATATCCGGTCTATCAGGGTGCCGTGATCGTTTGTGAGGGAGCCGCAGACGCGGGCGTTCAAATGCAGGTGGTGGAGGCGGTGTCGCAATACACCGGCCTGCGCTCGGATCAGATATCGGTACTGCCGATGAAGCAAAACGGATAAACGGAATGATCGAAGGAGGCAGAACATGAAACACGCAAAACGAAACATCACCATTGCGGCGGCGCTGATCCTGGTGTGCGGCGCGGTTTATATGAATTGGTCCTATAACAACCAATTCGGAAAAAGCGATCCGGAGCGCGTGGCTGCGGAGGATGCGATGTCAGGATCGTCTGAGACAGAGTCGGAGGACGCGGTCGCCGTATCAGCTGAAACAGAACCGATATCGGATTATTTTGCCGAGGCGCGGCTAGCCCGGCAGCGCTCGCGCGACGAGGCATTGGATCTGCTGGAAAACGCCGCACAGTCAGACGGCGCGTCGCAGGAGTCGATCGACAGCGCAATGTATGCGATCTCCGCTATGGCGGATGCCTCCATGACGGAAACGCAGATCGAAAACCTGCTGCTGGCCAAAAATTACGCAGACTGCGTGGCATATATCCGCGAGGACGGCATCACGATCGCCGTCCCCGCGCCGGAAGAGGGGCTGACGCAGGATCAGGTTGCCGCCATTACGGACGTCGTGACGAGCGAGACCGCGTTTACCGCCGTTCAGCTCAAGGTCGTGGAGGTAAAAGCATAAATCAGACGTTTTGCGGGATGAGGCCGGCGGCTTCATCCCGTTTTCGTTGATTTTCACTCTTTCTTTTTTTTTGCATTCGTGTTACAATACATAATTAGCTAATCATGCCCATCATGCATCTTACAGGAGGAATCACAAATGCCTGAAAACTATATCACCTGCCAGGACGAGCATGGCACCATCAACATCTCCGAGGATGTTGTGCTTTCCATGGTGAGATCCGTGATCAGCGAGGTGGACGGCGTTGCCGGTCTGGCCTCATCCGCGGGGACGGAGCTTGCCGAGCTGCTCGGGATCAAATCCGCCGCAAAAGGCATCAAGGTCCAGATCGTCGACGGCGTCGTAAATGTGGACACGATCATTCAGGTCCGCTATGGCTGCAACGCGGTCGCGGTCGCCGAAGCGGTGCAGAACGTTGTCGCCAACACCGTGCAGTCCATGACCGGCATGGGAAAGCCCGTGGTGAATGTCCATATTTCGGGCGTCGCTTTCGAAAAATGATCTGATCACAATTCGTTCAGGAGATAACATTATGACTAGAACAGCTGCCCGTGAACTCGCGGTAAGACTCTGCTTTGCTGCTCAACTCTCCGGAGAAGATGCGGCCCAGACCGTTTCCGACTTTTTTACACCTGAATATTTCGAAACGCTCGCGGAGGAGGATCCTGTTTTTTCCGAACTGCCGGATGAGCAGCAGATGTCGTATATCCGCAGACTGACCGGCTTGGTCTATGAGCATTTTTATGATCTGAACCGGGAGATCGAGACCTATGCGCGCGGCTGGCGTTTGGATCGCATCTCCAAGATCGCGGCTGCGATCCTTCGCTGTGCCATGTGCGAGATCCTCTATATCGAGGATGTTCCGGCAGGCGCCGCGGCGAATGAGGCGGTAGAGCTCGCAAAAAAATATGAAGAACCCGAGACCGCCGCGTTCATCAACGGCATCCTCGGCAGCTTTATTCGCGACCATCAGCCGGAGTCGGCTGATAAAGCCGATGACGCGGCGGATGTGACGCAGGAATGAGCACGCAGCGCCGCTTTTTTACGGTCTCTGAGATCACGACGCACATCAAGGGGGTCCTGGAGCATGATCCGGTCCTGGACCGTGTGAGCGTAAGCGGAGAGATCTCCAATTACAAGGTTTACCCCTCGGGCCACCACTATTTTTCGCTGAAGGACGCGGAGAGCAGTCTGCGCTGTGTGATGTTTCGCAGCAGCGCGCAGCGCTTGCGGTTTCGTCCGGAAAACGGCATGAGCGTGGTCGCCTCCGGGAGCGTTGTGGTCTACCAGCGCGACGGCGCCTATCAGCTCAATTGCACTTCGCTCCTTCCCACCGGGACAGGGGATTTGTTCATGGCTTTTGAGCAGCTCAAGAACCGCCTTGCGCTGGAGGGGCTGTTTGACGCGGACCACAAAAAACCGATCCCGCGCTATCCAGCCAGGATCGCTGTGATCACTTCCTCTGCCGGCGCCGCCGTACGGGATATTCTGCGGATCCTGAAGGCGCGCTGGCCCTCCAGCGAGGTCCTGCTGCTGCCTGTGCGCGTGCAGGGCTTCGAAGCTCCGGCGGAGATCGCCGGAGCGATTCGATATGCCAATCAATGGAGGCTGGCGGATCTGATCATCACGGGACGTGGCGGCGGCTCTATGGAGGATCTTTGGGCATTCAATGATGAGGGCGTCGCGCGCGCGATCTACGCGTCACAGATCCCGGTGATCTCAGCGGTCGGACATGAACCGGACTTCACGATCTCAGATTTTGTTGCGGATCTGCGCGCTGCCACGCCGTCAAACGCAGCGGAGCTTGCTGTCCCGGATCAAAATGAGCTCCGCAGCGCTCTGGAGGATCGCAGAGCGCATCTGACACATTCGATGCAGCAGCTTCTGCAGCAGCATAAGGCGCTTTTGCACTCCTATGCGCAGCGGCGCGTTCTGACCGATCCCGCCGATTATGTTGCCATGAAACGGATGGATCTGGATCGTGTTCAAAAAGACCTGATCCATGCTGCGGCGGGACAGGTACAGCTGCACCGCAGCGAAATTGCAAGACAGGCCGCTGCACTCGATGCGCTCAGTCCGCTGAAGGTTTTGTCGCGCGGCTATGCAGCGGCGTTTGACGCTTCCGGCGCTGCGCTTCGGTCTATTGCGGATGTGCAGCCGGAGGATCGGATCCGTGTGCGTTTATCAGACGGATCGCTTGCCTGCACGGTCGATAGCAAGGAGGAACAACATGGATGAGTCCAATCTGACATTTGAAGCTGCCATGCAGCGACTCGACGCGATCGTTCGCATGCTCGAGCAGGGAAACGCTCCGCTTGATGCGTCTCTCAGCCTGTTTGAAGAAGGGGCAGCCCTGCTCAAGCTCTGCAACGGTATGCTGGACGCCGCCGAGCAAAAGGTCACTCTGCTGCAAAAGGGACCGGACGGCGCTCCTGTCGGCACGCCGTTTGTCTCTGAGGACACCGCGGAATAAAGATCAGGACGGGAAACGAACATGCATGATTTTCAAAACGAATACAACGCGTTGAAGCAGCGCGTCGATCAGGCGCTTGCTGCGTCCTTTGATATCCCGGACGCGCCGCATCATGTGCTTCTGGAAGCCATGCGCTACAGCCTCAACGCCGGCGGCAAACGTCTGCGTCCGGTTTTGGTCCTTGCGTTCTGCCGCGCCTGCGGCGGAGACGTCGAACAGGCGCTTCCGGTCGCCTGCGCGATCGAGATGGTCCACACCTATTCTCTGATCCATGATGACCTGCCGTGTATGGACAACGATGATCTGCGCCGCGGAAAGCCCACGAATCATATCATCTACGGCGAATGCACTGCCACGCTTGCCGGTGACGCGCTTCAGGCGGAGGCGTTTCGAACAATTCTTTCAGCACCGCTCCCGTCTGAGGTTCGGGCAGAGTGCGCGCGGCTGCTCTCTGAAGCCGCCGGGATCGAGGGCATCTGCGGCGGACAGCAGCTGGACATGGAGGGCGAGGGAAAGCCGCTCACGCGTGAGGAGCTCCTGCAGATCCACAAGCGAAAGACCGCATCCATGCTGGTTGCCGCATGCCGGATGGGCATTGCCTGCGGACAGGGAAGCGAAGAACAGATCGATGCCGCCAATCGTTATGCCGAAGCGCTGGGTCTGGCATTCCAGATCCGCGACGACATGCTCGACCAGATCAGCACCGAGGCCGAGCTCGGAAAGCCCATCGGCTCTGATGCGCAGGAGCAGAAGACCACCTTCATGTCGCTCTATGGGCTGGAGCAATGTGAACGCGAGGTCCACGCCCTTACCGAAGCCGCGGTCAAAGCTGTGGAAGGCCGATTTGAGAACGCCGTTTTTCTGCAGACGCTTGCCCGGTCCATGGAGAACAGAAGAAGCTGATTCTCTTGTGAAAATGCATAAAATGCCGCCATTCTATTGTAATGCGCGGCATTTTTTGATATAGTATAATCGCGTTTTTTTAAATGAACGAGAGGTAATTAACTTGTATTTGTTAGATCAAATCCATTCTCCGGAGGATGTGCAAAAGCTTCCTGCGGAGCAGCTCTCGCAGCTTTGCGAGGAGATCCGCGCCTTTCTGGTGGAAAATGTTTCGAAAACCGGCGGGCATTTGGCCTCCAACCTCGGCGCGGTAGAGCTTACAGTCGCGATCCATCGCGTTTATCATACGGAGCGTGATCGACTCCTGTTCGACGTCGGTCACCAGAGCTATGTCCACAAGCTGCTGACCGGGCGAAAGGATGATTTCAAGACGCTGCGCCAATATGGCGGGATGGCGGGTTTTCCGAAGCCTGCCGAGAGCGTGCACGACGCGTTCGTCGCCGGACACGCCTCCACCTCGATCTCCGTCGCACTCGGCATGGCGCGCGCCCGCACGATCACAAAAGCGGATTATGACGTCGTCGCTTTGATCGGCGACGGCGCGCTGACCGGCGGACTGGCGTATGAGGGCCTTTCTGACGCGGGACAGAGCGGGGAGCCGCTCGTGATCATTCTCAACGATAATGGAATGTCCATCCACAAAAATGTCGGCGGCATTGCGACGCTTCTGTCCAAGCAGCGTGTCATGCCCTCGTATCTGCGCTTCAAGCAGGCTTACCGGGACACCGTCGGACATATCAAGCCGCTCTATAACGCGCTGCACCACGTAAAGGAGAGCCTGAAGGAGACGGTCCTGCCGGACAACATCTTTGATGATATGGGCTTTTATTATATTGGCCCTGTCGACGGACACGATGAGCAGGAGGTCGAGCGCGTTCTGCGGTGGGCGCGCGATCTGCGTCAGCCCGTATTGCTCCATGTGATCACAAAAAAGGGCAAGGGCATCCGCTATACGGAAGCCCATCCCGAGCGTTATCATGGCGTGGGCACGTTCGATCCGCTGACGGGAAAGCTGCCCGCGGCAAAACGCACATTCTCCGACGCCTTCGGCGACGCGATGCTGGAGCTTGCTCAGGCGGATCCGAATCTCGTTGCCATGACTGCGGCAATGGCAAGCGGGACCGGGCTGGAGACCTTTTCGCAGCGGTTCCCGGAGCGCTTTTTCGATGTCGGTATCGCAGAAGGGCATGCCGTCACGATGTCGGCTGCCATGGCAAAGCAGGGGCTTCGTCCGGTTTTTGCTGTCTATTCGAGCTTCCTGCAGCGCAGCTATGACATGCTGCTTCATGATGTGGCGCTGCAGTCGCTGCATGTGGTCCTCGGGATCGATCGCGGCGGGATCGTCGGCAATGACGGCGATACGCACAACGGCTGCTTTGACGTGAGTTATCTCAGCTCTGTGCCGGGCATGACCTTATATTGTCCGTCGAACTACGCTGAGCTTCGGCAAATGCTTCGCCTTGCCGTATATGACACCGCCGGACCGGCTGCGGTCCGTTATCCTCGCGGTGGGGAAGGCGCATATCAGGAGCTGCACACCGATCCTGTGACCGAGCTTCGTCATGGATCGGATGTCACGATCGTGACCTATGGCATTTTGATCAATGAAGCGCTTGCCGCCGCGGATCGGCTTGCGGAAGCCGGGATCTCTGCTTCGGTCCTGAAGCTCGGGCGCGTGCTGCCGTTGGATACCGAGGCCGTGCTGGCGTCTCTCCGGGAGACCGGACGCCTGATCACGGTTGAAGATGTTTGCGCCGATGACTGCGTCGGACAGAAGCTCCTCGCCGCCTGTGCACGGGAGGGGGTTGCCCTTCGAGCCTCCCGACTTCTGAATCTCGGCTCCGGCATCGTTCCGCACGGCTCTGTCGGGATCCTGATGGAAAAATATGCGCTGGACAGCCGCGGCATCACAGAGGCTGCGCTCGCATTGTGTGCCGGGGACGGTGACAACGCATGAAGAAAATCAGACTCGATCAGCTGGTCTATGATCTCGGGCTGACGGAAAGCCGCGAGCGGGCAAAAACGACCGTCATGAGCGGACTGGTCTATGTCAACGGACAGAAGGCCGATAAGCCCGGCATGCAGGTCCTTCCGGACGCGAAGGTCGAGGTGCGTGGAAATGCACTTCCCTATGTCAGCCGCGGCGGCTTTAAGCTGGAAAAAGCGCTGCAGGTGTTTCCGATCGACCCAAGCGGGAAGGTCTGTATCGACTGCGGCGCCTCGACCGGCGGCTTTACGGATGTGCTGCTGCAAAACGGTGCGGCGAAGGTCTATGCGGTCGATGTGGGCTACGGACAACTCGCATGGAGCCTGCGCAACGATCCGCGGGTCGTCTCCATGGAGCGCACAAACGTCCGTTATATTACAAGTGAACAGATCCCCGAACCTTTGGATCTCGCCGTGATGGATCTGTCTTTTATTTCTGTTGAGCTGATCCTTCCGGCGGTCTGCCCGCTGCTGAAGGATGACGCGGACGTGGTCTGTCTCATCAAGCCGCAGTTCGAAGCCGGACGGGAAGAGGTCGGCAAAAAAGGCGTGGTCCGTGACAGCGCCGTGCATCTCAAGGTCATCCGGCGCATTCTGGACGTTGTGCCGCAGATCGGTTTTTCGGCTGTGGGACTGGATTTTTCGCCCATCCGCGGGCCGGAGGGGAACATCGAGTATCTCTGTCATCTGCGCAAGGGCGTCCATAGCGCGCAGCTTCCGGATCCGGCGGACATCGTCGCCCGCTCTCATGAATCATTAGAAAAAAGGTGATTGTTTTGCGCGATCTGATCCTTATCGCCGCAAACCCGTTTCGAGACACGGACTATCAGACCTCAAAGACGATTTATAACATGCTGCAGGACGCGGGACACCGATGCTGTATCTGCCCGATTTTTTCGGATAACCTGACGCCGACGGCGCTGATCGATTATTGCGTTTCCGACCTGACCGAGATCGCGCCCGAAGCGAAGCTTGCGGTGGCGCTGGGCGGCGACGGGACGATCCTGTATGTCGCCGACAGACTGCGTCGTCTGGAGATCCCGATCGCCGGGATCAATCTCGGCGGCAAGGGCTTTCTGACCGCACTGGAGGCGGACGAGACCGAGCGCCTGCTTCGGATCGCGGAGGGCTCTTATTCCGTCAGCAGACGCATGATGCTGGAGGTCACGCTGATCCGGAACGGGGAGACGATCTTCTGCCAAAGCGTGCTGAACGATGTGGTCGTTCACGGCGCGCACGCGGAGTGCATCGGGATCCTCGCAAAGTGCAATGACATCCCCATCACGCATTTTGCCGGAGACGGCATCATCGTCGCGACGCCGACCGGCTCCACGGCATATTCCATGTCTGCCGGCGGACCCATCGTTGAGCCGGACAATGAAAATATACTCGTCATTCCGATCTGCCCGCACACCATGGCGGCAAAGTCCTATGTGCTGCTGCCGACGCGCACGGTCGTTATCGAACCGGAGCGTATCCATGACCGCCCTGCGATTCTCTCGGCGGACGGCAACAGGGGGATCCCGCTGATGAGCGGCGATCAGATCTGCGTCAGGCGATCAGAGCGCTCGATCCTGCTTGTGGAGACCGGCGCAAAAAGCTTTTTTGACCGCGCATTTGAAAAACTATCCGGATACGGAGAAGGCTAGGAAGAGAAAATTATGATGAAATCAACCCGTCAGAACGTCATCCTTTCGATCATTGAAAAGGAAGACATCGAAACCCAGAATCAACTAATGGAGGCGCTTGCGAAACGTGGTATCACCAGCACGCAGGCCACGCTCTCGCGCGATATTCGGGAGCTGCACCTTGTGAAGACCATGACGCCGACCGGCATCTACCGCTACACGGTGCCAGCCAAGAACGAAAAGCCGGTACACGATGAACGCCTGCGTAAGATTTTTCGCGAGAGTGTCACGCATCACACTTCAGCGCAGAATATCATCGTTCTGAAGACGCTTCCCGGACTTGCCGGCGCTGCGGCTTCCACGATCGACGGTATGCATATCGAAAGCCTGGCAGGAACGATCGCCGGTGATGATACCGCGCTTTTGATCATGCAGGATGCCGAGAGTGCGAAGTCTTTCTGCAAAGAGATCGATGAGATGCTTTGATCATTCGCTGAGCCGACAGGAGGGGACACGGCATGCTCCATGAACTGCATATCGAAAACATAGCTGTGATCGAGCGTGCGGACGTCACGTTCGGCGAGGGTCTGAATATCCTGACCGGCGAGACCGGCGCGGGCAAATCCATTCTTGTCGACTCTCTGTATGCGGTGTTGGGCGGCAGAGTGTCCCGGGAGTTGGTCCGCACAGGAGCCCAGAAGGCAGCCGTCTGCGCGACCTTCGATCCGGCGCCCGCGGCTGCGTGGTGTGCCGAGCATGAGATCGAGCTCGAGGATGAGCTGATCCTGCGTCGTCAGATCTCCGCAGACGGGAAGAGTACCTGCCGTGTCTGCGGCGTGCCGATCCCCGCCTCACAGCTGCGCGAGCTTGGCGCCCTGCTGCTGGATATCCATGGTCAGAACGACGGGCAGCAGCTCCTGGACGAACGCCGACACCTGGCATACCTCGACGCCTTTGGCGTCCGTGATGATGAGCTGCAGGCATTTCACGCCGCGTATCAGACGTATGCCGAGCTCTGCAGGGAGCAGGAGACGCTGCGCGGATATGAGGACGAGAAAGAGCTGCTGACCGAAAGTCTCCGCAGTCAGATCGACGAGCTGACACGCGCGGAGCTGCGTGAAGGGGAAGAGGACGAGCTGACGGAGCGCCGCGATCTGCTGCGAAATTTTGAGAAGCTGTCCGAGTCGATGGAGCTTGCCTATGACCTGCTGGATGGTCGCGACGACAGCGCGCTTTCTCTGGCGTCTGAGGCCGAGTCCGCCGCCGATCGCGCCGCTGCGTTTGCATCTGAGCTGTCTAATGTCCCGGCGACCATTCGCGAGGCGACCATGCTGCTGCAGGATGCGGTGGAGACGCTTCGGGATTATCGCGGAAGTCTGGACTTTTCCGAAGAGGAATATGACCGGATCGAGACACGCCTTTCCCTGCTGCGAAAGCTGCAGCGGAAATACCGAACGGATGAAGCCGGCCTGATCCGGAAGCTGGCAGACGCGCAGGAGCGTCTGGACCAGATCGAGTATGCGGATGATCGCTTGATCAAGCTGGAAAAGCTGATCGATGTGCAGGAGAAGACTGTGAAGCAGGCTGCCTCTGTGCTCACACAGGTGCGCCGCGCCGCTGCGGCGGAGCTGGAGCGCCAGGTCGTGACGGAGCTTCGCGCACTTGCGATGCCGGCTGTAAAATTTCAGGTGGAGATCACGCCGGTCGGCGGCTCGCCGGGGTTTCAGAGCTCGGGCGGCGATGTTGTCCGGTTCCTTCTCTCGGCAAACGCCGGTGAGGCGCCCGGCAGGATCAGCCGCATCGCCTCCGGCGGTGAGCTGAGCCGGATCATGCTCGCGCTGAAAAATGTCTTTGCCATGCGAGATGCTGTTCCGTCCATGGTTTTTGACGAGGTCGATACCGGCGTGTCCGGCATCGCGGCTCAGCGCGTCGGAGAGAAGCTTGCCGAGCTCTCCGGGATCAAGCAGGTCATCTGTATTACACACCTTCCGCAAATCGCGGCGATGGCGGATCACCATTTCCTGATCGAAAAGCATCAGGAGCAGGAGCGTACGCGCACCTCGGTTCAGGAGCTTTCGTCTGCCGGACGCGCACAGGAGATCGCGCGTCTGCATGGCGGCGACAATATCACCGAGCTGACGCTTGCAAGCGCCGCCGAACAGCTTCGCTCATCCGAAGCGTTCAAGGACAGGATCAACCGGAAAGGAGATTGAAGGATGACACGGGAAAAGCTTGCCCAGGATCATCACGCGCAGGGTCTGAACTGCGCACAATGTGTTTTGCTGTCACTTGCAGATTATACCGGTCTTGACCCCGTGATCGCGCAGAAGGTCGCCAGCGGATTTGGCGGCGGTGTTCGGTCCGGCGAGATCTGTGGCTGTGTCACAGGCGGCGTGATGGCGATCGGAATGCGGACCGCGCAGTCGGAGACCGCCGATTTGACGCGCGAATTCGTCGCGGCGTTTCGCGATGTGCATGGCTGCGTCCGCTGTGAGGAGCTTTTGGAGAAGTATGGCGGAAAGGGAAACTGCAATAATATGATCGGCGCAACCGCCGAAGCCGCTGCAGAGTTTCTTTCTTCCCACGGCATCGATCCGCTGACAGAGGCATAAAAGACACCCGGCTGCAAGCGCTGCTCGCAGCCGGGTGTATCTGAATATTTGTTATTTTTACGCTTCCGGCGTCGGCAGCTTGCAGACGTCGACCCAATCCTGTGCCTTGGAATAACGATAGAGCTCATCCAGATCCAGCTCGATCGCGCTGGAGGGGCTGCCCACAGCGGGGAAGACCGTGGTGAAGCGCTTGAGGGATTCGTCCAGATATACCGGGATACCCTCCTTGCAGCCGAAGGGGCATACGCCGCCGACCGGATGACCGACGAGCTCGAGCACTTCATCTGCGCTGAGCATCTTTGCCTTCATGTGGAAGCGATCCTTGAACTTGCGGTTGTCGATGCGCGCGTCGCCTGCAGCGAGGATCAGGATGCAGCCGTCGCCCTGCTTGAAGGAGAGCGTCTTTGCGATGCGTGCTCCCTCAACGCCGACCGCCTGTGCCGCAAGTTCTACGGTGGCGCTGGAAACTTCAAACTCCTGTACGCGGTCCTCCAGACCGAGCGCACGGAAATAAGCTCTTCCGGTTTCAATGGACATGTTTCTATCTCCTATCTGAACATAGTATTTTTATACTGTAGCGTATCATACTCTAATCTCGTCAAAACGTCAAGAATAAATGATAAAAATTGGTGAATTTTGCTAATAAACGTGTAATTATTCCTTGCTTTTTCCTCTCGTTCGCTGTATAATAAAGAAGTTTTGTTCCAGAACGAAATCATGCGTCCACCGAAAAAATGAATTCACGGAGATTTTATCATGGATATTAAGCTGGCTCCCTCTATTTTGTCTTCTGATTTCTGCGCGCTCGGCTCCGATCTGGATGAGGTGATCGCAGGCGGCGCAGAGTATATCCACATCGATGTGATGGACGGGCTCTTTGTCCCGAACCTCTCGTTCGGCATTCCTGTTCTGAAGTCCATGCGCCGGTATACGGATCATTTTCTGGATGTGCATCTGATGATCGACCGCCCGCACCGCTATGTGGAGCGCTTCTGCGATACGGGTGCAAGCCTTGTGAGCTTTCACGTGGAGGCGGATCAGCCGCAGGATCTGTTCGAAGCGATCCGCATGGTAAAAGCGAAGGGCAAGCTGGTCGGATTGGCGCTCAAGCCAAAAACACCCGCCGAGGTCCTTTGGCCGTATCTGGATCAAATCGATATGGTCGTCGTCATGACGGTGGAGCCGGGCTTCGGCGGGCAGAAATTCATGCCGGACATGCTCCCAAAGATCCGTACCCTTCGCGACGAGATCACGCGCCGCGCTCTCAATTGTGATATCGAGGTCGATGGCGGGATCGATGCGGTGACGTCCGCGCTCGTAAAGCAGGCAGGGGCGAATGTCCTCGTCGCGGGCAGCGCTGTTTTCGGCAAGCCCGACCGCGCCGCCGCAATGGAGGCCCTGCGCAATTCCTGACAGAAAAGGAAACCAGACATGAATTATTTTCCGAACGCACTTGATAATTTGATCGACAAATTCGCGGCTCTTCCGGGGATCGGACGCAAGAGCGCACAGCGTCTGGCGTTTCATGTGCTCGCGCTGCCGGAGGAGGAGGCGATCGCGTTCTCTGATGCGATCGCGGAAGCCAAGCGCACGATCCGCTGCTGCTCAGTCTGCCAGAACCTGACGGATCAGGAGGTGTGCACGATCTGCAGCTCACCCAAGCGTGATCAAAGCGTGATCTGTGTCGTGGCGGAACCGCGCGATGTGCTTTCTTTCGAGCGCGGCAGAGAATATGATGGAGTCTACCACGTTCTGCACGGCGTGCTCTCTCCCATGCGGCACATCGGTCCGGATGACATTCGCATCCAGGAGCTGGTCAAGCGCGTCTCCGAAGGCAATGCCTCTGAAGTGATCATGGCGACCAATCCGGATACCGAGGGGGAGGCAACGGCGATGTATCTCTCGCGTCTGCTCAAGCCCTTCGAGGTGCGGGTGACGCGCCTTGCCTACGGCATTCCTGTCGGCTCCAATCTGGAATTTGCCGATGAGGCGACGTTGCTGCGCGCGCTGAACGGACGTGTTGAAATGTGACGATGTTTCATTTTAACCCGATCCGGTAAAAATGAGAATGACGTTTTCTCACTGCATTTTATTTCATACGAACCGCCGTAAAGGCGGTGAACCAAAGGAGTTTTTATGGCATCAAAATTGAAAATCATACCGCTCGGAGGCCTGGGGGAGATCGGAAAGAACCTCACGGTCTATGAGTATGGAAAGGATATCTTCATCGTTGACTGCGGTATGGGCTTTCCCGACGCGGAGCTCTACGGCGTTGACAGCGTGATCCCGGACATCACATATCTGAAAACGAACCGCGATCGTGTCCGCGGAATGGTCATCACGCACGGACACGAGGACCACATCGGCGCGATCCCTTATGTGCTCAAGGAGATCGATATGCCGATCTATACCGCGCCGCTTACGGCTGCGATCATCGAGCTCAAGCTTGAAGAGCACGATCTGTTATATCATACACAGATCTTCACCAAAAAGCCGGGCGACAAGTTCCGACTCGGTTGTTTTGAGATCGAATTCATCCATGTCAATCACAGCATCGCCGATGCCGTCGCGCTTGCGATCAAGACGCCCATCGGTACCATCATCCAGACTGGCGACTTCAAAATCGACGTGACCCCGATCCAGGGCGGCATCATCGACCTGCCCAGATTCGGTCAGCTCGGCAACGAGGGCGTTCTGGCCCTGCTTTCGGACTCTACAAACGTGGAACGACCCGGTTACTCCGCGTCCGAACGCAGCGTGGGGGAGGGCTTCGATACCTTTTTCAAAAACTGTGATAAGCGCATCGTTGTCACGACCTTTGCATCGAATGTCCACCGCATGCAGCAGATCATCGACGTTGCGGCAAAATATAAACGCAAGGTGAGCATCACCGGGCGCAGCATGGAAAACATCATGCGCATCGCTGTGGAGCTCGGCTATGTGGAGCTGCCGGAGGGCATTCTGGTGGACATCTCGGAGCTCAACAGCATGCCGAAAAACAAGGCGGTCATTATCTGCACCGGCAGCCAGGGCGAAACGATGTCCGCGCTGCACCGGATGGCGTTCTCCGAGCATCGTCAGGTCAAGATCGATTCCCGCGACCGCGTGATCATCTCCGCCTCGGCGATCCCGGGCAATGAAACCACGATCAGCAAGGTCATCGACGGGCTGTTTCAGAAGGGCGCAGAGGTCATCTATGACCGCGGGACCCCGCTGCACGTCTCGGGGCACGCCTGTCAGGAGGAACTGAAAATGATGCTGGCGCTTATCAAGCCCCAGTATTTTATCCCCGTGCACGGCGAATATCGTATGCTGTGCAAGCACGCGGAGATCGCGAAGATGATGGGCGTCAGCCCGAAAAACATCGTCATCGCCGAAAACGGGTCTGTGATCGAGTTTGGCAAGCGCGGCATCAAGAAGGAGGCATCCGTCCCCGCGGGCGCCGTTTACGTCGATGGAAAAAGCGTCGGCGACGTCGGCGTCGCGGTTCTGCGCGATCGTCGGCATCTCGCCGAGGACGGCATGGTCATGGCGATCGTCACGCTTTCTGCGGACGACGGCTCTGTTGCAGCGCCGCCGGAGATCATCACGCGCGGCTTCATCTACGTGAAGGAATCCGACGATTTGATGGAAGAGCTTCGCCGTGTGGTAAACGAAAGTCTCGAGAGCTGCGATCGCCATCGTGTGCGCGAATGGTCCGCCATCAAAAGCCGCATCAAATCCAATATTTCCGGCTACCTCTATAAAACCACCCGCCGCAGCCCGATGGTGCTGCCCGTGATCATCGAGGTGTGACAGATGAATATTCAGATCTGGGGAAAAAGCAAGTCCTTTGATACCAAAAAAGCAGAACGCTGGTTCAAGGAGCGCCGCATCAAATACCAGTATATCGACCTGCTGCGATACGGCATCAGCAAGGGAGAGCTCACCAGCGTCAAAAACGCGGTCGGACTCGACTCCCTCGTGGATCCAAAGGACGTCGATTATGAGCTGTTTCGCCATTTGGCTTATGATGCGGATAAGTTCGATATGCTGCTGGATACCCCGGAGATGCTGCGCACCCCTATCGTGCGAAACGGAAGGCAGGCGACGGTCGGGTACTGCCCTGAGATCTGGAAGGATTGGGAATAGACGAATCGTATAAATCTGAGAAGCATTGATCGCCTCAATGCTTCTCTTGCTATTCTGTAATATGAATCCTTGCGGGACAGAATATTGCCAATCCCTGCTTTTCGTGATAAAATACGAGCATTGATGCGGTATTTCATGTATAACCGCGAAGGAGAAGGAGCTTATGCGCATTTTGGGCATCGATCCCGGCATAGCTACCGTGGGCTTCGGCGTGGTGGACGCGGAGCGCAGCAGGCAAAAGCTTGTGACCTGCGGCGTGATCACGACGCCAGCGAAAACGCAGCTGTCGAGCCGTTTGGATCGTATTCAAAAGGATCTTGAAGAGCTGATTCGTCAGGTACAGCCTGATGTGGTCGCGATGGAGGAACTGTTTTTCAACACGAACATCACGACCGGCATCAGCGTTGCGCACGGACGCGGCGTTCTGCTGCTCACATGCTATCAGGCGGGGCTGCCGATCTATGAATATACGCCGCTGCAGGTCAAGCAGGCCGTCGTGGGCTATGGCCGAGCGGAAAAAAAGCAGGTCATGGATATGGTGCGGAGGATCTTGAATTTGAAGGCCGCGCCAAAGCCGGATGACGCCGCGGACGCCGTTGCGATCGCCCTGTGCCACGCTCGCAGCGCAACTTCACTCCTGACGAAAGAAACGAGGTTTGACCCATGTTCTACCACCTAGAAGGAATCGTTACCGATATCGATCTGAATCTCATCGTGCTCGACTGCGCCGGGATCGGCTTTGCGCTGAACGCCTCCATGAACACGATCGCCTCCGTTCAGATCGGCGAGAAAGCAAAGCTCTATGTCAGCGAATCGATCCGTGAGGACGCCTACGACCTTTACGGTTTTGCCTCAAAGGAGGAAAAACGCTGCTTTGAAATGCTGATCGGCATTTCGGGCGTCGGACCGAAGGCCGCTGTTTCGATCCTGTCTTCGAACACGCCGGGGACGCTCGCGCTTGCGGTTTTGAACGGCGATGTCAAGTCGCTTACCGCCGCACCCGGCGTCGGTAAAAAGATCGCACAGCGGATCGTGCTGGAGCTGAAGGACAAGATCTCCAAGGAATCCGCTGCCGGCGGCTTTGACGGCGCCATGCCCGCCGCGGCGCCTGTGCAGACAGCGGAAAATACCGCGCAGTCCGATGCGATCGCAGCGCTGCTGGTGCTTGGCTACAGCATGCCTGAGATCAACGGTGCGCTCCAGAAGATCAATGCCGACGGCATGGACGCCGAGCAACTGGTCAAGGCTGTGCTGCGCGCCATGATGCAGCGATAAGAGGGGAGAGGTTCTATGAGCATCAGCTTTTCGGAAGACGCACAGGAGCAGGTCATCACTTCCACGACCATCCTCCCGGAGGACAACGCGGAGGGCTCGCTCCGACCGCGGCTCCTGAAGGAGTATATCGGCCAGGAAAAAGCAAAAGATAATCTTCAGGTGTTCATTGATGCGGCGCGTATGCGCAATGAGCCGCTCGACCATGTGCTGCTGTATGGACCTCCGGGACTCGGCAAGACCACGATGGCGCAGGTCATCGCCAATGAAATGGGCGTGAACATGCGCATCACATCCGGACCCACCATCGAAAAAGCGGGTGACCTGGCAGCGCTGCTGACGAATCTGCAGGAAAATGACATCCTTTTCGTCGATGAGATCCACAGACTTAACCGCGCCGTGGAGGAGATCCTGTATCCGGCGATGGAAGACTATGCGATCGATATCATCATCGGCAAGGGACCGTCCGCCAATTCGATCCGTCTGGATCTGCCGAAATTCACGCTGATCGGCGCGACGACACGTGCCGGACAGCTCACCGCGCCGCTGCGCGACCGCTTCGGCGTGAATCTGCGGCTGGAGCTTTACTCCCCGGCGGAGCTGCAGAAGATCGTAACGCGCAGTGCGGGTATCCTCGACATCGATATCGTCCCTGAGGGTGCGGCGGAGATCGCCTCCCGCTCCAGAGGAACGCCGCGAATCGCAAACCGGATGCTCAAGCGTGTGCGCGATTACGCACAGGTAAGGGCGGACGGCGTGATCACAAAAGCGGTCGCAAACGAGGCGCTGCTGCGTCTGGAGGTCGATGCGCTTGGCCTCGACGCGACTGACCGCCGTATGCTGCGCAGTATCATCGAGTTTTATCACGGCGGACCGGTCGGTTTGGATACGCTTGCCGCAACGATCGGGGAAGAGGCGGTCACGCTGGAGGACGTCTATGAGCCGTATCTGCTGCAGCAGGGATTCCTGACCCGCACGCCGCGCGGACGCTGTGTGACGCAGAAGGCTTATGCACATCTCGGCATCGCATATATCGGTCAGCAGCAGCTCGATATCTGATCGAACATCCTGTTACTGGAATTTTTCGAGTTCTTTCTCAACATAACCGCGGGAATTGCCGACTAATTTTAAGATTTTAATTTTTCTATTGACAATTCCGGTGTTTTCGCTATAATTTATTATAGAATTTTTAGGATTTTGCAAGGAAATGACAGAACATCATTCTCTCATCGATTCTGAACTGCAGGCGTTGGCTGTGCAAGGCGATTCCGATGCCGAAGAGGCGTTGCTCGCGCGTTACAGCCGCAGCGTCCGCATGTGCGCACGACCGTTCGTGCTCGCCGGCGGCGATACCGAGGATCTGATCCAGGAGGGGATGATGGGACTGCTTTCTGCGATCCGAAGCTACGATCCTGTAAGCGGCGTTCCTTTCAGATCCTACGCAGAGCTGTGCATTCGAAACCGGATCCGCAGCGCTGTGAAGTCAGCATCCAGACGTAAGCATCTTCCGCTTAACAGCGGCGTTCCCTTGGACGATCTCCTCTCAGAAGATTCCATGCCAGAGGCATTCTTGTCGTTTGACCGACGCACGACCGAAGATCAGGTCCTCGACAAGGAGAACGAGCAAGAACTGCAGTCCGCGTTTGCGAAACATTTATCTGCGTTTGAACAAACGATCCTGTCGCTATATCTGACAGGCCTGTCCTACGGAGAAATGGCTGTCCAAACAGGTAAGTCTGAGAAGTCAATCGATAACGCGGTTCAGCGTATCCGCCGCAAGCTGGCGCGGCTACCCCATCTCGGCGATTTCAGCGAAAGCTGAACGCAAATATTTTCAGCCGAAAGGCAAGTATCGGAAAAAGAGAGGATTTCAGAATGTACGAAGACAAGACTTTGAAGTGCAAAGAGTGTGGAGCGGAATTCGTTTTTACTGCCGGTGAGCAGGAATTCTACGCCGAGCGCGGCTTCCAGAATGAGCCCCAGCGCTGCAAGGCGTGCCGCGATGCGCGCAAGAACGCCGCACGCGGTCCCCGCGAGTTCTTCACCGCTACCTGCGCAGCCTGCGGCGGCGAGGCCAGAGTGCCGTTCGAGCCCAAGTCTGATCGCCCGGTATACTGCAGCGAGTGCTTCGCAAAGATGAGAGAGCAGGCTTGATTGCTCAAAGCTCATAAATGATTGGGGCGCTTGATGCGTCCCAATCATTTTTTGAATGTGTATTCTTTTAGGGGAGGTAACCCATTATGTTTGAAATCACCAAAGACACCATGATCAGCGAGATCCTTGAGTATGCTCCTGAGACGATGCCGGCGTTCCAGAACATCGGTATGCATTGCCTCGGCTGCGCGCTGTCCAGCGCCGAGACGCTCGAGCAGGCCTGCTATGCGCATGGCGTCGATCCGGATGCGTTCATCGAAGAGCTGCGCGTTTTTGTCGAATCGCTCTGAGGCACGTATAACAAAGGATGAAAGGGTGTGGAAAAACGACCGGTTTTTTCACACCCTTTATATCCATGGGCTCCATCATGTATTATAAAGGAGAATGAAGCTTGATCGATCTGTCTGAACGACTGCGTATGGTCGCATCCCTTGTTCCGCAATGTGATACGGCGGCAGATGTCGGTACGGATCACGGATATCTCGCCGCATGGCTGCTGCAGCGCGGCATCGTCGATCATGTGTTCGCCACGGACATCAACGCAGGACCATTGCAGCGCGCCAAACAGACCGCGATGGAGCAGGCGCTGACAGGACGCATGGAGTTTTATCTCTGCGATGGGCTCCGTTTCCCCGGCGCAGAAGCAGCGCAGGCTGTGATCCTTGCCGGGATGGGCGGAGAGACGATGATCTCGATCCTGGAGGCCGCTCCCTGGACCTGGCAGAACACCGCATTGATCCTGCAGCCGCAGAGCAAGCAGCCGATGCTGTATCGATGGCTCTCTGAGCATAAGATCGGCATTCTTAAAGCCCGCTTGTGTGTTGACGCGGGGAAACGTTATCTTGCTTTTTGTGCACAGGGCGGTGCGGAGGTCCGCACGACGGAGGAGCTGCTTTTCCGGGCACACGACCCGCTGTTGCCCGATCATCTTGCCTCGGAGCTTTCGCGCATCGACCGCGCCATCATCGGGATGGAGCGATCAAGCCGTGATCTGCAGGCGGAGCGGGACGCGCTTACCGCGCAAAGGACATATCTGGAATCCTACAGGAGGCTGACTCAGTCATGGTAACCACGAATGATATCTATACCTATCTGGATCAGATCGCGCCGGTCTGCACACAGATGGATTTTGATAACTCCGGCTTTCTCGTCGGAGACCGCAGCGCGCGCGTGACCCGTGTGCTTGTCACGCTTGATATCACAGACGCGGTCATTACTGAGGCCGAGAATCTGGGTGCTGAGTTAATCGTATCGCACCATCCGCTGATCTTTCACAAGCTGTCCGGCGTATGTGCCGACGATCCAACCGGCAAAAAGATCATGCGTTTGATCCGCGTGGGGATTTCCGCTGTGTGCATGCATACGAATCTGGATATTGCCGAGGGCGGTGTGAACGACGCGCTTATGGCCGCGCTCGACGCCGAAACCGAGACCTATCTGGAGCCCGCCGGCTCCGGCGTCTCCGGAGAGCCGATCGGCTGCGGACGCATCGGCGCTTTGCAGGACGCCATGCAGCTTCCGGCGTTCCTGCGTTTTTTGACAGAGCGTCTGCATGTCAGCGGTCTGCGCTATGTTTCCGGCGGCAAACCGGTGCACCGCATCGCCGTATGCGGCGGCTCAGGCGGCAGTATGCTGGAGCTGGCGTACGCTGCCGGATGCGACACGCTTGTGACGGCAGATGTGAAATATGATCGTTTCCTGACTGCCAGGGAGCTCGGGATCAATCTCATCGACGCCGACCATTTCTGTACGGAAAATGTCGTCGTCCCGGAGCTTGCAGCCCGTCTGCAGCAACAATTTCCGGAGCTGTCCATTCAAATCAGCGCCTTAAATCAAACCGTTCAGTTCTATACCGCGCAGTAATGCGCGGTATATTGCTTTCTTCTCATTCATATAGTTGCGATAAGACACCACCACTGTGGAAGAGAGGATGGCAACATGGATCATACTTCAATTTACAGCGATATTGCACAGAGGACCGGCGGCAACATCTACATCGGCGTTGTCGGACCGGTGCGGACAGGGAAGAGCACCTTTATCAAACGCTTCATGCAGTCGCTCGTGCTGCCGAATCTCGAGGATGAGATCGTTTGCGCACGGGCCACCGACGAGCTGCCCCAAAGCGGCTCCGGGAAAACCATCATGACGTCTGAACCGAAATTCGTTCCGGAAGAGGCGGTCACGATCCGCTTGTCGGATGCCGTGGAGGCGTCCGTGCGTCTGATCGACAGCGTCGGTTTTATGATCCCCGGGGCGGCGGGACAGTTTGACGACAACGGGGAACGGCTCGTGACGACGCCGTGGTTCGACCACGAGATCCCGATGCACGAAGCCGCTGAGGTCGGAACGCGCAAAGTGATCACCGACCATTCCACCATCGGACTGGTCATCACGACGGACGGCAGCATTACGGAATTTGACCGCTCTGACTATGTCGAAGCTGAAAAACGCGTCATTCAGGAGCTGCAGTCCATCGGCAAGCCGTATCTCATTCTGCTCAACAGCACACATCCGGAGACAGATGATACACGGGCGCTTGCGGAAAGTCTCGCGGAGACTTACGGCGCATCGGTCGTTCCGGTGAACTGCAAAAAGCTGAATGAAGACACGATCGCAGCGCTGCTGCGGGACCTGCTGTTGGAATTTCCCGTGACGGAGATAGGCGTTCAGCTGCCCGAATGGCTGGAATCTCTGCCGGATGATCACGAGCGAAAGCGGGCGTTGTATCAGGCGCTGCTGCAGAATGCGGATGCGATTCGAAGACTGAGAGACGCCTCCGATTTTTGCAGCGCGCTGCAGGAGACAGACCCGAATATGACGCCTTCGGTCGTCGCCATGGATGTTTCGAGCGGACGAGTGCAGTATGCGCTGCAGTTTCCGCGCGGACTGTATTATGAGATCCTGACCGAGGCCTCCGGTGTGACGCTCCGGTCCGACCGGGAGCTGGTGCGCTATCTCTCGGAGACGAAAGCCGTTCAGGAGCAGTACGCGCTTGTGCGCGACGCGCTGCAGGATGTCCAGGAGACCGGCTACGGCGTTGTGATGCCGACGGCGGATCAGCTGCGGCTGGAGGAACCGGAGATCGTGCGGCAGGGCGGCAAGTACAGCGTGCGTCTGCACGCGACCGCGCCTTCAATCCACATGCTGAAGGCAAACGTACACGCAGAGGTCTCGCCGGAGCCGACAGGGGAGGGCGCCTCGGGGGAGATCCTCGGCTTCCTGCTGCAGGGGTTTCAGGGAGACGTCAATCAGCTGTGGGAATCAAATATTTTCGGGAAGTCGCTGTATTCCATTGCGCGTGAGGACATCGAAGCCAAGCTGCAGAGCATGCCGGAGAAGGCGGCGGGGAAGCTGCAGGAGACGATCCAGAAGATCATCAATGACGGCGGCGGCACGCTCTTTTGTTTCATCCTTTAATTTGATAAATTTTTTCGTGAAAACCATTGCAATTTGAGAAGGTAAGAGATATAATTTTTACGTTTTTGAAATCCATTGGAAGGGAAGTTACGAACGATGAAACCCATCTCTCAAATCGCTGCATCTGTCAGTCCGTCCGCAACGCTGGCTGTGAATGCGCTTGCCAAGAAGCTCAAGGCGGAAGGCAAGGACGTCATCAGCTTCGGCACCGGCGAGCCGGATTTCCCGACGCCGGATCCGATCAGCTATGCCGGTATTCGCGCGATCTGCGATGGTCAGACAAGATATACGCCCGCTGCGGGCACCGTCTCGCTGCGTAAGGCCGTCTGTGCGCGCGTGAAGGAAGATTATGATCTGGACTATGATGAGTCCCAGGTCGTCGTGGCAAGCGGCGCGAAGCATATCGTGTATCTCACGCTCGCCGTGCTCGTCGATCCCGGCGATGAAGTGATCCTGCCTGCGCCGTACTGGACCAGCTACTATGAGATGATCCGCCTGTTCAACGGCATACCGGTCGTTGTCACCGCCGGCGAGGATCAGGGCTTCAAGATCACCGCCGCGCAGCTGGAGGCGGCTATCACGCCCAAGACCAAGGCCATCATGCTCAACAACCCGTCCAACCCGACGGGCGCGATCTACACGAAGGAAGAGCTGGAGGCGCTTGCGGCGGTCTGCGTGAAGCATGATCTCTATATCATCGCGGACGAGATCTATGATAAGCTCGTCTATGACGGCGCTGTTTTCACCAGCATCCCGACGCTGGGAGCCGACGTCAAGGAACATACCATTCTCATCAACGGCGTCTCCAAGACCTATGCCATGACCGGCTGGCGCGTCGGCTATGCGCTTGCGGAAAAGCCCATCATCAAGGCCATGTCCAGCTATGTCAGCCACTCCACCGGCGCTCCCGCGACGATGGCGCAGGCCGCTTCTGAGGCTGCGATGCAGCTGCCGCAGGATCAGGTCGCTGCGATGCGCGACATTTTTGAATCCCGCCGCAACTATCTGGTCGAGCGCATGAACAGCATGGAAGGCGTAAGCTGCCTGAAGCCCAACGGCGCGTTTTATGTGATGATGAACCTGACGCAGCTGTTCGGTAAATCCATCGACGGCGAGGTCATTTCTGACGCCGACGCATTCGCGCGTATCTTTCTGGAGAAGAGCATGGTCGCGGTCGTGTCCTGCACCGCGTTCGGCGCACCGGATTTCGTCCGCTGGAGCTATGCAAACTCCATGGAAAATATCGAAAAAGCCATGGATCGCCTCGAGGCGTTCCTGGCCAAGGTGAAGGAACAAAATTAAGTCACAAAAATCCACTCTGCATCCCCGTGCAAATTGCATGGGGATGCTTTTGCATGGGATTGACGGCAAGAGGAATCAACGATATAATAACGCTGTCCGTTGGCACATAGACTGTCTTGAGGTGAAGGCTGTGCAACACGGATTCTTACGGGGACGGATCGGCGTGCTGATGTGTATGATCGGGCTCGTCCTGGTTTTCAGCGCGCTATCCTATCACACATTGGACAATACGCATACCGTACTTGCCGAAGCGCAGCAGGAACGAACGCTGATCATCGACCCCGGACACGGCGGATACGACGGCGGCGCGGTATCCGAAGGCGGCGTGCAGGAGGCGGACGTGAATCTTGCCATCAGCCGCAGACTGCGCTTGCTCGCGCAGCTGTGTGGACTGCAGACGGCAGCGACACGCACGACTGCCGATATCGCTTACCCGGAGGATGCGGATACGATCGCAGCGCGTAAGGTTTGGGACCAGAAGCAGCGCGTTGCCATGATCAATGATACGCCCAACGCCGTGCTGATCAGCATTCATCAGAACCAGTATCCGACCGCGCAGCCGCATGGCGCGCAGGTATTGTATGCCGCGACAAAGGGCAGCGATGCGCTTGGCGAATGGATGCAGACGCTGCTTGTCACGCAGCTCGATCCGGAAAACCGCCGCGTGGCAGCGCCGATCTCCGACGATATCTATCTGATGAAAAACATTCGCTGCACAGGCGTACTTGTCGAATGCGGGTTCCTCTCCAATCCGGAGGAATGCGCGCGGCTGCAGACGGATGCATTTCAAAACAAGCTGAGCATGACGATCCTATCGGCATATCTGCAATACGATCAGAATGGAAGTCAGACATGAAAACAAAAACGACGTTTTATTGTACCGAATGCGGAAACGAGACCGCCAAGTGGATGGGGCAGTGTCCGTCCTGCGGCGCCTGGAACTCGCTTGTGGAAGCGCCGAAGGAAGCCAAACAGAGCGTCGGCTCTAAGGCAAGGCGGCTGTCCGCTGCAAAGCGTCTTTCAGAGCTGGACGCTGAAGAGGAGCTGCGCTTCGCGACCGGTATCGGAGAGTTGGACCGGGTGCTTGGTGGCGGCGCCGTACGCGGCTCGCTGGTGCTCGTCGGGGGCGCGCCTGGCGTCGGCAAATCCACGCTCCTGCTGCAGCTCTGCGGCATGATCGGCGCGACAGAGCGTATCCTGTATGTCTCCGGCGAGGAGAGCCAGCGGCAGCTCAAAATGCGCGCGCAGCGTCTCGGCGTCAACCAAAACAGCATTTACGTCCTTGCTGAGACCGATATCGGCTCGATCCTTTCCACAATCGATGAGCTGCAGCCGACGGTGCTGATCGTAGACTCCATCCAAACCATGTTTGACGCCGAGACAAACTCTACGCCGGGCAGCGTCAGTCAGGTGCGCGAATGCACCATGCGCATCATGCGCTCGGCGAAGGACAGCGGTTATACTGCTTTTGTTGTCGGACATGTCAACAAAGAAGGCAGCATCGCGGGGCCCAAGGTGCTCGAGCACATGGTGGACTGCGTGCTGTATTTCGAAGGCGATCAGAGTCTGAGCTATCGCATCCTGCGCGCGGCGAAAAACCGCTTCGGTTCCACCAATGAGATCGGCGTGTTCGAAATGTATGACGGCGGTCTGAAGGAAGTGAAGAATCCTTCCGAGATGCTGCTCTCCGGGCGTCCGGTCAATACGCCGGGCACCTGTGTCGTCGCGGTCATGGAGGGTACGCGCCCTGTGCTCGCCGAGATCCAGGCGCTCGTGACGCCCGCGGGCTACAGCGGCGCGCGGCGAAACTCCAATGGCGTGGACTATAACCGCGCCATGCTGCTGATGGCGGTGCTGGAAAAGCGCGGGGGCCTGGTGCTGTCCGGCTGCGACTCCTATATCAACGTCGTGGGCGGACTGCGGCTCGATGAGACCGCGGCCGATCTGGCGGTCGTCCTGGCACTTGCTTCCAGTTTTCGCGATCTGCCGCTCGGCTCAGATCTCGCTGCGGTGGGGGAGATCGGTCTCTCCGGCGAGGTCCGTTCGGTCACGCACCTGAACCAGCGACTCAGCGAGATCGCGCGTCTCGGCTTCAAGCGCTGCATCATCCCGGCGCACGTGCGCGATGATGTGCAGACGTTCGAAGGCTTAGAAACGATCCCTGTGAAGAACATCCGCGAAGCCATGCGCGCGGTGTTTGGATAACGGGAGAAAAGGACTGTAATCATGCAGACAAATGACTCGCTCAGCGGCATGATCGTTTGGTTGATTTGTACCGGAGGCTGTGCGCTGGTTTTTACGGTGATCGGTATTTATGCCTACCGGCGTAAGGAACCCATGTGGTTCTGGTCAGGCTCAACCGTACGACGCGAGGAGATCTCAGACGTGAAAGCCTATAATCACGCGAACGGTATCATGTGGATCGTTTTTTCCGTTCCGTTTTGGGCGTCGACCGTCTTGTATTTCTGGCATCCAGAACTTGCTGTCACACTACTAGTCCTTGCGTGTACGGCCGGATTGCTTGCGCTGATTTTTGCGTATCATAAGATTTATGAAAAGTATAGAAAGTACAGGTAATGTTAAATTGTTAACAAACAATTTAACAATCAAACAAACGAAGAAACGAGACAGAGATCCCATGTCTAAAAATCAGGTCAGGTGCTACCGGCTTTTGCAATGGACATGGGGACTGCCGCAGACGCTTTGCGGTTCGGTCGTGTATCTGCGATATCATAACAATCCGCACGCACCGTATCATGGCGCGCTCGTGACCGTCTGGCCGCACAGATCGAGCGTTTCGCTTGGCATGTATATTTTCGTGTCAGAGCATCTGATTCGGAAGCAGCGAACCACACACAACCGCCGGAGCTTTACAGAAGAGCCTGCCGTGCAGAGGATCGTGATGCACGAATACGGGCACACGATCCAAAGCCTGATGACAGGGCCGCTGTATCTCGCAGTCGTCGGATTACCGTCGCTGATCTGGAATCAGAGTCCTGCAATGGAAAGGCTGCGCAGGAAGAAAAAAAGATCTTATTATTCCGTGTATCCGGAAAAGCAGGCAGATCGTCTCGGAGAACGGGTTTTACGGAAAACGACCGTAAACAGAGCTTCTGATGAAAAAAAGCAGGTAAAACCCCTCCCCTAAATTCGGCAAAATTTTTATTTTGCCGAATTTAGTGTATTTCGTCAATAGACAGACCGATCTCCCCTCTGCTATAATGAAATCAGAAAATGAGGTGACCATTATGGATCGAAGCGATGCGCCGCAGATCTTGCGGGATTTTCTGATTTATCACGAGACGATCCGCGGCCATTCCAAGGCGACGGTCGATGAATACTATCTGGATCTGAGAAACTTCCTGCGCTACCTGAAGCTATCGCGCGGATCGGTTCCGCGAAAAACAGAGCTTGAAGAAATTTCAATTCAGGATATCGATATCGAATTCATTCGAAAGGTCACGCTTGCGGAGGTCTATGATTACCTTTCCTATCTGTCCCGGGATCGTGTTCGACAGCCGAACAGCAGCGAACCGGCGTTTGGTATCTCCCAAACCTCCCGCGCACGCAAGATCGCTGCGATTCGGAGCTTCTTCAAATATCTCACCGTGAAAGCCAAGCTTCTGGACGAAAACCCGGTGCAGGATCTGGATTCTCCGAAGATCCCGAAATCCCTTCCCCGCTATTTGACGCTCGATGAGAGCCGAAGGCTGCTGCTGGCTGTTGACGGAAAAAACAAAGAACGTGACTATTGCATTCTGTGTTTGTTTTTGAACTGCGGGTTGCGTATTTCTGAGCTCGTGGGATTAAATGTCAGCGACTATCGCGGCGAAAGTCTGCGCGTCCTCGGGAAAGGAAATAAGGAACGCACGGTGTATTTAAACGATGCATGTCGGGACGCTCTGGATCGCTATCTGGAAATTCGCAAGGATCTCGTTCCGAGCAGGGTTGCGGCGCTGTTTCTTTCCAATCGCAGGTCGCGCATGAGCGTGGACGCGGTACAGGTCATGGTTAAAAAGAATCTCACAAAGGCAGGTCTGGACGCAAGTCTGTATTCCACCCACAAGCTGCGGCATACCGCCGCAACGCTGATGCTGCAAAACGGTGTGGACGTGCGAACGCTGCAGGAGGTGCTCGGACACGAGAATCTGAACACCACGCAGATCTACACCCACATCGATAATGCCGAGCTCCGGACAGCCGCCGCTGCCAATCCCCTGGCCTCCTTCTCTCCTGCTGAGAACAACGATGCAGACGATATATAAAACAGGACCCCCCCGGCGAAGCCGGGGGTTCTTCATAGACGGGCGAAGCCCTATGTTACTAGCCCGCGCGTCTCGTCGCGCAAGTACGATCCGCCAGCCGCGAGAGTTCTGCTACTTGCCGCCCGTAAACGGGCTCTTAGAAGTTTGGCATAGTCATTTGCTCTCCTGCTTTATCTTCGTCCAGCTGGTGTCGGATGTACTCTTCTATTTTCTTTGCATTTTTCCCCGCTGTGTCTACATAGTATCCACGGCACCAGAATTCCCGATTCCTGTACTTGTATTTCAATTCCGGGAACTTCTCATAGATCATTAGACTGCTCTTGCCTTTCAGATACCCCATAAAGCTCGATACTGCTACTTTTGGCGGTATCTCCACCAGCATATGCACATGATCTGGGCACACTTCTGCCTCTATGATCTTGATCTTCTTCCAGTTGCACAGCGTTCGTAAGATTTCTCCTATCTCCCGGCGCTTCTCCCCGTAGAACACCTTTCTGCGATATTTCGGTGCAAACACAATATGATATTTGCAATTCCACTTCGTATGAGATAAACTGTTTGTGTCATTCATTTGGATGACCTCCCTTTGCTTTTCGTAGTGCAGTTGGCGGACCGCACTTCTATTCTAAAGCAAAGGGAGTTTCTCTGTCTACATCATCGCCATAAGGCTTTTTTTGAACCACTCGCCTAGCGAGTGGTTTTCGGGATACAAAAATTTCCCGGATCCTTTCAGATCCGGGAATCTTAATATATGCAATTATTTTTTGGGCAGATAATCCTGCAGCAGCTTGTGCGGCTGGTCAAACATGTACGCGCGGATGGAAAGCAGCAGCGTGGTCAAAAGCGCTGCGCCGTCAAGGACCATGTTGAACCACATGGTCGTGACGCCGAAGAGCGCAAGCAGAACAAGGACGACTTTCACGATGGCTCCGATCCCAAACGCTTCAACACAGAGATTCTGCGCCCAGCGGGACGCCTCAACAGCGTCAGGAACGAGCGAGAGATCATCCTTCAAGATCAGGAGATCAGCGTCAAACTGCCCGTCGTTGTCCGGCGAGATCATGCATGCGTCAAGGTCTGCCGGAGAGTGCTTCGGATGCGAAATGCTGCCCCGCTGGATGTAAAGCACGGATTCTTCGCGCGGCATGGCGTTCTGCAGGTCTGTGAGCAGAGATGCTTTTTCTTCGTCCGTCAGCTTGGCGTAGAGCTGTTCAGCCTTCAGCTCGCGGGCAATGCTGGCAACGGAGTCGTTCTGCGCTCCGCTGAAGACCGTGAGCGAGTTGATCCCCTGCTTGCGGAATTCATGCATGGCGGCGTCGGTGTCGGCGCTCTTCCCTTCCTTGAGAATGAACTTACCGGCATATTTATCCGCGACAGAGACATATACGACATAGTCGTCCGTGATATCCTCGTCCGGGACCGTGATCCCCTTCAGGATCATGAGCTCCCTTGTGCCGACACAGATCCGCAGACCGTTGAGATAGGACTCCACACCGTTATCGGGAATGTCCAGCGAACGGTCGATGAGCTCCGGCTCGATCTCTCCCGGATATGCCGCGAGGATCGCGTGTGCGGTCCGGCTTTCGGAGCGGCTTTCCGCGTGTGCGGCAAGCTTGAGAAGAAGCTCCGGCGTCAACTGGTTGGTCTTGATGGAAACGACGGTCGGCAGATCGTCAGCGGTAATGCTGCTGTCGTCCAGAACGACGGAGCGCACCTGCAAGAGCTTGCGCATGGCACGCGCGCTGCGCGCCATGATGCCGGAATGGTAAGTCCCGCCGATCGCGCAGAACCAGGTAAGGGACCGCGCCATGACAAGCGATGCAGTATTCGTGATCGCAAGCACCGAAGCGGCGCTCTGCATGGAAGAAACGTATCCGCCGCGGAAAACCAGAAGGCGCAGCAGCAATACGACCGCGGTCAGGATCATGCCGCTGGGCACGATCCAGCGCAGCCACTCCGGCGCGAGCAGATCTGCCGAGCTGACAAGATCAGAGCCCGAAGCATCGCGGACAGAGCGCATGGTACGGTCTGTGATATATCCGATCAGAAGTGTGACGATGCGATAGAATACAATGAACGCGGCAGCGTCGAGCGTATTCCCGGAGATCCACGCCAGCACAAGCGCGAGCGAGACGCAGACGGAACCATTGAAGAAATTGCGCTCTGTGATGCAGATGGCAGCAGATGCAAGATAATCCACGCTGACAATCAACGCGGCGAGCACCAGAACGATGTGCCAGAGAAAACCGTGCGACGGAATGAACAGCGTCAGCAGCATCAGAACAACGGCAACACACAGGCGGATCAGGAGCGCGCGGCTGTTGCCCTCGTCCTGATAAAGCTTCAGCCGACGCGGGTCGTGATCCGGTCTGTCCGCTTCGAAGCACATCGCGGCAAATTGGGCGAGCTGCTCCGTTAGATTCATGAGGGTGTCCTCCTCTCGGAGTGAGTCAACTTATAAAAGCGCAGCGGCGCTGGGTGCTCAGGCCTTGCCGTCGCAGCCCAGAACGTCGACGATCTTGTGCTTGACAAGTTCCTTGATGTTCGCGCGGGCGGGGCCGAGATACTTTCTGGGATCGAAGTCAGCGGGATGCTCATCGAAGTACTTGCGGATCGTGCCGGTCATGGCGAGACGCAGGTCAGAGTCGATGTTGATCTTGCAGACGGCAAGACGCGCGGCCTGACGAAGCTGGTCCTCGGGCACGCCGATGGCGCCGGGCATGTTGCCGCCGTGCTCGTTGATCATGGTGACATACTCCTGCGGGACGGAGGAAGCGCCGTGCAGCACGATCGGGAAACCGGGCAGACGCTTGCTGACCTCTTCAAGAATATCGAAGCGGAGCTGCGGGTTCGTACCGGGCTTGAACTTATATGCGCCGTGGCTGGTGCCGATGGCGATTGCCAGAGAGTCGCAGCCGGTGCGCTCGACGAATTCCTGCACGTCCTCGGGACGGGTGTAGGAGGAGTCCTCCTCGCTGACCTGAACATCATCCTCGATGCCGGCGAGCGTGCCGAGCTCCGCCTCGACGACGACGCCGTGGTCATGGGCATACTCCACGACCTGACGCGTCAGGGCGATATTGTCCTCGAAGGACTTGGAGGAGGCGTCGATCATGACGGACGTGAAGCCGTCGTCCACGCAGGACTTGCACAGCTCAAACGTATCGCCATGGTCCAGGTGCAGGCAGATCGGAAGACCGGTCTCCTCGATCGCAGCTTCGACGAGCTTGACGAGATAAGTGCGGTTGGCGTATTTGCGCGCACCGGAGGAAACCTGCAGGATCACAGGGGCGTTGCACTCCTTCGCAGCTTCGGTAATGCCCTGAATAATTTCCATATTATTCACATTAAAAGCGCCGATGGCATAGCCGCCTTTGTAGGCTTTTTCAAACATTTCCTTGGATGTTACAATACTCATTGACAAAACATCTCCTTTTACTATAATATAATAATGTTTTTTGAAAACGAAGGGAATCCATTCCATTCCTAAGTTTATATTGTACACACTTTTCGCGATAATATCAATAGGAGATTTCCTAAAACAATACAATGGAGGAAAAAAAGATGGCAAATGAATTGGTAGGCGCGTGTATCATCGGACAGTCCGGCGGTCCAACCGCCGTTATCAATGCCAGCGCATACGGCGTGATCAAAACCGCGCTTGAGAGCGAATGCATCACCCGCGTGTACGGTGCCGCGCACGGCATCAAGGGCGTGTTGGACGATAAGCTCTATGATATGAACCAGGAGGACGCGTATGAGCTGAGTCTCATGCTGCACACCCCCTCCTCCGAGCTCGGCTCCTGCCGCTATAAGATGGCGGATCCCGACGTGGATGACACGGATTATCAGCGGATCCTGGAGATCTTCAAGAAATATAACGTCCGTTATTTCTTCTATAACGGCGGCAACGACTCCATGGATACCTGCGACAAGATCAGCCGTTTCATGGCCAAGAGCGGTTGGGAATGCCGCGTGATGGGCGTGCCGAAGACCATCGACAACGACCTCTACGGCACGGATCACTGCCCCGGCTTTGCAAGCGCTGCCAAGTATATCGCCACCTCCTGCATGGAGATCACGAAGGACGCACGCGTATACGATAACGGCCAGATCACGATCATCGAGATCATGGGTCGTCACGCCGGCTGGCTTGCCGCGAGCGCGAAGCTTGCCGATGCGTTCGGCTCGGGTCCGGATCTGATCTATCTCCCTGAGGTCGACTTTGAGATGGAGGCGTTCATTGCCGACGTCAAGCGTATCTATCAGGAAAAGGGCAAGGTCATCGTGGCTGTTTCGGAAGGCATCCACTATGCCGACGGCACCTTCGTTTCCGAGGCCAAGACCTCGGCAACGGACGGCTTTGGTCATGCGCAGCTCGGCGGTCTCGCCGCGACGCTCGCGAACGTGATCAAGGAGCGCTCCGGTGTCAAGGTGCGCGGCATCGAGCTTTCGCTGCTGCAGCGCTGCGGCGCGCATCTCGCCTCTCAGACCGACATCGATGAGGCGTTCCTCGCCGGCAAGGTCGCGGTCGAGGCCGCCGTCTCCGGCGAGACCGGTAAGATGGTCGCCTTTGCGCGCGAGTTCCTCGACGGAAAGTACCATTGCGCGACCAAGCTGCTTCCGCTCACCAGCGTCGCGAATTTCGAAAAGAAGGTCCCGCTCGGCTGGATCACGCCCGAGAAAAACCAGGTCACGGACGCATTCGTGGAGTATGCCCTCCCCCTCATTCAGGGCGAGCCGCGCCTCCCGCTGGAGAATTCTCTCCCCCGTTACGCACGTCTGAAAAAGATCCTCGCAAAATAAATCCACATACAGGAGCCGGTTCATTGTCCGGCTCCTTGTGTGCGTTTTCAGCGATTCCCCTTATCAACCGAAAGGAGCCGACACAGGCAAATGATTACTGTTGAAGATCTCTCGCTGTCCTACAGCGGCACTCCCCTCTTTTCCAAGGTCGATCTGCAATTCACCGCCGGCAACTGCTATGGCATCATCGGCGCGAACGGCGCGGGCAAATCCACGTTTCTGAAGATCCTGTCTGGCGTGCTGGAGCCGACCTCCGGTCACGTCCATATCGATCCCAAGGCGCGTATGTCTGTCCTGAAGCAGGACCAGACCATGTACGATGACCACACCGTTATGGACACGGTCATCATGGGCAACGCGCGTCTGTATGAGATCGCGCAGGAGAAGGAAGCGATCTATTCCAAGGAGGACATGACCGATGAAGACGGTCTGCGCGCCTCGGAGCTCGAAGAGGAATATGCCGAGCTCGGCGGCTGGGAATCGGAATCCGACGCCTCCCGCATCCTGCAGGGGCTTGGTATTTCTCCGGATTTCCATTGGACCATGATGTCCGACATGGATCCCAGACTGAAGGTCAAGGTCCTGCTCGCGCAGGCGCTGTTCGGGCACCCGGATATCATCCTGCTCGACGAGCCGACGAACAACCTCGACCTTGCGAGCGTCGTTTGGCTGGAGGACTTTCTCATGGATTACGACGGCACCGTGCTCGTTGTCTCCCATGACCGTTACTTCCTGAACAACGTCTGCACGCACATCGTCGATATCGATTACGGCAAGATCAAGATGTATGTCGGCAACTATGACTTCTGGTATGACTCCAGTCAGCTGATGCAGAAGCTCATGAAGGACCAGAACAAGCGCGCTGAGCAGAAGATCGAGGAGCTGCAGAATTTCATCCGCCGCTTCTCCGCGAACAAGTCCAAGTCCCGTCAGGCGACGAGTCGCCGCAAGCTGCTGGAAAAGCTGACGGTCGAGGAGATGCCCGCCTCCAGCCGCCGCTATCCCTGGGTCGGCTTCAAGGCTGAGCGCGAGCCGGGCAAGGATCGCCTGTTCGTCACCGAGGTCAGCAAGACTGTGGACGGTGTAAAGCTGCTCAACAAGGTCAGCTTTATCGTCAATCGTGAGGACAAGATCGCCATCATCGGCAAGGACGAGCGCGCCGTTACGATGCTCTTCAAGATCCTCATGGGCGATGAGGAACCCGACGAGGGCACGGTCAAATGGGGCGTCTCCACCACGCAGGCCTACTTCCCCGTCGACCACAGCAGCTACTTCGACGGCTGCGACTATGATCTCATCGACTGGATGCGCCAGTTCTCCGAGGACAAGCGCGAGAGCTATCTGCGCACCTTCCTCGGCAGGATGCTCTTCTCCGGCGACGACGTTTATAAAAAGGTCAACGTCCTCTCCGGCGGCGAGCGCGTGCGCTGCATGATCTCGAAGATGATGCTCTCCGGCGCGAACGTGCTCGTGTTCGATCAGCCGACGAACCATCTCGACCTTGAGAGCATCGCCGCGCTGAACAACGGCATGTCCGCCTTCCCCTATAACATTCTCTTCACGAGCCATGACCACCAGCTGACGCAGACGGTCGCGAACCGCATCATCGAGATCACGCCCGACGGCATCATTGACCGTATGTGTACGTACGACGAGTATATGCACATCGCCGAGGCGCAGGAGCAGGCAGACGCCTGAGCATCACATGCTGAAGAAAAATCAACTGCATACCGCCGAGATCACAGGCTATACTGCCGACGGCGCGGGCGTTTGTCGCATCGAAGGGCGCGCCGTGTTCGTCAAGGGCACGATCGTCGGCGAGATCTGGGAGGTTCGGATCTTAAAGGTCACGACCTCCGCGGTATATGGAAAGGGAGAGCGTTGTCTCTCCCCTTCCGCTATGCGGCAAACGCCACCCTGTCCCGTTTTTCGCAAATGCGGCGGCTGCTCACTGCTGCACATGCAGTATGAGGAAGAGCTGAATATGAAGCTCGCGCGCGTCAACGACGCGCTCCGGCGCATCGGCGGCCTGGAGCTTCAGATCTCCGAGATCCTCGGCGCCGCGGCGCCGGAGCATTATCGCAACAAGGCCATCTATAACGTCGGGCTCTCTGCGGGCAAACCTGTAAAGGGCTTCTATCGTGCCTCGACCCATGCGGTCACGCCGGTGGAGGACTGCTTGCTGCAAATGCCGCTTGCCGACCACGCAGCTGAAGCCGTTGTCCGCTGGATGGAGCGCGAGGGCTTTGTGCCTTATGAGGAACAAACCGGAAAAGGCACCGTGCGGCATATCTTCACACGCTGCGCCGTGCATACGCCGGACGCCGTGCTCTGCATCATCTCCGCGCGCGGCTTCGGTTCGAAAACAGAAAGTCTGGTCGAGACGCTCCGCGTGCAGTGTCCCGAGCTGACCGGCATCGTGCTGTGCATCAACAAGACGAAAGGCAACGTCGTGCTCACGGGAGATTTTCACACGCTCTGGGGCAAGCCGGAGATGGAGGACGTTCTCTGTGGTCTGCGCTTTCAGATCGCCCCGCAGGCATTTTATCAGGTCAATCCCGCTCAGGCCGAGCGGCTGTATGATAAGGCCGTTTCCTACGCGGTGCAGTCCCCTTCTGACACGGTATTGGATCTCTACTGCGGCGCGGGAACAATCAGCCTCTGTCTGGCAAAGCGGGCAGGTCATGTGATCGGCGCTGAGATCGTTCAGGAAGCGATCGGGAACGCGAGATCCAATGCTGCGCAAAACGGGATCGGAAACGCGGAATTTGTATGTGCCGACGCCGGTGAAGCGGCTGAGATGTTTTCGGAGCGCGGCATGCGTCCGAACGCCGTCGTCGTTGATCCGCCGCGCAAGGGCATGTCCCCCACTGCCATAGACGCGATCGTCTCCATGCAGCCGGAGCGCATCGTATACGTCTCCTGCGACCCCGGCACGCTGGCGCGGGATCTGAAGCTTCTGACAGAGCGCGGCTACCCCCCTGCCGACGGCGTCACCGTCGATATGTTCCCGCATACGCCGCATGTGGAATCCGTTGTGTATATGAAAAGAACGTGCACCAATTCCGACGAACAGATCTCCCGCATCCGCAAGTATGAGATGATGATGGATGAAGCGCAGGCGCTGCTGGATGCAAAACAAATCAGCGAAATGCTTGCTGAGCTGATCCGTGCGCTGGAAGCGTACTACACGGGCGATGAATGGAAGCGTGATTATGCAGATGACGAGGCCGGACGGCTTCTGAAGGACTTAAAACGCGGCGTGCTGTCTCAGGATGGGCTGGATCATTTGCTGGAAGCATACAGAGAGCTTGCCGATGAAGAGGCGTGACATCACGGCTTTCCGCTGATCCGAATCTCTGTTCTTGACGCACCTGATACGGCATAGTACAATGACGACAGATCAAGTAGATTTCCGGCAGCTTGAGAAAGGAGAATCGAAATGGCACAGACGAACTATGGATCGCTGGTCGCGCAGGCGGATGCGCTTGTGCGCGGCGTTCCGCATCTGATCGCAAATCTTGCGAACATTTCCGCTTTGCTCTACGACGCGTTGGAGGACATCAACTGGGCGGGCTTCTACCTGTCTCAGGGCGATCAGCTGGTCCTGGGGCCGTTTCAGGGCAAGGTCGCATGTATTGAGATCCCTTACGGAAAGGGCGTTTGCGGGACTGCGGCGCTCCGGGACGAAACGCAGCTTGTCCCCGACGTGCATCAGTTTCCGGGTCACATCGCATGTGATTCCGCTTCCCGTTCCGAGATCGTGGTCCCCTTCCATCACAACGGACGTGTCATCGGCGTTCTGGATATCGACAGCCCGATCACGGATCGCTTCACGCAGGCGGATCGCGCCGGGCTTGAAGCGCTGGTCGTTCTGCTCGAGGAGCTGCTGTTTGCAGCTTGATACGACTGAGGCGGCATCAGAAGGCTTGAAACCAAAACAGAAAAAGGAGCACCACCATGAACAGCATCATTTTCATCCTGCTTCTCATCGGCGCGATCACCCTGTTTCTTTATGTTCGGGAAAAGCTCAAGGCATATTCCCTGAAGGCCGTATTTCTGAAGACGACTGTCTCCTTATTCTTTCTTGCCGTTGCGGTCTGCGGATGGTTTCTTTCCGCTCAGGCCGGAGGCTTGCAGGTCATGGGCGTTTTCTTCGTCCTTGGGCTTCTCTTCGGCTTGCTCGGCGATATCTGGCTGGATCTGAAATATGTGTATCCTGCGCATGACGACCCATTCACTTATGCCGGATTCCTGTCGTTTGCCATCGGGCATGTTTTGTATATCACAGGGATGCTGCTGCAGTATCAGCCAAAGAGCGCGCTGTATGTCATTCTTCCGATCGCGCTCGCGGTCCTGGTCAGCGGTGGAAACATCCTTCTGGAAAAGACCATGAAGCTGGACTTCGGAAAAATGCGCCTGATCGTCTTCGGCTATGGCGCGATCCTGTTTTCAACGGTTCTGGTCGCCGGGAGTCTTGCGCTCCAGCGCGGCTGGCATGAGCCGACGCTGAATCTGATCTTTGTCGGCGGCATTCTGTTCGCGCTGTCGGATCTCGTGCTGAGCGGGACCTATTTCGGCGGAAAGGAACGACCGGTCGATATCATCCTGAACTATCTTACCTATTATCCGGCGCAATTTCTCATCGCGCTGTCTCTGCTCTATCTCCGATAACCGAAAAGGAGCTTTGCCAAATGAAGATCGGTGTTTTGTCTGATACACATGGCCTGCTGCGCCCGGAGGTGATCGATGCTCTGAAGGGGTGCGACGTGATCCTTCACGGCGGAGACATCAATAAGCAGACGATTCTGGACCGGCTCGAAGCGATCGCGCCGGTGCACGTTGTGCGCGGCAACAACGATAAGGAGTGGGCAGAGCATATTCCCGCTTTTCTGGACCTGAGTCTCGGCGGACTTCACGTCTGTATGACACACAAGAAAAAGGATCTTCCGGAGGAACTAACGCCGTATGATCTGGTCGTGACCGGGCATACACACAGGTATGATGCGCGGAGTGTTGGCGGCACGCTTTTTCTGAATCCGGGCTCCTGCGGTCCGCGTCGGTTCGATCAGGCGATCACGCTAGCGGTCATCGAGGCGGACGGTCGCGACATGATCGTCCGTCGCATCGATATTCCCCATCAGAAATGAGAGCAACGTATGAAGCTTGAGCTACCCCATTTTACCATTGGTACCTCCTACGGCGGGAACCAGGACTGGTTCCGCACCTTTATGATGTGCATCGGCGGCTGCGGCGCGGAGACCGCTTGCGACAGCAGCCTGTATTTCGCGCTGCATCGCGGACTAACCGATCTCTATCCCTTCGATCTGTCTGCGCTCAGCAAAGATCAGTATGTTGATTTTGCACACGTCATGGAGCCCTATCTGCACCCGCGCTGGTCCGGGATCGATCGACTGGACATCTTTATCGACGGCTACGGGCGATATTTGCACGATCGGGGAAACGAGCGGCTTCAAATGACGGCCTTTGACGGCTCAGAACCCTATGAGGCCGCCGAGCGCTTTATCAAAGAGCAGATCCGAGGCGGATATCCGATCCCGACGCTGGTCCTGAATCATAGAAACCGCACTATGAAAAGCTATGTTTGGCATTGGTTCCTGATCAACGGCTTTGAAGAGACGCCGGACACATTGCTTGTGAAGGCAGTGACCTACAGCAAATATGAATGGCTGGTCCTGAAAGCACTTTGGAACACCGGTCACGAACGGCGCGGCGGGTTGATTCGGTTCAAATTGGAATAAAAATCATTTGGAGTTGATCACGTATGATGCTCAACCGTGCACATTATTTTGAACCTGACGGAAGCGTCAAGCCGGATACGCTGTCGGAGAACGCATGGCTGCGTTATTTGGTAGGCGCAGAGCAGCCGTATTGGAATGCCGAGCGCATTTCCAGGATGTCAGACAAATCCGGCAACGCAGCATTGGAATATACCCTGAAAACACTCGATTTTCTTGACACCTACACATCCTTGGATGATACAGGCTACGGTTTGATCCGCACGGTTTTGTGCTGGTCCGAGGTTGCGAAGGGCGGGACGATGGAGGATCGCGCGCGATGGCGGGCACGGGGTTATCAGTTGGAGATCCACAACGAAGCCAGCGCCCGGATCTATGCCGATCATGTCCATATTCGAGATCCTGAAACCGATCCCGCGTACCTTCTGATCGCAACGCACGGTCTCGCCGGGCAATACATCCGCGGAGAGTGCCGGATGGAGAGCAGTCTGGCGCTGCGCAAGCTTTCTTCTGAAATGACGCAGGACACGTTCTGCGAGATCATTGAGATTTTGAATGCCTGCATCATTCGTGCGGTCAGTGAGCGGATCTGGGAAAAAGTAAAAGATGATATCCACGCTTTTGCGGTTGCGCTTTACAAGGGACGGATCCATGAGCTTTCGACGTATGAACGTCTCTCGCAGCTCCTGCCCGGAATGATGGATGAGACAGCCTCGCTCCGCCCTGAGATCGCAGATCTGTTTGAAGCGCGTATTTTCCCGCGGTTCGATCTGTGGTACTTTGAATCCGCCTTGTCTCCGTTCGGACTCGAGGGCGCGGCAACGCTGACCTCGCTTGCGTTGGAGCAGGTAAATGACGATACCGTGCATCACTTGAATTTCAAGCCCCTTGCCGACACGCTTTATTATGATTACGAGGGCAGCAAACACGTCAACATCTACAAGCAGCGCATCATCGAGCGCTGGCTGCAGGAGCCTGAGTCATATTCGCAGCATGTGGGTCTGATGTGTCAGCAGCTTGGAAGCGCGCTGATGATCGGCGTCAGGTTCACACCGGTTTGCGAAACGCTCATTGCTTTCTGCGTTGAGGCCGAGCGCTCCGGTCTGTTGAGCTATGAAAAAAGCATCACGATGCTGTTTGACACGTTCGGCTTTCGCCGAGACTCCTTTGATCGACTGAACAATGAGGAGAAATACCTCGCCAGCATGAACGACGTCAGCGGCAGCACAAAATCCTCCATTCTGGACTTTGTGAAGGGCAAAAGCGTTCTGGACGTCGGCTCCGGCGGCGGCGTTCTGCTCGATCAGCTTGCAGAGCGCTTTCCGGAGATGGAAGTGATCGGCACAGATATCTCCGCGAACGTGATCGAGGTCCTGCGTGCGAAGAAGCGCCGTGAAGGACGAAGCTGGACTGCCGAGATCCATAATTTTGTGCAGGAGCCGTTTGCACGCAAGGTGGACAACATCATTTTCTCCTCGATCCTGCACGAGATCTATTCCTATACCGACAGAGGAAACGGGATGTTTGATCTCTCGTCGGTAGACACAGCGTTGGAGCATGCGGTTGCGTCTCTGCATCCGGGCGGCAGGATCATCATCCGAGACGGTGTGAAAACACCCGGTGACTCGAAGCTTCGCATTCGTTTTCACACCGCCGAGGGACTTGAATTTTTCCGACAGTTTCTGTTTGATTTCCGGGGAATGGATTCTCTGACTTACGAGCAGAAGCTCGTCTCGATGGATGAAGCGAAACGCGAGGTCGTGACGGACATCAATTTCGGACGTGAATTTTTGTATACCTACACCTGGGGCAGCGAATCCTTTGCGCATGAGATCCAGGAGTGCTTCGGTTATTATGAATTATCTGACTTCTGTCGGAAGCTGGAGCAGCTCGGAATGCGCATCGTTTCGGCACGGTCTCTTCTGGAGGACGGCTATGTCAAGCACCTGTCCCCTCTCGTATCGCTGTTTGATGAGCAGGGACAGGAAACCGGATTTCCTGATTCCAATCTGATCATTGCGGCAGAGCTATCATCATGAAAGTCGAACCGGATAAATGAGAATGGACGTAAAAAAGCAGGAGGCAAAAATGCTTCCTGCTTTTTTACGTCGCTCAGGCAGTTATGTCTGCTCCTCCCGTTTCTGTTCAAACAGCTGTGCTGCTTCCCTCAGCTCGTCACGAATGTGGATGTGCTGCGGACATACCTGTTCACAGGCGCCGCATTGGATGCAGTTGATCGCCTGCCTGCGTCCGTGTCCGCCGACGAGCCAATGCTCCTGATGCTGCGCAGAACCCATGTTCTGATAGAGCGTGTAAATGTTTTTCGCGGTAAAGGTTCCGGAAATGCCGATATCCATCGGGCATACCTTGGCACAGTAATTGCAGGTCGTGCACGGAACGAGCGGAATGCGGTTGAGCTCCGCGCGTGCCCGCTCTACCGTGTCGGACTGCTCCGGCGTCAGCCCTTTGAAGTCGTGCATGAAGGAGATGTTGTCCTCCATCTGCGGAATATCGCTCATGCCCGATAAAACGACCAGAACGCCCTCCAGATCCGCGGCAAAGCGAATGCCCCAGGACGCATCCGAGCGTTCAGGCTCCGCAGCCGTGAGGATCTGCTTCACACTCTCCGGTGGGTTTGCGAGCAGACCGCCCTTCAGCGGCTCCATGATGATGACAGGCTTACCGTGCCTGCGCGCGACCTCGTACACACCGCGGGACTGGATAGCGGGATTCTCCCAGTCGGCATAGTTGATCTGCAGCTGAACGAACTCCGCGTCCGGATGGGCAGTCAGGATCGCGTCCAGCTCCTCGGGTGTGGAATGGAACGAAAAGCCATAGTGTCTGATCTTCCCTTCCGCCTTCTTCTGCGCAACGAAATCCCACATATCAAAATCATCGAAATAGTGTGTGCGACCCTCGCCGAGGTTGTGCAGCAGATAGTTGTCAAAATACCCAGCGCCGGTATCGGCAAGCGATTCTTCGAACTGCCGTATCGCATCCTCGCGGCTGTTGCAATCGATCCACGCGGCGTTCTTCGTTGCGAGCTGGAAGCTCTCGCGCGGATAACGCTCGACGAGCGCCTTGCGGATCGCCTCCTCTGAGCCGTCGTACGCCCAGGCGGTATCAAAATAGGTAAAGCCCGCCGCCATGAAGCGGTCTACCATCTCTTTCACCTGCTCGATATCGATCACATCGTCCTTTTTCGGCAGACGCATCAGACCGAAGCCGAGCTTCTTGATTTCACGGTCAAAAAATTGCATGGTTCGCATCCCCTTTCCTGTCTCAAATTTTACGTCTGATCAGAAGCCGTGTCAATCAATTTTTGATTGTGCCATGGCTTTGAATATGGTAGAATTGACACAACAAGTATGTTTGAGGTACGATCATGATCAAGCTTTTTATGAAGCAGAAGGTCTTCTCCTATCGCTCCCGATTTCTGATCCTGGACGAATTTGAGCAGGAACGGTATCACGTCGAGGGCGAACGCTTTACGCTCGGGAAAAAACTGCACATTTATGATGCGATGGGCTCTGAGGTCGCGCTGATCCATCAAAAGGCGTTTTCCTTTCAGCCGCGCTTTCATGTGCATCTGGGCGGGCAACTGGTCGCCGAGATCGTAAAGGAGCTGACCTTCATGCATCCGAAATATCGCATCGAGGGGCTGGACTGGCAGATCGACGGAGACTTTTGGGCGCACGAATACCGGATCACGCAGCATGGATCCGAGATTGCTTCCGTCTCCAAGGTGTGGCTCAGCTGGGGCGACAGCTATGAGATCCGGATCGCCCGCGATCAAGACACGATCCCTGCGCTTGCAGTCGTGCTTGCGATCGACTGTGTGTTGGCGCAGCAGGCGGTCGCAGCCTCCACGTCATGAGGCGCCCGATGGAACGATCGAACCTCCTCCACCCCATCCCGCCGACCTTTGACGCCGACTCCGAGATCCTCATTCTCGGCAGCTTCCCCTCCCCGAAGTCCAGAGAATCCGGATACTTTTACGGACACCCGCAAAATCGGTTCTGGAGGGTCGTCGCCGCGATCTTTGAGGACGCCGTCCCCGAAAGCGTTTCGGAGAAGCATGCGTTTCTGATACGGCATCATATCGCCGCATGGGATGTGATACGCTCCTGCACGATCACGGGCGCTTCTGACAGCAGCATCACCGATGTTGTAGTTAATGATATCACCCCGATCCTGCAGACGGCAAATATCCGAAACATTTATGTGAATGGCAAGACCGCTTTTCGCTATTACCGAAAGTACATGCAGCCCATCACCGGACGCGAAGCCATCTGTCTCCCCTCTACGAGTCCTGCCAACGCAGCATGGAGTCTGGAGCGCTTGACCGAGGCATGGCGCGTGATGCGACAATTCTGACAGGAGGTTTTCACATGGCACAATATGATCTGGAACGTTTTTTGAAGGGACAGGCACGCAACTATGACGCCGCTCTGCGCGAGATCCGTGACGGCTGCAAGCGCAGCCATTGGATGTGGTATGTCTTTCCGCAGATCCAGGGGCTGGGCTACAGCTCTACTGCGCAATATTATGCGATCAAAAATCTGGAGGAGACAAAAGCATATCTGCAGCACCCGGTCCTGCGCGAGCGTCTGCTGGAGATCTCGGGCGCCCTGCTTACGCTGGATACCCATAGTGCGTCAGAGGTGTTCGGTTGGCCGGATGACATGAAGCTGCGATCCAGTATGACGCTGTTTGCCGAGGCTGAGCCGGAGTGTTCTGTATTTCAGCAGGTCCTTGACCAATACTTCAACGGTCGGAAGGACGACAAAACGCTGGCTATCCTTGCGTCGCAGGCTTGAAGATCCAAAGGATTTTCGCAGAAACAGCAAAAAATGTATGCAGTAAAATGATGTGAACCAATAAAAAGAGAAGTCCAAACTTTGGTATGGTATAATTGAGTTCCCCAACTTAACCAACCAAACCTAAAGGAGGACTTCCCATGAACATAATAACACAAGAAGCCCGAAAAA